>CAWCCU010000001.1:0-456283 GCA_963794195.1 uncultured Acidobacteriaceae bacterium
AGTACCAGTTCAAAGACATCCGATTACGCATTATTTTACGTCAGTAATGGCTATAGTCGTATTATAATGCGTATATGGCTCCCCACACCCGTACCTACTCCAACCTGACCATCGAGGCGGCCCGCCTCCTGGGGGCCAGGGTCAGCCTTGCTCGCCGGGAGCGTCATTGGACTCTCAAGGAACTTGCGGAGCGGGTCGGGGTCACCAGCAACACGATGCACAAGGTGGAGCGCGGAGACCCCACGATCGGCCTCGGAATCGCCTTCGAGACGGCGGCAGTTCTCGGCATACCCCTTTTCGACCAAGACAGGGCTCGTCGCCGGATCGAGAGAGGGCGCATCGACGATCGACTGGCCGTCCTACCCAAGCAAGTGCGAAAAATATCTGTTGACGATGAGTTCTGACCCACCAAATGCGTTCGTGTGGGTGTGGCTCCCCGGCGCCAGTACCCCCGTGGTCGCCGGCCGGTTGGACGAACGCGGGGAGTCACTCCTGTTTACTTATGGGCGTAGTTACCTGGAGCGACCGGACGCGATATCCCTTTACCTTCCGGAACTCCCCCTCCGACCAGGGCCCATCGTGCCGCTCGCGGGTGACGTGGCGGGGTGCATCGCTGACTCTGGTCCCGACTCATGGGGCCAGCGAGTGATCCAGAATCGGAGAGCCACCAACGCCAACGGCGGTGCAGACGATCCCAGCTTCTTGACGTACCTCCTTGAATCAGGTTCCGACCGGATCGGCGCCTGGGACTTCCAAGAGTCGCCCACCAAATACGTCGAACGCTCAGTGGAACATCCCACCCTGGACGAGCTCGCCCAGGCTGCCGAACTCGTCGAACAGGGAGCCGCCCTGTCGCCCGAACTTGCACTCGCGCTCCTCTACGGCAGCGCCATCGGTGGAGCGCGCCCGAAGTCACTGCTCACCAACGGCACGCGACATCTCATAGCGAAATTCAGCTCGTCGACCGACACCTATCCGGTGGTTAAGGCAGAGTTCGTGGCGATGGAGCTTCCCGCCGAGTCGGACTTAATGTGGCTGGGGTCGAAATCACCAAGTCCCTTGGTAAAGACGTTCTCTTAGTCGAGCGATTCGACCGGCCTGCCGGGGGAGGTCGTCGGGCGAGAGTATCGGCCCTGACGATTCTCGAACTGGACGAGATGTCGGCCCGCTATGCCAGTTATGCAGACTTGGCCGACGTGATCCGTGCTCGGTTCACCGAACCCGAACCGACCCTGCGGGAACTGTTCGCCCGAATCACGTTCAACATCTTGGTGGGCAACAACGACGATCATGCTCGCAACCACTCAGCGTTCTGGGACGGCTCCCACCTCACTTTGACCTTGACGCCCGCTTACGACATCTGCCCCCAACCACGCTCGGGCGGTGAGACAGCGCAACTCATGGCGATTGGACGTGACGGCTATCGGATGAGCCAGGTGGCTGGGTGTGTGGATCGAGCGTCCGTCTACCTCTTGAGCAAGACGGAAGCGCGTTCCATCATCGATCATCAGATCTCTGTAATCGAAGCCGAGTGGACCGCCGTTTGTGACGACGCCGCCATGTCTGAGGCTGACCGCGCAGGAATGTGGCACCGGCAGTTTCTGAACTCCTATGCCACGGAGGGGTACTAGGGGCAACAAAGGTCGCAGACTTCGAAGATTCAGCACCTGCGATTCACCCCAAGGTCACCACGTAAGTCGTCGAGTTCCCTTAGTGCGGAATCGGATTCCGGAGGGTCATCCGGTTCGTCCAGGCCGTCTTGCCCGTCCGCCCCAGTCCCCCTGAGCTGGCGTCCGAATCCACCGGGTGAAGGGAAATCTACCCCGTACGACTCGTTTGATTGCCAATCCTGATGCCATGAAACGCGGTCTACTTCGCCGGTCGTCGCTCAGTCGTACTACGGATTGTGACTGGGCCGGCGAATAAGCGGCGGCACCGGCTTGTGTAGCAGGTGCTCGTCCTGTGATTTCGGATCGGCAGGAATACCACGGTGGGTCGTCCACCCCGCCCGCCCCGCACCACACGGCGCTCGCTCTGAATGGGTGTGCCCAAGGGTAAATTCCAAGTCGGATCGTCGATGGCCGACCCGATGCCCACAACCCCAGCTATGCGGGTCCAGCCCGATTCGGCCGATGACTGCGGTTATGCCCAACGCAGCTGGACAGACTTCACGAGACAAGTTACGAGAGCTTGACTGAATAGATTTCGTACTCCTTGCCGAAGGAAACATGGACTGTCCCCCTTGCCCCTTCGTACGCACCGGTCCCGCCGACGATTGCCAGCGTCGACGGTTGAGGCTGCTGCGACGCAATGGGTATGGTGCCCTGGGCAACGAGGCTGCCACCCTTGAGCACCGCCGAGACGTCGCAGTTCTCCAGAGTCTGTGGGCCCTTTTGCGCTCCCGTCGTTGCGCTTGGATTCGGCAAGCGTGTCAAGATGCACACGCCCGAGTCATAGCCCACGATCGGGTAACCGCCGTGGACCTGGTGCGAAAGCGTCAGCTGATCGTTGACGATCATTTCGTCCCCCTGGGAGAGAACGGCGGGGTTCGTGCCAGGTGCTGCGAAGAATCCCGGATCGATTCCGCCGTTGGTGACACCGAGGCCGCCGGTGTTGATGCCGAAGGCGTAGTACCTGAGGGACGTCGTCGTCGGAGAAGCAGTGGCCGTGCCCACCCCAGCAGACCCGAAGACGGCCAGTGCAGCGACGGCTGCTGCTGCGGTGACCCATTTCATTTGCTTGCGCATTTTCTCTCTCCTGACAGTCGAAGAGGCCGTCCGGTGGAGCCCCCTGTTGGAGCCACCGCCCGGTCCGATCACTGAACATCGGGCCTCGCACCTCACCGTCAGTGGACCATGGGCGGGAGCGGGTGCGGATCGGGGATAGCCCCGAAAGTGCATCGGGGAACCCCCGGAAATTGAGGTCGGCTCACCCCTCGCCATGCCCTCGTGAGGCGAACGTCGGAGTGGCGGTGCCATCGGCTTCCGACTCCCTGTCCATTCCGAGGGCGACATCGCGATGCCCGAATGGAGGGTCCTGACCGCGATCGAAAGCGTCTCGGTCACGATCCGTCATCGCCGGAAGATCCGTGCCGGTGGGCGCGGCCGCTCCAGCCTGTCCGCTTCCTCGGGGACGCTCCGTCTCAGTGGCGGAGAAGGGCCAGGACGGCGAGCACCCTCCGATGGTCTTGCGGAGCCGGTGCCAGGCCGAGCTTGGTGAAGATGTTCCCGACGTGGGTCTCGACCGTCTTGCGCGACATCCAGAGTTCGACGGCGATGGCCTGGTTCGACCGGCCCTCGGCCATGAGGGCGAGCACCTCGCGCTCGCTGCTCGGTCAGGGTATCGACCGGGCTGCTGCCCCGCCGAGGGCGGGCCACGAGGCGGGAGACCACGTCCGGGTCAATCACCGACTCGCCGGCCGCCACCCGACGGATGGCGTCGGCGAACTGTCCGATGTTGGCGACTCGCTCCTTGAGCACGTACCCCACGCCCCGTGGATCGTCAGCGAGCAGCTCAAAGAGGTGTTGGGTCTCGACGTGCTGGGAGACGACGACGACAGACGTCCCTGGCCACTGCCGGCGGATTTGAAGGGCCGCCTGCAGGCCCTCGGTGGTTTGCGTGGGGGGCATCCTGATGTCCGCCAGCACGACATCCGGCCGAAGGCTCTCGACAGCGGCCAACAGCTCGGTGGCGTTCCCGGCGACTCCCACCACCTCCAGGCCGGAGTCGGAGAGAACCCTGCGAAGCCCCTCGCGGAGCAGTACCGCGTCCTCGGCGATAACCACTCGCAACGAGGTTGCGTCCGGCGCCGTCATGGACACGGGAGGTCCGCTACCAGACGGGTACCGTGCCCCGGTGGGCTGTGCAGGTGGAGGTGGCCACCGACCGACGCCACTCGGTCAGCCAGACCCCGCAACCCCGAACCGGCGTCCGGCCGTGCGCCGCCGACTCCGTCGTCACTGATCTCGACCGTGAGACGCCCGTCACAGTGACGGATCGCCACACGGGCGTTCTCGGCTGCCGCGTGCTTGGCCACATTGGCCAGCGCCTCGGAAGCTACGAAGTAGGCGGTCGCCTCGATGGGGGCGGGGAGACGTCCGGGAGGCACCTCGGTGATCGTGGTGGCGACGGCTGAACGCTCCGCCAGGGCCTCGAGTGCTCCGGCTAGCCCGGTCTGGGTCAGCACGGCAGGGTGGATGCCTCGGGCCAGCTCTCGTAGCTCGACGAGAGCCTCTCGTGCTTCCTTGCTCGCCGACTCGAGCAGGGAGTCGAGCTCCGGGTCGATGCCGGCGGCCCGAGTGCTGGCCATCGTGAGAGCCAGGCTCAGGGTCACCAATCGCTGCTGGGCCCCGTCGTGGAGATCGCGTTCGAGTCGAAGTCGCTCGGCGTCGCCGGCCTCGACGATCCGCGCTCGAGGCCCGGACCTGTTCAAGCTGGGCTTGTACCTCGGCTTGGAGCCGGGCATGTTCAAGGGCCAGGTTGGCCGCGGTCACGGCGACCTTTACCAGCTGGGACTCGTGGGTCAGGCCTTCGTCGTAAATGAGCACCGTATCCCCCTTTTCGTCGACTCGCGCTATGGCTCGGCCTGCCTCGGGTCGGGCTGGGTCGACGCGGTGGTGTGCGGTGTCGAGGTAGTCAGGCCCGTCCGGCCGCCGGAAGGCCAGCTGAAGGGCGGGGTCGCCCAGCGCTCCGCCAAGGCGTCCCGGAGCCGGTCCGGTGCCGGTCCGGGTTCGAGATCCACCAACGCCGTCCTCACGGCCGCTGCGGCGGTGCGTGCCCGGGTGAGGCTCAGCACGACCAGCGCCGGTCCGGAGAAAAGGAGCAGGGAGCCGATCATCCAGAGGACGAACGCCGAGACAGGCAAGTTGTGCACGTCGGCCACGTTCTGCAAGACGTTCACCGTGACCACGGCGAAGCTGATCACCACGAGCGGACGTATGGCACGGCGTGACCAACCGCGTGCCGACTGCCAATGTCGGACGATCAGTGCCAGCACAATGACACTGATCGCCAGGCTCGGGAAGATCCCGATAGTGCTGATCGTGTTGAGGACTCGGTTCGAGCCGTCTGCCATCAGGAGGTTCGCCGGGCACGCGGCAGAGCAGCCGTTGGTGCGGGGGTTCCAGAAAAGGGTTTGGGCGAGGTTATAGAGGAAGAGCCAGACGTACTCGGTTACCACGATTCCCGCTCGAAGCCCGAGCGCAGCCGGCCGGTGGGCCAAGACAGGGCTAGCTGGGTCAACGGCGCCTGGTAGAAGGGCTGAGAGAGGTAGCCGATAGTGAACGTCAGCGAATTGCGAACATTGAGAGTAATCGCAGGGAGCAACCAGAAATACCCGACGAGCGTGAACAGCAGGCCCAACCGGTTGGTCGGCCAGTGCGCCCACGCCATGATGCCGGCGACGAAGAAGGAGAGCCCGACAGCAGCCGTCGTGACGGCATAAGCCGTCGCTTGCCCGCCGGACGGCGGGGCGGGAACGTAGGCCGTGAAGAGCTGCAGAGCCACCGCGACGATGGCGCCGAGGATCAGGCTCCGCGCAGTCGCCGACTCACGAGGAGCTTCCCGCGAGAAAGGCGCGTAGTGCGGCACCGGACAGCTGGTCTTTCGGCAAGAAGCCAGCCGCCGGACTCTGTGCGATCCGGGACCCGTAGTCGGTCGCCTCCCGAGTGGACGTCAGGACGATGACAATCGGGTGCTCTTGCGCCGCTAGCCGTAGGGCGACCTCGAACCCATCGGAATCCGGGAGTTGGATGTCGAGGAGGACCAGCAGCGGGTGTACCAACGACACCGCTTCCGTCGCCTCTGCGCCTGTCGACGCCTCGGCCACGGTAAAGCCATCCGACTCGAGCATCTTCCGCACAAACTCCGAAACCCTTCGTGGTCGTCAACCACAAGAATGCCAGCGGACGGCGCCACGAACTCAGTCTGACACCGCACGCCTGCCTTGGGATCAGGGCTATCCCTGAGCAGATCTCAAGAGGTTGCGAGCTTGGCTCCCTCGGGAACGGCGGACGGGACAACTGGAGCCCAGCCAGCCAGCGGGCGTCCAACGGACCAAACGGGCTGTCAGCTGCGAGCCGGCTTGGGGTCTAAGGGCTGCCCCCCACCCAAATACAGGGCTGCCCCCGATTCGGCGGCGCTCGGCCCCGTGGTCCACTGGTCGGGGGAAGTTGGCAAGGCAATGCGGCATGGGGAGCCGCAAGGCCCATGGGACACCTAACTTGAGGAGCCTTCGTGCACAAACCACCAGCTTGGACAGTCGCAGGAATGCTGATCATGCTCGTCGCGTCGGCGGTGCCGGCCAGTGCAATAGGTGCAAAGGATGGTGAGCCATGGCATGGCGCCCCCCGGGCAGTCGTGCAGAAGGTCACCCATGTTCCTGAGGTCGTATTCGATGCCGTCGGTCTCCAGCACGCCGTAACTCCGCCCGTCGTCCTTCGTGGCCAACGTCAATTGACATTCGATGGGAAACCAGGCGTCTTCTACGAGGGGTCCGAGCCCTGTCCGTACTCCGCGGCAGAGCGCTGGGCCTTTGTCGTCGCCACATCACGGTTCGGAACCTGGTCCCAGCTAGGCACCGACGCATCGAGCCCGACCGACGTCTATCCGTCGACCCAGACGTTCACCTTCTCGCGGGCAAGGTACGCGAGCCCCTACATCGCGGTGCGGACGGTGGAGCACAACGCCAACCACCCACTTCCCGACGGCGACTACCCCATTCTGCAGCAGCCCTCCCCCGAAGAGGCGACCCTCTACGACAGCTACACCTCGGCCAAGTACTTCCCCGCCAATCCGGGAGGCCTCCCGTTTGTGGACTTCGGGAACCGGGTCGTGATCTCGTCGTCGAGCTACGACCCGGGTGTTCTGCACGGGCAAAGCCAGGAACAAATCGCCGGCGAGTTGCGTGACCCCACCAACCCAGTCACCCACGACATCGTGGCAACGGCGAACTATCTCACGGCGGCCATCTGCCTCATCGACGGAGCCCGACCAGTAGCCGTGTGCCAGAGCCAGGGGGTCATCCAGTCGGCGCACTTCGACAGGATTGACTACGGGAACGAGGGCGGCGCGTGCGCCCCGACAAAGACGATTGCGTCGGTCTGCACGGACAAGAGCGCACCTACGGAGGGCTGATTGCGGGGTGGCCTCTACAGGTGGGCACCACGAGCCGCCGGAACTGGAGGTCCACCCTGGCCGTTGTCCTAGTCCGTCGGCATCTTTAGCGCCGTCATCGGCTAATAGAGTGACTGGCCCACCCCGGCGTAGTACTCCTCAGTGCCGCGGCGACGGTCCGCAGGTCGTCGCCCTCGAGTCTTGGCGGGAGACAGAGCGGTGGGTTTCCCGGTCGGGCCCGGCCACGCGATTGCGCTCTCGGGGGCGTTGGCGCGAACCGTCTGAGATCTCCTTTCGGGCCGCAACCTTTCCCGGCGCAGATTTCCGAGCTGCGCCGTCACCACAGGAAGGACGATGCGAGCGTACGCTCGCCATATGAGACTAAGGAAGCCCAGGACAAGGTGTCACGGGGGATCCCCCCGTACTTGTGATCTCGCCGCCTATCCGGTGAGAACGCTGGACTGCCTGGACAAACTCCAACTGATTCCTAACCCCAGCCTCGGGGGGGAGCGGGAGTCCAAATCTCGACTGCGTGGGTGAGAGTATTCGGATGCCGTTGCCCATCCGAGTGCCCAACTATTCATCCGTACTCGGACCCACCGAGCAGACGGGCTGGACGGGACGACCCTCTTGAACAGGAATAATGGTATGGATTCGAATCGAGTGGACGATTTCAACCCGCTCTCTCAAGGTGGCGACACGGGTTCGAATCCCGTTGGCTGCAATCCGACTTGACCCCGTTTGGCGGTACAGCCGGGGTGGTAGCACGACGTGTCTGGCACAGGCTGCCGCCCTTGTCGGCGGGGCCCACGGGAATCAGACTCGCCCCAGGAGGTCATGTTGGCGGTCGTAGAATGCTGTTCCGCACCGAATTCGGCCGTCGCTGGCGCTCGTGGATGTACCTGGCTCTCCTGGGTTTCAAGTCTGAATAATAAGGCTGAGGATGTCACTGCCCAGCGTGTTCATCTTCGAATGAAACTCAATGCATGCCACGCCGTCGCCGAGATCGACCAATGAAGCTCCCGAGTTTTTCTTCACTACGCCATTGGATTTTTTCGCCACCGCAACCGACCACACGCCTTCGGAGACTTGCACCGACTTATACTCGTTCGAAGCCAGATCAAAATACGCGCGTCCCGACGCCGCTTTAGGATCGTCCAGATACCAGGATTTCTTTCCTGCTGCTAACAGCTGTTCAACATTCGCCGCGATCGGCCTTTCTTCTTTCTTCATGCGCTCGACAGTGGCTTCAACGCCGGCGGCGTCCCACAATTCGAATGGACCCAACTCCCAGTTGAACCCTAGACGCATGGCACGGTCGATTTCAACGATGGAATCAGAAATTTCCGGGATGCGATTGGCGCAGTACGTCCAAAGTTCAGAGAGCGCCGACCATAGGAATTGCCCGGCTTTATCGGCCTTCGGCGGAGTGCTGCCATCGAGGCCAAGCAACATCCGGACGCGTGCGCCAGTGTCTTCGACATTCTTTGCCATGTCGAGCGCGGCAAATTTTGGTTTCGACCGAGGATGGTATTCGAGCGTCTTCCAATCGAGGGCAAGGCGTTCGTCTTCTTTGCCTTCCACCTTCGCTTTTTTATAGAAGCCGCCCTTCGTTTTGTCGCCGAGCCATTTCCGCTCGAGCATTTGCGAATAAAAGTCCGGAAGTTTGAGATCGCTGCGTTCATCGAGAGCAGTCGCTCCCGTCATATTGCCGACGACGTGTCCTAAAATGTCGAGCCCTACCAAGTCGATTGTCCGGAATGTCGCTGACCGCGGCCATCCCACAGCGCTCCCCGTTAAGGCATCGACATCTTCGATCGACAGATCCATCTCCTGCATCAGCCGTATGACATTCAGCACCGAAAAAGTTCCAATGCGATTGCCGATAAAATTCGGGGTGTCTTTTGCGAAGACCACGCCTTTGCCGAGATGCGCATCGGCAAAATGGGCGACGGCATCGATCGCGGCTCGATCACTCTCAGGCGTGGGAATAAGTTCAAACAGCCGCATATATCGCGGAGGATTAAAAAAATGCGTGCCGAACCAGGAACGCCGGAAGTCGTCCGAGAATCCCTCAGCAATTTTCCCGACGGGCAAGCCGCTGGTGTTCGTCGTAATGATCGTGCCAGGTTTACGAATGGCTTCGACCTTTCTTAGCAATCCACGCTTGATGTCGAGATTTTCGACGATCGCTTCGATGATCCAATCTGCTTCGGCAAGTTTTTTTAGATCGTCATCGAAGTTGCCAATAGTGACCAGCTTTGCGAGAGAAGCTTCCATGAAAGCCGCAGGCTTGGATTTTTTCGCGGCATCGAGTCCTGTGGCTGCGATTTTGTTACGCGCCTCCGGCTTGGCGTCGGCTGGAGTATCTTTGGGAACGATGTCGAACAGATAACTGGGAATGCCGGCGTTGGCAA
Source organism: uncultured Acidobacteriaceae bacterium (assembly GCA_963794195.1). Lineage (GTDB taxonomy): Bacteria > Acidobacteriota > Terriglobia > Terriglobales > Acidobacteriaceae > DATBAX01. Next base: position 9,531 of record CAWCCU010000001.1, read on the forward strand.
AGTGCGCAGCGATGCGCGCTCCCATAGTGCCTGCTCCAAGAATTGCGACTTTGTGAATTTGTTTCATGGACACTCCGTTCCGCGGACGTCTACGGCAGTTTATCGATCGCCCAGTCGTCTTTACCAGTATTCACCACAACGATTTGCGCGAAGCGTGGGTGCACCCATTTGTGGTCGGGCCCAATTTCAAATAGGGCGACAGGAAAAACGTAGCGTCCTGCCCCCAGCTTTTTACCGCGATTGATCTCATATCCCTGCTGAATCTCCGATCCCGGAGCGAAGAACGCCTGCAGGCGATCCTCAGAAACTTGATGTTTGGCGTTGTCGGTCAACAAAATGATTCCGGCTTCGTGGTCCTGAGTTTGCCATGCAGTGAGGAATCGATTTGCAGATGCCAGAGCGGCGACGTATTCGCGATCCAGCAGACTTGTTGCCGGGGAGTGTTTACTTTTTGCGGACAGAGGAATCGCGCCGATAGTAAGTCCCGCACATAGGAGAAATAAGAAGAACGATCGATGACTCACTCAGCCATTATGCGGGAAGCCGGCGAATCGAGCTACTCCCACTCCGTTGTCATCCTGAGCGCAACGCGAATTGCGCGGAGCGCAGTTCGCGTGGAGTCGAAGGACCCCTACAGATCGCAGACTCCCAGCGGTTTAGGGATTTCCTGTGAGGTCTGAGACGACGGCCGGAGTGAAAGCTTGCAGGGGTCCTTCGACTGCGGGGAAATTGGCTTGGGCGAAGTTCCTCTCCGCTCAGAATGACACAGAGTTCTTATTGAGTGTTATAGCTACGAAATCAGTTTCGCCAGCACAAACGCGGCTGCTGCGGCCAATCCGCCAATCACCACGGTTTGGGTAGCACTGCGCAAAGGCCCGGTGCCGGTGAATCGCCCTTTCATATAGCCGAAAATCCCCAATGCGGCCAAGGTCACTATTGCCGAAAATTCCAATCCGCGGACTGCATTGCCGAGAATAATGTAGGGGGAAAGTGGAATCAGGCCGCCGGCTACATATGATGCGGCGATGGTCGCGGCACTCGTGATGGCGCGCCGTGGATCGGGCGCTTCCAATCCAAGTTCGTAGCGCATCATGAAATCCACCCACGATTTTGGATGCTCGCTCAGCGCCTCAACAATTGGCATGCTTTGTGCTTTGGTGAGTCCGTAGGCCTCGAAAACGCGGCTCACTTCCGCTTTCTCTTCTTCCGGTATCTCAATAATCTCGCGTTCTTCGCGCAAGCGTTCTTGTTCGTAATGTTCCGCATCTCCCCGCGCGGCAAGGTAGCCGCCCAATCCCATGGCAATCGACCCCGCGGCGATCTCTGCCAAACCGCCTACAACAATCAGTCGAGTGTTCTGCACCGCCCCGGATAGTCCGGCTGCGAGTGCGAACGGCACGGTGAGCCCGTCAGACATCCCAATGACAATGTCGCGCACAAAATTGCTGGAAGTAAAATGTTTTTCGGCGTGGATGCGCGTCATAAAAATTTATGCCTCGGGATGCAATTTCAAATACTCCTGCGCCGCTTGTACCACTTCCTGTTCGCCGCGATAAGAAAGTTTGGCGGCTGCGCCCTCAAGAGGAATCCACAAAGCCTGCTTCACTTCGACGCGCATTTCGGGATCAATATTATCGATTTCGCCCGACGTGTAGTGCAGTAGGTAAAAGCTCACAATCTTAAAAATGCGTTGCTGATCTCCCCAAGTGCGCACATAAACATACTTGATATCGCGGAGTTTCGTGACAATCGCCGCCGTAAGTCCGGTTTCTTCGCGCACTTCGCGGACGGCGGTTTGCTCAGGCTTCTCGCCGGCGTCGACCAGTCCTTTGGGTAATGCCAGCAGCATTTTTGGCGATGCTTTCTTCTTACCGGGAACGGGAGAGCCCGCCGGCGGCTCTCTTTGGGGCTGGATGACGGCCACTTCCCAGGTTTGGCCGGAACGGCGGACGACAACTCCTCCGGCAGAAATCTCCCTGGGCATGGGCCCAAGTTATCAGGAATAAGAGAGTTATGCACAAGCGTCCCTCACCTGGCCGTCCGCCCCAACGGTCGCGTCCAGGTAACGGGGGCCCTGCACCGGCGATATGTGACAACCTGGGTGCGGTTGGCATCTAATCGGATAGAAGAGAAGCGGAGTTTCCCGTGAAGGGTCTGGATAGGATCGTTCGTTCGGTGCAGGCATTTGGACGGGAGTTTTCGGGGCGTAACGCTGCTGCGCCCGAAGATCACGGCCCCGGCATCGGATTGGCTCTGGGCGGCGGGTTTGCTCGTGGCATCGCACATATCGGCGTGCTCAAAGTTCTCGAAGAAGAAAACATTCCCATCCATTTTGTAGCAGGCACGAGTGTAGGTGCACTGATCGGTGCAGCCTATTGCAGCGGACTCAGCGTCGAAGAATGTGAGCAGTTTGCGGAGCGGGTGCGCTTCAAACACTTCGCCCGCTGGACGCTCTCCCGCTGCGGATTCGCCAGCAATCAGCGCATGATCGGATTTCTCGACCATCTTCTCAAAGTCAAAACATTTGAAGACTTGAAAATTCCGCTGGCGGTCACTGCCACGGATTTTTCCACCGGCGAGGGCGTCGTGTTTCATTCCGGCCCGCTGGTCGATCCGGTCCGCGCCAGTTGCGCCTATCCCGGCATGTTTTTGCCGGTCAAACTGAACGGCCGTTTGTTAGTGGACGGCATGCTCGCTTATCCGGTACCCACGCAGCCGCTGCGGGACATGGGCGCGAGCCGCGTTCTGGCAGTAAGTCTGAAAGGGAAGTGGACAAACCTGGAAGGACCTCGCCATGTGTTTGAAGTGATCGGCCAATGTTTTGCCATTGCTCAGGAAATGAACAGCAGCCAGTGGAAACAGGCTGCCGACCTGGTTGTTGAACCAGACGTTCACCTATACAAATACGACGATTTCGAGCATAGCGCCGATCTGGTGAAGGCGGGCGAGACCGCCATGCGTGCCGCGCTGCCTGAAGTCCGCAAATGGATCCATCCACATCCGGCGACAGAAGAAAAGGTGCGAGAATCGCTGATTGCCAAGCCAGTGGCCGCTTCCGCCGACTAATTCAGCACCTCCAAATGCAAATCCTTTCATCTTGACAGCCATTGAGTGTTGGGAGAAACTCTCCTAGCCTCTTAAGAGCCTATGGCTCTTATCTCAGTCCCCCCGGCAGCTTCAAAATTCAGCATGTCTTCTTTTGCATCCCGCGTTCGAGAGGAACTACCGTTTATGAGATTTTCGACCCTGTCACCCGTCCTAATCGCTTCCATATCGATCGGACTTTCCGGTCCGGCGTTCGCCCAAAATGACCTTCATCGCGCTCGAGTGATTGTGCCCGACTCCAGTGTTGAGCGAATCGAGGATCGCGGCGTTCGTTCCCACACCAACGTTCTCGTCCTGCAGCCTGCGGCGGGTACTATTCCTGCGGCCGGTTCCAGGCCTTTCGTCGGCACGCCCGAACCTGGAACTTTCTATGAGACCCCGGCCTCTATCGGCTGCCTTTATAAGCTCACGAAGCTGGTGAAGGGATGCAATCCCAATACAGTGACCGCCAACCCCACCGGCGGATTCGGCGCAATCGCGATTGTCGACGCTTATGACGATCCCACTGCCGCCGGCGACCTGGCGGCATTCTCCACCCAATTCGGTTTGCCCGTGCCGACTTCAAAGACTTTCTCCGTGGTCTACGCCACTGGAACCAAGCCGGCGCAGGATTCCACCGGAGGATGGGAACTGGAAGAATCACTGGACATCGAATGGGCCCACGCCATGGCACCCAGCGCCGAAATCATTTTGGTGGAGGCAAAGTCGAACAACAACAGCGACCTCTATGCCGCCGTCACCAAAGCCGCCGCACTGGTGAACGCAGCGGGCGGCGGAGAAGTCAGCATGAGTTGGGGTGGAGCGGAGGACGCCAGCGAAACCTCGTCCGACTCCTTGTTCGTGGAATCCGGGGTGGTGTTCTTCGCTTCGACTGGAGACACCCAGGGAACCAGCTATCCCAGCTCTTCGCCTAACGTGATTGCGGCGGGTGGCACCACCATCAGCCGAAATCCAATCACCGGCGCGTTTCAGGCGGAGCTGGCCTGGAATTCCACTGGCGGCGGCCCTAGCACCGTCGAACCTCGTCCCAGCTATCAGAACGGAATCGAAAGTGTCGTAGGCGACACGCGCGGTACTCCCGACTTGGCCTTCGACGCCGATCCCAACACCGGTGTATGGGTCGTGGACAGCACTCGATTGAACGGCCAAGGCGGTCCAAGCAGTTTTTGGATCGTCGGCGGGACCAGCCTGTCTTCTCCTGCGCTGGCTGGGGTTGTCAACGCCACCGGACTCAAAAACACTTCGAGCGACGCCGAACTCACGGAAATCTACAACAACAAAGCGGTCGTTGCGGATTTCGCCGATACCATCAAGGGATCCTGTTATTTCTATGACGGCTACCTCGCCGTTAAGGGCTGGGATTTCTGCACCGGCGTAGGCAGCGTGAAGGGCAAACTAGGAAAGTAGTCGGTGACATGTAAAGGCCCCGTTTAAAAACGGGGCCTTTTTTCTTCTTCATCAAAGTTGACAGGTGGCCCGTTCAAGCCCGGTTTTGGCTTGAGTGGGGCGCTCCCGTCCCCGAAGCCAGTCGCTGGTTTTGGATCGGCCCCGACATTCCCACTCTAAATTTCGCAAAGGTCGCGAAATTCAGATTGCGCCACCCGTTTCAGGAAATTTTCCCGACTTTGGGGTGTCAGGCGGCCCACAGCGGTTCGCGGGACGTTATGAACGATTACTTGAAACAATACCAATGCCGAAATCGTATATGACCGATATGCGAATCCGATTAGCCCTACTTTTGAGCGTGCTACTTATCGCCAGCAGCGTGGCTCGCGCCCAGGACCTGGCTCTGGCTGGAGCAAAGATTTATCCCTCGCCCACTGATCCGCCGATCGAAAACGGATCGATCGTGATGAGAGACGGCGTGATCGTCTCCGTTGGTCCCAGCTCCACCATTAACATCCCGCATTCGTCGACGGTCATCGACTGTAAAGGACTTGTGATTACCGCGGGCTTCTGGAACAGTCACGTTCACATACAGCCTCCCGCTCTTCTTCACGTACAGAACTCCGGCGCAAAGGAGCTTGATCAACAACTAGATACGATGTTCAACCGTTGGGGCTTCACCACCGTGTTCGATGTCGCCTCCGTGCTCGACAATACTCTCGCACTGCGCCGCCGTATCGAAAGCGGGGAACTGCGCGGTCCACGCATTTTCACCGTCGGGGAACCGGTCTGGACGATTGAGCCGGTGTATGCTCGTGATTTTCTCCGCCAAAATCATCTCCATATGGAGAACACCCAGACCCCGGAACAGGCGATTGCGCTTGGTGCGCGATCATGCCGCGAAAGGTGCGGATGGAATCAAATTGTTTACCGGTTCCGACCAGGGACGCGGAGAAGTGGCCCTCCTGCCGTTAGCCACTGCTAAGGCTGCGGTCGACGAGGCACATCGTCACCATATGCCGGTGTTCGCCCATCCCACCAACATGGATGGCGCGCGGGTAGCAATCGACAGCGGCGTTGACGTATTGGCCCATACGCTGCCCCAATCGCCGCCATGGACTCCTGAATTCACCCAGCAACTGAAGCGTGCGAACATGAGTTTGATCCCAACCCTGACCTTGTTCGATGTCGAGGGCCGCAGGCAAAACATCCCCGACCAGCAACGCACGGCTTGGATTGCCCAAATGGTTGACCAACTCCGGGCTTACTCAGAGGCGGGCGGCGATATCCTGTTTGGAACAGATATCGGCTACACCGACCACTACGATACGACGCTGGAATTCACTCTCATGTCGCAGGCCGGCATGAACTATAAGCAGATTCTCGCGTCGCTCACCACAAATCCGGCGCGAAAGTTTGGAGATTCTGGCCATTCCGGCCGCGTCGCAAAGGATCTGAAGGCCGATCTCGTGGTCCTAAGCGCCGACCCTGCCCAGGACGTCACGGCGTTCTCCAAAGTGCGCTTCACGATCCGTAACGGCAAGGTCCTCTACAAGGAAAGATGATTTCGAGAGATTAGAGTCAATACTTTCCGTACGGCCGTGGTCGATGCAATCAGGCGAATGACAAACAACCCGAAGTCATCCCCTGGAAAATTCGAAGGCCGCGGCGGGTGGCTTTTTCGGAATGCGCACCCGGCGGCCGAGATATAATCTCTGCCGCAGTGCCTTCGCGAAAGAGGTTCTGATGCTTTCGTCAACAAATTTCTGGATGTGTTTTGCCGGGGTGGTCTATCTTATCGCCGGAGTTTTTCTCCTGCGAAAAGAGATCAGCGCGGCCCGCGGCTGGGACAAGCTCGTCACCCTGGGCTGCGTCTTCTTCGCGGTTCCGCTGGCTGTATTTTCGGCTGAGCATTTCGGCGAAGCGAAGTTTATGCAGGCGATGATCCCGTCCCGAATACCGTGGCATTTGTTTTGGGTATATTTTTTCGGGTTCGCACTGCTCGCTGCCGCTACCAGTTTTACTGTCCGGAAGTTCGTACGCCTGTCATCGACTCTGCTTGGATTGATGTTCCTTATATTTGTTTGCACGATTCATATTCCGAATCTCGTCGCAAATCCTAAAGACCGGTTCGCGTGGGCGGTTGTGCTGAGAGATCTCTCTTTTGGCGCAAGCGCATGGGCCCTCGCCGGACTGCATAGCCGGACGTCGTCGCCGCGACAATCGAAATGGATGATTTTGTTTGGACGCATCGTCATAGCGATTGCGGCGATCTTTTATGCTGCCGAACATTTTCTTCATCCCGAGTTTGCGCCCGGTGTTCCCTTGCCAAAAATCACGCCATCCTGGGTTCCGTTGCCCAGCTTATGGGGATACATCGCTGGAGCGATCCTGCTGGCCGCCGGAATCGGCTTGCTCCTGAACAAAAAATCCAGGATGGCCGCAGCTTCAGTCGGCGCATTAATGACCGTCCTGACTTTTTCGCTATATCTGTCTATTTTGATCCTCGCCCATGGTGGGTCCACGCTGGACATCACAGTGGCAATAAATTACGTCGCGGACACATTGCTCTTCGGCGGAGCAGCACTCGTCCTGGCCTCGGCATTGCCGCGAGATCCTGTTCGCATGCAGAGAATCTAGGCAGGGTCCCATTCAATCCCGGTTTTGGCTTAAGTGCGGCAGTTCCCAAATCTGGATGAGGATTGTGTTTTGGATTGGCCTCCAACATCCCGACTCTAAATTTCGCAGAGCGCGATATTTAGAATAGGCCACCTGTCCGCCAGATTTTTTGGGTTTTAGAATCTGAAATCAAAAATCTAAAATCAAAAATCTCTCTTACTTCATCACTCCACGCTGTGCAATCCCGATATTGTCCCTGGTAGTGTTCTTCACCAGATACATCATCTCGTCAGCCTGGCGGATCACGTCGTGCGGGGTCTTGGCGTCATGCGGATAGGTCGCGACTCCAATCGAAGCGCGGACGTTCAGATTGAGCCCTTCTTCCTTGCAAAACATGCTGGCACGCATGCTGTCGCGCAAGCGGCGAGCGACTACCAGCGCCTGATCTTTTCCGGTCTGCGGCAGCAAAATCACGAATTCGTCGCCACCGTAGCGAAAAGCGTAATCGATTAAGCGTAGCTGCGCTTTGACCAGGTAGCCGATTTCGGCCAGAAGTTTGCTTCCAATCAGATGTCCGTGGGTGTCGTTGACCTGCTTGAAGTGGTCGAGATCGATGAAGAGGACGGTGAATTCGTAGGCGAAGCGGGCGGAGCGGTAGACTTCTTTTTCTAATGTCTTGTACAGATGCCGGGCATTGTAGAGGCCGGTGCAGTCGTCGGTGATGGTGAGTTCCTGAATTTTCTCCACCGAGCGGGCGTTCTCAATGGCGATGGCGGCGTAATCACAGAGGGCTTGCAGAAAGAATGACTCGTCGTCGCCGAAGTGCTCCATGTCGACGTTGACCAGTTGAATCACGCCCAGGACGCGGAGTTTCGAACGGACCGGCACGCAGATAATGGAGCGCGTCTCCCACTTGGTCATTTCATCGATGCGTTTGGTAAAGCGGGGATCCGTCATTACGTCCGGCACGATCAACTTTTCGCCGTGTTTGGCGACGTGTCCGGCGATACCCTCGCCGACTTTGAGGCGCACATTCTTCAGGGCCTCGGCGGCGCTGCCAACTGCGATGGCGAAGTAGAGTTCGTCGCGTTCGGGGTCCACCATGAGCAAGGACCAGGTGTCAGGCTTGAAGTATTCCGCCATCTTTTCCATGATGGTTTGCAGGATGGAATCGAGGTCCAGGGACGAAGTAAGGGCTTTAGCAACATCATGGAAGATGTTTAGCTCTTGACTTTGCCGGTTACGACCGGCGCCGGGGGCTTGCGTCATCGAACTTCAACCTCGAATATGGTGGAAATGCTGCGATTATAAGCGGGGCCCGGAAGCCGGAGCAATGAACCATAGTAATACGAACCTGTAGGGTCACGTGTCCACGGGCGTGGGGCCAGTTCCAAAGCCGGACTTGGCATGTATGGTTCTTGTCCTATCCACAAAATTCATGCATGTTCCACTAAACGCTTGACATATATTTATCTGTCGTTAGCCTGCGTGCAGCACCATGAAAGGGAGAGCCGACCGCTTGCCGCCATTCGGAGACAAATTAAAGAAAGCGCGTGAGAAGCGCAGCATTACCCTGGAAGACATCGCCCTGACCACCAAAATTGGCACGCGTTTCCTTCGCGCCCTCGAAGAAGACCATTTCGAGCAGCTCCCCGGTGGCATTTTTAACCGCGGATTCGTCCGTGCCTATGCGCGCTGCGTGGGCCTGGATGAAGATCAGACCATTGCGGACTATCTGATAGCGTCGGGGGAAGCGCAACCCAAGAAGGCAGAAGTTGTGGAGCCGGTCCCAGCGCAGGCTTCAAAAGCGCCTGTCCCGGTAGTCGTGGCGCGGAAGGAAGTTCTCGCCGAAAAAGTCGATCAACCCGAAGACGAGACCTCGAATTTCCCCTGGGCCATTGCGGCGTCTATTGTCGCCTTCGTGCTATTGGGCCTGGCTGTCTGGCATTTCTTCGCTCGAGGGCCAGTGAGATCGGGGGCTAATGCCAGCGCATCTTCGACCACCACCCGAACGCCGGCGCCAGGCGCGCCATCGTCCGCTCCTGCCACACCGGCCGCGACTTCTACGGCTGCGAATTCCGCTCCGGCCGGAGGGTCGTTTGTGGTGCTCATCAAAGCCGCCGAAGAATCCTGGATCTCCATCAAAGCCGACGACAAGCCGGCCTTTGAGGTGACCCTGGAAGAGGCAGGACAGCAATCCATCGAGGCCCACAATAAAATTGAGGTGAAGGTTGGCAATCTTGGCGGGGTGGATTTTTGGTTCAATGGTAATAAGGTCCCTTTGCAAGCCGAAGAAGGGGAAGTCAGATCTCTTACCTTTGACTCGAGCGGACTTCGCCCCCAACTCCCAAAACCGGAGTCCGCGGACACGTCGGTAACCTCCCAGTAACCAGAAGTAATCTGTGCATTTTGTGCGGCTTAGGCTCCGATCTTTCCCGTTTGACCGGCCCGGATTGCCCCTTACTGAGGGGACTCGCTGTTGGGTCAAAAATCATTGCATCCGCACCCCTTCTCTGGTAGTTTTTTAGATGACTGCCAAGCGCTCATTTCATGGCCAGTGTCCCTGGTTCGCCCCCCGCCATACGTGAAGCCGAAACTGTCTTAAGGAGAGCCGATTGTCGTCCAAGAACCGTTTTCTTTTTACTTCCGAATCTGTGACTGAGGGCCATCCCGATAAGATCGCCGATCAGATTTCTGACGCTATTCTTGATGCCTGCCTGAGCGAAGATCCCACCAGCCGCGTGGCTTGCGAAACTTTGACCGCCACCGGATTGGTAGTCATTGCCGGCGAAATTACCACCAAGGCTTATGTCGATTTTCAGAACCTGGTGCGCGGCACCATTTCCTCGATCGGCTACAACAACGCGCTTTACGGATTCGATTCCAACACTTGCGCGGTGATTTCGAGCATCAATAAGCAGTCCGGCGATATCGCCATGGGTGTGGACACCGGCGGCGCAGGCGACCAGGGCATGATGTTCGGCTTCGCCTGCAACGAAACCGAAGAACTGATGCCCATGCCGATCTCACTCGCGCACAAACTGGTGATGAAGCTTTCGGAAGCGCGGCGGACTGGCAAACTTCCTTATCTGCGGCCAGATGGCAAATCGCAAGTGACCGTGGAATACGACGCCAACCACAAACCGGTTCGCATCGACGCCGTCGTGATCTCAACCCAGCACGCGGAAAATGTCAGCAACGATGAACTTCGCGCGGACATTCTCAAACATGTTATTCAGGCCACTTTGCCCGGCCATCTGCTCGACGCCGACACCAAATATCACATCAATCCTACCGGACGCTTCGTCATCGGCGGCCCCATGGGTGACACCGGATTGACCGGACGCAAAATTATCGTCGATACCTACGGCGGCATGGGTCGTCACGGCGGCGGCGCATTCAGCGGAAAAGATCCGACGAAAGTCGATCGCTCGGCTGCCTACATGGCCCGTCATATTGCGAAAAACATTGTGGCTGCCAAGTTGGCCGACCGTTGCGAAGTTCAGCTCGCCTACGCGATTGGCGTTGCGGAACCGGTAAGCGTGCGGGTCGATACTTTTGGTACCGGTAAAGTCGACACCACCGTGATTCAGGACCTGGTGCGGGCGCATTTCAAGCTGACGCCGAAGGGCATTATCGACTCCCTCAACTTGCGCCGGCCCATCTACTGCAAGACAGCAGCGTTTGGACACTTCGGGCGCAACGATCCCGACTTTACCTGGGAAGCGACCGACAAAGCCCCGAAATTGGCGAGCGACGCGGGCGTGCAGGAATCGGTCGGAGCTCGAAAATAATAGAGAAAAACCCCGTTCCTCTTTCACCAAGAACGCGAAAGAAGGACGGGGCACCCGCTTCAACTTTTTATTAGGACATCCGTTATTAAATCTGATTTTTGCGCCACAGGAGAAACATGTCTACGACGACTACGCCGTTGCAGGGTGACATCAAAAGTATCGATTTCGCGGATCTGGGAAAGAAGCGCATCGATTGGGCAAATCAGTCGATGAAAGTGCTGCAGATCATCCGCAAGGAATTCATCAAGAACCAGCCGCTCAAAGGTATTCGCATTTCGGCCTGCCTCCACGTGACTGCTGAAACCGCGAACCTGGCGATCGCGTTGCGCGACGGCGGCGCCGATGTCGTCCTATGCGCCTCAAACCCTTTATCCACGCAAGATGACGTCGCTGCCAGCCTGGTGCGCGATCACAACATTCCGGTGTTCGCGATCAAAGGCGAAGACAATGACACTTACTACAACCACATCCTCGCCGCAATCGACCACAAGCCCCACATCACCATGGATGACGGCGCGGACCTCGTCACCCTGCTGCACACCAAGCGCAAAGACGCGCTCGAAGGCGTGATCGGCGGGACCGAAGAAACCACCACCGGCGTGATCCGGTTGCGCGCGATGGCGAAGGAAGGCGTCCTGAAATTCCCCATCGTCGCCGTCAACGATGCTGACACCAAGCACTTGTTCGATAATCGTTACGGCACCGGGCAGTCCACGCTGGATGGCATTATTCGTGCCACCAACTTCCTGCTCGCCGGATCGAAGTTCGTCGTCGCCGGCTACGGCTGGTGCGGACGCGGTCTCGCAAGCCGTGCTCGTGGCGCGGGGGCTGAAGTCATCGTCACCGAAGTGGATCCGACGAAAGCGCTCGAAGCTGTGATGGACGGTTTCCGTGTGATGTCCATGACCGAAGCGGCGAAGTTGGGCGATGTGTTCTGCACCGTGACTGGCAACAAGAGCGTGCTGACCAAGGAACACTTCGAATTGATGAAAGATGGCGCGATTATTTCGAACTCGGGCCACTTCAACGTCGAAATTGACATCACCGCGCTGGATAAGTTGTCATCCTCGAAGCGCACTACCCGTACTTCAGTGGAAGAGTATTCGCTGAAAGACGGACGCAAAATCAACCTGCTCGGCGAAGGCCGCTTGATCAACCTGGCCGCCGCCGAGGGGCATCCGCCGTCAGTGATGGACATGAGCTTTGCGGACCAGGCGCTGTCGGTCGAGTACATGGTGAAGAATTACAAGACGCTCGAGAAGACAGTTCACATCGTGCCAGTCGAACTCGACAAGCGCGTGGCCAAACTGAAACTGGAGTCGATGGGCGTAAAGATCGACAAGCTGACGCCCGAGCAGGAAGAGTATTTGGCAGGCTGGTCGGAAGGAACATAGATCGCTCTCAGCTATCTGCTGTCAGCTTTCAGCTACATCGGGACGGCGAGAGCCGTCCCTTTTTTTCCGCCTGAACGAACGAGAGCTTTTAACCGCAAAGAACGCAAAGAAAATCCGCAAAGAACGCAAAGAAGATCTAGAGTTCGCTTTTCTTAGCCTCCTTTGCGGCCTTACTTTGCGTTCTTTGCGGTTAAAGGTTTTCCTCTGGCTTTCCTTCGCGTTACTTCGTGCCGTTGATGGTAATCCGGTTTCGTTCGGAAAACGTCTTTTCCCGAGAATTGCATCCGGCACGAGTCTGAAAAAGAGCATACTTGTCCCGTAGGAGGTCGACCGTGAAAATCCTAGTCGTAGAGGACAGCAAGTTTTTGCGCGTGGCCGTCGAACGCGCGCTGACCAAGGCCAACTACACGGTGATTTCCGCGTCCGATGGTGAAGAGGCGCTCCGCGTGGCTCGGGAAGCTTTGCCCGACGCGATCCTGTTGGACATGCTCTTGCCAAAATTGAGTGGACAGGAAGTACTGAAGGCCCTGAAGAAAGATCCGGCAACGGCCGCGATTCCTGTGATTGTGCTCACCAGTCTTTCTCAAAAAAATGCGAAGCAATTGGAAAAAGATGGCGCAGCGGCCTACTTTGAAAAATCCAGTCTCCTGCTGGACAAGGCCTCCGAATCAATTCTCGCCGCCGTCAAAAGTGTTTTACCCCAGTCCTTCGTAAGTCGCGGCCGCTGTGTTAGATTTGAATTTCCGCCATGAAACACATTGCTGACTGGGCCCTGAACGTTGCCGCGCTGCGAGGCGCAACCCACACCGACTTGCGCATCGTCGACGAACGCAGCCGGGCTCTTTCCACTAAGAATGGCAAAGTTGGCAGCGCATCGGTTTCCGAATCGTTTGGGATTGGCATTCGCGTGATTGCCGACGGAGCCTGGGGATTCGCGGCAACTGACGACCTGAGCCGCGCCTCGGTCGAAGCCACCGCGGCGCAGGCGGTCGCGATCGCCAAAGCATCTTCGCAAGTCAAGCAGCATGATGTTCAGCTTGCGCCTGAGAAACCAGTGGTTGCGGAGTGGTCTTCGCCCTACCAGATCGACCCGTTCACAACGTCCGTCGAACAGAACATCGAGCTGCTGCTCAAGATTGATTCTGAATTGCGTTCGGTCGCGGGCGTCACACTGGCGGAAGCGAATCTTAATTTTCATCGCGACGAACAATGGTTCTTCTCTTCTGAAGGCGCGAATATTCATCAGACCAAGCATGTCACCGGTGCCGGATATTGCGCCTATGCATTTGCCGGAAGCGAAATTCAGAAGCGTTCTTATCCAAATTCATTCGGCGGACAGTGGCAAAATAAAGGCTACGAGCTGATCGACGAATTGAAGCTGGTCGAGAATGCCCGCAGGATTGGCGAAGAAGCGGTGGCGTTGCACAAAGTGGAGCAGTGTCCAGAGGGCGTGTTCGATGTCATCCTGGGCAGCTCGCAGCTGGGGCTTCAAGTTCACGAATCAGTCGGCCATCCCATCGAACTCGATCGTGTCCTCGGCATGGAAGCCAACTTCGCCGGCACATCGTTTCTCACACTCGATAAATTACGCAAGTTGCGCTATGGCAGCGAGCTGGTCAATGTGGTCGCTGATGCGCGCCAGGAGCACGGTCCCGGGCTCGGAACATTTGCTTTCGACGACGAAGGCGTTCCAGCGCAGTGCACTCCGATTGTCTCGAACGGCTTGTTCACCGGCTATCTGAGTTCTCGAGACACGGCATACACCATCGGCGAGACTCGATCCGGTGGAACCGTCCGTGCCGAAAGTTGGAATCGGCTGCCCATGATTCGCATGACGAATATCAGCATCATGCCCGGCGAAAAACCGCTGACCCACGAACAATTAATTGCAGCCACCGACCACGGCATCGAAATGGAAACCAACAAGTCCTGGTCGATTGATGACAAGCGCTACAACTTTCAATTCAGTTGCGAAATTGGATGGGAAATCAAGAACGGCAAGCGCGTTCGCATGTTGAAGAATCCTTCGTACTCGGGAATCACGACTGAATTCTGGAATTCCATGGATGCAATCTGCTCACGAGATGAATGGACGCTATGGGGAACGCCGAACTGCGGCAAGGGGCAGCCGCAGCAGGTGATGGGCACGGGTCATGGGGCGGCACCGGCTAGATTCAGAAAGATTAAGGTTGGTTCGGCTTACAAAGGGTCTTAAGGCATTTAGCAATTGGCACTTAGCATTTAGCCCTTTTAGCTGTGTGATGGTGATCACAGACATCGTTAGGACCTCGGAAGTAGCATTGGGCACCTGAACGGAGGTGCCGAATGAAGGACTACAGAGATTTGAAGGTCTGGAAGAGGGCGCACGCAGTGACGTTGGAGATTTATCGAGTCACAATGCGCTTCCCGCGAGAAGAGCTGTATGGATTGACCAGTCAGATGCGGCGATGCAGCGCGTCGATTGGCGCAAACATTGCTGAGGGTTGTGGCAAGCGCAGCAATGCCGAGTTCCAGCGGTTTCTCCAAATTGCCTCAGGTTCTGCCAGCGAGTTGGACTACCACCTGTTGCTTACCGATGACTGAAGCTACTGATAGATACAGACTACGATCGGGTGGTGAGAGAATTGTCAGTGATGAGGCGAATGCTGACCGCTCTTCTACAAAAAGTTGACAATGAACGTTTCATGGCTAAATTCTAAGTGCCAATTGCTAATTGCTTAATGCTGCTAAATCAAGAAAAAGCCTCCGAAATCTTCGACCGTATAAAGAAACATTCGACTGCCGATGAAGTCGAAGTTCTTTTCTATGGCGGCAAAAGCGCGCTTACGCGTTTTGCCAATAATGCCATCCATCAAAATGTCGCTGAAGAAAACTACGGAGTTTCCGTAAGGACTGTTTTTGCCGGACGAACTGCGCGTGCTACCACCAACAAGCTTGACGATGAAAGTTTGAAGCGTGTAGTGCGCGCTTCGGAAACGTTGGCGAAGGTTCAGCATCCCGATTCGGACTTATTGCCTATACCGAGTGAGTCATTTGCGGCTACGCAAGCGTCCAACCGACACTGCGAAGCAACCGCCGTGATTACTCCTGAGCAGCGAGCCGCGGAAGTGGGCAAAATTGTTTCCGTGGCCCAGAAACATAAGCTGACTACGGCCGGAATTTTTTCAACCGCCGACTCCGTCGAAGGCATCTTCAACTCACGCGGCCTTTCGAATTGGTACACGCAAACATCTTCCGAGATCTCCATCACCATGCTGGCTCCAGATTCTTCGGGCTGGCAGAAATCGAATTCGCCGAATGTCGCAAACCTGGATGCGATGGCATTGGCGGAAATTGCCGCGCGCAAAGCGACAGAAACTGCGAATCCTAAAGAAGTTGCGGCCGGGAAGTACACCGTCATCCTTGAACCGGCGGCCGTACTCGACATTGCCGGATTCATGTTCTGGGATTTCAGCGGACTGGCAATTCTCGATCAGCGGTCGTTTCTGAATAATCGAGTCGGCGAAAAATTATTCGGCGACAATATCAATATTTGGGACGACGTCGCTCATCCGCTCCAGTCGGGATGTCCGTTCGATGGAGAGGGTATATCCCGGCAACGTGTGCAGCTTGTCGAGAATGGTGTGGTAAAGCGGTTGGTGTATGCCCGCGCCACCGCGGAAAAAATCAAAGCATCCGAATACAAAGATAAAGTGGGAATTGTCGAGCCGACTGGTCATGGGTTCGCGTTACCCAACGAAATGGGCGAAGCGCCGTTGAATATTGTCTTCGGCGCTCATGGCGAAACCAAAACCATCGATCAGATGATTGCGTCCACCGAACGGGGAATTCTGGTGACGCGTCTGTGGTACATCCGCGAGGTAGATCCCTACGAGAAAATTCTGACTGGCATGACTCGCGACGGCACGTTTCTTATTGAAGACGGAAAGCTCCGCGGCGGTGTGCGCAATTTCCGTTTCAACGAGAGCCTGATAAAAATGCTTTCGAACGTGGAAGAAATGGGAACCCCAGTGCGCGCCAGTGGCGAAGAGTCGTTCGATATGGTGGTTCCCGCCATGAAAGTGCGCGACTTTAACTTCACGGAAGTAACGAAATTCTAGGAGCGCTTTCAGCTCTCAGCTCCCTGTTGTCAGCTTGTAAATGCCATATCCGATCACCGCCTAGCAACTTCGGTAATAACCCCGGCAAAACACCTATAAAACCCTATTGGAATTGCCAATATCCGTCCGCAACTGTATGACACCCAAGGATTTAGCCCCTAGTAGTTCCATGACTTCGGTAACTTTGCATGTCTGATTCCCGGGTGTAATCTGCGGCCAATGTCGAATGAAATTCGATTTCCGGTGAATAGCAATTCCGCCGCGATCCCCGAAGCGGGAAGTGGAAGCGCGGAGTCTCAAGAATCCGTGAAGGCCGCGGGCAAGATTCGAGCTGCGCGCTATTCGGACATCCAGAACGCGACTCGTTTTCCGATCAAGCTGCCGATTGCGGTGAAATCGAAATCGGGAGATAGCTGTACGGAAACCGAAAACATTTCCGCCAACGGCGTTCTGTTCCAGATGGATTCCGACATGCCGATTGGTTCGCTGGTGGATTTCACCATCTCCTTGCCTGCGGAAGTTGTGGGGGCAGCTGCCGACGTCCGGGTGGATTGCCGCGGCCGGGTAGTGCGTAGTTCGGAAGACGGTGGCCGCCGCGGTGTGGGCGTAGTCATCGATGAATATCGTTTCGATCGCCGCTGAGCGCGGCAACAGATTATGGCAGGCACTTCGTTCAGCTTGGAAGAGAACATCGGACAGCCACTCGAAGTTACGGGCGAGAACGCCGGCCCCTTGATTCGGGTGATCGTGGCTGATACGCAAGCGATCTTCCGTGCCGGCCTGCGCAAGATTTTTGCCGTGGAAGATGACATTCGCGTGGTAGGACAAGCGGAGAGTCTTGACCAGGCCATGTCCGCGGCCAAGAAATTTTCCGCCGATATTTTGATTTTTGAAGCAGCGTTGTCAGCCCATCCCGTCGAAGCAATTGCGGATTTGATGCGGCAGACTCCTGGCATCCGTATCGTCGTGGTCACTGCCGAACCAAACGAAGAACTCACGCTGGAACTTTTTCGACGAGGCGTGCATGGCATTGTTTCCCGCGAAGTTGATCCCGATATGCTGGTGGAGTGTCTGCACAAGGTTGCGCATGGCGAACCCTGGCTCGACAGCCGGGCAACGCAGTGGGTGCTGGAAGCTTATCGGACCCAGGCTTCACGGCCGGCATCGTCACGATCAAAAGTTCAATTGACTCCGAAAGAATCGCTCATCGTTTCCTGCGTAACGCAGGGCATGAAGAACAAAGAGATTGCCGTACGCGTCGGCACCACCGAACAGGTGGTAAAGAATTATCTGCGCAAAGTTTATGACAAGCTGGGTGTCGCCGATCGCCTTGAGTTAGCACTTTATTGTTTGAACAACCGCGTACTCGACAATGCGGCGGGGCAAATGAGCCCAGTACGTCCATCCCCAGCCAACGGCGCGGTGGCCGAAGCCGTGCTTGCAGCCGCGGCCGCTTCAACAAACCCCTCCAATAGCCAGTGAAAATTGACTGGCGAGCTATAGAATTCGCGCCCTGGAATTCATGAGCACGAGCCTGGCGTTCGCCTCGCGCTTCCGGTAGTAAACCAATATCGGCATGGGTGCAAAATCCCGGTTGGGTTTGTCGTCCCGCGCTTCGGTACTGCGATTGACCTCTCCTCGATTCCGACTTAACATATCAAGCCAACGGACCAAATCCACATTGGGGGCGGAACTATGTTGCGACGAAAACTTCTGTCACAGCTGGCTAGTTTGCCGTTATTCGCATTCGGTGCAGCCCAGGCACAGGAATCTCCGAAGATTTCGAAAGCCCTCAAGATCATGATGAAAAGTGCATGGGGATCGGACGACCCCACCAGGGCATCTTTCCCTTTCGCCCACGGGTTGGTGTTGGCAGAGGCCGGGCACGAAGTGCAGATTTTCCTGACCGGCGAAGCGACCTATTTGATGCGGAAGGCGACCGCGAACGCTATCATGCCGGTGGGCTGGCCTCCATTGAGCGAAACTCTCGACAAGGTTGTGGCCAAGCGCATCCCCATTTTTTCTTGAGGCGCCTGCTCCCGTGCCCGTGGGGTTACGGAAACAGACCTGAGTCAATGGGGCGCGAAGTTCGGCAGCCCGGCAGTATTCGTGTCGCTGGTGGAATGGGCAGATCGGATCATCACCGAATAATGAGCCAGGGATTCAACAGACAGCCAGGCTGGATCGCGCAGGGACTGGTGTGCAGACAGAAAAATGTCATGGCGCCGCAAGAGATGTAGCGCTCCGCGGCAACTTCGACAAGATCCTACGACAGCTAGCTCAAAGGGACTCCTGAAGGCTTCTTAGTCCCCGCGGAGTTGCGGTTTTCCCGTCCGCAGCCATAGAATCAATGAGCAGGAGTCTGGGCGTTCGCCTGGCAAGCTTCCCGCAGTAAACCCGCATCAGGAGAGATGGCCGAGTGGCTGAAGGCGCACGCTTGGAAAGCGTGTTTACTCGAAAGGGTAACGTGGGTTCGAATCCCACTCTCTCCGCCACTCAGTCTGCGTTGCAGAGAAATCTGCTCGGGTGAATCGGGAAGTTGCGGGAAATGGGCGGAATTTCGCGATACTTGCTTGCGAACCGGGCTGGAGAAAGCGCCTAACTAGTTACTGATAGTGAGCTTGGCTGCCATTTTCTCCGGAGGGCATCCGAGCAGTCCGGTTTCCACGACTCCCTCGGGCGAATGCAATGCGATCACAAACCGATGATAAGGCAAGAGCTGCTTGACTTTTGTCGCTCTTGGAAATCCTGTTGGACGCTCTTTGAAGGGCGTTTGGCAATACCGACTTCGCGTAAACTTCCTACAAGCTGATTTCGGGCCAGCGTCAAAGTCCGCGATCAAGCGTCGCATCCGCTCCGCCGTGACTCGGGCAGAAGCAGCAATCGCAATCGCCGCCTCTCTCGATCGGTAAACACTAGCCGACTTATGAGGACCAATCGGAACCTCCTTCTGCCATCAGATTCCCTCTCGACCGTCTTCGGGTTGACCATTTGAGAGCGCGGCTTTACCTGCTGCCAAGATGACGGCACACACGGAACGAACGATCGAATCTTGGTGGAGCTTGCCGTTGAGAAAAAGCTGGCCGACGGCTGCTTGCGGCAAAGCCGGCAAGAGTGGGCTGAGTTGGTAGAGGAGAGCGCTGAAATCGCCGAACCAAGGCTGTGGACGATGGGCAACCGCAAACTTCACTCCACGGTAGAACACCTGACGCGCGGTCGCAGTGAATTCTCCTGAGAGGAAGGCCGAGCATAACGGCAAGGTTAGGAAACGACGGTAGTCGTGATTGCCGGGTTCGGTTGAATCCCAGCTCTTTTGATCTAGCAGTCGAAGAGCATGATCGATTGCATTGGAAAGCTGTTGCCGAACTTCGGGCTCGATTGGGGACTGAAGCCAAGGGATCAGCGCGTCCAAGAAGTCGTCAGAGGCTCCCGGTTTCTGAGCGAAATCTTCCATCAACAGCATTATCTGGTCGCCGGGAAGAGGTTTCCCCAGCCCTAATAGCGCGGTTGCGGCATGAGTCCTTTCGCGTCCTTGGGAAAGGAGCGATTCGAGCCCCTGAACGAGCTCCTCATTGTGGGGCGAACCGGTCATGGACACGCTACCGGGGACGTACCTCCAGATGCTGACCAGAGTCTGGAAGCAACCGCCTTCCTGCTCCCAGATGCTCATGCCCCTACCCATCGAGCTCAACAATGCCCCGATGTCTGGTGGCAGGTTGAAACCGAAGGCCAAGGCCACCTTAAGAATCGCACCGTTCTCTCCCTCCGCGCGAATCAGCGTGAATTCCTCTTCTGTCGGCGGATCCCCGAGCAGGGCTTCGAGAATGAGATCACAAGCGTTACTCGGCAGCAGTTCGCTGGGACGCGAGTAGCGAATCAGTGTCTCGACGACTTCCTGTTTCGACTTCGATTGCCAGTGGACCGAATCCCGCCCGATATAAAGTTCGCGAGGGCCACGAACTGCTGGGCGTATATCCAAGCCTGGCGATGACAGCGCATGCGGCCTGTTTGTCGATTGTCTGGCCGGTGATAAGAGCCTTTTCAAGCTCGGTCTCGCTGATGCCCGCGAATTCGTCGGCGAGCAACGCGATCCACTGAACCGACTCGCCGTTTTGGTTCTGTCGAAGCATGGAGTCTGCGAGAAGTTCCTTTGCTCACCGCATCGCCTCATTTCCAGCGCATGCCATCGCTCACGCCAAGGCGGCCGTGGATGCGGGAGCATTTCGTTCTATGCCAGAGGGACTTCTGGTGGAAGCTCATGAGTCAGATCTGAGTGTCGCTAGCGAGGTGACTCAAGCCCGCGTGCGGGAAGCATTGAACGTCGGTGCCGAAACTTATGTCGGCGAGCTGGAGATGGATTTTTTATCGAGGCTTTCCCCGATTAAGTAAACCCACGACTCTTTGTCGCCGGACGCCAGTCATCTACCGAAGCAGGTTTACTTTCGCCAGATCGATGATTTCATCGCCGCGTCCGCTGAGAACGGCCGTCAGCATGAAAAGGCCAAAGCCTCTTGGCTTGCTCGTAGGTGATGGTTGGAGGCATCGAAAGCTCCTGGCGTGACACCAGAACCTCGACTAATGCCGGCCCGTCGTGTTTGAGAGCCTGCGCGATCGCAGGTTCCACCTGGTCCGGAGTTTCGGCTCTCAAACCCAGGATGCCCGCTGCCTCTGCAATCTTTGAAAAATCGGGATTGTGAAGAGTGGTCGCAAAATCGAGAAAGCCGCCGGCCTTCATTTCCAGCTCCACAAAGGCGAGCGAATCATTTTTGAAAACGACCAGCTTCACCGGCAAATCGTGCTGCCGCAACGTAAGCAGTTCGCCCATGAGCATCGCCAAGCCGCCATCGCCGGACATGGTGATCACCTGGCGGCCGGGATGGCTGACCTGTGCGCCGATGGCCTGCGGCAATGCGTTGGCCATCGACCCGTGGTTGAGGGAACCAACCAGCCGGCGCTTGCCATTCATCCGGAGATAGCGCGCCGCCCAGACGACCGGCGTTCCGACGTCGAAAGTGAAGATCGCATCGTCGGATGCAAGTCGATCAATGACGCTCGCGACATATTGTGGATGAATAGGTTGTCCTGCCGGAATCGCCGCTTGCCAGCTTGTCCAGACCCTGGCGTGCCTTTCGATAGTGCTCGAGCTGATTCTTTCAAATGCGCTTCATATTGGTTCTGTTCCAGCCTGGGCAAAAGCGCCCGCAGCGTGGTCTTTGTGTCTCCCACAAAGCCAAAATCAACTTTGCTGCGACGCCCTAGCTGCTCGCCTCGAACATCGATCTGCACCACGGTCGCGTCCTTAGGAAGGAACTGCCGATAGGGAAAGTCCGTGCCGAGCATCAGCAGCGTATCGCAGTTCATCATGGCGTGATAGCCCGATGAGAATCCGAGCAGGCCGGTCATACCCACATCAAACGGGTTGTCGTACTCGATGAACTCCTTGCCGCGGAAAGCGTGCACGATGGGAGCCTGCAGCTTGCCCGCGAGCTCAACCAGCTCGTCGTGAGCTCCGGCGCACCCGGCGCCGCCCAGGATCGTTGTTTTCTTTGAGCGATTCAGAACTTCTGCAAGTACGCTGAGTTCATCGTCGGACGGACACACCGTCGGTTTCGGCTCGGCAAAAAGCAAGCGCGGTTGTTGCTCAACCGCATCTCGCAAGGCCACATCCCCTGGAATCACGACGACGGCAACGCCACGCCTTGAAATCGCAGTCTGGATCGCAATCTCGAGCACGCGCGGCATCTGCTCGGGCTGCGAGATGAGCTCACAATAATGGCTGCACTGCCGCGAAGATCTGTTCCGGATGAGTCTCCTGGAAATATCCACTCCCGATTTCGGCGCTCGGAACTTGCGCCGCGATGGCCAGAACCGGGACGCGGCTGCGCTGGCAATCGTAAAGGCCATTGATCAAATGCAGGTTTCCGGGCCCGCAGCTTCCGGCGCATACTGCCAATTTGCCGGTGAGATGCGCCTCCGCGCCCGCCGCGAACGCGCCTGCCTCCTCATTGCGCATGCCAATCCATTGGATGTTTTCGCGGGTGCGAATCGAATCCGTGATGCCATTGAGCGAATCGCCCGGGACGCCGTAAATTCGCTGAACGCCCGCTTCCACCAGAACGTCTACCAGCAGGTCAGCCACTCTCTTTGCCATTTCGTTATTTCCTGAGCCTTCTTCTCAAATCCTTGAGCGTTTTGAGGTCGTCCACCACGTATGCCATGGATGCACGAATGCCCTTGCCGCATCGGCGAGGGGCGCAAGGTCGGACAACTCCTCGTCCTTTGCAAACCGGAAGAGTCAAGGAAGCCATCGCCGATCCACGCCTGCTCCACTTTGACGTCGTGCGGAACGTTCTCGACCAGTTCGTGAATCGCCGGTTTGTCGTGCTTCCCCGCCGCGAGGCGCGGGGAGTGCAGGAGATTCACGACAGGCCGCTGTTGCAAGAGCCGACATGTCCTTCACCGGCTCTCTCAACGTGACAATGCCTTCGGCAAGTCGCTGCCCGGCCGACGTTGCGGACCCAGCAAACTTCGATCCGGCAGCCAGGGCGGGGCCCGCTTTGCCGGTGGCAGCGTAATACCTCGTCTGGAAAACCTGCCCGAGACGTTTGGGATAGCCCTGAGTCCAGCCGCGGGCGAAGCGGGGGGAGGCGGACGCAAACAGCAATTCGATAATTAAGTTGAGAGCGAATCCCGCGCACGCGATGCGCTTGCGTGGCCTCGACCTAAAGAGATTTGAGACCGTCAGGCTCAGGATGATGGACACCAGCGTGCTCCACATCGTTAGCGAAGGGAGCGATTGAATGGCAAGCTCGCTTCCTAGAAGGGAATCACGAAACGCTCGGCCAAAGATGAAGTGCGTCATCAATGCCGCGTAAGCAAAGAGAAGCAACGGCAGACCTCGGAATGTCCCCGTTCCCGCGAATTGTTTAAGGACCCTCATCTCTCACAATTTCTGTTCGATTCAGCTCCGCGCTCAAAGTGTTAACGACGCTAGTTTTCTGCGGGCGATTGTTGCCCGTGCTGACGGTAGAGAGCGCTAGCCACCAAAGTCCAAAGTACCGTTACCGCGATCGTGATCGTGGCGAACCAGGTAAGGGAGGCATGCAGTCGGGTTCCTATGAAAATGATCCCGGCCTGTAGCACATCACCCAGCCTGACGCAAAAGGTTTCGATGGCCGCTTTGGCTTTGTATTTCGCTTCACGCGAAGTCGGTAATAGCAGTGCATTGCGAATGGTGTTCTGGAGGGAATAGTTCGTGCCATTCTCCGCGATCTTGAGGACACGAATCACGCCCAGGACCGGATGAATTAGGATCGCGCCAAATGTCGCGAATGAGAGAACCGGGAGAATAAACAGAGATCCACGCACGCCGATGTACTTGAAGATGCGCGATACAAGAAATGCCTGGACGACAAAGGACACGAGATTGGTCCAGGCGTAGTAATTGGCGTAATACGATCCTATGTAGGCGGCTCGGGCAGCCAGCAGTTGCTTTCCCATTCCCACGACATCATTAGCGTGATTAATTACAAGCTTGCCGACGATGAAGTCGCCGGAAAGACTCACGATGTTGAGTAGAATCGTGAGCACTGCGATCAGCCTGAGATAGGGATCGGAAATCAATAATTGAAACCCGCCTTGTGGACCAAGTTTCTCGACATTTTTTTCTGCTCCCGCTCTCCTGCGTGTTGGGAGATGACATAGCTTGCCCAACGGGAGAGCGCAGCGCAGAGACAAAGCATCCCCGCGGCGATAAGCATTACGTTGTAAGGGCCTAATGGCTTAATGAGCTTGCCCGCCATCCATGCTCCGCCCACCGCGCCCACCGAAGCACCAACGCCAAGCATCGGGAAAAAGTCTTTTGCCTTGCGCCTCGGTGTACAGATCGGTCGCAAAGGCCCAGAGTTGTGCCACGGTAAATACGTTAAAGATTCCAACCCATATGAAATACGGCACAGCTTCGTGAATTCCCCGGCTTCCCAGGTAGGCGAATAGCAGGAGATTGGAGGCGAAAAAGATGGAAGTCCACCGAAGAAGTTGATTGCGATTGATTCGGGTGGCGATCCAGCCATAAATCGGAACCACGCCAAACAGCAAAATTGCCTGGGCAGCGGAGGAGTATGCTTTCACCTCGGCGCCGCCTTGGGCGAGGATCAAAGACTCTCGTACCGTCTTGAGCAGATAGTAGCCGCCAAGGAGCACAGCGAGGTCGGCAGTCAGCAACACCGCGCCAAGTCCCTCACCGGCGCGGACATCTGTAATGACGGAGAGGATGCGCTCAAGCAGGCTCTTGCGAACCGGCTCAAACTGCGGGCTGGAATCTCCGCCTGCCCAGTCTCGTGATGACACAACGGCCCGATCGCTCCCCACGCTATTTGCCTAGCAAAATTCATGCCAGAAGGACGTGCAAATAGAAAAGCATTGAAACCAACTGCAAAAACAAATTGCGAGTGTCAATCTAGTGTCGTAGCCGTGACAGTGTCAGATGTGCGTCAGCTTGGACGTCGTCCTTCGGTGCCGACTCAGTCTTGTGTGCTTAGCGTGATCGGCTACGACTCGGAGGACGGAGCGATCTAGGACCTTTGTCATTCAGGTTGTCAAAAAGTCGTTGCCGGGCGGATAAGTCTCACCGTTCACCAAGTCGACCCAGAATCCGCGGCCCTCATCCCACAGAAGAATCTCGCCCCCCTCCATCTGACAACGAGGAATGCTTGGGTCATCCCTCCAATAGCGGATGTCCTTCCATTCGTGTCCGCACTGGTTGCAGTGGAAGCCGCGGCCATATTGTGCTGGTCCGTCATTTCCGCACTCGCAACAAATCGCTGGGACATTTTCGAATGGGTCATCATCGTAGAGCAGAGACGGGTCGATCGACCATCCGTTTTTGATTGCTTCTCGTCGCCAGAATTCAAATAATGGCGATGTAAAGGAGAATTGCTTCGCCCAATCGAGTGCCTGCGAACTGGAATCAGCTTGATCGTCATGCTTCCCGTTGGGGAAACTGGTCAACTCATGAAGATAGGCTGCCAACCAGTGTGCTTCGCTCGGAAGATAAACGAATCCGTTTTCGATGGTGCTGGTGACAGAATGCAGTCGCATGGTTTTGTCCATCGTAGGCTCGTACCGCGCTATCCCATAAACGCCGTCGTGGAGGTAGCTGACGAAATTTTTGTGTCGGTGAGGGAACAGGTCAGTCAGCCCTCGATATCACATTCCCAGGAACTGAGCTTCATTTCCAATTTAAACGCAGACAATCAACTCGATCTGTATAAGAGTTGCGTCCTCTATGTGGACGACGGGTTCAAATCCCTCCTCACCGACAAGGGGTCCGGTATCCAAAGTGCAGTGATAATCGGCTTGTTCAGCTATTACACAAAATATGTCAATGTCGCCACTTCAGCATTGCTTTGCATTGAGGAGCCTGAACTCTACTTGCACCCCCGCGCGCGACGACTGATAAGCGAACGCCTCACCGATTTCATCGCGGACAAGAATCAGGTGATTGTGACCACTCACAGTGCCGAATTCCTGCGGTCGGGTGGGGAAAACGTAAACGTCATTGTCCTCAGCCGAGAGAAAAACGGCGCGACTGATGCCATTTCGATTAACTTGAAAGATTATTCTCGGCTTCTCGTCCACGAGTTTTCAAGCGAGGTATTCTTCGCGGACAAAATCTCTAGAATTTGCGGGAAATGGGCGGACTTTCGCGCTACCGCATCCGCTCATCGAAAACGCGATTCGGCACGGAATCGCGCAATGCGAAAACGGTGGCCGGATCGAAACTTCCGCCCAGCGAGTTGGGACTCGCATGCACTTGCACGTGCGTGACAACGGTCCAGGAATGAACGGAAAGTCCGCAAGCGGGATTCTGCGAATTTCCCTTCACCCCTTCGGGCTAGACTTTCCTGATAATTGCAAATATCACAGGGTTAGGCCATGTGGGTAGTTGCAAACGATCGGCCAAGAGTTAGATAGTCCGGCAGAGTGATGGGCGCTGAAAATCAGTCCTTCCCCCAACTGTCACGCTCTTAGTCCGACTGAATGCTCCTTCTCAGGTGGTGATCGGAGAGCGAGCTTCACGCATCACGATTGGATCAAGTTTTCAGGCAAGATCTCGACGGCATGCGGAAAGCAAACGGGAACAAGATCGCGCTTCTCGAACGGACGGTTTGCCTCAGCCAGGTTGCGCCGCAACATAAGGAGGATATTGAATGAACAAGGTAATGCGTAAGCTGCTTCCCATGTTGGCCATTGCACTTTTCTTCGCGATGGCATCTGCTGTAGCGCAGCAAGCTCCTGATGATGTGTACGCGCTCGGGTACTACTCCGGCGCCAATACTGCCGGCAATCCGGATACCACGGTACGCGTTATCAACGATGGCAGCGCTGGCGAGGCCGACCTGTGCGCAGCGTTCTATGTTCTTGACAACAGCCAGGAACTGCAATCTTGTTGCAGCTGCCCGGTAACGGCGGATGGAATCATCTCTCAGTCCGTCAACAGTAATCTCCTGGGCAACGTGTTGACCGTTAAGGTGAACACCAACGGAGTCATCAAAGTTCTTTCCACCGCCATCGCTACCGGTGGACCCAGCGAATGCAACGCCTCGGCGCAGTACACCGGTGCACCCACTCCAGGCATCCGCGGATGGATGACTCACATCCAGGTCGGGCCGGCCCCGATCGACGATGCAAGATTGACAGCAAGAGCGGTTGCGAGTGAGGCGCAGATTACCGAGGATGATCTGAAGGACGCTAACTACACCACGTTTGAAGCGGGCGATCTACAACTGGAGTGCCAATACTTAATTCGCCTCGGCGGCGGGCATGGCGTTTGTTCCTGCACGGCTGAAGACACTGCTTGGTAAGCCACTGAAACCGTTCTGAGATTTCATGGCTAAGCTGCCGGCATCTAGCAGAAAAGCAACCATTTGTGACGTGCGGTATCGAGCCGCGCGACTTCGCGAGGACCGAATTGCCGATTTCTTAGTTTCAGAATCAACTCAGCCTTGGCCCCACCGTGCCCAGTTTGGCGTCGTCTAAGCTCAGCAATCTTCACCATCAAAGGTTTGGTTGACTGTTTGAAACAGTCAATTACCCCAACTATCCCGTTAGCTCGACTTTCGCGGACCGCGAAGTGGCCAAGCCTACGCTTTTTCACGCCATAGAAATCACGCTCGTCGGTCAGCGACTCAATCTCGAAGCAGCGCATCAGGTGATCTTTGTCCGTCGTTTGCTCGAACTCGCCCTGCTCATTCACAAGCCAAATGCAATCCAGCCCGTCTTGTCGGCTGTAATACCCGACTCGGAATTCGCGACCCACATCGTCGGGTCGGGACGAATCTGGATCATTGCGAACCAGCCGAACTCTTGAACGCGGCGGGATAACTTTGGGTATTTGCCTCATGTGCTTTCTCTAGCCAATCGTCGCTTAGATTCACCGGCTGTGTCCTCCGCGTTCCTTGAATCGGGTAGTCACCCCTTCGCATTGATCGTGAGATGGACTCCGGACCGGCCCAAAGTGTTGATTGGAGCCCTCCTCCACGTGCGATTGACGAAACAACGCCGGCCTTGCGCGGTATCGGCAAGAAGACGAAGCGCACGATAGAGGCTGGATTTTCCACTGCCATTCGCGCCCGTAATGACGTTGAGCCTTTGGAGAGGTATGACTACGTTGCGCAGCGATCGGTAATTGGAAATAGCGAGCGCGTTGAGCATAGCGGGAATCATAGCTTCGCAAGACGCCGCCGACTAGCCCTAGATGAAGCGCATTCAATGTATCAAACGAGAAAGCAAGGGGTTAGTTGTGTCGCGTCACCTGCGGAACTCTGTAGTTGTTGTAAACAGGCAATTTCACCAACCATCACCCAAAGGCACTCTCCGTAAAAATTTGAACCATTTTCAGTTGCGAACCTAATGTGTATAGAGTACGTGGCCGAGACCGGAATGCCATTCCCTGCGACGCGTCAGAATTTCGCTGCGGACGGGCCGCGCCTTTGTTGTAAACCAGGCAATTACATCAACTATCCGGCAAAATTTCTATTTTTCGCCGGCCGCTGCATCGTTTCTGAGTTGCCGATAACCCACGAATTGCATGAGAGCAATCCTGGCCAATTGCCAGAATTGTGTTTTAGTGTCCGAATCTGCTATAGCGATGTCCGGAAACGGACAGCCAATACTACCTTTCCGGCCATTAAGCCTTGTAGAATGTGTCGTTTAATATTGGCAAGTCTGATGCTAATACCCCGGCAGAGGGTAAGAACATGTCATTCGTGCGCGATTTAAAAGTTGCAGCTCACTCGTTGATTCGGACTCCAGGGCTGGTGATCGCCGTAGTTCTCACGCTGGCGCTCGGCATCGGCGCGAACGCTGCCATTTTCACGCTGGTGCGCGGAGTCCTGCTCAAGCCTCTGGTCAATCGCGACGAGAACCGGCTGGTTTATATCCGGCAAAGTGCTCCCGGCATCGGCGAGGATAACGCCGCGTTTTCCGTACCCGAGCTACAAGACTTTCGAGCGAGCGTAAAAACCCTGAGCGCGTTTGGCGATTTCTCCACCATGAACTTCACCATGATCGGACTTGGTGAACCTCGTTCGATTCGAGGTGGCGTTGTGGGAGGCACATATTTCGACGTGATGGGCCTTCGTCCCGTGCTCGGACGCCTCATCGGGCCTCAAGACGACGGTCCTAAAGCTGCCGGCGTGGTTGTTCTCACCTACCGTTTCTGGACGACCGCTCTGCACAAGGACCCTTCGGTCCTCGGAAAAACCGTTCGCCTCGGTAGCATCGGTGATCGGTCGGCGACGGTCATTGGCGTCCTTGAGCCTTGCGTCCCGTATCCTGAAGACACCGAAATCATCGCCAACGTGGTTACCAGCCCGCATCATCTTTCGGCAACCATGGTGACCGGGCGCATCCATCGCATGACCGAGGTTTTCGGCCGCCTCGCTCCGGGAGTCACGCTCGATCAGGCTCGTGCTGAATTGAGCTCCGTCTACGCCGCGATGAAAAAGGACCACCCCGAAGCTTACGCACAGGAAGCCAACTTCCAGATCGGGACCAGGTTGCTTCGTGACCAGATCACGTCGGGCGCGCGGACCATATTGCTGGTGCTGCTCGCGGCGTCGGGGCTGATCTTCATTATCGCGTGTTCCAATGTCGCCAACCTCATTCTGGCGCGGACAGTTCGTCGCGAAGGCGAGCTTGCAGTTCGCGTCGCGCTGGGCGCAAGCAGAGGCGCATTGCGCCGCATGCTATTGGCAGAAAGTCTTTTGCTCTGCGGTGCCGGTGCCGCGCTGGGTGTGCTGAGTGCGCAGCCGATGGTCGCCGTTCTGGCCCGCTATGCCTCGCGCTTTTCTATTCGCGCGCTTGATTTCAAAGTCGATTCGAGTTTGCTTTGGGTGGGAGCGGCGCTGGCGGTCGTGGCTGCGGTGATTCTCGCCTTCGTTCCGCGACTGCCCTCGTCCGGCACTTCTTCCGGCACCCAGAGTGGACTGAACCTGGCAAGCGGCGGGGTACGGATCACTGGCGCTACCAGTCGCCGCCAGCGGATATTCGCGGTGACACAGATCGCCGCGTCCTTCGTGCTGCTGGCCGGCGCAAGTGCGTTGATCTCTACGCTGATTGGACTGCAAAGAGCGCAGACAGGACTGGATACGCAGCACGTCCTCGCGGTCGACGTTCCCGCGATGTCCTACGGAAAGACGCCTCAGCAAGTCGTTGATTTCTACAAGGAAGCCATTCGCCGCATTGATGCCCTGCCGGGCGTAAGCGGGACTGCGTTCGGTGACACCGTTCCCTGGCGTGACGCCGGCCAGGTCGGGTTTACAATTTTCCGCCGACGGACACGTCCATACTCCTGGCGCCGAGGACCCGCGCGCGCATTGGCAGAACATCTCCCCCGGATTCTTTGCGGCGCTTGGCGTTCCTATCATTGCCGGCCGCGATTTCAATGCGCTTGATGATCAGAATAGTAAAGAAGAGCCGGTCGTGATCGTCAGCGAAACTCTCGCACAGCGGATGTTCCCCAATCAGGATGCAGTCAACCGGCACGTCTATTGGACCGACCCCGTGTTGCAATTCTTCCCCGGCACCGATGCAGAAAAGCTACATCTTACTGCGCCGCACCGGATCATCGGGGTCACCGCCGATATTGATGACGGACACGTCGTTCCCGAGCCCACGCTCACCGTTTATAGTCCCTTTGAAGAAGGCGTAATCTTTGGCGGCCGCCTTTTCATCCACACGGGCGCGAATCCTTATTCGCTGGTGATGCCGGCCACGCGCGTGATTCGCGAGATGTCCGCCGATCAGCCGGTTGAGCACGCCGCCACTCTTGAAGACATTCGTGCAGAGGTGCTCACGCCCGACCGCTTAAACTCAGTCGTGTTCGGCGTGTTCGCAGCAGTCGCATTGGCGATTGCGGTGGTGGGCGTCGCAGGCGTACTAGTGTTCTCGGTGAGCGCGCGGACCCGCGAATTCGGCATCCGGCTGGCCCTCGGATCGGAGCCGCGGCGACTGCTCAAAGGCGTGATCACCGAAGGCGCCGTGATGGCTGCGGCCGGCGTACTGGCAGGCTCCGCCTTCGGTTTCGTGCTGGCGCGTTTGGCGGGAAAATATTTCGTGGATGTCAAGATGCCGGGGGCATTGCCTGTGTTTGTCTCTGCCTTCTTGCTGATGACGGTCGCGATCGTCGCTTCGGTGCTGCCCGCAGCACGGGCTGCGCGCGTCAATGTTATGCAAGCGCTGCGCTCCGAGTGATCGTCGGACGACTGGAGCCCGAGGCCATTCCTGAAGTTACGGCCGCATCGCTCAGTTCTTGCGCATCCAGACGCCCCACGTACCAGGGCCGGCTTCTTTGTCACTGATCGGATGGCCCGCGATCTTGAGGGCCAGCTTGATCTGGCCGTGGTGGTAGCCTTCGTGCCAGATCATATGCTGAAGGAAGAGGATGGGGTGATCATAGTGAAGGTTCATGGCAGTGTTGGCCTCCACCCGGCTTTTGACTGCCGCTCGCACCGCTTGGGCGCTTTCGTTCAGCATATGCGCGATGCGGCCAGGATCGCGCTCGCTCAGCCATTCTTTCTCGGGCAGTTTTCCAGAGAACTCGGGGGCGTCCTCGAGGACGAACACGAGACGCACATAGTGGATGTGCGTGAACAGCTCCGCGACGGACGGACTGCCTTCTATTACCCTGACCTCCAGCCCTCCCTCCGGGAGGATGCGAAGCAGGTTGAGGAGGATGGTGTTGTTCCGATCCCAGGAGTCCAGTAAGGCATTAAGCAGGCCTTGATCTTGTGCGTCCGGCACATTCCACCCCGTTTGCTGGTGCAGGATTTGTGACGATTTCTTTCAGGCTGAAATCGTGACGGCTGAGGCTTTTCGTTACTTGTAAGGCGCTGAAGCGACTGCGACACCCAAAATCAAACCTGCCTAAAATCAAAATCTGCCTAAAATCGTATTCAGCCGGAAATCGGCTGACGGGAAACGGGCAGCTCTCCATTCGCACCTATTTCGCCGTAGCCGGGGGCTCGAGGCCGCGATACTTCAACATCGACTTTGGGTTAGCTGGTTCGCCGCGCCAGGCTTCGTACATCTTGCCGAGATCCTCGGTATTGCCGCGAGAGAGCACCATCTGCCGAAAACGGTCGCCGTTGGCGCGGGTGAGGCCGCCGTGTTCGACGAACCACTGATAGGCGTCGTCGGCGAGCATTTCCGTCCAGAGATAAGCGTAATAGCCGGCGCTGTAGCCGCTCGCCCAGATGTGGCTGAAGTAGCTGGAGCGATAGCGCGGTGGCACATAGCTGACATTCAGATGGGTTTTCTCCAGCGCCTGTTTCTCAAACGCATCAGGATTTTGGAGCGGGGCATCGGGGGGAAGAAAGTGCCACTGCATATCGAGTTCGGCGGCGGCGAGAAGCTCGGTCATGTCGTAGCCTTTGTTGAAAGTTGCAGCTTTCATGAGCGTTCGCGGCAATATCCGCCGGCATGGCGCGCCGGTCTTGTAGTGCTTCGCATAGTGGGTAAATATCGATGGATAGCTGGCCCAGTGCTCGTTGAACTGGGAGGGAAATTCCACGAAATCGCGAGCGGTCGCCGTCCCGGAGAGGGCGGGGTATTGGGAATCGGCAAACATGCCGTGCAGGGCGTGTCCAAATTCATGGAACATGGTGATGACGTCGCTAAAGCTGATTAGCGCGGGTTCCCCGTCGGCGGGCTTGGGAAGATTAGCGACGTTGTAGATGACTGGAGTCGTGCCCAGCAGGTGCGACTGCCCAACAAAGTCCGACATCCAGGCGCCGCCGTTTTTGTTGTCGCGTTTGAAGTAGTCGCAATAGAAAAGTGCGAGATGTTTGCCGTCGGCATCGAAAACTTCAAATACTCGCACGTCCGGATGGTAGACCGGAATGTCGTGGCGCTCTTTGAAGGTGAGTCCGTAGAGCTGGTTGGCGGCATAGAAGACACCATTCTGAAGCACGTTGTCGAGTTCGAAGTAAGGTTTGACCACCGCGTCATCGAGATCGTAGTTAGCCTTGCGGACTTGAGTCGGCATAGAAGTCCCAGTCCCAGGCCTCGACCTTAAATCCGCCGTTCTGAGCATCAATGACATCCTGGATTGCCTTGGCTTCCCGGGCCGCCTGCGCAGTTGCGGCCGGAACGATCGCGTCCATGAACTTCAACGCCGCTTCTGGGGTTTTGGCCATCTGGTCTTCAAGCTTCCAGGCGGCGAAGCTCGGAAAACCGAGAAGCTTGGCTTTTTGGGCGCGAAGTTGAGCGAGGCGTGCGATGGTGTCGCGGGTGTCGTTCGCGTCGCCGCGCTCGGCGCGATTCCAGGAGTGCTCGAAGATGGCCTGCCGGGTGGCACGATCATTGAGTGAGACCAGGTCGGGCTGCTGAGTAGTGTTCTGCAGCGGAAGTACAAAGCCATCCATCTTGCGGCTTTTTGCAACTTCTCCCGCGGCAGCGATGCGGGCATCGGACAAGCCGGCGAGAGCAGCTTTGTCGGTAGTCGCGTACGCGCCCGCTTTCGTGGCGGCGAGAATTTTGGTGGTGAAAGCATTCGACAGCGACGACAGCTCTTCGTTGATTTTCCTGAGTTGTGTCTTATCGCCTTCTGACAGGTTCGCGCCAGCGTGAACGAACTTGTCGTAATAGTACTCGACCAGACGAACAGACTCGGGATCGAGCTTGAGTGTCGCCCGTCGCTGGTAAATGGCGGCTACCCGCGCGAAGAGCTTCGCATTAAGAAAGACGAAATCCTGTTGGGCGGCAAATTTCGGGGCCTCAATGGTTTCCACCTCTTGGAGAGCGGGATCTGTATTAGCCCCGGTGACACCGTGGAAGGCCGCCATGGCGCGTTCCAATAAGCGTCCGCTCTTCTCCATAGGGATAAAAGTGTTGTCGAAGGTTGCCGGGGCAGCATCGTTGGCAATGGCCAGAATTTCGGCTTGCTGCTGGGCCATGCCGGCTTCGAGTGCGGGTTGGTAGTCTTCGTCCTTGATGCGGTCGAAGGGCGGGGCGCCGAAGGGCAGAGAACTGGGTGCGTAAAACGGATTGGAAGGGCCAAAGTCGGCCGCTGCGGCAAGCGCAGGAATGACGCTGCCAGTAATGAGAACACTCATGAGTAGGACCCTAATCTTCGTGGAGTGGAATCGAGTAGATATCATCATAGTCGATGGCGCTTTCTTCTTTCCCGATTGTAATGGTTGCAAGGGCCCCGCGGCACCTCTGGCAAAGGACATTTCGGGTTGGCGAAGGTCATGCGGGCTGCAGGAAAGGCTCGCTATTCGATTTTCAGCGGAGCAGCTACTGAGCCGATCCTTCCGTTGAGATCGTCGCGGACCACAAACCGGACGGTGTATTCGCCCGGTGCCAGATCTAGGGCACCGGTATAACTTACGCTTTTTTGCTGGGTGCCCTGAAAAAAATCAGGCTTCACATGGGTGTCGATTTTTTTATCCGAGGGTTCGGCGGCCGTGGTGCCG
Source organism: uncultured Acidobacteriaceae bacterium (assembly GCA_963794195.1). Classification (GTDB taxonomy): domain Bacteria; phylum Acidobacteriota; class Terriglobia; order Terriglobales; family Acidobacteriaceae; genus DATBAX01. Next base: position 43,910 of record CAWCCU010000001.1, read on the forward strand.
TCGGTTTTTTTTGCCAACGCGACAAAGTCCAATAGCAGATGATTATTGTCGGTTACGTCGATGAGAGCGGGATCGACGGCAAGGATTAAATGATAAGTGGCCCGCTTCTTGCCGGGTTCCTGGCTGGCTGCAATTGGGTCCCAGCGCGCGATCAGCCCAAGCGAAGTGTAATCCAAGGGCGACCGCAGGGCGGACAAAATGTCATTGTTGCGGCTGATTTCCGGATCAGTCGTGGCATGAGTTACAAAGAAGCCGCTGCGTTCGCGCACTTCTACATGATCGCGATCGACCTTGACGGCGAGTTTGCGCCAACCGGACTTGGTATTGGTACGATCAAGATAGTAGCCAATCATGTAGTATTCCGCGGAATCTGCTACTGCGCCGCGAAATCCTTTTTCCAGATCGTTAGAGTTGTAATACGCGCGGCCTCCGGTCATTTGAGCGAATGTCTGTAAGGTCGATTGCGTGTCCAATTGCCTCCAACTAACGTTGCGGTTGTAATTGCGTCCGGGATTTCTGACCGAGGCACTCGCTATGTTGGTTTGTAGCCCTTTGACGTCTATTGGGTAAAGAGCGATCTGCGCATCATTGAGCAGTTTCCAGGTGCGTTCGTACAAGGGAAGCACGTCAGTGATCGAATCGCGGCCTGCAGGCGCGAGTTGCATGGTGTTATCGCTGACGCTGAAAGGGAAACCGCCGCCGGCCCAAATCAGGGACTTCCGTCCCGGAAACCCGGCGACAGCCTGCGCCACCTGTTGCATGCCCTCCAAGGTGTAAGTGATGGCAACGCGCTGCTGGAAAGATTGAAAATTCAGCTCCGCGTCTTCCATCATGGTTTGTAGCTTGGCGGCTTCGGTTTGCACCGTGCCGGGATCGACTCCGGCGCTTCCGTCGGGACTGGCCGTGCCGGTGATGTCCTCCACGGTCTGTTCGTTGTCGACGATCTGCGACGTGTCGCCCTTCACTTTGTGCAAGGCTGCAATCAGCACACGTGGATCAGAAGTGAAATCATGAATCACCTGGACTCCGTTGCGAGTCAATGTGTACAGTGCCGTGGCCTCGCGTGGATCCAGCGATTGAGTCAGGTATTTGAGCAACTCTTTTCGCGCATTTATCTGGTCCGTGAAGGGTGTGTTGATGAAGTCGAGCACGATCAAAGTGATGCGCCGTGTGGAATCCTTGTTCCCCGGGGAGTTCGTGAATTCATTCGGCTTGCTGGTGCGTAATAAACGGTGGGGATTGCTCGTGATTTCTTCGAAAGTGGCAATCTTCTGCTCGACCCCATTTTCGCGGATGGTGAAATCTTCTTTCTTCAAGCCAGTAATGTGCGCGCCGGATTTATCTGTCACCAAGGTGGGGACTAAGACCAGTTCGGTGCGGGCAGTGAATTTGACGTCGGAATCTTTGTCTTCGTTTTTGTCAGCCGCAAAATTCAAACCGGTGAGGACGGTAACAACGACCGCGATGTGAAGAAAGAGCTTGTAGCGAATCAACCTGCCCATGCGAACCTCACTTCTCAACCCCAGGGGCGCCACGGATTTGCACGGATGACGCGGATACTTCCTGATCTGGCTGGTGATTCGGGAGGCCGCGCACGAAACCGATGAGAATTGTACATCGGTTTGGGGATTGCGGCGGACAGCCGAGGCGGCTCTCGCTACGCGAGACTGAGCGAAAAAAACCGAGGGCGAGCACCGGCTCGCCCTCGAATGATCTTATGCGGCCGGTTTTCTGGAAGCCGATTTTTTTGTTAAGGCAGCCAATAGTTTGGCGCCGTCCGGAGTACCAAGTCCGGTGCAGGCGTCCCAACCCTTCGCTGCCTTGAAAGCGCCGTTGTTGCCTTTGGTGATGTCGTGAAATCCCGCGGCTTCGACGGATTGTGCGTAGATCAGAGGGTTCAGGAAGCCGACCGGCTTTCCGATCTGTTGATTGATTCGGGTTACGAGTGCCGCCCACAAAGGTGCGACTGCACTGGTGCCACCGTAAACGGCACTTTCGCCATCGACGAGCACGTTGTAGCCGGTGTTTGGGTCGGCATCGCCTGCGACATCCGGAACACCCCGTCCCCCCGTGGAGACTGAGGGCTTCGGAACGTGGAAGCCATCTTGCCAGGTTGGGAGCGGGAAAACGTCGCTGACTCCGCCGCCGCCGGCTCCTCCGCTCGGTTGTTCGTCCCAAACTACTTCGCTGACGATTGTTCCATTCGCGGCATGCAGCGAGGTCCCACCACAAGCCAGCGCAAACGAACTCGAAGCTGGGAAATCAACGTGATTCTTGCCGTCGGTCATTCCGTCGGAAGAACCATTGTCGCCCGAGGCCACGCAGACGGTGACGCCCATGGCCGCGGCCGCCTGAAAAGCTTCGTCAAAGTTGGTGAGTGCTTGACCGGTCCAGTTTGATTCGGACGAGCCCCAGCTTATGGAAATGACGGATGGTTGATTGGTGTGGTCGTGTACCGCAGTGGTGATTGCATCCAGAAAGCCCTGGTCAGTATTCGGAGCAAAATAGACAACGATTTTCGCAGCCGGCACGATCGAGCCCGCAACTTCAATATCGAGCATCACTTCGCCGTCGGCGCTGTCGGGCGTGGTGGGGCTATTGCTGCCGCCATCGATCGGCACGGCAATCACTTGCGGCAGATTGACATTGATCGATCTGAAATAATTGGCGAGATCATCAGGCCGAAAACCTCCGCCTAGCTCAATGATGCCGATACATTGCCCAGATCCGTCGCCCGCTGGAAAATCGTAGATGTTGGCGACCTCATCGGGATTAAACGAGGCGCTCGCCGCATGGGCCTTCACGCCCGGGGTATGCGGCAAGCGCCGGTAGTGCGGTTCTGCCTGTGGGCGATTATCGAGTCCGAACACTCCTCTGATGATGTCCGCATATTCGGCAGGCACACTGATGGCGCCAACGCGGCCGCGAAAATCTCCTTTGGGATGGCTGTACTCCTTGAGCTCAACGTTGAACGCTTTTTGCAGGTCGCCCACGGTCCCCGACAATAAAACAGTGCGGCGGGCGAGTTCGGTGCCGGTCTCCTGTACCTTGAGATTGAATTCCTGAGCGAACTTCTTGATCTTTTCGAGATCGGCGGGGTCGGCGCCATGTGTCTTCTCGAAATCGGCGCGTGACATTTGCTCGAAGTCCGGTTTTTCAAGTTCACTTTTCAGCTCCGCATGCTTTGCTCCCGATTTTGGACGAAGCCTTACGGAAACTTCAATGGTTTGGTTGGCGGGTGAATTGTTGATCAAGCGGGCGCTGCTAACAGGCTTACGTTCACTGCCTGCAATCACGGTAAATTTTTGAGCTGAAGCCACGGCTACTCCTTATAGGTTTCGGGGGAACAGAGCGGCCAGGCACTAATCACGACTGGAAGTCGCACGAGGTGGGGAGATCCGGGGTTCGACCCGCCGTTCAGATGGGGCCCGAAACACTTCCGAGCATATCAAAAAGCCAAAAATTTTCAAGACGAATTAGATCGATCATTGACTCGGAAGTACAAGTACGATTTCCGCAGGAAAAGTGCTGAATTGATCCACTACGCAAATAAAATGGTCCACCACAGTTGCAGTGGACCATTCTGGCCGAGGGTTACGTCAGGAAGGCTCGTTGCCAGAAACGACGACCTTCCCATTGCCCATGGGAGTCGCTCCGGTTCTGGTGAATGTGTACTGGTTGGGAGGAGTCGTCGGCAGCACGACGCTGGTGTAGGTGCCGACGGTTTGATTGTGCATGCCGGGAACCGGAAAACTATTTACCGAGAAAGGATAAACTCCGTTCACCGGATCCACCGAGATGTTGATCGCGAAAAGTGTATGGTTCTGCCATATGATTTCCTGGCTTGCAACTACCAGGACCTGAGTGGCGGTGGCGGCGTCGGGAAGCGCTGCTCCGGGAACGTCGTCGAAGTTTGGTATTGGATTCGCTGCCATGTTGCATCTCCTGATTTAGATTGAAGTACGGTCAGTTGCTTTGGCCCACTACTAATGCCTGGAAACGCGGATCGTTCTTGAGTGGATCGAAGCTAGGCACTTCGCGTACCGATGCGGCTGAATAACCGGCGTCCAGCGACTTTTTCAGCCACTCCAATGCTTCTCCACTTTCACCCAGGTCCTGATAAACGACGGCTGCATTAAACAATAGATCTTTGTTGCCGTGACCCCATCGCAGAGATGAATCGAGTGCCGCCAGGGCCTTCTTGCGGTCGGCCACCATGGCATAGTAGTCCGCTACATCACCCAGCACCTCGGCATCTTTGGGATTAACTTCAAGTTGCTTTCCCGCCAACGTGATCGCGGTTTCGTATGCCTGCCTGGCTGCGGCTGTGTCCTGGTTGTAATGCAAGGCGTCTCCCAGACTGCCCCAGCCTGCGTATTCGCTTGCATCCAGTTTCACTGCTGCCTGATAAGCGTGCACAGCATCGGGATAGCGGCGCAAGCGAAGATAAGCGGTCCCTAAATTCGTGTATGCATCAGCACTGGGACGAATTGCGATCGACTGTTGCAGCGGTTCAATTGCGTCCGCATATTTTGCCTCGGAAAGATACGCGGCTCCCAGGTCGCTGTAGCCCCGAAAATTATCCGGCGCCACCGTGACAGCGCGAGTAAACAGATCCACCGCCTTTCCATATTGTTGTTGTTGCAAGTAGAAAGCGCCGAGATTTATATAGGCCCGGGAGTATTGTGGCCTAAGTTCGACAACCCGCTGATACGTTTTCTCAGCCTCGTCCAGCTTGTTCAAGTGCTTGTAGGCCGATGCCAGCCCAGCATACGCCTCATCGTTGGCAGGTTCCAGTTCCACTGCTTTTTGAAATTCCACTACAGCCTGGTCATATGTGCCCGTGCCGTTTTCCACGATTCCCAGACAAACGTGCCCTTCCGCGCCGGCAGTTCCCGATTCCACCGCCTGCGAACAGGACTGGCGCGCCGATTCCACCGCCTGCTTATCTTTTGTGGCGTTATATTTCCACCAGTAAGCCAGGCCCAATCCGGCACGCGCCATCCCGTAATTCGAATCGAGCTTTAGGGCAGCGGCAAAAAGCGTAATTGCGCTGCGTACGTTTTCTGATTTGTACGGATCGTCGAGGTAGCCGCGGGCCTGCAAATAATAGTTGTAGGCTTCCGGGAGACTGGTGCCGTGCGCGATCAACTCGCGGCGTTCTTCGGGGCGAAGGTCTATGGCCAGCGCGGCGGCTGCGCCATTCGCGACCTGGTCTTCAACGGCGAAGGGGTCGCTGATGGGCGCATCAAAACTTTTCGCGGCTAGAGCGCGTCCGGTTTTAGCATCGATCAAAGTGTAGCTGGCCCGTACTAAGTCTCCCGATTGCTGCAAGCCAATGCGCAGGCCGAGATTCACTCCGAATTCCTGACGCGCCTGATCGAGCGTGGTCACACGCTTGGCGCGGATTTCGCTTGCTGGAACAACCTGTACTGAATGGTTCTCGCCCAACTGGTTTAGCTTGGCGGTCAGCGTTTCCACCAGCCCGTTGCCGAACGCCGCGAACTTCAGATCGTTGTCGCTGACTTCGATGGGAAGAATCGCCAGACTCTTGGTCTCAGGCAAGCTGGATTTTGTGCTGACCTCAATTTCTGGCGTGCGACGGAGCTTGTCTTTAAAAAAGAAGACTCCCGCAAGCAAAAGTGCCAGTGCTGCAGCACCGAGCAGTACTTTAAATCCTGCAGAAAGACCGCGCAGCCGGTGTTTTCGTTTTGAACGAAGTCCTGCAAAAGCGGGTTTGCCGCCGCTTTGTACGGCTCGAAGGTCGGTCAGCAAGGCCTGGGCGGAAGGGTATCGTTGATCAGGATCTTTTTCGAGCAGGTGCTCCACGATCCCTGCCAGCGGGGCCGGAACGGTTCGATTCACCTCGCTGAGAGAAGGTGGTTCGCGATGCAGCACGCGAGCCAGGGTTCCGGCGAAACTGTCTGTGGTAAACGGGTGATCGCCTCCCAGCATTTCGTAGAAAACCAGGCCCAGAGAAAAAAGATCGGCGCGCCCATCGTAAGGCCTTTGCTGAAGCACTTCCGGGGCCATATAGCCTGGGGTCCCGCTTAGCGATGCGCTCATGCTGGCGAAACTTTGGGTCGCTTCGCTCTGGTCGGCCACGAATCGCATGGCCACGCCGAAGTCGAGAATCTTCACTCGCTGCGCCGCGGTGAGCATGATGTTCTCGGGCTTGATGTCCTTGTGTACGATGCGCTGGTCGTGCGCCGCGCCCAAACCTTCCGTGCACTGGATCGCAATGTCCAAAAATTCGTGGATGCTGATCGGCGATTTGATCCGGTGCCGCAGAGTGGTGCCCTCGACGTACTCCATGACGAGGAGAATTTCGCCTTTCTCCTGTAGCACGTCGTAGATCGCGGCAATGTTGGGATGGTTAAGGGCGGAGGCGCGCTGGGCTTCCTTGAGAAATCTATCGCGGTCACGCTCCTCAACTTGCAGTTGCGGCGCCATGCGCTTGATAGCGACGATGCGCTTCAGCATGGTGTCCTCCGCCCGATATACTTGCCCCATTCCGCCCGCGCCAATTCGTCCCTTGACGAAAAAACGCCCCACCGTGTTACCGGTCAGGTCATAACTGGGTGGTGGTGTTGAGATTGTGTTTTGCGGATCTGACATCGTCGAGGTGGCTCCCCGAAGCGCGGCCTCATTTTAACCGGGGACAAACAGAAAGCAAAACGTGAATTGGAAACGTACACCGAACGGGTGGGAGGAAGCACGGATTGGCGGCCACAAACGAAAACGTCCCAGACTCAAAGAGTCATGGGACGTTACGTCGAACAGCCCTCCCCCGAAGTCTGCTCACAAGCAAGATAGCAATTTGCCGAATGCTTGTGAATGGCACGACCGGGCCACTGTGGAAATCACTCGGTTGATGTTTCGTAGGACGATTAGAAAAACGTCTGAATCACATCGATTACCCGATATTCGCCGTCTAAGACGGGCAAATAGCGCCATTTATCGAAGGTGAGGCAGGGATGGGAAATGTCAAAACCGATCATATCGCCGACCCGAATATCGTCACCTTCGGCGATTTCCAGGTAAGCATGCTGGTCCATCGATGCCGGCTAGTTTCCACTCGGAGAGAATGGCTACGGGGGCGACTTGGCCGGGACGGCAGTGTAGAGCAGGAGTGGGCAAACCAGCGTCGAAGGCGGCGTCGCGCTTGCCCAATCCTATGATGGCTTTGTCTTTCTCTGGAATAGATTGCACATATGCCCAGAGCTGGAGGGCCGGCTGAAGGCTGGAATGCATTCGCTGGGCAACTGGATTGCGGCTTAGGATTTGCTTCTGGGCTTCGCGATAAACGCCAACGTCGTGGGTCAGGTAACAGCCGGGTCGTAGCACTACTTCGAGAGGCTGGCCAATAGTTGCCTTTGAAAAAACTTCGGCCACAACGTCATACCAGGCGGATCCGGCCCCGGAAAGAATGACGGGAGCCCGGCTGAAGCGATTCTCTTTCGCCAATTCTTGCGACACATCGACGGCTCTTTGCAAAAACTGCCGGATAGATGCCTCATCCTTTAATATGCCTTCGTAAACTTCAACACCGCACAGAGCGATGTTGTCGCGCCAGTTGGTCAGAGATTCGAGCAACCCATTGAGCTGCTGCTGATTTCGTACTCCCGCGCGACCGCCATCGACGCCCAGCTCGAGAAGGACATTCACCCGCTTCCCGTTGGCCTGGAAAAAGCGGCCTAACGATTCGGCTTGTTCTGCGGAATCGATCAGGCAAAAGTATTCAAAGGTAGGATCGTTGAGCAATTCCGCGATGATCGCCATATTCTGTTTGCCGACTAACTGATTGGCCATCAGAACGCGGCGCACTCCATGCTGATAGGCAACACGGGTCTGATGAGCGGTCGCCAGCGTGATTCCCCAGGCTCCGGCTTCCAGTTGGCGGGCAAACAATTTTGGGGCCATGGTGGTTTTGCCATGGGGCGCGAGCTTGAGTCCGTAGGTCGTCGCGAATTCCTGCATCCACTGAAGATTGTGCGCCAGCTTGTCTTCATAAAGGACGGCGGCGGGCAAGCTCAAATCTTCCCGCAACAAATTCCAATCCGCAGTCAGGATTTCATCGACCGTAATTTCCCGTGCCATTGAGCCGAGGCCCTTGTTTAGCGCGGAGATTGGTTCCATTGGAGTCGCATTTATCCGCATCTTCATCTCGATCCATCGTTCTTCCGGTAGAATGGGCTGCTTCGCCGATAAAAACTTGCGTGGCTGAAAGTGTATAGAAATTTATTCCATGGGGCGATTAATGCGGCTGTGGCGCGGATTCGCCGACTTTGATCGCTTGTTCAGGAGATTGACTTGCCTACCTGCGACACCTTGATTCGCAACGTCCAAATCATCGACGGCAGCGGCGGTGAGCCGCAACCCGGCAGCGTAGCTCTTGCCGGTGGACGCATCCAGAAGGTTGGCGAGTTGGATGACTATTCCGCGCCGAACACGATCGATGGCACGGGAAAAGTTCTGGCTCCGGGATTTATCGACGTTCATACTCACGACGATCTTTATCTCATTCGCAATCCCGAGATGCTGCCCAAGCTTTCTCAAGGCGTGACGACCGTGATCGTGGGAAACTGCGGGATCAGCGCTGCGCCAGTCCAACTTAAGGGCGAGTTGCCCGATCCCATGAATCTGTTGGGGAACGCTGATGCATTTCGCTATTCGACCTTCGCCGCTTATGTTGAGGCCGTTAATGCTGCCCTGCCCGCAGTGAACGTGGCGGCGCTGGTAGGTCATACGTCGCTGCGCAACAATCATATGGATCGTCTCGATCGCACCGCGGCCGCGAAAGAAATAGAGGGCATGCAAACTCAGCTGCGTGAAGCACTCGACAATGGTGCTTTAGGATTGAGCACTGGCCTGGCCTATATGTCGGCCAACTCGGCGTCCTCCGAAGAGGTAATGGCATTGGCTGAACCGCTTTCGCAGGCAGGAGGCATTTACGCAACGCACCTGCGCAGTGAAAGCGAAACGGTATTGCAGGCGATGGACGAAGCCTACCGCATCGGCCGGCATGCCCGAGTACCGGTAGTCATTTCTCATCTGAAATGCGCCGGCGTCGACAATTGGGGACGGAGCAAAGATTTGCTGCGATCGCTCGATTCGGCGCGCGGTGGACAGGAGATCGATTGCGACTGTTATCCGTACGCTGCCAGCTCCAGTACGCTGGATCTGCGCCAGGTCGACGAACGAGTCAAGATCGTGATTACCTGGTGCACTCCGTATCCGGAAATGGCAGGGAAAACTCTGGCAGAAATTGCCAAAGCATGGGATGTACCCAGATCGAAGCTGCTCGCCGTTTGCAGCCGGCAGGCGCGATTTACCACGGTATTTCTGAGGACGATATGCGTACGATTCTGCGGCATCCAGGAACGATGATCGGATCCGATGGGCTGCCAAACGATCCGTTGCCGCATCCCCGGCTCTGGGGAACGTTTCCGCGGGTGCTTGGCTATTACAGTCGCGAGCAAAAATTATTTTCACTCAGTGAAGGGATCCGCAAAATGACCGGACTGCCCGCGCAACGGTTCGGATTGACGGGTCGCGGACTTTTGCGGGAAGACAACGTCGCGGATTTGGTCCTCTTAAATCCGGAGACGGTGCGCGATGCTGCGACTTTCGCAGATCCGATGCGCGCAGCCGAAGGGATCGAAGCGGTTTGGGTCAATGGTATTTTGTCTTATCAGAACCGGGCAGCTACGGGCAAAAGAGCCGGTCGTTTTCTTCCGCGGCAGCTCGCAGCCTGACTGCTGTACACAAGTAATTGAGGAGCCGACGCGATGAACATAAAACGTTATGGCGCTGAAGGCGGTAAGGGCACCGGTGGCCAGCAACTCCCATTTGCGCGGGCGGTCGAGGCCGATGGATGGCTATATGTTTCCGGCCAGGTGCCCATGGTCAACGGCGAAGTCGTCGAGGGCAACATCATCACGCAAGCGCATCAGGCGATACGAAATCTTTTCGCCATTTTGAAGGAAGCGGACTATGCCGCAGCAGACGTAGTGCGTTGCGGTGTGTGGCTCGACGATGCCCGCGATTTCCAATCTTTCAACAAAGTGTTTCGAGAATATTTCGGCGAGAATCCGCCGGCGCGCGCTTGTGTGCAATCCAGTATGGTGGTCGATTGCAAAGTTGAGATTGACTGCGTCGCCTATAAAAAGGCGGCCGGAAAGTGAAATGCAAGCAGCCATGATCGATAGCCACGGAGCTTTTCTACTGCTTTCCGCGCTGGGCGCAGTGATCACGCTGGTGGTGATGATCGCGCATTTCAAAATCAATCCCTTTGTAGTACTGCTTTCGGTGTCTCTCCTCCTGGCGATCGTGACCGGAATGCCGGCGCAAACGATTGTGAAGTCGTTTGAGACCGGAGTCGGCAACACGCTGGGACACATTGCCATCGTCGTGGGACTGGGCACGATGCTGGGCAAAATGATGGCGGAATCCGGAGGAGCGGACCGCATCGCTCATACTTTGATCCGGCTCTTTGGTGAAAAAAATGTGCCGTGGGCGATGGTGACGGTGGGATTCATCGTTGGCCTGCCGGTGTTTTTCGAAGTCGGATTTGTCCTGCTGGTTCCGATAGCTTTCAACATCGCCAAGCGAACGGGAACGTCATTGGTTTTGGTTGGCCTGCCCATGGTTGCCGGCCTTTCTGTCGTTCATGGACTGGTGCCGCCACATCCGGCGGCGATGCTGGCGGTAGCTGCCTACAACGCGGACATGGGACGAACCATTCTCTATGCCATGTTGGTGGGCATTCCCACAGCGATTCTTGCCGGGCCCCTTTACGCGAAATTGATTGCGCCGCACATTCAACTCAATCTTGATAATCCGATCGCGGCGCAGTTCATCGACGAAACCCCGAAGACCAACCTGCCCAGCTTTGGCTTGACCGTTTCAACCATTCTGTTGCCGGTGGTGTTGATGCTGGTTGGCAGTTGGGCCGACGTATTTTCCGCTCCCTCGAGCGCAACCAACACCATCTTGCACTTTATCGGGGGTGCCGACATTGCTCTTCTGATTGCAGTAGTGGTTAGCTTCATCACTCTTGGAGAAATGCGTGGCTTCACCCGCGAAACTATCTTGAAGTTTTCAAACGAATGCCTCGCGCCCACTGCGACGATTACCCTACTCATCGGCGCAGGCGGAGGCTTTGGCCGCATTCTTCAAGACAGTGGCACCTCGCAGGCGATTGTCGACGTCGCGCTCCACGCTCATATATCTATTTTGTTTTTGGCCTGGCTGGTGGCGGCTTTAGTGCGGCTTGCAACCGGATCGGCTACAGTGGCCATGACTACCGCCGCCGGTATTGTTGCACCGCTGGCGCTACACGTCGCGGCAGTGCGGCCCGAATTGTTAGTCATTGCGACCGGTGCGGGATCGCTGGTGTTCTCTCACGTAAATGACGGCGGATTTTGGATGGTCAAGGAATATTTCAACATGAGTGTCTCGCAAACCATGAAGACCTGGTCGATTTGCGAAACGATTATTTCGGTGATGGCTTTGGCACTAACGATTGGGATCTCCGCGGTTTAGATTGGAATCTTTCTGGTACATGCCGTCCCGGGCATATCACCGATCTGCGTCAACATCTTCCTCATTCTCTAAAGTCCTCCCGTCTTGTGCCGATATTTAAACCATCGAGAACTTCACCAAGTTAAACAATGAGGACAGGTGGATGGAAGGCATCAGTGCGCTGATCGTGGACGATTCGTCGGTCATGCGCAAGATAGTGGAACGCTCACTGCGGCAGGCGGGAATTAATCTGACCCATGTGCTTGAAGCCGGGAACGGAGCGGAGGCGCTGAGTTTGCTGGCGGAAACTCGCGTCGATCTGATTCTTTGCGATATCAACATGCCCGTGATGGATGGTCTGGAATTCGTCAAACAACTTCCTGGAATCGAAAACGCGAAAGGCGTGCCCGTGGTGATGATCACAACGGAGGGCAGCGAAGCCCATGTCGTACAGGCGCTGTCGTTTGGGGCGCGCGGCTACATTCGCAAACCCTTCACCTCGGACCAGGTCAAGGAGCACATTATTCCGGTGCTGGCGGGGAAGTGACGAACGCCCGCCGTTCGCACCAGGGTTGGGGGCCATCGCTTGAATTGGCCGTGCGCGAAGTTTTCGAGCTGATGCTGGGATGCCAATTGAGCACTCCAGAATGTCCGGTCGACGGGCTGCTTGATGTCACCTCGATGGTCGGCTTGGCCGGACTATTGTGCGGCGCGGTCAGCATCAGGTGTAGTCGCGAGTCCGCCTCGTTGATGGCTTCGAAGATGCTGGGAATCGAGCCCGATAAAGTCGGTCCGGAACTATGCGATGCCGTCGGCGAAATATGCAACATGGTCGCCGGGAATTTCAAGAATAAGATATCCGGCATGAACGAAGACTGCCTGCTTTCGATTCCCACCGTGATTACCGGCAACGACTATCAACTCCATTCCATGGCGGATTCCGCCGCCCTCGAGGTCAAGCTTCTTTTCGAAGGCATGCCTCTGGTCATCTCGCTACAGGTTTCCTAGTTGATCGCCGCTTTTTGTAGTGTGACAACGCGAAAACTCAATCGTGCCTGAGCGTCTGCATGGGATCAATCTGAGTTGCATGGCGGGCCGGAAAGTAGCTGGCGAATAACGTCACGGCGATCAGCAGTGATGAGACCAGAACCATGGTCAACACATCGTGAGGTCCCACACCGTACAGGAATCTAGCCAGCAAAGGCACTGCGGCAAAAGAGCCGGCCACACCGATCATTACGCCTATAGACGAAAACAGCATAGCCTGCCCCAAGACAAGTCCAACCACATGCCGCGGCTGAGCTCCCAATGCCATTCGCAAGCCGAGCTCATGAATGCGTTCGCCGACCGAATATGAAATCACTCCGTAAGTCCCAATCGCGGCGAGAACCAGAGCGATCCCCGCAAACAGACCCAAAAGTTGCGAAAGAATACTCCAGGGCCGAGCCGAGTTCGATACCGTTTGTTCCACGGTCCTTACTCCGAAGACGGCCGAATCGGGCGCAAGCCCCGAAATCGTTCTTCGCAGATTCTCGACCATCCCTGCGGACATAGAGTCGGTGCGAATGATCAGGTTTCTGTGGACCCGGCTCTCAGTCCACCCGGGTACGGTATGAGCGGACAGTTGCAAATAGGAAACATATGCTTGCGGTTGCGAATCGATGGTCAGCCAAAACTGCTTCACGTTTCCCGCGATGCCGACGATTTGTCGCGGCCGTTCTTCGGGAGAGGAATCGAATGTAATCTCCCGTCCGACGGGATCTTCGTTTGGCCAGAACTGACGCGCCATCGCTTCGTTAATGACGACCACCGCTGGAGAAGTCTCCGTATCTTGCTCGGTGACTCCGCGGCCTCGGAGGATCGGGATGCCCATCAAACGAAAATAGTCTGCACTGATAGTACCCAATAGAACGTGCGGTTTTTCCGCTGAAAGATCTATCCCTTTCCCGACAATCGTAAAGCCTGGTCCAGCGGGTTGAGCGCTATCCGAGAGCGGCAGCCAATCAATCAGAGCCGCACCGTTGACGCCCGGTATGTTTCTGACATGTTCCAGCGCCTGCCGGGAGAAAATCCCCACTGCCGGCTTGATCAGGTTCACCCCGGTTTTGTCCTGATCACTGCTGTCGATGTACTTCTCTCCAGTCAGCCGCACTTCCGCCGTGAGGAGATGGTCCGGATTAAAGCCGGGGCTTGTGTGCAAAATACGGGCCAGCGTGTTGATCATCAGTCCCGCGCAAATCAACGAGACAAAAGCCACCGCGATCTCACTGACCAACAGAATGTTTCGCGTGCGATGACGCGACCTGGTGGCCGTGCTGCGGCCTCCCTCGCGCAAGCATTCATTAGGATCGCTTTTCGACACTCGGTATGCCGGCACAAGTCCGAACACCATACCCGTCAAAATGCAGACACCAAATGTAAAAAATAGAACTCGAGTATCGAGAGAAGCTCCTGCCGTCGGCAGCAGGTGCGAGGAGAGTATATTGAGAACCCGGATGCCCCAAAAAGACAAAACCAGGCCAGTCATTCCGCCTACGAGTGAGAGTAAAACGCTCTCCGTCAGTAGTTGCCGGATTACGCTGCTTCTGCTTGCGCCCAGAGCGACGCGTATTCCAATCTCTTTTCGCCGTCCATCCCCTCGAACCAAAAGCAGGTTGGCGACGTTGGCGCAGGCAATCAGGAGAACGAACCCGACTGCCGCAAAGAGCAGGTAGAAAACCTGTTCCGACGATCCGAACAGGCCTTTCTGCAAGGGATCAACTCCCACCCCCACTTCGTTGTACGCCTCCGGAAAAGCTAGCGCCAGGTGTTGTGCCGTCAGATTCATCGCCGATTGAGCCTGCTGAAGAGAAACTCCTCGTTTCAGCTTCCCGACGCCAACCAGCCATCTTGGATCGTTGATGCCGGATTCCGCAACGTTTCCCATTCCGTCGATTTCGAAGATCTCAGGAGTTCCCGTTCCAAAGAGATCGAATCCTGGATTCAAGACCGCACCGATAGTTGCGGACCAAGTGTCAACGTAAATGCTCCGCCCCAAGATGTTCGGATCGCGCCCGAAATGGCTCTGCCAGAATTCATAGCTAATGGCGACCTTTAGAGATCCCTGCCTCTCAGCCACATCGTCGGAGGGAAGGTTCCCCAGAAAAAACTTGATGCCGAGCAACGGAAAGAGGCGGGCGCTGACATGTTGCACGCCAACGCGTTCTCCCGAGCCCGCGCTGGACATTGCCACCATGTCTGGCCTCGACACAAACTCAATTTGCTCGAATACCTGGTTGTCGGCCCTCCAGTGAGCAACGTCAGTGCCCGAGACCGGTGCCCGAGATTGCGGGAACCTCGGGTAGCTAACAGAGAGAGCGACGAGCCGGCCTTGGTCGGGATAAGGAAGAGAACGGAGAAGAAGTGCATCGATGGCGCTAAAAATTGTCGTGGTGCCGCCGATTCCGAGGGCCAGGGTCAGCACGGCGACCAGCGTAAAAACCGGACTCTTGGCAAGTCCGCGAGAGGAGTAGCGAAGGTCCTGCCCCAGCGTTTCGATCCAACCCGGCATGAACCCGATGGGAGCCACGTCAAAGTGTAACCCACCATAAGGTGCCCCCAAAGCAAGATGAAGAACCAGATTAATGCGCGAACCGGAATCCATCCATCCGCCCAGCCAGTAGCGATGCACCACCCTCTAGCGGATTGACGCACCTTTCCGGCAGCCCGTAAGATTGCTGCACAGAAGAGGCAGCGATGATTGGCGATAGATTATCCCACTACCGGTTGGTGGAGCAGATTGGCGCCGGTGGAATGGGGGTGGTTTATCGCGCTCATGATGAACAGCTGGAACGTGATGTTGCGGTCAAAGTTATTTCTGCGGGCATGCTGGCCGATGAAGGCGCTCGCAAGCGTTTTCGCAAAGAAGCTTTGTCCCTGGCGAAGCTCAACCATCCCAACGTCGCGATGGTCTTCGAGTTCGGAAGCCAGGATGGCCTGGATTTTCTGGTCACCGAATATATCCCTGGCGTCACGCTTGACGCCAAGATCAGTCATAATCCGCTTCCGCTCAAAGAGATTATCGATCTTGGAAGCCAGTTAGCTGCAGGACTCGCTGCGGCGCATCAGCAGGGAATCGTACATCGGGACCTGAAACCTGGAAATCTCCGACTTACTCCCGACGGACGTCTTAAGATTCTCGATTTTGGTTTGGCCGAACTTGCGCCTCACGCCAGCGATCTCGGGGTAACGGTGACGGCCACGCAGAGTACGGATTTGACCGGCACCGTTCCGTACATGGCTCCGGAGCAACTGCGGGCGGAGCCGGTGGATCTGCGCAGCGATATCTGGTCCGCTGGTGCGGTGCTGTACGAAATGGCGACGGGCAGGCGTCCTTTTCCTCAACGTAATGGGCCATTGTTGATGTCGGCGATTTTGAACCAGGATCCTGACGCTCCCAGTCGGCTCAATGCGCAAATCCCACCCAGCCTGGAAAACATTATCTTGAAAGCGCTGGTGAAGGACCCGAAGCGCCGCTATCAATCCATTCATGAAGTGGGGATCGATCTGGAAAGGGTGATGAGCGTTTCCGGACCAGTGGCGTGGGCTGGTAGTGCAAGTGATGCTGTCGGGGGAAACGTCGACGCACGGCGCAAGATAAAGATCGGTCTGGCGACCGCGGCTGCATTCGTCATCCTTGGCGTGGGGTGCGGGCTTTTCTATCTGCACAGCAGAAAGGCCTCGAAACCGGCGATCGTTAGCGCGGGGCGCCGATCTGTCGCTGTACTCGGCTTCAAAAATTCTTCCGGCCGTCCCGACCAACAATGGCTTTCGAACGCGCTCGCCGAGATGCTGACGACAGAGCTTTCAGCAGGAGATAAGTTGCGCATTGTTCCCGGCGAGAATGTGGCACGAATGAAGGCCGACCGCGCTTTGCCGGACAGCGATACGCTATCGACGGAAACGCTTTCCGCCATCTTTCACAATCTTGGCAGCAATCTCGTGGTGTTGGGTTCCTACGTGGATATTGGTGGGCAACTCCGAGTCGATTTGAAAATACAGGACACGGCGACCGGCGACACTGTGGCAATTGCCGATAGCGAGTCCGAGCCCCGATTTCTGGAACTGGTTAAACGACTGGGCGTTGCGCTCAGGCAAAAGTGCGGGGCCGGCGAGATCACGTCGGTAGAGGCCGACGCGGTGCGGGCGACTGAGCCCGCAACCGCAGACGCAGCGCGGCTTTATGCGGAAGGCTTGAGCAAGTTGCGGGCGTTCGATTTTCTCGCGGCTCGTGACTTATTGGAAAAGGCTGTAGCCGCAGATCCGAACAACGTGCTGGCCCACTCTTCACTGGCGGCGGCATGGTCTCAACTGGGGTATGACGACAATGCCCGCCAGGAAGGCAAGCGAGCATTCGAGTTGTCAAAGAACCTTTCCCGCAAAGATAGTCTTTCGATTGAGGCGGAATACCGCGAGAATGATCGCGAATGGAGCAAGGCGGTTGATCTTTACAAATCCCTGTGGACTTTTTTCCCTGACGATCTGGAGTATGGACTGCGTTTGGCGGCTGCTCAGGTCTCCGCCGGCTCCGGGCAGGAAGCGTTGACCACGATTGAGAACTTACGCAAGCTGCCGCCACCGCTAAGGGATGATCCTCGCATCGATCTTGCGGAAGCGCACGCCGCGGACTCTCTCTCCGATTACAAAAGAGTGCAAGCGTCGGCGGTTCGGGCCGAGGACAAAGCCAAACATCTTAACGCGAAATTTTTGCAAGCCAAGGCCCTTCTGCAACAATGCTGGGCGTTGCGCAATCTGGGAGACATGAGCCGGGCCAGGAGTGCAGGCGAGCGGGCCGGTTCGACTCTGGCCGCTGCAGGAGATTTTCGGGGACAAGCGAAAAGTCTGACCTGCGTGGCCAACGTCCTCGCCGATCAGGGCAATGTGACTGAGGCCAGGTCCATGCATGAAAAGGCGCTGGCTCTGGCCCGCCAGATCGGCGCCGAAGGCGACATTGCCGGGGCCCTCATCAATATTGGAAATTTGCTGGCAGCTCAACAAGATCTTGACGCCTCGAACGCGCAATACCACGAGGCTTCCGAACTGGCGGTGCGAATCGGCGATCGGTATGACGCGCTGATTGCGGAAAATAATCTTGCTGCGAATCTTATGCTGCAAGGTGACTTCGCAGGTGCCAAGACGATCCTCGAAACATCGCTCGAAACCGCTCACCAAACCGGCGATCAAGCAAGCGTAGTCGATGCGCTCACCAACCTGGGAACGATTTCTTATTTTGAGGGCGATCTGGTTGCGGCGCGCAAGGACCTGGAAGACTCGTTGACCAATTCCCGCGAATTGGGAACAAAGAGTAAGACCGCTTCCTCCCTGGTTGCTATTGGAGAAGTCCTCATGGCCCAGGATGATTTGCAGGGGGCCGCAAAGAACTACAACGAATCGCTCGCCGTTCGCAGTGAGTTGGGGGAAAAGGGAAGCATTGCTAGCAGCCAATCCTCGTTGGCGGCGCTGGCTCTGGAACAAAACCAGCCGGCGAAGGCTGAGTCGTTCGCAAAAACGGCTGCCGCGGAGTTTCATGCGGAAGCTGATGCCGATCAAGAGGCCGCGGCCCGCGATTTGATTTCGCAATCCTTGATGGCAACGGGAAAAGTTAGTGAAGCTCAAGTGGAGATTGTAAAGGCGCGGGCCTTGGCCACACGCGATCAACTGGCCAAACTATCGTTGGAAATCACCTCTGCTCGGGTGCTGGCCAGAGCTGGAAAATCTGCCGAGGCCCTGCGCGATTTGCAGGACATTTCGGATCGTCTGAAACGAATGAAACTGGCTGGAATTGAATTTAGTTCGCGACTGGCGATCGCGGAAGTTCAAGCTTTAGCCGGTGATACAGGCTCGGCGCGGTCAACTCTTGAAAGATTGAGCAAAGATTCCGGCGATGCCGGTTTCCTGTTGATTTCGCACAAAGCAACGAAAGCTCTCCAAGCGATTAAAAAATAAGACCGGCCATGATGGCCGGTCTCAAGTGACGCTCCCAATATCCTAAATACTAGTGGATTGAGATTTTCGGAAGCTGTATCGGCGTGCCCTGAGCCTGCCGAATAATGATGAAGATGGTCAACCCTTGGCCCTCAAGGTTGATCCCGGCCGGGTAACTGGGGAAGTTGGGGATCGCGAAGCTCACAAGTTTCTTGTTCTTCTGTTCGGAAAAGGTAATGTCCGGGATATTGTTTCCATCGGGATCATTTGGATCGACGGTGCAGAGCTCAAGCGTGTTGCCGTTATCTGGGTCGCAGGTCAACACTCCGAAGTTATCATTCCCGTCAGTGTCGGTCTGAAGAAAGTTTGTCAATTGCCCCAGCGTGACCGTCAGGTTCGTGGCGGTGGATTGAAGTTGGAAGATGTGCAAGTAAGCGCCACTGTCACAAGTTCCGGCGAGAGCTGGGGTTGGATTGGCGAGCGAATTCTCGACATCCTGATTGAGACAGACGATTTGTCGGGTGGCAATCAGTCTCTGGCCTTTCGCGGCGAGATTGATCGGTGCAGAGACGCTGAGCAGGTTCCAATTAGCGACGTCGGGGTCCTCGCCATTCGAAGAAGAACCTCGTACGGGTACCTTGGCGAATGCAGCAGTCGATGCCAGCAGCAGCGCAACAACCAAAGTGAGAATAGAATTCTTCCGGCTGAAACTCATTTTTGTGCTCCTTTAGATAAATGTGAATTGATAAAGTGAGCGTTCCCTGGAGAACGCAAGGACCGACAGAACCCAGGCCTAAAGGGGAGTTTCAGGCGCCGGACACAACCTAACTCCGACAGTTTAGCACTTCAGGTTTGATTGTCGCCATCCCGTGCGAGCGCGGGTATGTGCAAATAATTGCGCTCATAGTTTATTAGACTGGGCCCCAGCCGCCGCCTCCGGGCGATTCGATCCGGATCACATCACCCTTCTTAGCGCTGACGCTGCATTTCCCCGGCAGCTCGCGCGATCTATCCTTTGTAATAAGAGTTGTCCGTCCGAGCGCGCCAGGTTCGCCGCCGGCGAGACCGTAGGGGGGGAATTTTCGACGGTCCGCGAGCAGGGTCACCTGGGCATCGGCCAGGAGTTCGATCTCACGGACGAGCCCATCACCGCCGCGAAATCTGCCTGCTCCGCCCGACCGGGGCCGGTAGCTATAACGGGTGACTCGCAACGGATACGCGTACTCCAAAGCTTCAACCGGTGTATTCAGCGAGTTGGTCATGTGCGTATGGACACCCGGTAAACCGTCTGCGCTCGGACGAGCGCCCATCCCTCCCGCAACCGTTTCGTAATATGCGAAAGGCACGCCGGTGCGCGGATCGATTCCGCCGATGGTGAGATTGTTCATAGTGCCCGAACTCGCAGCAGGAACGCGATCGGGAATCGCCTGCGCCAATGCCTTCAAAACCACATCCACGATGCGCTGTGACGTCTCCACGTTTCCACCGGCAACCGGCGCGGGCAGGCGCGCATTTACAATCGTCCCGGCCGGCGCGATTACTTCAATTGGGCGCATGAGGCCTGCGGTTGCCGGTGCCTGCTCCGGCAACAGACAACGGAACACGTAGTAGACGGCCGAGTAGGTGATGGCATAGACAGCATTGATGCTGCTCTCTACTTGAGCACTCGATCCAGAGAAATCCACGGTGGCTTTCTGAATTGCGGGGTCAAGCTCGATCGAAACTTTGATCTCAATCGGGATTTCGGAATAACCGTCGTCATCAAGAAAGTCTGCGGCTGCGAATCGGCCCGCGGGCATGCGTCCAAGCTCAGCTTTTACCAGCTGTTCCGAGTAATCGAGAAGATCGGCTGTCAGCGTATTGATTTCGTCGATTCCATACTTGAACAGAATTTCCTGCAGTCGAGTCTCGCCGACGCTACATGCTCCGATCTGCGATGTGAGGTCGCCTTCTCGCTCGACTGGAGTGCGCACGTTACTAAGCAGCAGATGCAATACGTCATTATTAACCTCGCCGCTCTTCATGATCTTCACCGGAGGGATGCGAAGGCCCTCTTGGTAGATCTCGCGGCATGGCCCCATCGATCCGGGAAAAAAACCGCCAACATCGGAGTGATGGGCGCGCGATGCAACATAAAAAATCGGACGGGAACTACCATCGCTGAATACCGGCAGCACCATGGTGATGTCCGGCAGATGGGTCCCGCCCGCATAGGGGTCATTCAGAATAGCCATGTCTCCCGGCCCCAGTTCGAGCCGGTCAATCGCCGCGCGCACTGACATCGGCATCGATCCCAGATGCACCGGCATGTGATCGCCCATGGCAATTACGTTTCCCGCGCCGTCGAACACTGCGCACGAATAATCTCTGCGTTCTTTAATATTTGGCGAGAATGAAGTTCTTCGCAGTGCGGCGCCCATTTCTTCTGCGATTGAATGGACGGCGCTTTGAAAAATCGCGAGCTCAATGGGACTTGATCGCATCATCCAACCTCGATCACAAGATTGTGGTGCGTGTCGACGGTAGCGGTCGCCGCCGGCGGCACAACTGTCGTCGCGCTGTATTCAGTGATAATGGCCGGTCCTGCAAATCGATCTCCTGGCTGCAATCGGTCTCTGTCGTAGACGAAAGCGTCGAGACGCTTTCCGTCGAAGATAACTTTGTTCGACTTGATTGCCGCCAATTTCCCGTCGCCGGCGCGCAGGGGAGCTTGTTGAAACTCCACGGGATCGGCTGCTACCGTTCGTCGAATCCGCACGGTCACCACTTCGACGGTCCGCGATTCGTCGGAGTGTCCATAGCGTCGTCGATGCGCCTGATGAAAGTCGTTTAACATCCCTTTCACGGCTGGGACATTTAATTCATAACCCTGTCCCGCATAGCGCATGTCCACCGAGCGGGCCGTTCCACCATGAATTCCTGCGCCGCGGAGATCCTCTACACTCAGGCGTTCAAGCTCGGAGAAATGTGGCTCCAGATCGGAATCGGCTTTAAGCATAACGGTTTTCGAATAATCGCGGACTTTGTCAGCCAATAGGATTCCCAATGCGGAGAGTGCGCCCGGCATGCGCGGAACCAGCACTCGGGGGATTCGCAAAGCTTTCGCCAGTGCGCATGCATGCAGCGGTCCCGCACCGCCGAATGCCGTCAACACAAAATCGCGCGGATCGTACCCCCGCTCGACCGAGATCACGCGGATCGCCTTTTCCATCTCTGTTTCGGCCAATCGGACGATGCCTTCGGCGAATTCTTCCGCAGAGGCCGCGCTCTGCCGCGATTTTTCCAAATAAATTCGCGCACGCTCTGAATCCAGCCGCATTTTTCCACCCAAAAAATGATCCGGATCCAGCCTGCCGAGCATTAGATTTGCATCGCTGACGGTCGGCTGAGTGCCTCGGCCATAACATATCGGCCCGGGATTCGCGCCTGCCGACTCCGGACCGACCCGCAGAACTCCGGCATCGTCGAAGCGGGCCAGCGATCCTCCGCCCGCGCCAACCGTGTGGATGTCCAACATCGCGACACTAATCGGCATTCCTGAAACAATGGATTCATTTGTCGCTTTCGGCCCGCCCTCTTCCGCATCGACGAGCGCAACGTCGGTCGAGGTCCCACCCATATCGAAGGCGATGATATTGTTAAATCCGGCGAGTCGCGAGACCAAGTACGCGCCCATCACTCCACCGGCCGGACCTGAAAGCACAGTGCGCACTGGCTGTTGCGCCGCCAGCACCGCTGCGATGGTCCCGCCGGACGACTGCATTACTTCAAAGCGCGCATCGGGAGACGTGGTGTGCAACCCGGTTTCAATCGCGTTCAGATAGTGACCCACCTTCGGCGCCAGATAAGCATTTACCGTGACCGTCGAAGCCCGCTCATACTCGCGAAACTCGGGCAAAATCAG
Source organism: uncultured Acidobacteriaceae bacterium (assembly GCA_963794195.1). Taxonomy (GTDB): domain Bacteria; phylum Acidobacteriota; class Terriglobia; order Terriglobales; family Acidobacteriaceae; genus DATBAX01. The sequence continues at coordinate 66,303 of CAWCCU010000001.1, forward strand.
ATGCGAAACTGAGAGTGGCAAACCTAATCTCTTCAGCGCATCCGCAACTGCCTTTTCATTTTCTGGATTCGCAAACGAAAACAGCAATGACAACGCTACCGCTTCAGCTCCACTTACCCTGATTTTCTCGCATAACGAATCGAGCTCTGCTGACGCCGGACGCCGCAAGATCCGGCCTTCTGCGTCCATGCGCTCGTTCACTCCGAACCGCAATTCGGCCGGAACAATGCAGGGCGGCGGAGTTGCGAACCAGTCATACAAATTCATCCGGGCCTGCCGGCCGATCGCGATCGTGTCCTCGAAACCCACCGTTGTGACAAACGCAACCCGTGCGCCTTTTCGCTCGAGGATTGCATTGGTGCCCACCGTCGTTCCGTGCCGGACCTCGGGGACTCTCCCATCCGCAATTCCAGCGACCGCCTGCAACACTGCTTTGCCCGGGTCATCTGGGGTCGAGAAAACCTTCAACAGCTTCAACTCGCCGTCTTTCAGAAAGACGCAGTCGGTGAATGTTCCGCCGGTATCGATTGCGATGTGCACTTAGGCATGACTCCCGAAGCCGAATCTCAGTGCGCAGATTATAGTTGTGATGAACGCGCGCGCGCATGAGAAACTCGCGCCAGCATTTCTTCGCTTGGGAGATCGCTTGAGCACCAGCACGACAAATGGACCGGTGAGGAAGGCCTCGCCCGGCCGTGCCTGGATTTTTCAACTGTCTCCGCAGGAACGTTCAACTCTGATCGCGACCTTTTCCGGTTGGACGCTCGACGGCATGGATGTGATGGTCTACAGCTTCGTGGTCCCGACCCTCATCAGCTTGTGGCACATCACAAACGGGCAAGCGGGGTTGCTTGGCACGTCCGCGCTGGTCCTTTCCTCAGCAGGTGGCTGGCTCGCGGGGCTGGCGGCCGATCGCTATGGCCGCGTCGCGCTTCTGAAACTCACCATCGTTTGGTTTGCGGTCTTCACGTTCCTTAGCGGTTTTACGAATTCGTTCGATCAATTGCTGGTTGTCCGCGGACTCCAGGGTCTTGGCTTCGGGGGCGAATGGGCTGTCGGTTCGGTCTTGATGGGCGAAACCATTTCCGCCCGTCATCGCGGCAAAGCCGTCGGTACGGTGCAGGGCGGATGGGCGATTGGCTGGGGCGTCGCAGCCCTTTGCTATACCATCGCTTTTTCCGTGCTCTCTCCGGAACTCGCCTGGCGGGCGATGTTCTGGATTGGCATCCTGCCTGCACTTCTCGTCTTTTACATCCAGCGCCATGTTCCAGAGCCAGCAATATTCATTGCCAAGCGCGCTTCGACGAAGCCGGATGGCGGCCGCTTTATGGAAATTTTTGCACCTGCACTTCTGCGAACGACTCTGCTTGCGTCGCTGGTCGCCCTGGGTGCCCAAGGCGGTTACTACGCCATCACCACCTGGCTTCCGCTTTATCTCAAGAACGTCCGGGGCTTATCCGTGCTGAACACCGGCGGCTATTTGCTCGTCATTATTCTTGGATCGTTTGCAGGCTATCTGGTCAGCGCCCATCTCGCTGATCGAATCGGGCGCAAGCGCACTCTTATTCTGTTTGCGGCACTCTCATTCCTCACGGTCTTGTTCTACACCAGTTTGTCATTCGGTAATTCAACCGTTTTGGTATTAGGTTTTCCGTTGGGATTCTTTGCTTCCGGCTCGTTCAGTCCGATGGGAGCGTTTTTTACAGAACTTTTTCCGACCGCGGTTCGCGGCTCGGGGCAAGGGTTTGCTTATAACTCTGGGCGCGGAGTGGGCGCGCTGTTTCCGGCGCTGGTGGGCTATCTCGGCAATCGCATTCCTCTTGGACACGCAATCGCGATTTTTGCGCTGGCTGCGTATGCACTCATGGTCGTGGGAGTTTCGTTCCTGCCGGAAACCCGGGGACGAGAATTAAATCCTTAACTATTGGGTGTCGAGCAGCACTGCAACCCCATAGACCGGAAGTTCGATGGTCTCTTCCTGCTTTTCGTCGAGCAAGGACTTCATGGCATGGGGCAGAGCGACCCGCTGAGGCTCCGCTGAGTAGTTGATCAAAATGAATACCTGTTTTCCTCCGCCCACGCGACGACTCACTTCCACTCCGTTCGGGACAGCCCCAAACACTGGAGTCACGTCGCTGTCTTTAATCATCCAATTAGCGGCGGACGCCATGAGCTTTTCATCAAGAATTCCGCCGATATAAGTAATGCGCCCCTTGCCGTACGATCTCGTGATGACCGCAGGCTGATCGTCCAACCAGCCGTTGCTTTTGCCATATTTCATGAGAACTTTTGCGTCGGGTGAGATGGACTTCAACTGCTCAGCCCAAACGCTGACTTCACCGTCTCCCCACATACCGGAAACCGGAAAGTTTTTCTCCAATGCGTAATACTGTTCCACCCGGCCGCCCAAAGCATCGACCAGAAACCCGGGCTGCCGCTGGGGCAGGAGGGCATTAAATTCATCCTTCATGCCGGAGCGCGGACCCAGCACGAGGTGACCGCCGCCGTTCACATAGTCCATCAAATGCTTTGCCAGATCTTTAGGAATCAGATTCAAGTCAGGCGCTACGACCAGCTTGTAGGTCTCCAGCGGAGCATATGGATTCACCACATCAATGGATTGCGACAGCCTGCGCAACGCATGGTAGTAGCTTTTTAACAGTCCCACTTGGTCATACTTGCTGGTATGTTTTTGAAAATCGATGGCCCAACGGCTGTCATAAGAATTGAGTAATGCCACTTGCGACACGACGGTCGTTCCACGAAATGCATTTTGCGTGCGGGCGAATTCGCCGGCAGTTTGTTTCACCTCTTCCAACAACGGCACGCCTGTGCCGTCAGTCCCCACCAGCGTGCCATGGATTTCTTCCTGCCCGTTCAGCGCGCTGCGCCACTGCCAATAGTTCACGTCATCCGCGCCGTGAGCAATGGCCTGCCACGCCATGGCGCGGACCTCACCCTTATTCAAGAAATTATTGATGTCCGCCCAATTGACGGCGCCAGGCTGGGTTTCCATGACCCAAAAATTCTCCCGCTTGAATCCGCGGGTCAGGTCGTGGGTCAGGCCATTGTCGTCGGCGTCCACGTGGCCGCTTCCCACATAGTCATCCCATGAGACAAAGGTCAGGGGCTCGGACAGAATGTAGTGATCGAACCCGTCAAAGAAGCCCATAAAATTACCCGTGATGAATTGGCGCGGGTCAGCATTCTTGCGGATCGCGGTAATCTGGTTTTGCTGGTAATCGCTCCAGGTGTAAGAGACAAAACGCTTCCAATCCAGCATTAGTCCCGGGTTGTGTTCACCAATCGGAATGGGAATTTCGCTCCAGTTGTCGTAAGTCTGGCTCCAATAGGAAGTGGTCCAGTGGGTGTTTAAATTTTCAACTGTTTTGTATTTGGCTTTCAGCCAATCCTGAAATTGCTGGTGCGTAACGGCATCGTAGGACATCAACGCGTAGCCGTATTCATTGTCGATTTGCCATCCGACCACATTCGGGTTGTGTCCGAACCGAATTGCCATTCTCTCCGCGATATCGCGGCAGAATTGTCGATAATGTGGCGACCCTGAAGAAGCGTGTGCCCGGTTACCATGTACGGAGCGTCGACCATTGTCCTCCACCCGTAGCGTGTCCGGATACTTTTGTGTCAGCCATGCCGGAGGCGCGGCCGTCGGTGTTCCCAGCACCGACGCAATGTGGTGCTTGGCCGCGAGGTCGATCGCACGCTCCAGCCATGCAAAGTCATAGTGTCCCTCGGAAGGCTCCATCCTGCTCCAGGCAAATTCAGCGATGCGCACCACCTTGATGTTCGAAGCTTCCATCAGACGCAAATCTTCTTCCCATCGCGACTCCGGCCATTGCTCCGGATACCATGCGGTGCCCATGAGAATTGCGTCATGCCCGGGGATTTGGGTTGGAACAGGTTTTTCCTGGGAAGCCGGCGCGGTTTGTGCGTGAATGGTGGTGACAGAAATGACGATGACAATCAAGCAAACACGAAGCGCAGAGACCAAGAACACGAATTGCCTCCCAGAAGCTTTGAACTATGGAGTCACGCTGATCTGCTTTCCAGAGTATTGCACGATTTTATCTGGTTCATTTGCCGGCTCAATCCCCGTGCCGTGTTTCTCATCCACAAATACCACGCGGAAGGTACGGCTTTGTAGCATGCCGGGAAACTGACCTTGCCGGTCGCCCACGGTCAGAGTGTGCGCGGCATCGCTCCAGTGGAAGGGAATTGTCGCATGTACGCCTTTTTCATAGTTGTAGTTATCGTTCTCGTCTTCATAGAGGGTGAAATCTCCATCCGCGCCGCGATAGATGCGCAACTCGATGGGATCGGCGGGCTTTTCGGTGGACCACTCTTCATCGGGTCCGAGCGGCAGAATTGAGCCTGCGCGGACGTACAGCGGCATTCGGTCAATTTGGGCAGGTGCATTAATCGCGCGGCCGCCGTCGGTAATGGTGCCAGTCCAGAAGTCATACCATTTTGCTTCCGGCAGATAAAGGCTTCGCATGGTAGCTGCCGGTTCAGTAACAGGGCTCACCAGGAACGCCGGCCCAAACATGAATTGATCCCCGATATTTTCCGCCCGCACATCGGTGCGAAAATCCATGACCAGCGGACGCATCGGGGTGTATAGCTTTCGCTGGTCGTCTTCCATGCCAGCGAATAAATGTAGGGCAGCATGCGATAACGCAGCCGGTCGTAGCTGACCAGAATTTTTTGCGCCTCCGGCTCCATACGACCACAATTCGTTCTCGTTGGGGTTGCGCGTGCCATGGACGCGTAAAATCGGATTGAAGGTGCCGTACTGAAACCAGCGTACAAACAACTCGCGAAAGGCTGGGTCCGTGGGATTGCCGGAAACAAAACCGCCAATATCGGTCGTCCAGTACGGAATTCCGGAAAGCGCGAAATTCAATCCAGCGGGAATCTGGCGTTTGAAACTGAGCAAATCTGAATTGATGTCGCCCGACCACGCTGTGACGGAATTTCTCTGCGATCCTGAGAACGCCGAACGCGAAAGAATGAATACTCGCTTCTGGTCGGAAGCCGTTCGCTGACCCTCATAAACCGCGGCGGTGTCCATGAGGGGATAAACATTGACGTATCGATTGCCGCTGCCCGCAGCGAGCTTATGGTTCAGCAGAATATTTTCTTCCTGCCCTTCGGTCTCCGGCTCGGTGGTGTCCATCCACCACGCGTCCATGCCGATACTGAATAGAGCCTTTATTCACCTGGTCCCAGTAAAACTTTGCGCGCGTTCGGGATTGGTCGCATCGTAGACGGCCATCTCAGTAGGCATGGTATGGAGGCTTCGCGTATTTGAATTTGTCGACGAACCATCCCTGCTTGTCCATGTAATCGTAATTCGTCGATCCCGGCTCAAAAAATGGCCAGATCGAAATCATCAAGTGGAAGTTCCGGCGATGCAGTTGGTCGACCATGCTCTTGGGATCGGGATAGTTCTTATTGAAGACGAACTCGCCCTTGCGATTCCACCAGAACCAGTCCTGCACAATGTTGTCGACCGGGATATGCAGCTCGCGATATTTCTGGGCGACGCCGAGAATTTCTTCCTGCGACTTGTAGCGGTTCTTGCACTGCCAGAAGCCATAAGCCCACTTGCCGAACATCGGAGCCTGCCCGGTCAATTCGCGATAATCGGCGATGATCTTGTCCAGTTCCGGTCCGTAGAAAAAGTAATAATCAATTACATCGGCCACTTCCGAAGCTGATGTAAAGATAGTTTGCAAATCGATTGTTGAATTGGCTTCTGGAATCGTTGTTCCAATAAATTCCGTAGCCTTTGCTCGAGACCAGGAATGGCACAGCGATATTGGTGTTGTCCTGTGAAATATCCACGGATTCTCCGCGATAATTCCATACTCCGGCCTGGTGTTGGCCGAGCCCATAAAGGCCTCTCTCGAACCGTAGATATTGATGAACGATTCCGCGCGGTAAGTGTTTTCTTCGTTGACCTTTACCGGCGTCAATTTTCGGCTCGCTTCCTGTACCAACAACGTTCCGTCGAGATCGCTGTACGTTATCGCACCGTCTTTTTGGGTCACCACTACTTTCAAGCGCGTCGTTGTAAGCGTGATGCCATCATTGGTGGACTGCATCGCCCACTTCGTCGTGGGCCAATCTCTCTTGACGATCACGTAATCAGGATGCCCTGCGAAGGAGGACGTCCGCGAATAGAGCACGTGGATGACGGAATCGGAACATACCTGCAACTTCAGAGTTCCGGTGCCCATGGTGAATAGCACGCCATCGGTCTGCTGTTGGACAGCAGTCACGGGGTTCATCGGAGTCCACTGAGCGTAAGCTGCCGTCACACCGCCAAGGAAGCCGAAAGACCAAAGACAGAGGAGAACGAAGCGCAATTTTTCCATGATTGAGCCCAATCGTTTTTCTACTGGCCTTCTTAAAGTATCTTGCAGATTCGTCGCTGGAATATTACTGGTTGGCGCAACCGCTTACAATATCAACATAAATGGGATGTCGGCATGGAATCTCGTTCTGAGAAGGCGGGCCAGCCCGAGTCCAAAATTAAAAATAGCGTCGTGTCGATTTCGCGGTCTGTCGTTCGACGTCTAAGCGGAGAGCAAGAAATAAGCTCCCAATCCGACATATATAAAGGAGAACCACAATGAGAGTCATGGTGATCGTGAAGGCGAACAAAGACTCGGAGGCGGGCATTCTGCCGGGTGCGGAAATTCTCACAGCGATGGGCAAATATAACGAACAACTTGTAAAAGCAGGAGTGATGCTCGCGGCTGAGGGGCTTCAGTCAAGCGCGAAAGGCAAGCGCGTGAAATTCAATGGGGGAAAACAAACCATCACCGACGGCCCATTTGCCGAGACCAAAGAACTTATCGCCGGATTCTGGCTGTGGCAGGTCAGGTCGATGGACGAAGCGATTGAGTGGCTCAAACGTAGTCCGTTCGACGGTGGGGCCGAGATTGAAGTGCGCCAGGTTTTCGAAATGGAAGACTTCGCCGGCGAACTGACTTCTGAAGCCAAGGAAAGAGATCAGCGTGTCCGCAAGGAGCTGGCCTCGAAGAAATAATCGGCATTCCATCTTGCCCTCCTCATCCCGGGGTGATCGGGTGGGAAAGTGGCATTGCCAAAAAAAACTTTTGTCCGATGTCGATTTCGTGGCCGGTCGTTCGACGTACTAATAGAGTTAAGGTTTTTGCGGCCAACGGCACTTGGAAACCCGCTCTCAATCTGAAAGATATTAAAGGAGAAAATACCATGCGGTTCTTATGCATATACAAACCTGCCAAAGGGGAGGGCGCTGCTCCTTGCCAGCAAGAAATGGAGCGGATGGGGAAGTTGGTTGAGGAAGGCATGAAATCCGGTACGCTGCTTGCCACAGAAGGATGTCTGCCCAGCGCGAAGGGGGCGCGCATCCGGCTTGCGGAAGGGAAATTTATTGTTACCGATGGTCCCTTCACCGAGTCGAAGGAACTGATTGCTGGATTCGCATTGATCCAGACGAAATCAAAGGCGGAGGCGATCGCATATACCAAGGACTTCCTGAAAGTGGCCGGCGATGGCGAGACTGAAATTCGCCAAATCTTTGATGTCGCCGACTTTGCCGCCGAAGTCTACGCGGCCGAGTTCGCAAAACAGAGTTGACAACATTCAAAACGGGTGTCCCGTCCTTTTCGCGGTGTATGCGAAAGGGCGGGGCTTTTGAGTTTACTGCCCGACTAACCCAGCGTCTTCAGCCGAGCCCAACGAAATCGCCGACCAATCGAGCTTGTCGCCGCCGTGCGCCAGCAAAGTAAGAAATCGGTTGTAAATCAAACTAGCCATCGGCAAGGGCACGCGGAGACTTTGAGCCGCTTCCAGTACAAGCCGATTGTCTTTAAATCCGAGCGGCGCAACGAAGCCGGCAGGCTCGAATTTTTTATCGGCGATAATCCCGCCATAGGTTTTATAAACCGGCGCATTGAACAGCGTGGACGTCAGAAAATCCAGATACTGGTGCTGATCCACGCCACCTTTGGCGACCAGGGTCATCGCCTCCGCCAGCGACTCGATCACTGACGAGATCAAAAAGTTCCCACTCAACTTCACCAAATTCGCCATCGACGGCTTCTCGCCAAAACGAAATGTCTTCTGCCCTATTGCGTCGAACAGGGGCATGCACCCCTCGACCGCATCCGGCTCGCCGGCTACGGTGACAAACAACTTGGCCGCAGCCGCTGCTTCGGGACGTCCAAACACAGTCGCCGAAACAAAACGTTGACCATTTTCCGCGTGCGCCGCCGTCATTTTTTCCGCCAGCGCCACGCTGATCGTGCTCGACGAAACATGGACCGCGCCCCGAGCCAAACTGCTCAACACCCCCGCCTCGCCGAACACCACACTATCGACGGCGTGATCATCTGCCAGTACCGTAATCACCGCATCCCCGCCACACGCCTCGGCCACTCGGATGGCCACCCGCGCACCCTGCGCCTCAAGCGCCCGCGCCTTCCCCGCTGTGCGGTTGTACACCGTCAACTCATGTCCAGCCTTGAGCAGGTTCGCCGCCACGCCCAATCCCATGTTCCCTAACCCAATCAATCCGACTTTCATGTGGGCACCTCAAAGTTATTTTATTCCCATCACCCTCGTCATTCCGAAGCGTAGCGGAGCGAAAGGGAAGAATCTGCTCTCCCTTAAACACTTCAAAGCAGCATTGGGGAATCCTACCCTATCGCAAAGTGCACGATGGGATGGAGCACCCGCCGTTTCTTTTGGTTTCAACATTTAAGTCCGAAGAGTCGGCGTTCGTGGAATCCCCACACACGGCTTTTTTTTGGGTTCTACGTTTCCAAATTCACAGTTTGGCTTGCACTCGTCTTGCAAAGATGTTGTGATCGAACACTGTGACTTCGAACCATGCACATCGGGCGATTGATGCGGTTTGGCGGATTGAGGCTCCACGGCTGATCGCCGGCTTAGCGCGCATAGTGCGCGATGTCGGCGTGGCTGAAGACCTGGCGCAGGATGCGCTCGTTGCCGCGCTCGAGCAGTGGCCAGAATCAGGCGTACCGGACAATCCGGGGGCGTGGTTGATGGCCGCCGCCAAGCATCGCGCGATCGACTATTTTCGGCGTAACACGCGGCTTGAGCGCAAACATCAAGAGCTGGGCCGCGAATTAAGAGATGACGAAGCGCACGCGAACGCCGCGGCCGCAGCGGCGCTTGAGGCGTCCCTAGATGATGATGTTGGAGACGATCTGCTGCGACTGGTGTTTATTTCTTGTCATCCGGTGCTGGCAACGGAGGCGCGAGTTGCGCTCACCCTTCGTTTGCTGGGCGGGCTGACGACCGACGAAATTGCGCGTGCGTTTCTGGTGCCCGAGGCGACGATCGCGCAACGCATCGTCCGGGCAAAACGAACACTGGTGGAAAAGCGCGTCCCGTTTGAAGTTCCGCGCGGAGAAGAGTTGACGGCACGCATGGCGTCCGTGCTCGAAGTCATCTATTTAATTTTCAACGAAGGCTATTCGGCGACCGCCGGAGACGATTGGATGCGTCCCACGTTGTGTGAAGATGCGCTGCGGCTGGGACGTGTGCTGGCTGAACTTGCCCCACGCGACAGTGAAGTCCACGGACTGGTCGCGCTGATGGAAATTCAAACATCACGTTCGCGCGCGAGAGTGGGGCCATCGGGTGAACCGATCTTGTTGCTTGAACAGAACCGCGCGCAATGGGACCAATTGCTGATCCGCCGGGGATTGGCGGCTTTAGAAAAAGGAGAGGCCCTCGGTCCGCGGGGATCTTATACGTTACAGGCCGCGATCGCTGCCTGTCATGCCCGGGCCCGAGTTGCGGAAGACACCGATTGGGCGCGGATTGCGACGCTATATACGGAACTCGCGACGCTTGTGCCGTCACCGGTCATCGAACTGAATCGCGCAGTAGCAGTGGGAATGGCATTTGGTCCGGCGGCAGGACTGGACATCGCCGATACGCTGACATGGGAACCTTCGCTGAAGTCCTATCATCTGGTAGCAAGCGTGCGTGGAGATTTGCTATTCAAACTGGGGCGTTTTGCTGAGGCTCGAATTGAGTTCGAGCAGGCCGCCTTGCTTACGCGGAATGGTAGGGAACGCGAATTGCTTTTGGCGCGAATGCGGGAGTCTGAAGCGCCGCCGGAAATCCCGGGATGAAAAGAGTTTTGGCCGCTGACCCTAATTTAGGCGGAAAACCTTTCCGCGGAACGAGCCTTGGCTTTTGTTGCTTCTTCTTCACGGTTCTTGGGCGGTGCATTGGTTTCGAGCGAACGCAAAAGATGCTTTGATATCCCGGCGATCTCATCAACCGCGGCCAGGAAAAGTTTCTCGTTGGTTTTCGATGGTTTGTTGAAGCCGCTGATTTTGCGGACGAATTGCAGCGATGACGCGCGCACCTCTTCATCGGTGACCGGAGGAGCGAAGTTAAATAGGGTTTTGATGTTTCTGCACATCGGCAATTACCTCGTGGACGGAAATCAGCAGGCTGCCAGCCTCTTTCCATTATATGTTTTCGAGCATTACTTTAGGAGGGCAGATAAGGCGTCCGCCCCAGACCGCTGTCTGCGCCAGAAAGACGGGGCGCTCGCTTTTGAGTTCAGGATTTTTGTGAGCTTGGCTGGCAATTCAGATACTATGGCGACTGTTTGTGTGGACCCAGACTGTTGCCAATGGCACGGTGGGGACCCATCCGCTTCGTCGAATGGAGGCTGCTACTATGAACCTGAAGGCTTTAATCACGCTTTTGTTTTTGTTGGTATGGTTCGCAGGATGCTCGCGAACCGGACCGGAGCAGAGTCATAGCGAAATGAAAAAGCCAAACGGCCAAAGCGTGCAGGTTGGGGGCAAGCCGGCGGTCATTCTGGAGCGTCCGCGCTTGCAGAATTCGAACGCTCCACAATTCCTGTCGGTAACGGTCCTGCCCGGAAGAGGCATGAACTTTTTCCAGGTCGGGGCTTATTTTCCGGGGAAGGGTCCCATCAATCTGATTACCTCGCCCTTATTGGAGGACGCTGAGAAGATTCTTGCCGGTGGCCCCGATGATCCCTACGGCAATAAATCGTTCAGTCTCGGTGGGGCGATTCTGGTGCCCTACGCAAACCGCATTCGCGGCAAACAATCCGCTGATGGCAAAACTATCGACATTGAAATTGCAGGGAAGCCGGTAAAGCTTCCAGCCAACTGGCTGGGCAAGAGTCCTGGGGCCGAAAAGCTTGCGATGCATGGGATGATGCTTGACTCAAAATTTGAAGATGTGAATGTCACCAATAACGCAGACGAATCGCACGTCGATGGAATATTCCACGCGGGAAATTTCGGTGGACACTGGCCTTCGAGCTCGGATGTGAGCGTCCGCACCACCCTTCGTGATAGTTCGGTGGAAATGGAAGTTACGGTGAAGAACGTGGGACAGGAGATGCTTCCCGTTGGCATGGGATGGCACCCTTACTTTGCGATTCCCAGCGGTGATCGCCAACAGGCGCGTTTGCATGTTCCCGCAACGCACCGAGTCATCGTAAATAATTATAACGATGTCTTTCCCACGGGGAAGATAGTTCCAACCTCAGGCTCGACCTATGACTTTACCGCAGCTGGCGGCGCGCCTTTGAAAACGCAGTTTCTCGATGAGAGCTTTATCGATCTCAAACGGCAACCGGATGGAAGTGTGATCACTGAGTTGATTGACCCAGCTTCGGATTACGGATTGCGCGTGATCGCCCTTTCCAAAGAAATAAACGCAATCCAGACTTATTCTCCGGTGGATAAATCGTTTGTTGCGATTGAACCGCAATTTAACCTGGCTGATCCTTACGGAAAAGAGTGGGGAAAAACGTCGACCGGCATGGTGAATGTGAAGCCGGGAGATTCGGTGACCTACCATGTGCGATTGGAGATGTTCCAACCGAGTCTGAGCGGAGGAGCGGCAAAATAGCCTTGTCATCGCGAGGCGTGTACATGCGCCGATTTCTAATTTTGGTTTCTCAACCACGACACACGAGTATGATCTCTGCGCTCGTACTCGCCGCCGCCGTTTTGCAATCCGCAGTTTTATTCGCACAGGACTCCCGGATTTACAAAAGATTACTATCTTTGACCGAAGTTTTACTTGAATGCCCTCCCTGCTATGTTTGAATAGCTTATCCCCTGTCAAAATGCGGGTAGGAAGGCATTTCATTCGGTGTCTTTAGGGCGCCACTTTTCGTTTGTCTCATATCTCTGTCTGCTGCTTTCTTCGGGAATGGCAGGCCAGGTTCTTTCCGCGCCCGTAGTGTCGAGTGGCGGATCGATTCATGGACTGGTGAAATCGGGCAACATGCCGCTTCCGGGGGTCACCATTACTGCGACCAGCAGCGCAACATCTCAGAAGGTGATTACCTGGTCTGACATCGATGGCAATTTTGTTTTGCAAGTAGCGAGCGATGGCGATTATTTTGTGCGCACGCAAATGGTGGCCTTCGCCGTCGGCACGCAAGAGGTACTCATAGGCGCCGCCAACCGCAACGCACAAGTGAATCTAGAACTCATTCTACTTTCCCGTCAGAGCAATACTCCTGCTTCGGAATCCAGGCCGGCCACGTCCAACCGGACTACAGGCAATAGAGGCTTCCAAAGTTTGGGAGTCACTCGGGGAGAAGGCGGCGACGACACAAGCGCCAGCGGAACCGATCCGATCGCGCCAGCCGGAATGCCTGTGCCGGGGATCGCGCCGGATGCGGCGACAGAGTCGGTGGCTGTGTCTGGAAATACATCGAATCCCATGGGGCAATTGAGTGGCGATGATTTTCGGCAAAGGATCAACGATATGAGCGGGCCGGCCGGCACCGGAACGAGTACAGGATTCGGGGGCGCTCCCGGAGGCTTTGGCGGGGGTGGGTTTGGCGGACCGGGCGGCGGCGGTTTCGGCGGTGGAGGTGGCGGCGGCTTTGGCGGAGGCCGAGGGCGCGGATTCAATAGCAATCAGCCGCATGGAAGCGTTTATTACACCATCGGCGATTCCTCTCTTAGCGCCTCTCCCTATTCTCTGACCGGATCTCAGGAGGCCAAGCCTGCGTACGAGCAGAACAAGTTTGGGGGATCGATCGGCGGGCCACTGAATATTCCAAAGATTTATCACGGCGGGGACAAGACTTTCATCTTTGTGAACTACAACGGGGCGCGCGGAGAAAATCCCTTTGACGGATTTTCCACGGTGCCAACCATAGCCGAACGGACGGGAGATTTTTCCAGTGCTTTCTACCCGTCAGGCCCCGATCGAGGACAACCGGTGAGCCTGCTAGTTCCCGGGGTCGCCGGCCCGACTGCACAAATCCCCGCCGGCGACATCAATCCCGCGGCGTCTGCCTTGTTGCAATTTATTCCGCAGCCGAATATCCCGGGCAGGACTGAACAGAATTTTTACTACGCAACCTCCGCCATCAGCGACAGCGACGATCTGAATATCCGCTTGAATCGCACGTTGGGTGCCACGACTCCTCGCACTCGCCGTGGTGGGCGCGGATCGCGCAATAGTCTGAGCATTGGTTTTCACTATCATGCTACGGCCGCCAATCTGACCAATCCTTTCCCCAGCATTGGGGGAAAGACGACCTCGCGTAGTTTTGACTTGCCAGTTTCTTATACTCGCACCTTCGGCCGGCTTATCAATACCGCGCGGGTGGACTTTAACCGGAGCCGCACGTCGACGCAGAATCTTTACGCATTTTCGCGGGATGTCGCCGGAGAAGCTGGAATCCTCGGCGTCTCGCAGACTCCGTTTGATTGGGGCATACCCAATCTTTCTTTCAGTAATTTTGGCAGTATCCAGGATACGGACCCGCTGCTTCAGCGCAATGAGACTCTAACTTTCTCCGATAACATGATCTGGAACCATAAGAAACATACCTGGCGATGGGGTGGGGATTTCCGCCGCATCGATCTCAACAATAAGACCGATGGCAATCCGCGGGGATCGTTTGTCTTTACCGGGTTCAATACTTCGGGAGTCAGCGGCACCCAAACAGTTGCGGGCTTCGATTTCGCGGATTTCTTGTTGGGCATGCCGCAACAAACATCCGTGCAATACGGAGCTTTGCAGGAGGGCCAGGACAACTATCATTTCCGGGGAAATTCCTGGGATCTTTATGCGCAGGATGAATGGAAAATTCGCGGTAATCTGACCTTCAATCTCGGTGTTCGTTACGAGTACATTTCGCCCTACAGCGAGATCGACAACCGGATCGCGAATCTCGATTTGACTCCAGGAGTGCTGCTTCCGCCCCCCGGAATCGCAAACGTCGCGCCGGTTTTACCCGGACAAACTGGACCGTTCACGGGACAGCAATATTCCGGATCGCTGATGCACCCGGATCGAAATAACTTTGCGCCGCGTGTAGGAATTGCCTGGAAGCCTCTCCGCAAGACTGTAGTCCGCGCGGGATACGGTATCAATTACAACACCGGCGCCTATCAAAAGATCATTCAGCAACTTGCTTTCCAACCGCCGTTCGCGATCACTGCGACCAACATCGAATCGCTGACCGATCCTTCTTCAACCCCGCTCACTTTGCAGAACGGTTTTCCCGCACCTGCAGCAGGCGCCATCACTAATAGCTACGGCGTGGATCCAAACTACCGCCTCGGCTATGTGCAAATACGGAATCTTGATATCCAGCAGGAACTTCGTCCAACCCTGATTTTAAATATTGATTACACGGGGACGAAAGGCACGCGGCTGGATATTCTCGAAGCGCCCAATCGTATTCCTGCCGGCATTCGCATTCAAGGCGTCGATGCTTTCAACTGGGAGGATTCGCAAGGCGACTCGGAAGCGAATGCGGCTTCCGTGCGCATTCGTAAACGGCTACAGCGTGGATTCTCTGTCGGTGGCACCTATACCTTCTCGAAGTCGATTGATGACGCATCGACCATTGGCGGTGGCTCAACGGTAGTCGCACAAAATCCCTTCGATATTTCGGCCGAGCGCGGACTCTCAAGTTTCAATCAGACCCACAAATTTACCGCGGACTATCTTTGGGAATTGCCCTTCGGCCACGACCGGCGCTGGCTGGCCAACAACAGTCCAATGCGTGCGGTCTTCGGCGACTGGCACTGGAGCGGCGACTGGACAATCGCCTCGGGCTTGCCCTTCACGCCAAGATTTCTTAACGATATTTCGGATGTGAACCGTGGGACCAACGGAACTCTTCGGCCCGATCTTGTTCCGGGACAATCGATAAGCTTGCCCACTCCGACAAAACTTGAATGGTTCAACGTGGCGGCGTTCGCCTCGCCGCCAACCGGACCAGGTGGCCAGCAGCTATATGGTGATGCCCGCCGCAATAGCATTATTGGGCCCGGCAGTCTGGTCTTCGATATGTCGCTGACCAAAGTTCTTCCCATGAAAGAAAATCGCAGTCTGGAACTGCGCGTCGCGGCTTCGAATGTTTTCAACACGCCGCAATATACGTCGATCGACACGAGCGTAAATTCGCCGACCGCCGGTCAGGTGATCGGAGTTGGTGCTATGCGATCGATATTGCTGACGGCGCGTTTCCGTTTCTAAGAGAAGAATGATGAATAGCCGCACAAATCGAAGACTGAGCAAATCGATCGCAGTCTTGCTGCAGTTTGTGCTGTTCGTCGGATACCTTCGTGCCCAGGATCCGGACTACACCTTTCGCGCGGAAACGGAAGTTGTATTGGTAAATGTGACTGTCCGCGACAAGAGCGGAAACCTGGTACGGAATCTCAAGCCTGAAGACTTCAAGGTGTCGGAGGATGGCAAGGCCCAGCACGTGGTTTCCTTCGATATTGAGAACACAGACGCTGTCCCTTCGCTTGATGGGGCGCAGGTAAAGCCGCGGGAGAATGCGCCGTCCCCTGTCACACCCGCGAACTCAAAGGCCATCGCCAGCCTGCAGTACAAGGACCGTCGCCTAATTGTCCTATTCTTTGATCTCTCCGCCATGGAGCCCGATGAAATCGATCATGCAGCGACCGCGGCGGAAAATTATGTTGATAAGCAAATGGCGCCCGCTGATCTGGTATCGGTCGTTTCCCTGAGCAGCTCTCTGCAACTAAACCAGGATTTCACTTCCGATCGCGCACAGTTGAAGAAAATCCTGCAATCGTTCAATGCAGGCTCCGGGCAGGGATTTGAAGAGGGAAGCACCGGTACAACGGAAGGCACGCCAGATACGGGCGGTTCGTTCACCGCGGACGATACGGAATTCAACATCTTTAATACCGATCGACGATTGGAAGCATTGAAATCGGTAGCGGAACAACTTGTCCATATTGACCAGAAAAAGTCGTTGATCTATTTTTCCAGCGGGATGGACCGCACCGGAATCGAAAATCAATCGGAGTTAAGGGCGGCGACCAATGCCGCCGTACGCGCCAATATGTCGATTTACACGCTCGACATTCGCGGACTGCAAGCTTTGGTGTCAGGTGGTGAGGCGCAAAACGCGAGTCTACGAGGCACGTCGCCATACTCTGGACAATCTTCGCTCAACGCTTTGAACTCGAACTTCACGACGCAGGAAACCTTGGTCACGCTGGCCGGCGACACCGGCGGACGAGCTTTCCTTGATTCCAACGATTACAGCAAGGTGTTCAAGGGCGTTCAAGATGATACTTCGACTTACTACGTTCTCGGCTATCACAGCACCAATCCCGCTCGGGACGGACATTACCGGCACATTGCGGTCAGCGTCAATCGTCCTGGAGTGAAGATCGAATACCGCCGCGGCTACTACGCGCCCGCCGACTATAAACATGCCAACAAAGACGATCGCGAACGCCAGCTCGAAGAACAACTCACTACCGACCTGCCGGCAACCGATTTGCCGCTTTACCTGGCCAGCGGTTATTTTCGAATCGGCAACGATCGTTTCTTTGTTCCGGTTTCGTTGGTTGTGCCGGGATCAGAAATTCCTTTCGTCAGCAACAGTACCCAGGACAAAGCCACTCTAGATGTAATCGGCATTGTGCTCGACGCCAACAAACGCCCGGTGGGTAACATGCGCGATACGGTGAAGCTGGCGGTCAATACTTCGAAGCAGGTGAAGCAAAAGAATGTGCAGTACGACAGTGGATTTGTCTTGCCAACAGGCAAGTATCATTTCAAATTCGTAGTACGGGAAAACCAGACTGGACGAACGGGTTCGTTTGAAACTGATTTCACCGTTCCAGAACTAAAGAACCAGCCCTTAAAAATGAGTTCGGTAGTCTTGGCGAACCAGATTCAGCCCTCCGGCAAGAAAAAGAATGCGGACAATCCGCTGGTGCGCGACGGTTCGGAGATCGTTCCCAGCGTGACCCACGTCTTTTCCACCGGACAACATCTTTATCTTTATTACGAGGTCTATGATCCTGGTCGCCAGAACAATGCGGGTATCCGTGTTTTGACGAATGTTGCTTTTTTCCGAGGCAATGCCAAAGTTTACGAAACGCCTCTGGTCGATGCAAAAGAACTGAGCGCGGGAAATCGCAAAGCCGCAATATTCCAGTTGGACGTCGCCCTAACCCAACTCAAGCCCGGTTTCTACACTTGCCAGGTGAATGTCATCGATGACGCCGCCGGACACTTTTCGTTTCCGCGAGTCGCGCTGCTGGTTCGAGTCGAAGCCCCTTTGACCGCCCCCGCTTCGGCAAATCCCTGATAATGCTGGTAGTTATACTTTGCCGGCAGCCTGAATAGACAAAGAAATCAACTTGGGGTTTTGCCCGAAAACCATTAATATTCTATGGCCTCCCCAAGTCTGGGAGGACTACGCCATGGAGGTCTCTGGGACACCCCGAAAGCTGGCCGGCCGTTACGAGGTCAGGCAGGTGATCGGCCAGGGCGGCATGGGCCTGGTCTATCGGGCGTATGACACAGTAATTCGCCGCGAAGTCGCATTAAAAACCATTCTCGATATTCCTGATCCTGCGTCCCTTCAACTGTTTTACAAAGAATGCGATGTGCTCGCGTCCATGAGCCATCCCAATATCGTTGAGATATTCGATATTGGCCAGTTCGAAGAGGACGGTAAATCGAAACCCTATTTCGTGATGCCTCTGCTGACCGGCTCAACTCTGGAAAATTTCATCAAGAATGCCAGCCACCGTTTGACGGTCGAGCGCACGATCGAAATCATTTCGCAGACTTGCCGGGGATTGCAGGCCGCGCATGAGCGGGGCCTCGTCCACCGGGACATGAAGCCGAGCAATATTTTTGTGCTGGAAGATGACTCGGTCAAGATCATCGACTTTGGTGTCGCCCACATGACCGATAACCACACCACCCGCGGTCAGAAGGGAACTTTGCTTTACATGTCTCCCGAGCAGCTTGAGATGAAGCCGCTCTCCGCGCTCTCGGACATGTTTTCGTTGAGCGTGGTGTGTTATGAGGCGCTCACCGGCAGGCAGCCGTTCCAACGAGCGCGGGCAGATGAGATCGTCGATGCAATTTTGCGCCAGATTCCTCCGCCGGCTTCAGAATTGAATCCGGCAGTGAGCGAATCGGTTAGCCGTGTGGTGCATAAAGGGATGGCCAAGCAGCCCTGGCATCGCTTTGCCAGCACGCGGGATTTCGCCGAAACCCTGAACAAAGCTTTGCGCAATGAACCGATTGAATTTTTCGATCCGGCACGCACCCGGCCGCGGCTCGAACGGGCTACAAAGGCTTTGGAATCCGGCGACTATCAATTTGCTGGAGAAATCCTGGGGGAGCTGGAGGCGGAAGGCCATATTGATCCCTCGATGGTGGCGCTGCGGGACCGGCTTTCGACATCGATCCGCCGGAAAACCGTCACGCAATTGATGGACGCCGCGAAGGCGCGTTTCGACGAAGAAGAAGATCCCATGGCCTTGCAGAAGTTGCAGGAACTCTTGCAGATTGAGCCGGAGAATGCGCCGGCGCTCGCTCTGAAAAGAAGGATCGAAAGGCGTCGCAGCGAACGGCAGATTGAAGCCTGGTACAAACTCGCAAGACAACACATCGACAACCACGCGTATCCTCATGCGCGCGAAGCTTTGCAGAATGTGTTGCAACTTAAACCCAGCGAAACCCAGGCCCACCAGTTGATTTCGGAGGTGGACCGCCAGGAGCAGGAATACAACAAGCTGCGCCAGGAAAAAGCGCAGATCCATCGCGCCGCCATGGAAGCGTGGAAAAAGGGCGATGTAAGCAGCGCGCTTACCAAGCTGGCCGTGGTTTTGGAACTCGACCGGCGCGCGCCGGATTCTTCCAATCCCGAGCGAGGCGCTTCCTATCAGAGTTTCTACAACGAAGTCCGCTCGGAACACGATGCGATGAACACGGCTTATGCCGAAGCGCGAAAATATCTTGCGGACCGCAACTTCAATAAGGCTCTCGCCGCGTGCGAAGGCTATTTGATCAAGTATCCCGGGAACGCAATTTTCCAGGCCCTGAAGTATGACGTGGAGGAACAGCAGCGGCAGGAACTCTCTGCGTTCATCGCTTCAGTGGACCGGAGGGTCGAAGCCGAGCCCGACCTGGACAAGCGCCTGAACATTCTGAAGGAAGCGCTCGAGCTGCATCCGGGAGAATCACATTTCGAACGCGCTCTGCGCCTGGTACGGGACAAGAGCGATCTGGTGAATTCGATCGTCACCCGCGCCCATCTGCACGAGGAGCAGGGCGCTTTTAATGATGCGGTCAACGATTGGGAAATTCTACGCACCATCTACAGCCCTTATCCGGGATTGAAATTCGAGATCGAACGGCTGCAGAAGCGCCGCGAACAGCAGTCGCGGACCGAATCCAAGACTGGAATTATCGAGCAGATCGACGCATATCTACATTCCAGTGACTATTCTCGGGCGCTTGCGCTGCTGGAAAAATCTGCAGTGGAATTTCCAAACGATGCCGAGCTGGCGGAACTTGGAAAGCTTGCACGTGAAGGGGTGGAGCGCGCGACTCGCGCCCAGCAATTAATGACCGAAGGCCAGGATTTGTGCGCACAGCACGAGTTTGCGGAGGGCCTCAAACTGCTACGACAGGCCTACGAACTGGATGAGCACAATTCTTTGACGCGCGCGGTGTTGTCAAATGCTTTAATCGAGCAAGCGCGTCTCACCGTTGATAGCAATTGGCAGGACGCCGAGCAATTGACGAAACAGGCTCTCGAGTTGAATCCCGCCCATCCGCTGGCCAAAACCGTTCGAACTCAGATTCTCGATCAAAAACGTGAGCAGTACGTTACCGAAGCGTTGTCGCGAGCCCGCAAGCTGCAGGCGGCGGGGGACGTTGCCGGGGCGCTCGGCTTAATTGAGGAGGGATTAGCAATCTACTCCACGGAAGCCCGTCTTCATCAAATTCACGACACGTTGCAAAGGGAAGTTCAATCACAACAGCGTCAGACGCGGCGTCGCGACCTCGACGAGCTGCGAAGGATGCAGCGGGAGGTCGAGACCATCACCGATGAGAATGTGAAACAGGTCTTCGGTGAACGGGTCCAAGCTCTGGCCAACAAATATATCGGTGATGAAGAATTGGTCGCCGCAGCGAACCCGATCTTAACCCGACTGAACCTTGCCCCGATTGCGCAGGCTCCCAGCCAAATGCGGGGGGAATTGACGAGCCCTGGGACGTCCGCCGCGGAGAATACAGCGACGATTTCCGCCTTCGTGCCTGCGACGCCTGTTGTTAATCCTCCGTCGACTGCGATTCCCAGCCCGGCTGCAACCGAAGATATCGAACTTCCGGTACAGGCCCCAGTAAAACAAGGATCGTTGTCGGCTGATGTAAAAGCAGCCGTCCATGCGATTGGCGAGAAGCTATCCTTGCCGAATTTTGGCGGAATCGCCAACTTCGCACGCAGTCGAACTGCCAAGTGGATTGGAGCTGCCTGTGCGGGCGCGGTTCTTGTCGTGGGAGTTATCTTGTTTGTCGTAAAGCATCCCCACCAACCCGTTGCTACTACGGCGACCGCGGCCAAATTGCTGGTGCGGATTCATACCTCGCCCAGCGCCACCATTCGGATTAACAACGAGGTGCGTGGGACCTCCGACCTACAGGCTGAATTTCCCGAAGGGAGTTATCAAGTCGAAGCGCAGTTGGATGGCTATCAGACCAAGAGCAGTTCTTTGGAAGTTAAAGCTGGAGCGGCGAATTCCCTGGACCTGACCCTGGAACCCGCGTTGCCAACGATCAGAGTTTCTTCCGATACAGGCATCGGTAAAGTTATTTTTGACTCCCAGCCGGCGGTCGATCTACAAGGCGCACAGTGGACGCTCGATAAATT
Source organism: uncultured Acidobacteriaceae bacterium (assembly GCA_963794195.1). Classification (GTDB taxonomy): domain Bacteria; phylum Acidobacteriota; class Terriglobia; order Terriglobales; family Acidobacteriaceae; genus DATBAX01. The sequence continues at coordinate 87,562 of CAWCCU010000001.1, forward strand.
GACCCCCGGCGATCACACCGTGAAATTTGCCGGCCCGCAGGGCGATGCTTTTTTTACTTTTTCGACGAATGCAAATGTTCTCCCGGCCGTCACAGGCCCGATTGCGGCCCATGGTGTTCTGGCCCTCGTCGTTACCAACCTGGGAAGCGAGCTTCACGTTTATTCCACCGATTCCAAAGTGAAAGTTAGTTTGGATGGGCAGACCGTCGTCAACGCAGGCGAGAATGGAGCGGACCTTACCCAGGTTTCCCCCGGCTCGCATCAACTCACGATTGGGGCGGGCACGGACGAGTACAAATTGGATGTCGACGCTGGGCCCGCCCCGACCCTCACTGCTTTTCTGCAGTCTGGACAGAACATTGGCACCATCCTGATTGTGACCGGCCAGGAAAAGGCCAAAGTCCTTCTGAACGGGAAACTTCAAGACCTCACGGCTGCGAATGGACAATTAAGAATTGCGAACCTCGCGCCGAAGGATTACACCGTCAAAGTTTTCAAGAGCGGCTTCCAGGATCTTCCGGAGCAGGAGATCCACCTTCGCAAAGGACAGCAAAGCAAACTGGCTTTCAATTTGCAGCCGGTGCCTCATTTTGCGGCACTCTGGATTCAGGGCGGAACTCCCGGTGCGACGGTTGCCATCGATCAGGTACAGGTGGGCACCGTGCAGGCCGATGGAACTCTGAGTGTTCCCACGTTAAATCCCGGCGACCATGTCATCGAATTGCGAAAAGATCGATTCAAGCCAAAGCAACTCACCAAGCGCTTCGGGGGCGGCGTGGTGGTGCAATTGACGGCGCCAGACGTGGTCTTGGACGCAGCATCAGGAGACCTGAAAATCACCTTTTCCCTGCCTGATGCAATCGTGACATTGAGCAGAGGCGGCGACGCTCCCGTCAAAGTGAGCAGCGGCAGCGTGATGAGCTTGACGCCAGGTTCCTACACGCTCACTACTCGCGTTGCTGACAACATCACTCGGTCGACTTCGGTGGATGTCGTTTCCGGGCAATCCAGGAGCATCGATCTTCCGCTGGCTCCGAGTGGAATGACCAAGTGGGACGATCCTCAAGGATGGAAATCGGAGAAAGGAAACTACGTTCATCACGGTGGAGATTATGTTTTGTACAACGCTCCTCCCTCGGGGACATTTGTATTTTCGGCCATGTTGCTTAAGGGACATCGACTACAGTGGGTTGCGAACTACACCGATCCCAACAACTACGGCTTGTTTCAATTGGACGAGAATTTCTTCTATCGCACCGTAATCCGCAATGGCGTCAAAACTGAAGAAACAAAATTCCCGCTAAAAGCTGATAAGAAAACATTCCGCACCATCCAGGTTCGCGTGACGCCAACTGAAATTGTTCATCAGACCCGGAACGGCGATGCCTGGATCGTTCTCGATAAGTGGAGCGAAGTCGGTGTCAATCTCAGCTTGGGAAAATTTGGTTTCTACATTCCAGGCAGCGATCAGGTTGCGGTTTCCAGTTTTAGTCACTATGCCGACCTAACCCCTCAGCATTAGACCTTTCGACGGTGGCTCTAAATCCGGCCTCGGTGGCCCAATCTGCGCGGTGTGCAAGATGTTTCACTTTACAAGTGTCAAGTGTTTTGTGCTTGACTCTTGCCTTTTCTGGTGACAAACTTCACGGCCTCTCTACCGAAACCTATCGCGGCGGCAGTGAAGCTTTCGGATAGCGAGAGTTAGGTCTCCGTAGAAAATTGAAGCGCGTCACGATACCCCATCTATCTCGTTGCCGTTGGTTGCGGTTTCCGGCGTCATCTTCCAACATTCAAGACAACTCTTGGAGCGCGTGCCAATCGCAAAACATTATCCCTCTCACTCTCCCAAGGAGATATACGCATGTCGATTCGCAATGGTCATTCGCAACTTCGTGCCGGAATTGTTGCCGCGTTTGTGGTGATTACGCTGTTAGCAGGTTCAGCGTTCTCGCAATCTGCGAGCAGCTCATCCCGGTTGCTTTCCAACGCTAAAAATCTCGGGCCGGAAAACTTGTCCAAGTCGATTACGGTGACGGTCTGGCTTAATCAACACAACAAAGCCGCATTTGACGAATCGGTCCGCCAGATGTATCTGAAAGGATCGCCGAACTATCACCACTGGCTTACCAAGGAGCAGTACAAAGCCAATTTTGCGCCGAGTGCAGCGGACGTGGCAAAAGTGCGCGAATTTCTTATCTCCCGCAATTTGAAGGTTTCGGCGGCAGATGAAAACAACCACTTCATTTCGGCAACGGGCCGCGTCAGCGACGTGCAGAGCGCCTTCCACGTGCAGATCAACCGTTTCCAGTCCAACGGGCAGACGCATCGTGCGAACCTAAGTGAGCCAGTCCTCGATGCTTCGATTGCACCGCTGGTCAAAGCGGTGCAGGGACTAAACAGCTTCTCCTATCAGCCATATGTGAGGCGTCCTATCGATCCCGATAACAACAAACCAGTCTACGCACCGCTCACCTCCGCCGGGCCCGATGGTCTGGTTTACAGCGGCAATTGCTTACGAGTCCCCATCACCAAAGTCTTCAAGACTCCTGGCGGCGGCCCTTCTGCCACCTATACCGGAAATCGGTATGGATCAAATATCACTAGCGCGCCACCAAACCTGCCCTCTTGCGGCTATGATTCCGCCGAAATCCAAAAAGGTTATGGCTTGCATGCGCTCTACGCCAAAGGCTGGACCGGCAAGGGCCAGACAATCGTGATTGTCGACGCTTACGGCTCCCCGACGATCCGGCTAGACGCAGCTACCTTCTCGAAAATCAACAATCTCCCGAAGCTGACGCCGGCGAATTTCACGGTCTTAAGAGTCGGTGGCCCCTCCGGTTGCACAGTCGCGGATGGTTGCTTTCCCGGCGATTGGAACGTGGAGACCACTCTCGATGTCGAATGGGCGCACACAGTCGCCCCAGGCGCCAACATTGTCCTCATTGAGGCGGAAGACAACTCATTTACCAACCTTGATCTGGCCAACTTTTACGCTGCTGAGATATGGATTTGGCAACGTGATCTCCAACAGTTGGGGTGGTCCGGAAGCTGAGCTGATTCCATTTCCATCGGAACTTGTAATCGAGAATGACTTTGCGGAACTGGCAGCAAGCCTGGGTATCTCGGACAACTTCTCGATCGGGCGACTCTGGCGACTTATTTCAATGCCCTCGGCGCAACCACCGTATCGATGCCGTCCGCCGCTCCGTTTGCCACCGGAGTCGGCGGCACAAGCCTATTTCTGAAACCTAACCGTACAATGAATTTTCAGACGGGGTGGGGCATGAACTTCACTCGCATAGCCGACCCAAACCCGAACCCGCCAACCGTTCCGCCTCTTGCGTTTGGTTTTCAAGGCGGAGCTGGTGGAGGTACCAGCGCGTACTGGACCAAACCATCCTTTCAAAGCAGCGTGTCGGGGAGCTTTCGACAGGTTCCGGACATTTCCTACCTGGCAGATCCTGAGACCGGAGTAGAAATTGTCATTACACCGGATGAAGTCCCAGGTCATCCGCAAGGGATCGGGGTCATCGGGGGAACGAGTCTTGCTTGCCCGATGTTCTCTGCCATGTGGGCGATTGCGAACCAGGCAGCAGGCGAACCGCTGGGCCAGGCTGCTGCGATTCTTTACGATCTGCCTTCGGACGCCATAACTGATGTCACCGACGTCACACCGGCATCCGCGAATAACGTGACCGGAACGATTTCCGTCCCCGGAAGTCCCACTGTCACCGAAACCGCCGATGAGTTGGCGGCGCCACTGGGGAACACTACTGGCTATCTCAGTACGTTGTTCCAAAGCTCAACTTCTACTCGTTGGGATGTGTTTACATTCGGAACCGACTCATCGCTGACGACGGGACCCGGATGGGACAACGTTACTGGCTTAGGCACACCGAATGGCTTGCCGTTTGTCCAGGAAGTCGTTGCCGCAACCGCGGCTGCAAAAGCGGCCCGTTAATAGCAAGGAGTTTCTTAACGAAGAAGGGCCGTCCGAAAGGACGGCCTTTTCATTTGGCCGGTTCTTCGATATCGGTTGCGATTTGCGGCAGCACGGCCCGCAGCAATACTACAAAATCTTCCTTAACACGATCGCCGGTCTTCAACACTTCTTCATGATTAATCGGCTGATCAAGGATTCCTGCAGCCATATTCGTAACACAGGAAATCGCCAGGACTTTCAATCCCATGTGGCGGGCGGCAATCACTTCCGGAACGGTGGACATCCCAACTAAATCGGCGCCAATGGTTCGCAGATAACGAATTTCGGCCGGAGTTTCGTAGCTCGGCCCAGCAGCCCGGCATAAATTCCTTCCCGAATGGGTATTTCCCAGCCTGCTGCGCGGCGGAAAGGCGATTTCCCGATAGGCCTTGCAATACGCCTCGTCATATCGGTAAAGCGCGACCCAAAGCGTCGTCGTTTTCTCCCACCAGCGGATTTTGACCTTGCAAGTTCAGGTGATCCTTGATCACACGAGCGCGCCTTGCTTGTATTCCAGATTGATTCCGCCCGGCCGCGTTGGTAAGCACAACTGCGTGGATTCCCATGAGACCGAATACGCGGATGGGGAATGCGACTTCCTGCGCCGAATAGCCTTCGTAAAGATGCACCCGTCCCTGCATAGCAGCGACGGGAACGTCGCCAACATTGCCAATGACCATTTGTCCGGCATGTCCGATGGCGGTCGAGCGAGGGAAGAAAGGAATGTTCTCGTACGGAATGCGCGCAGCATCGGAAAGTTCGTCCGCAAAGCCTCCCAGCCCGGAGCCAAGAACAACTCCAATTCTTGGGAAGAGACCGGACTGCGACTCCAGAAACTTGGCAGCGGATTCAGCGCGAGTGAATTCGTCTTTCATGGGAATAGTCCGAGTCAGTGCAAATTCTAGCACCTGACCAAATCAGTTCGCAGCAGGAATTCCTGGGTCGAAAGGTTCCCCTTTGCATCCTTGGAAGTTCTTAAGGTTCTTTGCGGTTAAAGCTGTACCGCTAAAACTTCTTTTCAAATCCAACGAACTCAGTTTCCAAATTCCATTGCAACCTAGCCCGTTCATTGACCTCGAGAAATTTCCGGCAAGCGTCGGATGTATTGCTTCCACCGAGAGAGTCAGATGCGCAGGCCGGCACAGGTATGAAACGCGTTGAAGTTTCCCCAAAGACTGACTCCGGGCAGAAAACTGTGTTCCAAACTTTCCCGCGCCATGCGCTTCAAATCCTTGTAGCTAAGAAAGACGATAGGTTTCCACCGCCCGCAAATATTCATGCGTCATGTCGGACCGCGAAACGCCCTCGTCATCGGTCGCGAGGGCAACCGGCACGCCATATCGCAGGTACATCAGGCAAAGGATGATCCTTGCCACTGACACCCAGAATCACATCATTCGAAGTCAGACAGATTTCTACCAGTACATTCCGCTGGGCCATCTCGTGCAGCAGCCCAATGGCATTTTTCTCGTTCATCACATCCACGCCGTGTCCAATACGTTCAGCATGGCCACGCTCAACCGACTCGCGAATATGAAAGCTCAATCCGTCCGGAGGCACCAGGCCCATGGCCATTTCCCCGGCATGCAGGCTGATGTGCACCTTGGGATAAATGCCGTGAAGGTATTCGAGCATCTTCATGTGCAGATCGAAATCATGCATGGGAACGTACCAGTCTTCCGGCATGACCAGATTCAATCCGACAAAGCGCGGATCGACTTTAGCCAGTTCGAATCCCAGCAGAATTTGCGCGAACACTGCCTGTCGCGGAAGTCCACGCAAGACCTGGTAGAGGTAACGGACCTGGACTTTGCAGCCGGCAGCAGCATTGGTGGTATTGCACTTGAGTGTCGAATGTACTCTGGCTTCATCCTCGTCAAGCTGCTTGCGTGTGGCCGCAACAATCTCGGACAGACCGCGGGTCAAGAGGCCATCCCGCATCCTGGCGAAATCGTCATTCCAGCCTAGCTTTGCGCCCAGTTGCGCCGATTGCCCACTGTCCGCCGTATGCATGAATTCCACATACTGCAGATGGTCAGCCGCAGCGCGGGACTCGGCTTCGGCCAAAGCGTCCGCTGTGTGATTTTGGGCCGCCAGTGAAAACTTGTCGAAGGTTGCGAAGAAATGATCGTGGCCGGACTCGTCTCCGGATTTCCAATTCCGCATCGACCATGCGTCGACAATGGAGTTGTAAAGCACATGGTCCAGGTAGGCGCAGCGCACCGCCGGCTTGCTGGTGTATTTCTCACAGGAAGCGTCGCACGGAGGAGCGATCAAAATCGAAGTTGTGCGATCGATGCACAGGCCATCGTCCGCCGCGTAGTCAATTAAGTTTTCAGCGTAAAGGGCGCCCCACAGGTGATTATGAAGATCGCCTCCCTTGGGCATGTCGCGCAAAAAAGCAAGCACCAGAGGCGGTTGAGCGCGCACGGATTCCAGATAGCGGCCAGTGCGCTGTTCGGCATCGTGCCTGGGTTGCGCGACAGTCAGGGAGGTACAGATCAGAAGCGTGCCAGAAACTAGCCAGCGGCCCGGTCGGCCCATGGAATCATCTCCTTAGCAAATAGAGCTCCAAAGCAGTTACGAGGAATTCGCATTTTACCTGTTTCCTTCGGACGATACCCCTGTTGACCGGACTCCTTGTAATTCTCTTCCCATATTCACAATGCCTTAACAATCCTTCCTTATAGTGGCGCCTGATAAATACGCGAATTTACCCGACCTCTGAGTCATCCCAGGAGAACCGAATGGCGAGCGCAACTGCTACCCCTACGTTAGAAGCCAAGTTAGGCAAGAATCCAGGAAAACTCGGAATGATTGCATTTGCGCTCGTTCTGGTGGTGGGCGTTGTTTATTCCGGCTTCCACTTGCTCTCAGACCTGTCCACTGTCCATAGCGGTTCTTTGCTGCCATATGTTTTGCTGGGTATCGCTCTGCTCGTCGCGCTGGGCTTCGAATTCGTGAACGGATTTCACGACACAGCGAATGCCGTCGCAACCGTGATTTATACCCACGCGCTTGAGCCGCACGTGGCCGTGGTCTGGTCCGGCTTTTGGAATTTCCTCGGCGTATTGACGTCGAGCGGACTGGTTGCCTTCGCCATCATTTCACTTTTGCCGGTCGAGTTGATTCTGCAAGTCGGAAGTAAAGCCGGCTTCGCCATGGTGTTCGCTTTGTTGGTCGCAGCCATTATCTGGAATTTGGGAACCTGGTATTTTGGCCTTCCCGCTTCCAGTTCTCATACCTTGATTGGTTCGGTCATCGGTGTCGGCATTGCAAATCAACTGATGCAGGGGCGAACCGGCACTAGTGGTGTGGACTGGGCGCAGGCGGTAAATATTGGAAAATCGCTTTTCTTTTCCCCGATCGTGGGTTTCGCCTGCGCGTACCTTCTGTTGACGCTAATGAAAGCTTTCATCAAAAACAAAAGATTGTACGAAGCTCCCGTAGGCACGGAACCGCCGCCTTTCTGGATACGCGCTCTTCTGATATTGACGTGCACGGGTGTCAGCTTTTTCCACGGCTCGAACGATGGACAAAAAGGCATGGGTCTGATCATGCTGATTTTGATTGGGACCGTTCCCACCGCATATGCCTTGAACCACGCGGTGACCAAACAGCAGTCGGATGATTTTATTGCGGTTTCCCGGCAGGCGGCTGAGACCGTGGGCAAGTATGTGGTTCCCAGCGCGGTGATCGGCGACGCAAGGGAAGAAGTCACGGACTATGTCCGCACCAAACAATTCACCCCGAACACGATGCTGGCGTTGCGCGAACTGATTAGTGATATCGGCAATGAGACTGTTCTGTTTGGCGAATTAGCCAACGTGCCGCATGACCGTGTCCGCAATTTCCGCAATGATATGTATCTCACCAGCGAGGCTTTCCGCTTGATGCAAAAGAACAAGCAGGGAGATATCTCGACTGCCGACTGGGGAATCATTTCCAATTATAAAAAGCATATCGACTTCTCCACTCGCTTTATTCCGACATGGGTGAAAGTAGCAGTGGCGATGGCTCTCGGCTTAGGCACGATGGTCGGCTGGAAGCGAATCGTAGTAACGGTAGGAGAAAAAATCGGCAAAGACCATCTCACTTACGGCCAAGGCGCGGCGGCCGAGATCACCGCCATGTTGACGATTGGAGCAGCCGATGGCTTCGGGCTTCCGGTCAGTACGACGCATGTACTCTCGTCGGGCATCGCCGGAACCATGGCCGCGAACCACACCGGATTGCAGTGGGCAACGGTGCGTAATCTGCTGATGGCCTGGGTACTCACGTTGCCTGTCGCCATGCTGCTGTCAGGAACCCTGTTCTGGACGTTCCGGAAGGTTTTTTAGTCTCATTCTGAGCGGAGGATCTGATTCGCGAAAATCGGAACAGATCCGAAGTTGCACGAAGGACGGAATTCTCAGAGATTTCCGACGTGTCCCTAAGTGTCCTTGGTGGTTGAAAGCCTTTGACCTTATCCCTCCGGTTGGCGGCGCTTGAGCTCATGCCGGACGCTGCGGCCTTCCACGAGGTGGAATACTTCTTCCGCTAAGTTTTTGGTGTGATCGCCCGCCCGCTCAAAAGCCTGGGCCATCAGCAGAAGATGAGTGCTGTATTCTCGCGGCCGGCGGTCGGTGCTTTCCAAATGCCGGCGAAACATGGCATGGCACGTTTGATCGATCTGCGAGTCGGTCTGCAGCACCCAGGTCGCCGGATCTACATCACGGTCTACGAACCCCGCGCGAATTCCATCGAGCATTTTCCTGAGGGTCTCCGACATAGTGATCAGGTCGCGCCGGTCATCGGCCAGAAGCCGCGGCGTGACCGCCTGCACCCGCTTTACGACGGACCAGGTCAGGTCCCCGATGCGCTCCAGATCGGTAATGAATTTAAGGCAGGCCAGCAACTCGCGCGCCTCGGCCTCGGTCACCTCGGTGATCGCGCTAGTGATTTTTTCGTCTACCTGGCGCTCAATGCGATCCAATTCCTTTTCGCAATCTTTGACCGCTAGAAACGCCATCTTCGAAGAATTTCCAATAAATTCGCTGGTATTCGCGGCGGCATCCCGGGCCACCAGGCAGGCCTGGCGAATGAGTCCGGTCATCTCTTTGGTGGATTCCGGTTCGCGCCGGGAGGGTCGCCTGGCTTTCGAGAGAGTGGCCATAAGATTGTTCGAAAAGCGCTGATCCGTGCTTATCCACCAGCTTAGCTGCCGAAGATAAATAAAACAACGGGCCCTAATCGACGAGCATCATAGTAAGATGCTTTTCTCGTTCTGGTGCCATCTGGCTTGGGGGAAGGTTTCGAGGACTCGTCGCAAATGAGCCTGGCGACAATTCTTGAACTTGCTGTCGGTTCTGAAATCAAAAAATTCCGATTGAAGGAATAGCTCGTGTCCGTTGACCTCGCACAAAGTTCAATTAGCCCTGCCCGCGTTCTTCGTGAGCGATTCCTTGAGGTCCGCAATCTTAGCCTGCGGATCGCATCGCCGTTCTCGGCTGAAGATCAAATGCTGCAATCGATGCCGGATGCGAGTCCGGTGAAATGGCACCTGGCTCACACCACCTGGTTTTTTGAAACATTTATTCTGGCGCAGCATTCGCAAGATTACACTCCGTTCGACCCGCGTTACACCTATCTTTTTAATTCCTATTACAAAAAGCTTGGGGGACATCCGCTGCGAGGATCGCGTGGATTGATGTCGCGTCCGAGCCTTGAAGAAGTTCATGCCTACCGGGCGCACGTCGATTCGGCCTTGCTAGGAATGCTGGACGGGTTTAACGACGAAGTTTTGCAGCTTCTTGAACTCGGTCTGAATCACGAACAGCAGCATCAGGAGCTTATCGTGATGGATATCAAGCACGCACTCTGGTCGGCGCCTCTGCGTTGGACCGAGTTTGCAAGTCAGAGTCGGGATCGATCCGCGCCACCCCTTAGCTGGATTGAAATTGAAGGTGGAATCCATTCCATTGGTCATGACGGTAAAGGTTTTGCGTTCGATAACGAAGGCCCACGGCACGAAGTATTGCTGCGTCCATTTCAGATTGCATCGCGGGAAGTTACTAACGGCGAGTATCTGGATTTCTTGTCCGACGGTGGTTATGCTCGTCCTGAACTCTGGCTCTCAGATGGATGGGACAAAGTTCATTCGCAGGAATGGAATGCGCCCTTGTATTGGGAACGGCACGATGATGGCTTGTGGCATGAGTTCGTAGCCGGCGGCTTGCAAACCGGAACGAAAGAAATCAATGGCGCTGAGCCCGTCTGCCACATCAGCTTTTATGAAGCCGACGCTTTCGCGCGTTGGAGCGGCGCTCGCCTGCCGACCGAACAAGAGTGGGAGATCGCCGCCCTGCGTACTCCGAGTAAAGGGACTTTTCTCGAGGACAACATTCTCCATCCGCAAGCCGCCAACGGCGAGGGATTCCAGCAGGCGTTCGGCGATGTTTGGGAGTGGACTGCCAGTCCTTATATCGGCTACCCCGGATTTCAATCAGCCCCGGGAGCCTTGGGCGAATACAACGGCAAGTTTATGTGTAACCAGTTTGTGCTGCGAGGCGGTTCCTGCGCTACTCCGGCAAGTCACATTCGTGCCACCTATCGCAATTTTTTCCCCCCGCATACCCGCTGGCAATTCTCAGGATTAAGGTTGGCCAAATGATCGCTCGTGAACTCATTGCGGTATCGTCGTTCGCATCAGAGGTTGAGCAGGGTCTGACCAGCCACCCTAAGACCCTTCCATCCAAGTTGTTTTATGACGCTGCCGGTTCAGCTTTGTTCGAGAAAATTACCGAACTCCCTGAGTATTACCTGACCCGGACGGAGCTTGCCATATTGCAAAAGCACGCCCCGGCGATGGCGCGTGCGGTGGGTCCGGATTCGACGATCATCGAGCTTGGCGCCGGCACTGCAGCCAAGACCTGCACGCTATTACATGCGTTTGCCAATCGCCAGATTCGGGTGAACTATTTCCCCGTGGACATTTCGTGGGCTGCGCTCGCGGAGGCCCGCGAAAGAGTAAGGAAAGAATCGCCGCAAACCCATGTTCGGCCTGTCGTCGCCGACTTCAGCGGTGGCTTCGGTTTTCTCCGTGATATTCCAGGTCGGAAACTGGTTTTGTATCTCGGATCAAGCATCGGCAACTTCGATCCTCATGCCGCTGTCGACATGTTGCGTTCGGTGGGAAGCGAATTGAACGAAGGGGACACCCTGTTGCTGGGGACCGACCTCGTGAAAGATCCATCCATCTTAGTGCCCGCTTACGACGACGCTCAAAATGTCACGGCCGATTTCAACAAGAATATCTTGCGAAGAATCAATCGCGAGTTGGGCGCGGACTTTGATCTGGATGCCTTCCGCCATGTCGCCCGCTGGAACGAGAAGCAATCCCGCATGGAAATGCACCTGGAAAGCCTGCAACCCCAAACTGCATATTTCCGATCCCTCCCTCTGACTGTCAAGCTTGCCAACGGGGAGCGTATTCATACTGAAAATAGCTACAAGTACACCTTGCCCAGGGTTCGCGAGATGCTGAATGCAGCCGGATTCTCCCTGACCAAAACCTGGCTCGACCGAAAGAAGTGGTTTGCTCTTAACCTCGCCCAGGTCCAGAAAGAATCCAGCTCGCAGAGCTAACCGGCGTTGATAGCATTTCGCGCGCAGGTAGACTTCTCCGGGGCGAACGCTGGGGTTACAATCGATACCGTTTTCGGCTCAAAGGAAATCTCCCAGCTATGAAACAACTTGCGTGCCTGATTATTTTTGGCCTGTGCACCACAGTCGCCTTTGCGGCTGCGCAGACGCCGGCAACTGCGAGTGAACCGGTCTCACTGGCGTCGCGAACGACGGGCCTCACCAAGCGCGACGGTTTTCTACCTTATTACTGGGACGAAAAGAAGGGCGAAATTCTGCTTGAGGTTACGCCCGCGGTGCTCGCCCGCGAGTTCCTGTATTTCACAGGTCTGGGCAGCGGCGTAGGTTCGACTTCCATTTTCGCCGACCGAAGCACTTTCGGGGGCGCCGCAGTGTGCCGCTTGCAACGCGTGGGAATGCGCGTGCTCGCGATTGAGGAGAACTCCAGCTTCCGCGCCGAAAGTGGCAACGCAGAGTTGAAGCATTCGGTAGAGTCGAGTTTCCCCACTTCAGTGCTGGCCGCTTTGCCGGTGGAGGCCGAGCAGGATGGCATTCTGCTGGTCAACGCGAATCCCCTGCTACTCCGCGATTCCGTCGATCTGTTGTCGGAGTTGCAGCATCCAACTCAGGCAATCGGAGGCGTCACCGTTCGGACTGAAAGCTCAAATTCGAACTGGCACCTCGACGAAACCCGCAGCGTAATTGATCTCGACCACACTGCCAGCTTTCCGCTCAATACGGAAATCGAAACGCTGTTGACCTTCGCTACCGATTCCGAAACCGATCTCAACCAGCCCGACCCGCATACCTTGAGCGTCCGCGAGCACCAGTCATTCGTGGCCCTGCCGGAGCCGGGTTACGAGCCTCGCGAACAAGATCCACGCGTGGGATTCATTACAACCGCCTTTCAGGATTTCTCCCAAGCCTACAATCGTCCCTTGAATCATTACCTGGTGGACCGCTGGCGTTTGCAGAAGAAAGATCCAGACGCCGCGATAAGTGAGCCCGTCAAGCCCATCGTTTTTTATCTCGATCGCGCCATTCCGGAACCAATCCGTTCGGCAGTCCGACGGGGAGCATTGTGGTGGAATGACGCATTTGAACAAGCCGGATTCAAGAATGCGCTCCGCATTGCGGATCTTCCCGAAGGCGCGAGCCCGCTGGACGTTCGTTATCCCACTATCCAGTGGACGAACCGCTCCGGACGTGGCTGGTCTGTGGGCCAAAGCCACGCCGACCCGCGCACCGGTGAAATTATCCACGCTGTCGTGCAACTCGACTCGCATCGCATGCGCACCGTCAACAACTATTGGGAATCCCTCATTTCGTCGGGCCGGGATGTTGCCGAACCTTCACTGGCTGCTTTTGCCGCGCTGGACAATCTCGATCCGCACATCAGTGAAGAACAGATCATGCTAAACCGGCTGGCTTTGCTGGTGTGCCACGAGGTAGGTCACGCACTGGGGCTGGAACACAATTTTGTGGCCAGCACATTCGGGCGCGGTTCGGTGATGGACTACTTTGCGCCTCGCGTCCGAATTCGGACCGATGGGACGGCCGACCTTTCCGATGCCTACATGCAGGGCGTAGGCAGCTACGACCGCTTCGCGATCGAGTGGGGCTACAGCCAGGGCAAGCCCAACCGAACCCATGGATGGCGAGCACGACCGCTTGGATACGATTGTCAGAAACTCGATCGCGAAAGGGATCGTGTGGGGGAACTACGAAGATCCGCGCTGGAATTCTTACGACGACGGCCCGGACCCCGTGACCTGGCTGAAAGAGGTTGTCCCTGTTCGCGATGCGCTCCTCGCCCACTACAGTTCCCAGATGCTGAAAGATGGTGAGCCTAACTCGATGCTGGCTTCGCGATTTCCATTAGTTTATTTATTTCATCGCTATGCTTTAGCCGCGGCAATCAATGTGGTGGGCGGTGCGAAAGTGCCCCCATCGCTGGCCGGAGATGGCCAGCAACCAGTAAGCCTCTGGCCTGCCCGCAGCCAAAACGAGGCCATTCAGTTGTTACTGAACGCGCTGAATCCTGCCGAACTGGAAACACCGGCAGCCTTGTGGAAGGCACTGGCGCCGGAGGAAAATCGGGGCCCGGATGCAGAGCGCTTTGCCTCTTCGTCAGGATATTTGTTCAGCCCGCAGGACGGAGCTCGTGCAGTGGCCGAAATCGTCGTTGGGGGATTGCTTGATCCCAGACGGGTGGAGCGTCTGGCTGTCCTTTCTCAGGAAGATCCGACTCAACCTTCGCCCTCTTCGGTGATCGCAGCCCTGGTGAGTGCAGGATTTCCCGGCAGCGCAAAAACGTCAGGGCAGAAAGAACTGCAAGGCGTGGTGCAAACCGAAATCGCGGAGCGGCTCATGGTTCTGGCCGTCAACCCCGTAGCGACCCCGGAAACGCAATCTGCGGCGTTGGCTGGAGTTCATCAGGTTCAAGCGGCAGTGAAAAAAAACCCAGCGCGGTCCTCGACTTTGGATCGTCTCGAGCACGAAATCAATCTGTATCTGCAAAGCCCAAGTCAGAACACACCCAGGTTGAAGCCGGCCGGCGCTCCTGCAGGGCCTCCGGTGTGAGCCGCTATTAAGCGTCCTGCAACGAAATCGCAGCCACCTGAACGGTCCTTGCTGGGAGCCATCAACAGGATTTTTCCATGTTCACTCAAAATGATAAGCCCGCGGAAATACCAGATGCACCCTTGTCAGATCCATTCGAAGAACCCGGCTTGCGATCTATGAGGCGAGGAGAAAGGGTTGCAAAGAAAAAAGCGGATCTGCCCGCCAGGTCATTTCCCTGACGACGAAGGCCGCTTTCTCTCCGCAGGCTTGTGACCGCCTACTAGTTTATGTCCTGCTTCGATTCCAATTGCTTTACAAGTCCAGTCAGATAGACCTTCTGGTTGTCCGGAGCGGTGGCCAGCGCCACTTTCATCTCTTTGGCCGCGTCGTCGAATTTACCTTGCGAACAATAAATGCGAGCCAGTCCTGAATGCACGAACCACTGGTCTGGATGTTTTTTTGCATTCTCGCGGAACACTGCGAAAGCCTCTTCACTTCGTTTTTCAGCCTGCAACTGGCGTCCGAATAAATGGACCTGTAGCGGCGTGGCTAAGTCGAGTGCTTTCTTTTGCGCGATGGCAGCATCGTCCTTGCGATTGAGCGCAGTCAGGACCTTCGACTTGGTCAGCTCATTCTCGTAGCGATCTTCGTTTTCGATCGACTTCGACGTATAGGTGAGTGCTTGATCCAAAGCGATCTTTTCGGTGAGTAGATAATTTGCGGCGTCATCCCAACTTATCCAGGTGTATTGCGAAAGATTGCGGAGCTGGTTTTTCAAGCTCGCTTGCACCAGATCGTGCACATCGACAGAGACCTTAAACGGGACCGAAATCTTCTCCCATTCCAGTTTCGCCACGGCCGAATCGGGCTGCAATTGATCGAAGTCGTAGGTCAGGGCGTTGTGCATGTCCGCTGGTTGGGGCTTTACGACGACGCGCAACGCATCTTCGGACTGGTCGTAGGTGAAAGCCCCCCACGACGTGGAGTTTTTCGAGAAAATGATGGTCCATTCATCGGCGTTCGGAATCATGTGCAATCCGTAAGTTCCCTTGTCGAGCGGCTTCCCTTCGATCAGAACAGGATCACTGAAGGTGATAGTCGTATTCTCGTTGGCGCCGGCTCGCCACACTGTGCCATAGGGAACCAGTCCATCCCAAACCTTGCGATTGTTCACAAGTGGGCGATGGTAAGAGATTGTGATATCGGTGATGCCGATGCGTTGTGAAAGTTCCGCACGCTGACTCTGCAAAGGAAGGTCGAGTACAAACGATTGCGCCGGACTGACGCCCGACATGCCTGCCAATGCCACGCAGAATAGAAATGCTCGAAACATAGTTCCAAACCTAGCTCGAAACATGGGGAAGCCTCCTAAAATTGTTGCGTTCATCGCAATTTGCTTGGACCTCTGACGGATCATGAAGAGACTGCGCCGGCGTCTTAGACGGAACCAAAGCTGATAGGTGAGCGAGAGACGGAGGATTCAGGCACTAGCACCACAATTTACTGCACGATGAGCTTGACCGTGGTCGTGGCGTCCGGGGATGACGGGCTAGAGGCTGTCACGGTAATCGCATAGCTCTTGCTTTGCGAAACCGGTGTTGACGTAGTCGCGGTCGCTCCACCTCCGCACCCACTCATTGCTAACGCCGCTCCGGCCAGAATCGCGATGGCGAGAAACATGGGGAGCGATTTGGCGGGGCGGCGATACTTGCTTCCAATCACACACAAGCCGGCTGCCAGGCACATCGGTGAAAAAGGGAAGTCCGGTTTGCGGTTGGAGGGAAGAGCCCCGGTTTGGGCTCCGAGCTGGATCGTCATCACGATGGGCGTTGCCGCATTTCCGGGAGTAACGGTTGCGGGATTAAAAGTCACAGCGGAGCCGGTCGGTTGTCCGGTTGCCGCGAATGAAATCAGTCCGTTAAAGGTGCCGCCAGCGGGGGCCACAGTGAGATGGACGTCAGTCGAGCTGCCCGCAGCGACAGTCACGGAGGGTTGCGTGGCGCTAATGGTGAAAGTAGAAGCGGCCGTAACAATCAATGTGAGCGGAGATGAAGTTGATTCGGCGAAATCCGTGTTTCCCGTGTAGGCGGCAGTGATGCTGTTTGAGCCCGCGGGTAGAGCGCTGGTGGCAAAAGTTGCCACTCCGGACGAGTTGACGGTCGCAGTATTCAGCAAGGTCGAGCTGTTGTAGAAATTCACGCTACCCAGCGGTATACCCGTCGGGGCCGGCGCCAGGGTCGCCGTTAACGTCACAGACTGACTCGCTGCGACTGGATTCGGAGCTGCAGTCAGAGTTGTTGATGTGGACGTCAAGCTGCTTCCAGTGATGGTTTCCACCACGAGCGGTGAAGCTGAAGCGGCGAAGTCAATGTTGCCCGAGTATGTGGCTTTAATGCTGTCAGGGCCGGCGGGAAGAGTACTGGTGGTGAAGGTTGCGATTCCGGAAGCGTTGACGGCGGCAGTATTCAACAAAGTCGCTCCGTTGTAGAAACTTACCGTGCCAAGCTGCGTGCCGGTGGGAGGTGGCATAATGGTCGCCGTCAGAGTGACGGCCTGGCCTGGAACCGCCGGATTGGGTGACAGCGATAATCCGACTGTTGTGGATGTTCCTGGAATCAATTCCAAAGAATCGAGTCCTGGCACCAGGAATGACTCTGACATCGGATGGGCAAGCGTGTCGGTTGGAATGTTGTACGCTACCAGCCTTTGCAATCCTGCCCCAATGTAGAGGTTTCCCTTTCCATCGGAAACGATGCCATCGGGAACGGGTATGTTGCCACTTTGGAAAAGCGAAAACGACGAAAGATCCGTAGGCACTTCAATCAGCCCGTTTGCGTTGTCGGACCCATCGTGGCTGATCCAAAGCTGGCCGGTGTAAGGATCGTAGACCATTCCATCGCCGCCATCGACCTTGTAATGCGGCTCAAGCACCAGCGTTTTTAAGACGGCGCCGGTGCAGGGATCAAGCTGAACTACGTTGCTGTGGTTCGCGATCGCAAATAATTCACCCTGAGCATCGTAGGCAAGCCCGTCTACCGACCATCCGGTGGCCTTCGACCCAAGCTGTGCGCCTAGCTTGGTGAATGTGCCGGTGGTGAAGTCGTATCGGATGATCTGACCCGAGGAATATTCCGAAACCAGCATGGTGTTGGCGTTCGCGTTCGGATTGCATGCGGTCGGGACATCGAACAAGAGGTCGCGCGGGCTGTCGAGATTGCTGAGCAAAATGGTGTTGGTGTTGGTGGCGGGATCGTAGAGCGCGAGAACGCCCTGGGGCGACAAATCGTAAATCAGCTGTTTTTGAGCATTCACCAGAATGCTATCGGCCCGGCCTGCGGCAGTGTAAACGACGGTGATTGTCTGTTTTTGCAGATCGACGATTTCAAGCTGTCCGGCAGCTTCGTTGGTCGCATAGAACTGCTGAGCTTGGGATGTCGCCGACAACAACATAAAAATTGTGACCAATAACCCACCCTTGGAACTACCTCGCACTGAAACCTCCCAAACGCACCCAATTCTATTTGATCTCAAAATCGACCGCGAAAACTGTCTGAGCCCAAGCCTTTCATGCACTTGCCACTCCGAAGCGAAGGATAGCTGGACAATCCCCCGATGGCGAGGGTTTATCGGACTGCAACGTTTTCATCCTATTGAATTTATTGCGGTTAGGTCGATGCCAACGCAAGATCGAAGGAGTGCCGCCAAGATCTCTCGGAATTCCTCCAGAAGGCGGTTGCTGTGATCGAGTGCAAAAGTTTGCGCAACCAGCGGCGATGCCAAACACTCGCCTCTTCCGATGCTGAATTAACACACTCTGCTGGACAATTCCGTCCGCTTCTAGACACTACATTACGGTGGTAACGTGGCGCTGCGGATATCCACGGCTAAATAATGGCAGTTGGGAAGGTTGCACAGTTTCAGGGCGGTCCCCGAGACGAAAAGCTCCGAGACTGACGTCCCACACTAAAAGTCCAAACGAAAAGACTTTCAGAAAGCCGCGTGCACTCAGTATGTCTACGGGCGTTCAATTATCCGCAAGTCCGGATCCGCAAAAATCGTCAATTGCTTTGTCACAGCTCGACGAGCAGATCCTGGCGCTCATCATGGCGCACACGCCACTCGCGGAAGTGCTCTCGGCTATTTGTACGCAAATTGAAAAGCGATATAGCGGGCTGCTGTGTTCCGTTCTACTTTTGGAGAACGATGGGACTACTTTGCGATCGAGTGCGGCACCTAGCTTGGCGAAGGAATACAGTCAAGCCATTAATGGGTTACAAATGGGGCCTCGGGCAGGGTCGTGTGGCACCGCGGTCTATCGCAAGCAGCAGGTTGTGGTTTCTGACATTGCGAATGATCCTTTGTGGTCGGACTTCAGGTACTTGGCCCTGTCGCACGGCCTTCGGGCCTGCTGGTCCACTCCAATCGCCTCTCAGAATGGCAAGATTCTTGGGACCTTCGCTATTTATTATCGCGAACCGCGCAGTCCGGACGCCGAACACTTACAACTTATCTCCCATGCCACCCAACTGGCGGGGATCGCCATTGAGCGCGATCAAGCCAAAGCGGAATTGCGGGCCGCGGAATCCCGATTCCGGGTATTGGTGGAACGACTGCCGGCCATCACTTATGTGGCGGAGCTTGGAGCCGAAGGGGCCTGGCACTATGTGAGTCCTCAGATCGAATCCATTCTTGGATTTTCGCCGGCGGAGTGGTTGTCCACGCCGGCGAATTGGATGGACCGCATTCAGCCCGAAGACCGGCACATTGCTTTGGCGGCGGAGAAACGGTTCCAGGAAACCCACGAATTGTTTCATGCCGAATATCGCATGCTGGCGCGCGATGGCAGAGTGCTGTGGTTTCGCGACGAGGCTGTCATGTTGCGCGATACCGACAGTCAAACCCTTCTGATGCAAGGTGTGTTGTACGACATCACTGAGCGCAAGCGTTTGGAAGATCAACTCCGGCACTCACAAAAAATGGAAGCCGTGGGCCAGTTGGCGGGAGGCGTGGCCCATGACTTCAATAACCTCCTGATGTTGATCCAGGCCCACAATGAGCGGTTGCGCGAGCGGCTCGCGGCCAGTGATCCGGCGCATCGGGATGCCGTCGAAATCGAACACGCTGTCGTGCGTGCAGCTTCGCTGACTCGACAGTTGCTGGCCTTCAGCCGCAAGCAGGTGCTACAGCCCAAAGTATTGGATCTGAATGCTGTGCTGACCGA
This sequence comes from uncultured Acidobacteriaceae bacterium, assembly GCA_963794195.1. GTDB lineage: Bacteria > Acidobacteriota > Terriglobia > Terriglobales > Acidobacteriaceae > DATBAX01. The sequence goes on from CAWCCU010000001.1 coordinate 106,953, forward strand.
AGTGGCCAAGATGCTGGATCGATTAATCGGAAAAAATATCGAGTTGAAAGTAATGTCGGGGCACCTGTTGTCCCGGGTGAAAGCTGATCCAGGACAGATGGAGCAAGTGATCCTGAATCTGGCGGTCAACGCCCGCGATGCCATGCCCCAAGGCGGCAGGCTGCTTATCGAAACCCGGAACGTCGATGTGGATGAAGCTTACGCCCGAAATCATGAAGGTGTGCTACCCGGAAAATACGTGAAGCTGACCGTTGGTGATACCGGGACCGGAATGGACGCCCAAACTCAAGCCCGTATGTTTGAACCGTTCTTCACTACCAAGGAGCCGGGAAAAGGCACCGGACTGGGATTGGCGACCGTATACGGAGTGGTCAAACAAACCGGAGGATGGATATGGGTTTCGAGTGAACCCGGACGGGGAACTACATTCGAAATTTATCTTCCCCAGATCGACGAGGTTGAAAAGGCCGTGACAACGTCCGCAAAAAGAGCGACGCCTACCAGCACACCCAAGGGTACGGAAACAGTTTTACTGGTGGAAGATCAGGATGGCATTCGCGATCTGGTCGGTGAATTCCTGCGACGCAATGGCTATACGGTCCTGTGCGCGGAGGACGGCGACGGAGCGCTGCGCCTGGCCGGCGAGTACAGCCACGCGATCGACCTACTGCTAACCGATATTCTCATGCCCAACATTGGTGGGCAGGAATTGGCGCAGCGGCTTACACAGGTGCGTCCGCAGATGAGCGTATTGTTCATGTCGGGGTATCCCGAACACACCTCGCTCGGCGACGATGCCGGTGAGAAACATGCCGCTGTCCTGCAAAAGCCTTTTTCGATGGACCACTTGGCCCGCAAAATTCGAAGTGTCCTGGATGAGGGCGAGTCCGAGCCGGTAGTTGTGGATTTTAGCCCTCAGTTTTCGACTCCAATCCGCAGGACTGCGCTTTCTGTCCTTTCTTTCGAAGATCTTCCAACACCCTGTGCACTTTCTCTCTAAGGGCAGATACAATACCTTTTCCAAAACTTAACGAGGTCGAGCCGCGTGATCGTTGGCGTTGCGAGAGAGAGTTATCCGGGGGAGCGACGGGTGGCGCTTGTTCCTGCAATCGTCCCCACCCTGATCAAGAGTGCCTTCGAAGTTGTGATCGAAACCGGCGCGGGATTGGAAGCTGGATATACCGACGCCCAATATCTGGAGAAGGGCGCGAAGATTCTACCCGACCGGGCAGCAGTTTTCGCCGCCGCAGACATTATCGTCCAGGTACTTGGTTACGGGGCCAACAATTTCAATGGCCAGGCTGATCTGGCGCTGCTGCGTAAAGATCAGATACTCATTGGATTTTTGCGGCCCCTCGGGTCAATCGACACCGTCCAACAAATCGCGCAGACCGGCGTAACTTCTTTTTCCGTGGAACTGGTTCCGCGAACCACTCGCGCGCAGAGCATGGACGCATTTTCGTCCATGGCAACGATTGCGGATATAAAGCGGTGTTGATCGCCGCCGATACGCTTCCTAGAATTTTTCCCATGATGACGACGGCCGCGGGCACGATTACGCCCAGCCGTGTGTTGATCATGGGTGCAGGCGTGGCCGGGTCTGCAGGCGATCGCTACGGCACGCCGCCTTGGTGCGGTGGTTTCCGCTTACGACCTACGGCCTGCGGTGAAAGAGCAGGTGCTCAGCCTGGGAGGACGTTTCGTCGAGCTTCCACTCGAAGCCAAGGACGCACAGGATGCCCGCGGATACGGAACCGCGCAGGACGAAACTTTCTATGCGCGCCAACGCGAACTGCTGACCAAAGTCGTGGGTGAGAGCGATGTGGTGATCACCACGGCGGTTGTCCCCGGAAAGAAAGCGCCGATCCTGGTCACTGCGGAAATGGTCAAGGGAATGGCGCAGGGCTCGGTGATTTTCGATCTGGCTGCCGAGCGTGGCGGAAATTGCGAATTGACCCGGCCCGGCGAAACTGTCATCGAGCACGGGGTGACAATTATCGGTCGCATCAATTTGGCGAGCGGTGTTCCCTATCATGCCAGCCAAATGTATTCGAAAAACATCAGCGCGTTTCTCTTGCTCCTAATGAAAGATGGAAAACTGCAAATTAATTTGCAGGATGACATCATTCGCGAAACGTTGCTGACGCGGGGCGGAGAAGTGGTTCACGGGCGGGTGCGGGAATTTTTCTCGCTCCCGGCGCTGGTTTCACAGTAAGTCCAGGTTTGCTGGAGGATGCATGGGTAGTTCTGCCTTACTCAACGGGCTTTTCGTTTTCATGCTGGCGGCATTCATCGGATTCGAAGTCATCCGCCGGGTTTCTCCTTTGTTGCACACTCCTCTAATGTCGCTGACCAATGCCCTGGATGCGATCGCCGTCGTTGGCGCGATTGTTCTGGTGGGCCGGCATGAGAGCAAGCTGGCATTCATCCTCGGGGTGCTGGCCGTGATCGCGGCTACCAGCAACATCGTCGGCGGTTTCTTGATTACCGATCGCATGCTCAAAATGTTTAAATCCAGCCGTCCCGACGAAACCATGACGACCCAGAACGTAATCGAAGTCATTTACCTGATCGCCAGCGCTCTGTTCATCTTGTCATTGAAGTGGATGAGTTCGCCGACGACCGCGCGGCATGGCGTGTGGGCCGGAGAGATCGGCATGTTGCTGGCTATCGGCGGCACGCTGCTGAGCCAGGGCATCGTCGACTACAAATGGATCGGCATCGCACTCGTGATCGGAACGGGCATCGGCGATCCCGCTCGGCTTGGTGCAGATGACGGCTGTCCCGCAGCGGACGGCGTTGAGTCACGCATTTGGAGCGTTCTGCGTAACCGTAGTCGGCGCGGCGGAATTTTATTTGAGCGCTCCGCATGTTCCCGCCTTCAAGATGGGCGTGCTTTCCCTCGAAGTGATTCTTGGAGGCCTCACATTTACCGGCAGCTTGATGGCGGCAGGAAAACTCCAGGAGATTTTTGCCGCAACGTCCGCTCACCTATAAAGGACAGAATTTTGTAAATCTTCTCCTGTTTATTGTGGCCGCCGGAATCGCGGTGTACTCTCATTCTTCATCCCGAGATGACAAACTTGTTTCCGTTCATGATCGGCATCGCGTTGATTTTCGGCGTCCTGCTGGTCATCCCGATCGGCGGGGCGGACATGCCCACGGTCATCTCATTGCTGAATGCTTATGCCGGACTTTCCGCCGCAGCCATGGGATTCGTCCTTGATAACAAGCTCCTGATCGTCGCTGGCGCGCTGGATGGTTCGTCGGGATTGATTCTCTCGGTCATCATGTCGAAGGCGATGAACCGTTCGTTTACTAACGTCCTGTTCGGCGCCTTTGGGCAGGTGCAAGTCGCCGCTGCGGGCGGACAGGAAGCCAAACCGGTGCGCAGCGCAACCGCTGAAGAAGCGGCGGGAATTTTGGCTGCGGCCAACAAAGTGGTGGTGGTTCCGGGCTATGGCATGGCTGTAGCGCAGGCGCAACACAAAGTGCGCGAACTCTATGACGCGCTTACGAAGCGTGGCGTAGACGTGAGATTTGCCATCCATCCCGTGGCAGGCCGCATGCCCGGACACATGAACGTGCTGCTCGCGGAATCTGATATTCCCTATGACCGTCTGATCGAAATGGACGAGATTAACGGCGACTTTCCGCAAACCGACGTCGCCCTCGTGATCGGCGCCAACGACGTTACTAATCCTGCGGCGCGCAGCGATGCTTCGAGTCCAATCTTTGGTATGCCAATTCTTGATGTCGATAAAGCTCGTACAGTGATGGTGATTAAACGTGGCATGAGTCCCGGGTTTGCCGGAATCGATAATCCTCTTTATTACCTCGACAACACTCTGATGCTGTTCGGCGATGCGAAGGCATTCGTGAATAATATTGTGAAAGAGTTAACTGGCGGCCACAGCTAGGCGCGTACTGAATCGTCTTGGAGAAATTGGGTGGCGCAGTCGCTTTCGGACTCCGAGTTAGGAGCCTCAGGCGCTATCGCGTCCGCGACCAAGGCTTAACGCAGCGCTAAAGCGACTACGCCACCCCAGGCTTAAGACCCAAGACCTGAAACCTAGACCTAAATCCTCCAACCTAGAACCGTAGTTTTAACACTACCCTTGCCCCTCCCTCGCAGGCCCCTCGCGGTTTTCGTGCTAGAATTCCCGATCTTCGCAATCAATTCTTCATAGGTTGCAAGATCCCAGGAGCCCTCCCTTGAAAAATTTGATCAAATCTTTTTCAGTCTTACTGACGCTGGCACCGGTTGCTTTATTGTTCGCCATGACCTGTCCGCAAGCTTTCGCGCAAGAGAAGGTAGACAGCGCCTCCGCCAATTACTGCACTTCGAAAGGCGGCGTGGTGGAAACTCGCCAGCCCTACTTTGGCACCAATTTTGGAAACCCGCTCCAGTTGGCGGGCAGTCGGCAGTTTTGCCAATTCACGGCGGGAGACGGCTCTCGCATCCATATATTGTTGACCACGCTGTATGCCACCAAGCCGACGCTGGCGGCGCTTGCCTACTACGCCAAGGTTCCCCTCGGTACGACCAGCGGCGGAGGAAACCCGGCGTCGTTTTATTGCACACAGCTTGGCGGCTCCGATCAATTTGGCGGTGTCAACATCGGCGGCGGTGCATGGGTGCAGTGGGGAGCGATCGATGAAGACCTCGAAGCCTGCATTTTCCCGGATATGTCCTCGATCGATTCGTGGGGACTGGCCTATCACTCAGCAGGCATCATTCGCGGAATTAACCTGGGCAGGGTGATGCGCTATAACGTTCATACGCCAAGGAAGTAATCGAGATTCCATCAGGATCGGCGTCCCGCGGGGCGACGCAGAGGTATGCGTTGCGCCCCTGGGCGCGTGGTTTCGTCGTCTGGTTATTTCGTCAGGCCAGGACTTCGTCCTGGGCTAAGCTCGGTCGCTCTCTCGGAGCTGGTTCTCGTCCAAGTCCGATTATCCCTCCCCGCTTTCTGCTTCCATTCCGCCACTCGATGGTCCAGTAGTACCTATCTAGCAAACAGAAGATTTGTAAACACTTTGTTAAGGTGAACAGTGCAGTCTCAAATTTAGACTGCCCGCATAGGGTGTGGACTGTCCGGGAGAATTGGGCCATGTCAGAAGAAACCTACATTCGTTCCTCCGCAGTGGTTTCCCGTCTGATTGCCGGGGAGACCCTGGTCGTGCCAGTGCGCGGAAAAGTAGGCGATTTGGCTTCGATCTATAGCTTTAATGCAGTCGGAACCACGATCTGGGACGCCCTCGCCAGCCCGACCAGCATAATTAAATTGATCGACATGATCGAGCGCGATTACGACGTCAACCGCGAGCAGGCGGCGCAGGATGTCGAGAGTTTTCTTCAGGAAATGCAGGTTGCCGAGTTGGTCATGACTGTTGAAGCTCATGGTTCCGATGTAACGCATCGAACTGAATGGAAAGAAAGCGCATGAGAAGCTCCGCTGGCACGGTTCGATTCACAGTCCACAGGGAGATGATCGCAGAATCATTATGAGTGTCGCCTCCTATAGCGATTTCAGCGGTGCGATTCATAGCCACTTCGTGGGCAAGCGGACACCGCTCGAAGTGTCGATTGAGGTAACACGGCGTTGTCCTCTGGAATGCCAGCACTGCTACAACAATCTCGACATGGCGGACATGGAAGCGCGCAATCGTGAGCTTTCGAAGGAAGAATACTTTGTCCTGCTCGACGACCTTTCCGACATGGGTGTCCTCTGGCTCCTGTTTACCGGCGGCGAGATTTTTGCCCGCAAAGATTTCCTCGAAATCTATACCTATGCCAAGAGGAAGGGTTTTCTCATCACGCTATTCACCAACGGCATAGTGATCACGGAAAAGATCGCGGACTACCTTAAAGAGTGGCCTCCCTTTGCCATCGAAATTACGCTTTATGGACGCACCAAAGAAACCTACGAAGAGCTGACCGCTGTGCCGGGCAGTTATGAGCGGTGCATGCGCGGTATCGCGTTGTTGAGGGACCGCGGGTTGCCTCTCAAGCTGAAAACCGTTGGCACCACCATCAACAAGCATGAAGTTCTTTCCATGAAGGCTTTTGCCGAAGACGAACTGCATCTCGGCTTCAAATTCGATTCGCTGATGAGTCCCCGCATCGATTGCTCGCAGAGTCCGCTGGCTGTGCGCCTTTCACCGGAAGAAGTCGTGGCCCTGGACCTGCATTCGCCGAAGTTTGCCGCCGAGCATCGCAGAAATGTGGAACGCGAAATCGACAAACCTTCGGTCATGGAAGCATCCGACAACATGTATTCCTGTGGTGGCGGAGTGAAATCGTTTGCCATCGATCCTTACGGACATATGAGTATCTGCGTGCTTTCGCACCAGGACACCTACGACATCCGTTCCGGAGGCGTGAAAGAAGGCTGGGACCATTTTCTTTTGAATGTGCGTCAAAGGGAGCGCAAGAGCATTACCAAATGCATCACTTGCCGGATTCATTCGGTATGCAGCATGTGCCCAGCCAATGGGGAACTCGAAAACGGCGATCCCGAGTCGCCCGTGGATTTTCTTTGCGAGGTTGCGCACTTGCGCGCCATGTCGCTGGGCTTCGAGGTTCCGGCGCACGGCAAATGCGAATTTTGTGCGGGTGGCCAACACTTTGAGGCAGTGAAAGAGTCCGCCCGAAGAATTGTCAGCAACGAGATCAACGTTGGGGAATGGATTGCACCGCAGGTTTTACTTCCGATCCTGAGCAATTCCGCGCCCTCTTCGGGTGCAGGTTGTGGGGGATGCGGAACGCACGCGCACTAGTAGTGATGTCCGGAGGACGCGTAATTTATGAGTGACGATTCGCAAGATCGAGTCAAAAAAACTTATGAGCCACCCAGAGTCAAGGTGATAAGCCTGCGTCCGGAAGAGGCGGTGCTCGGCCATTGCAAAGGCATGGGGTCAGGCCCTGGCGGAATGGGAACGTGTTACCCCAGTTGGACCATGTCATACGACTGGTTCTTAGGCGCGGATGGAACTCGATCCGAGCGTGAAGTGAATGATCGCTGAACAATCGCTAGCGGCGTCCGCGAAAACATCTGCCGGCATGCATCGTGCTTGCATCCGGATTGCGGACGTGTCGATCGGATTGACTGCCACTTCCGTGGACGACGTCCGCCTGACCTCCGAACTTGACGCTTTTCGGATTGAGCCAACCGAGTGCGATATCGAGATCACCATCGCCTGGGTTCAACAGCTCCAGAGACCGATCGGGAAAAAGCTTTTTGATTCAGGATCGCTGTGGACGATGTATGCGCGCGACTACGGATACATCATCGATTTCGAAACGCCCGCATTCGGTCCGCGCCCCTATAAGAGGTTGTGCGTGAATCGAAGTTTTTCTGAGGCACAACTGTTCTTGAGCCGGGAATGTCTTGGGCAACTCGATCCGGTGCATGCTCTCGAATATCCGCTCGACGAATTGCTGGTAACGAACTGGCTGGGCCGAGGACGCGGAGTAGAAGTCCACGGCTGTGGCCTGGTGGATCGCGCTACCGGAGGTCATCTGTTTTTAGGCCATTCTGGCGCAGGCAAGAGCACGACGACGATGCTGTGGAAATCGATGCGCGATGCGCAAATTCTCAGCGACGATCGTATCATCCTGCGCGAGCGGGAGAGCGAGTTCTGGATGCATGGAACTCCATGGCACGGAGATGCCAGGTTTGCCGCCGCCGAGAAAACTGCGATTCGCAGGATTTTCGTTCTTGAGCACGGAGATAGGAACGAAATCGCGCCGCTGTCCCAGACTGAGGCGGTCGGGGAACTGTTCGCGCGGTCGTTTCCGCCATTTCATGGGCATCGGCCGCTGGATTCCACCTTGGCTTATTTGCACCAGATTACGACTTCGGTGCCGTGCTATCGGTTTCATTTTTTGCCGGATAGCAGTGCGATAAATGCGATTTTGGATTTTTCTTGTTGACTTATGACTGAAGACACACCTCATTCGATACTGTTCGGATCTATCAGTCAGGCTTTGTTGTCTGCGGGGTTGGGATTTCGGTTTCAGGCCCGGGGCCGCAGCATGCAACCGGCCATTCAGGATGGGGAAATTCTGCATGTGCAATCGGTGGCCACGCGGGAATTGAAAAGGGAAGACATCGTGCTGTTCACCGATGGTGCGCATTATAAAGCGCATCGCCTGATCTTCGCCGATCACGCAGCAGATGTTTTCATGACCAAGGGAGATGCAGGAAGAGAAATGGATTTCATGTTGCGGGGAAGCGAGATTGTGGGCAGAGTGGTCGCGAAAGAAAAAGGAACGGGCGGACGAACTCAAGTGATTCCGCTTTGTGGAAGACGTGCGCGTGTCCGGGGCTCGATTGCGCAAGCGCGATGCGTTGCTTCCCGCGCTTTGGTTTCCATGCTGGGCCGTCGGCACGCCACGAGACTTCGTAACCTAATTCCAGGCAAACTCTTAGCAGCCTGTGTCTGGTCCATCTTCCTTTTATCGCTCTTACTGAACTCATCTGTTCTGCACGCGCAGGTTGTAGTAGATGGGACGGGTAGTTCGCTGGGGCAAGATGTCCGCACGACTGCTGCAACCATGACGTTCAGCCATACCACAGGCATCACCGGGCTAAATCGGCTTCTGGTTGTGGGTGTCTCAATGGACACGACCAACAATACTGCCCTCGTAGTCAGTGGAATTACATATGGCGGCACAGCCCTGACGTCGTGGGGAAAACTTAGCGACGGGACTAAAGCTGAGAGAGTGGAGATGTGGTATCTCATTGCGCCGCTCATCGGGGCCAACAACGTCGTCGTCTCTTTCACTGGGGTGACGGGAACTGCGGCGGGGGTCGTGGCAGGCGCCACTACCTTTACTGGAGCCGATCAAACCGCACCCCTTCGGCCTTTCGTTTCTGCTTCTGACAGTGGGACGACAGCCACCCAGTCCACGTTGAACGTGCCGAGCGGCGTGAACGAAATGGTGATGGATGTGCTGTCGATCAATGGCAACCGCACCGCCACGGTGGGGACCACACAGATTCAGGAATGGGCAAAGAATTCCGGTGGTACGACGTCCAACACGGATGCCTATGGTGTCAGTTCGACTCGCAGCGGGGCACCGAGTGTTCCACTTTCTGAAACTTTTGTCACTACGACCGGTAATCCCGGTACCACTTCCCTTTGGTCCATGGGAGCAGCTTCGATTCGTCCCCTCCAAGGTGACCTTGCCGTAAGTGTCGTCGGTTCCTCTGCTCTTTATCCGGCGAACTTCACCTACACAATTACAGTGACGAACAATGGCCCATCGCCCAACACGGCTACTCTCACCGACACCCTGCCGGGGGGATTAACGCTGGTGACTGCGGCGGCGACCGCGGGAACTTGCCTTGGGACTGCACCAATCACCTGTGCTCTGGGGGTGATTAACGCCGGCGGTACCGTGACCGTTACTTTGACAGTGTCCCCGAGCGCGACCGGCGGGTATCCGGACAGCGCGACAGTCGCAGGTTTAATCGCAGACCTGAATAACGGCAACAATTCCGCCACGGGTGTCGGTTTCTCGGCAGCGTTTACCTGCACAACCCCCACAATCACAGCGGGCGGCACTTTGACGGGTGTGATTAACACCTATTATCCGGGCGCGGCCAGCGCTTCCACGGGTGCGACACAATTAACGGTTGGCGTTGCCACCGGAACTACGGCAATCGCAGCCGGTGACGTTCTGCTGATTATGCAGATGCAGAATGCCAACATCAACTCGGCCAACACTTCGAGTTATGGGGACGGGGCTACCGGGTCAGGGGCTACCAGCCTCAACAACAGCGGAGTTTATGAATTCGCCACCGCGGCAGGTCCGCTCGGACTGGGCGGCGGAAATGTATCTGTTTCCGGTGCGGGCCCTGGTGGAGGGCTTCTCTATAGCTACACCACGTCCGCGGCGACTGCAACGCAGGGTCAGTTCACCTTTCAGGTCATTCGCGTCCCGCACTATGCCAGCGCTACGTTGGGAGCCGGACTAACAGCGTCGGCATGGAATGGATCGACAGGCGGAGTTGTCGCGCTGGATCTTGAAGGGATGATGGCCCTGGGCGGCGGTAAGGTCACCGTCGACGGCCTGGGTTTCCGGGGTGGAGCGGGACTTCAACTGAGTGGCAGCACCGGACTCAACACCGATTTTGAATTTGTTTCGCCAACCGCTTATACCGGAACCGAAGTAGCCGGGAATGATGGTTCAAAAGGCGAGGGTATTGCTGGCACACCACTCTGGGTATCGACGGCAACCGGTTTTGCAACCACAACCGTGGATGGATATCCGAAGGGCAGCATGGCTCGAGGAGCGCCCGGCAATGCCGGAGGCGGAGGCACCGACGCCCACCCGGTGGCGAATGATCAAAATGCCGGCGGCGGCGGTGGTGGCAACGGTGGCAATGGTGGCTCCGGAGGAAATGCGTGGAGCGCGAATCTGAGTTCGGGCGGGATTGGTGGAACAGCATTTCCGGCCGCCATTACGCGCGTGGCTCTCGGCGGCGGCGGAGGAGCCGGAAGTCGCAACGACGATCCCGGTGTCGCCCTGGCCAGCAGCGCGGCAGCGGGCGGAGGCATCGTCATTCTTCGAGTTGGCATCCTGACCGGCTCAGGCACGATTTCAGCGAACGGCGCGGCCGCCTACAACGGTACCGCAAATGATGCTGCGGGCGGAGGCGGCGCAGGTGGCAGCGTTATTATTCTTTCGGCGGGCGGCGGCGAGAGCGGCTTAACCGTTTCCGCGCAGGGCGGAACAGGCGGCAATGCGTGGGCTGCCGACCCTGCGACGGGCTCGCCATTGGCGGATCGCCACGGCCCAGGCGGCGGAGGCGGTGGTGGAGTTGTATTGCTTTCGGGCGCAGCCGCGAGTATCAATGTTGCCGGCGGAGCCAACGGAACTACGCTCCAGGCGGCATATCCATACGGCGCTACTGCCGGAACAGCCGGGGTTAGCGCTACCAATGTCACCCTGGGATCGTCTCCCGGACCGAATTCGGCGGCGACTCCTTGCACCGATGTGTCGATCACAAAGACAGGCACGCCGAATCCGGTGGATGAAGGCCAGACGCTTACCTACACCTTGGTTGTGACCAACAACGGCCCATCGGCTGCCAGCGGCGTGGTCGTTACTGATCCTTTACCGACGACCGACGTGACCTATGTTTCATCGTCGACCACCTTGGGTGGGCCATGCCTGTTCGCGGGGGTGACCGTAACTTGTCCCATTGGCGCCATGCCCGTGGGAGCCTCCGCGACTATCACCATCGTGACCACGGCAACCGCTTTATCTTTGGCGGTAAATTCCGCGTCGGTCACCGAAGCCCAGGCCGATGATTTATTGTCGAACAATTTTGCCACCCAAAACGAGACCATCGAGACTCCCACCGGAGTGAAGCTGGAATCGTTCACCGCCGGCGCGACTTCGGGCGGAGCACTGTTGTCCTGGAAGACCGGGGGAGAGACGAGAAATCTCGGGTTCAATGTGTATCGCGAAGTGAACGGACAGCGAGTCCGGGTCAATTCCTCGTTGATTGCAGGATCCGCCCTCATTATGCGGCACACGCTGGAACCACACACAGCCAAGACTTATTCCTGGATGGATCCTTCCGCCGGCGCGAATCTCGGTCTCTACTGGCTTGAGGATGTAGACCTGAACGGCACGCGAACCTTCCACGGCCCCATTTCCGTGCAGGGTGCTTCGACATCACAAATTTCTGCACAGTCGTTGATGATGCCGGAGCTGAATTCCACCGACGCGGTTCCGGAGAATTCCGCATCAAGCGAAGTTATGGAAGCGGTAGCGTCCGTTTCCACCAGCACTCCCCAACAACAGCAGACGCAATTCCAGATCGCCGGGCAACCAGCAGTGAAAATCTTCGTGCGCCACGAAGGATGGTACAAAATTACTCAATCTCAATTGGTCGCAGCCGGGATCAGCGCGTCTGTGGATCCCAGCCGATTGAGGCTCTTTGCGGAAGGAATCGAACAGCCCATCCGAATTGTCGGAGCTGGCCCCGGTTCCGGCGGCTTCGGCCCCCAATCCCTCGTCGAATTCTATGGTACGGGAATCGACACCTTCTACTCTGATAAGCGCGTCTATTGGCTGGTGGCGGGCAATCGGCCCGGCTTGCGCATTATTCAGCAGGACTATGAGAGCGGTGGTCCTCAGCCGCAAAGCTTCCTGCAAACGATTTTGTTGAATCAGCGCACTACTTATTTTGCGGCCTTGCTTAAAGAGAACACTGACAACTTCTTCGGTGCGCTGGTTTCCCCGACATCCGTTGACCAGGTGTTGACTGCGACGAATATTGCGCCTACAGCGATGTCCGATGTCAGCCTGCGGGTGGTTTTACAAGGTGTGACCGAACAGCAACCGCATGACGTCACGATCGTCATGAACGGCTCGACCTTAGGCGAAATGAACTTCGTCGGACAGAACGAAGGCAGCATCACGTTGCACGTGCCGCCCGGAGTCCTGCGACCTGGCGCGAACACCGTGACCCTTACCGCCCAGAACGGCGAGAACGATTTGAGCGTTGTGGATTACATCACACTCACTTATCCCCATTCATTTACGGCCGAGTCGGATTCGCTGAAGTTTACCGCGGAAGCCGGCGACCATGTGGTGGTCAACGGCTTCCGGCAAAGTCCAACGCTTTTGCTCGACATCACGAATCCCGCGCAACCAATTCAACTGGCGATGCAAGTCGTGGCTGAGAAGGGCAAGTTCTCTTTGCAAGCCAAGGTGGCGTGGTCGACATCCGGCATGCACACTCTGCTTGCGCTCTCTGATGAACGGATCACCGCGCCTTTCGGGCTCATGCGGAATAATCCTTCCAGTTTGCATAGTCCGCAAACGGGCAGCGAAGTCGTAATGATTTCCTATCCTGAGTTCGAAACACGATTGGCACCACTTTCCAAACTGCACCGGACCGAAGGGAAAACCGTGGCAGTGATCAATGTGAACGACATTTACGACGAATTTAATTTCGGAGAGCGAAGCCCCTACGCGCTCCGCAGCTTCCTGCAGACTGCGACTACACAATGGAAGAATTCGCCCAAATATCTGTTGCTGATGGGAGACGCCTCGCTTGATCCGCGAAACTATCTGGGCCTTGGTTTCTTCGATTTCGTGCCTACGAAAATTATCGTCACTAGCGAGCTAAAGACCGCGTCTGATGATTGGTTCTCCGACTTTAACAACACCGGCTTCGCACAAATTGCTACCGGACGCCTGCCCGTGCGCACGCAGGACGACGCCAGCACTGTGGTTGGGAAAATTACCGGATATGCCACTTCGCAGTCCGGCGGATGGACCAATCAGACACTAATGGTTGCGGACCGCGATGATTCCATCGACTTCACCAAGCAATCACAATCCGTGCAGGGCCTGTTGCCGAAATCGATGAACGTGCGCGACATCTACGCGGGCAATATGGATGCCGCATCCGCCCGGCAACAGATTATTGCGGACATCAACAGCGGCGATCTGCTGGTCAACTACACCGGACACGGCTCGGTGGAAGTTTGGTCAGGGGACAATTTGTTCGACGATGCGGCGGCCACAAGCTTGACCAACGGTTCGCAGCTTCCAGTTTTCCTGATCATGAATTGCCTGAATGGATTCTTCCAGGATGTTTACACCGAGAGTCTGGCGGAGTCGCTGCTACTGGCGAAGAATGGCGGCGCCGTTGCCGTCTGGGCATCGTCGGGACTCAACCAGGCCAATCCGCAGGCCCAGATGAATAAAGTGATGGTGCAAGAGCTGTTTACCCAGCCTTCGCCGGCTTTGGGAGACGCGGTCAACCAGGCCAAGTTGGGTATCACGAATGCGGACGTTCGCAAGACTTATATCTTGTTCGGCGATCCTCTGCTGAAGCTCAAATGGCCGGCCAATGCGAATAATGTGCATTGATAGATCCCATCAAAATTCATAAACCACCACGGACACGAAGTATCACCAAGGAATGCCCGCGAAGGATTTCCTTGGTTTACCTTCGTGTCCATGGTGGTTAAAAATCTGGCTCGGCAGTTCAGATGGGTGGCAAAGCAGTCTTATCTTTGATCCCCTCGCCCTCGATGATCGTGTAAATAAAATCCGCCGGCACATCTTTTAAAGTTTCGACGTTTCCATTGGGCCAGCGGATTTCCACCTGATCCATCTTCGCAACACTCCCTAACCCGAAATGCAATCGCGGATCGTTCTGAGATAGATAGCTGTCCCCGCTGCGCACTTCATTGAACTGCACCATCTTGCCTGCCGTGACCATGACCCGCGCCCCAATCGCCATCTTGTTGCTTTTCGTTCCCACCAGCTTGAAGAGAACTCGATGATTTCCGTTCCCTCCTTGATTCAACAGCAGCTCCGGTGGTCCATCCAGGTCCATGACTACAATATCGATGTTGCCATCGTTGTTCAGATCGCCAAATGCCGCGCCTCGCCGCGAGGCATCCGGAATCCCCGCGAGAACACTGGAAACATTTTCAAAGGTGCCATCGCGTTTATTGCGAAAAAGCATCATGGGCTCGCGATAAGGTTCGCCGCCGGCAATCGAATCCATTTGGGGATAAACGTGTCCATTGGCAACAAATAGATCGGGCCAGCCATCGTTATCCATATCGAAGAAGCCGGTGCCCCAGCCTACTGCCGAGTACGTGGGTTTCGCCAATTGTGCCGGCAAACTGACATCGGAAAACCCGCCCTTGCCAAGATTGCGGTACAAAGTGTCCGCTTGATCGGCAAACGTGGTCACAAACATCGAGAGCCGGCCTTCGTGCCGGTAGTCCCCCCAGGCGACGCCCATGTTGCCTTGTTCCTGACCGTCGGCGCTGAGCGCCGCGCCGGAAAGCATGCCGGTCTCTTCGAATGTTCCGTCATGTTTATTGCGATAAAGAAAATTCGGACCCGTGTCGTTGGCCACGTACAGATCGGGCCAGCCGTCGTTGTCGTAATCGCCCCACACGGTCCCCAGGCCATAGTAGTGATTGGGATCGTCCACACCGGCTTTCTTGGAAACTTCTTCAAAAGTCCCATTTCCGCGATTGTGAAAAAGCAGGTCTGATTCCCCTTGCATTCCCCACGGACCGCATTGCACGCGAATTCCCTTGAAGCGGCAGGTTTTCTCATCGCTGCCGAAAGTTGGCAGTTTGTTCATATCAAAATGCACATAGCGCGCGACAAAAAGACTGACCTGCCCACTGCGGTCGTAATCCGCCCAGGCAGCGCCGGTGCTGAAGCCGCCGGCGCCCACTCCGGCCTTCTCCGTAACATCTTCAAACTTACAGTTCCCCAGATTGTGATAGAGCGCATTGCCGCCATAACCGGTCACGTAGATATCGGGCAATCCGTCATTATCGTAGTCAGCCACGGCCAGGCCCATGCCCCAGCCTTTGTGCGTGAGTCCAGCCACTTGGGTGATATCGGTGAATTTGAAGTTGGCGTCCTGATGGTAAAGCGTGACCATGAGATCGCCGCCCGCCTTATAGCGATCGATCGTGGAACCATTGATCGTCAGAATATCCAGCTTGCCATCATTGTCGCAGTCGATCAGTCCAACTCCCCCACTCATGGATTCGACAATGTATTGCTTCTCCGGCGAAGAGATGTGGGAGACAGTCAGTCCGACTTGCTGGGCGACGTTCTGGAACTTGGGCAGCGGTATTTGCGGAACAGCTACTTGCGCCAGCGCGGCCGTGGAAAGCAACAAGCCCAGGAAAGAAGATTTGCGCATGATGAGCGTTCCCGGAAATTATAGAGCAGAGACTTGTTCGTGAAACCTTTTCTGTTTCCGGACGTCTACTCAAAGTCCCCGCACACGAGTAAACTGAGAGACATAACGAGGCTCGAATGAAAAAACTTACCACGCTGCTAGTGATGGCCGCAGCTTTTTCCGCTGGGCCGATGTTTGCCGCCGATGCTCCCGTGCCAATTCTGGTCGAGCTATTTACTGCGGAAGGATGTTCCAGTTGTCCGCCCGCAGACAAATTATTGCTGCAACTGGATGCGTTGCAACCCATGGCCGGCGCGCAATTGATCGTGTTGAGCGAGCACGTCACTTATTGGGACCAGCTTGGCTGGAAGGACCCAAATTCTTCGCGGGACGTTACCGAGCGGCAAGCTGCTTACGTCAGCCGATTGAAGCTAGCCAGTGCCTATACACCTGAAATGGTAGTGGATGGTACAACCGAATTTCTCGGAAGTAATCCGACTTTAGCAAAGGCCGCGATCGAGAAGGCTTTTCAGGTGCAGAAAGTTCCAGTCCACATTTCTGCTATTTCGTCGGACGCTCCCGGCAAGCTGCACGCGTATGTGGAAGCTGACTCAGTAGCGAAGGGTGCGGATATCTTTTTCGTGGTCGCGCTGAATCACACCGAGTCACAGGTCGCGCGAGGCGAGAACAAAGGCAGTCATCTCGTCCATACCGCGGTCGTCCAGAGTATTACTAAGGTCGGCAACGCGGACAAGAATCACAATTTCGCAAAGCAGGTTGAGGTGAAGATCGAGTCTCATGCGGATTTGTCGAATATGAGAGTCATCGCTTTTCTTCAGGAGCATAATTCCGGTCCGGTTATTGGCGCTGCGATGAGCCCTGTGCCCACCCCTGCGCAATCTGCGTCGAAATAGGACTTGATTGTCCGGGAGTCATAGTCTTTTTCGCATGCGGATTTACACCCGCGCATCCCTCTGCTAAAGTTTGCCCCTCGGCGTCCCGCGCCGCTTGGAGGTACTTTGCGCATCGATCTCTTTCGCATGGAACGGACCCAGTGTCTGTACGAACATGAAGTTGAATTCAACCTCTCCGAGAGTGGCGTTCTGCCTTTGCGGGTCGAAGAAATTCTGGGAGGAACCCGAGCAGCCGCTGAATTCCTTTCGCTTAGCCTGAAATATCCAGAGTCAGACGGATCTCACGAGCTTCGCGAAAACATTGCTGCGTGGTACGGCGCCACTTCCGAGCACGTGCTGGTTACCAACGGCGGTTCCGAAGCTAACTTCACCGCACTCTGGGGATTGCTCGAAAAAGGTGACCACGCCGCCGTGATGCTGCCCAACTATCTTCAAGCCTGGGGACTCTCACGGGCTTATGCGGACAAGACAACTGCATTTCATCTGACCGAACAGCGGGAGAACGGAAAGCTGCGCTGGGCGCTCGATGTCGACAGTCTCCGTCGCGCGGTAAACAAGAAGACCAAATTAATTGTTGTCACCAACCCCAATAATCCCACCGGCGCGGTGCTCGACGAAGAAGAAATGACAGAGATCCTTGGCGTCGCTCGTAAAGCCAACGCCTGGTTGATCGTCGATGAAATTTATCGCGGCGCAGAAGTCGGCGGCCTGCTGTCTCCCACATTTTGGGGCCGTTACGACAAAGTTATTATCACATCCGGTCTCTCCAAGGCGTTTGGTCTCCCCGGCCTGCGCATCGGATGGATCGTCGCACCCCCAAAGACCATCGCGAAACTCTGTACCTATCGTGACTACACCACGCTGACCCCGACCATGCTTTCCGACCGTCTGGCTCGAATGGTGATGGAGCCTACGTGCCGGGAAAAAACTCTCGAGCGTACCCGCGCCATCATTCGCCGGAACCTTCCCAAACTTGAAGCGTGGATCCATTCGCATAACGATGTCCTTACTTACATTCCACCCGTCGCCGGAGCCATCACGTATTTCAAATACAAGTTGCCGATTACCTCCACCAAACTATTCGACAAACTGCGGGAAGAACGCTCGGTGCTCATTACGCCAGGTGACCACTTCGGCGGCGGACGATACATCCGCTGCGGATTCGGATATGACGTGGATTACACTTTGCGAGGCTTGGCACGTGTCGATCTGACGTTGCGAGAGTTACAGAAGAAACCTAAAGCAGCTTAATTGTCGCCGCTCACGTGGGGGCGAGTGCCCCACCTGCCCACGAGCTTTAGCCCGCGTTATCGCTTTTGGGTGGCGGAGCGCTTTAAGCACTGCGATGGAAGCTCTTACGTAGAACTCGCGCGCAGACGAGGCGTCCGCGGCCACGGGGGCTTCGTTAGATTCCGATCGTTTCGCCGTATCCCGCCGCTTTCGCTCGCTCCATCACCACCGTCGCTGCCGCGACATCCTGCACACCCACGCCTGTTAAATCGCAAACGATAATTTCGTCGTCAGAAACTCGTCCCGGCTTCATCCCGGATGTGATCTCCCCCAGTTCAGTGACTTTTTCTTTGGCGATAGCTCCAGCCTCGACTGCGTGATGAATTTCGCCGAGACGCAAACATTGTGGCAAGCTGTCCGCGACAATTTTGTCCGCTCGCGCCAGCACACCGACATCGAGTTCCTGTTTGTCAGGTCCATCAGAGCCGACAGCGATAATCGTGACACCCGCCCTCAGCCACTCTGCTTTAACTAAAGGCTCCCGCGATGGCGTGACCGTGATGACCAGCTCCGCGCCTTCAACCGCCTGCTGCACGGACTCAGATACTGCAAAGTGGCAACTAGGAACGCCAGAAAGCTTCGCCAGATCATCCACGCAGTCCTCAGCTCTTGCCGGATCCCGTCCCCACACCCGAACCTCGGAAAACTTCCGCACCAGCGATAACATTTCCAACTGACGTCGCGCCTGTCCTCCATTTCCTATGATCGCAACCGTCCCAACCTTTTTTCGCGCAAGATGTTTTGCCGCCACGGCTCCGGCTGCTCCGGTACGCAAGTCAGTAATAAATCCGTTGTCCAGGAGAAATCCGGCAGGGGCGCCAGTCTTGGCGTCGAACACCACAACCATTCCGTTCAGGGCTGGAAGCCCTAGCTGAGGATTGTCCCAGAATCCGGAAATGATTTTGATCGCGTAGTAAGGCCCATTGCGAATATGCCCAGCCTTCATGTGAATCTCGCCGTGATTCTCGGCGACATCGAGAGCAATCACGGATGGGAGTTGCGCTTGCCCCGTGGAGTAGGCGGTGAAAGCATTTTCCACGGCGTCGAGACAAGCAGCAGGATCGAGCAGGGCGCGAATATCCGCTTCACGCAAAATCAGAACATCTCGGCTCATGCCGAAAAGATTATCACTCTGCTGACTTAGCGGGTGCCGCATCCGTATGCGCGGCGCCCACGCGTTCGCGGAAGCCTTCGATGATCAGGTACAAGACCGGAATGAAGAACAGGTTCAGGACGGTCGACATGATCATGCCGCCAAACACCGTCGTTCCGACGGAGTGACGTCCCGCTTCGCCTGCGCCCTTGGCAACGACCAACGGCACTACGCCAAGGATGAAAGCGAACGAGGTCATCAAAATAGGACGCAAACGAATTCGCGCCGATTCGATGGCAGCTTCGATTAATGGCATGCCGCGTCCGCGTAACTGTTCAGCGAATTCGACGATTAGAATGGCGTTCTTGCTCGACAATCCGACGAGCATAACCAACCCGATCTGGCAGTACACGTCGTTTTGCAGCCCTCGGATCGATTGCGCTCCGAGCGCTCCCAGGATCGCCATAGGAACAGCCAGCAGCACGATGAAGGGCAGAACGAAACTTTCATACTGAGCGGAGAGCGTTAAATAAACTACCAGCACTCCCAAGCCAAACAAAATTAAAGTCGTGCTGCCGGACGCTAACTCTTCCAACGAAAGTCCGGTCCATTCATATCCGAAACCCTGCGGATTCTTGGTGGCCAGCTCGTCCATTGCCGCAATTGCCTGGCCCGAGCTGAATCCGGGTGCAGCCGATCCGTCGATTTCCGCCGACCGGAACAGGTTGTAGTGGGCGATTACCTGCGGAGTGGACGTCTGCGAAACGCGAACCAGGTTGTCCAGAGGCACCATCGAGCCGCCATCCGAGCGCACGTAGTATTGCTTCATATCGCTGGCTCGTGACCGGAATTGCTGGTCCGCCTGCACATACACACGATAAGACCGGTTGTTGAAATCGAAGTCGTTCACATACGACGATCCCATGTAGACACCCAACGTGTCCGTGATCTGGCTCAGAGGAACGTGCAGGCTCTTGGCTTTTTCGCGGTCGATGGTGACCAGGAATTGCGGATCGTTTGCCGTGAAACTACTGTAAAGACCAGTCAGGTCCTTGCGCGCGGAACCCTGTCGCACCATGTTCTGCGACACATTTGCCAGTTCTTCCAGAGTGTGCGAACCCTGGTCCTGCACTTCGAATGCAAAGCCGCCGAATTGTCCCAGCCCCTGCACCGCCGGCGGTTCGAAGGCCAGAACCAGCGCGCCCTGAATACCGAACAAGCGTCCGCGGACCTTGTTCACCAAAGTGCTGGCGTTATGCTCGTCGCCTTTTCGCTTCTCGTATGGCTTGAGTGGAACAAACACGATCCCGAGGTTGGAAGCGTTTCCAGAAAAGCTGAATCCGCTCAACGCAAACGTTCCCTCGACTTCGGGATAGTCCTTCATGATGTTGGCGACCTGCGATTCGATCGCGCCCGTGTACTCGAGCGACGCGCCGGACGGCGCCTGCACCGCGATAATGAAATATCCCTGATCTTCGTTGGGCACAAACCCTTTGGGCACTCGATTAAAAATAAAGAACGTCGCACCCAGGCCAATAAAGAACAGCGCCACCGCGACCCAGCGGATTCGCAAAAATCCGCGCAGGGCTTTTTGATAGCCCGCCGTGATGCCGTTAATCACACGGTCGATGGCTTTGAATACCCGGTTCTTCTCGCCGTGCTCACGTCCCAGCAGTATCGCGGACAGCGCCGGAGTCAAAGTCAGAGCATTGAACGCCGAAATTGCAATCGAGAACGCAATCGTCAAAGCGAACTGCCGAAAAAGAATTCCGGTGGTGCCAGGGAAGAACGCAACTGGCACAAACACAGCCACCAGCACCAGAGACGTCGCGATGACAGCTCCCGCCACTTCATGCATTGCCGCCGATGCCGCTTTGTGAGTATCGGTCTCGCCTTCCTGAATGTGGCGTTCGATGTTTTCGATCACGACGATGGCGTCATCGACCACCAGTCCGGTCGCCAGCGTGATGCCAAACAGCGTCAGCGTATTGACTGAAAAGCCCAGCAGTTTAACAAACGCAAAAGTTCCAATCAAAGAGACCGGAATCGTGATCGCCGGAATGACCGTACTGCGCCAGTCCTGAAGGAAAATGAAAATTACGAGAATGACCAGCCCGATCGCTTGCAGCAAAGTCACCAGCACGTCGCGGATCGACTCGCCCACCGCGTCCGTGGTATCGAACGCGTTGTGGTAAATCATGCTGGGAGGGAAATGTTTTTGCAGGCGGTCGAGTTCCGCAATCGCCAGACGATCCACTTCCAAGGCATTCGCGTTCGACAATTGCGTGATGCCAATACCCACGCACTCTTTGCCGTTGTAACGGATGTTGGTGCTGTAATCCTCCGCGCCCAGCTCGGCGCGTCCCACATCTTTCAGTCGCACCAGGGTGCCGTCATTATTCGTCTTGAGAATAATGTTTTCGAATTCCGAGGGTTCGCTGAGCCGTCCCACCGCGCGCACGCTGATCTGATAATCCTGCCCGCTCTTGATCGGAGGCTGTCCCACCTGCCCGGCGGCGACTTCCACGTTCTGCTCGCCCAACGCATTCACTACATCGCTCGCAGTAAGCGCCCGGCTGGCCATGCGCACCGGATCAAGCCACAGCCGCATGGAAAATTTTCGCTCGCCAAAAATGATGACGTTGGCCACGCCCGGGACGCGTTTCAACGCATCCTTCACGTACACGTCGAGGTAGTTGCTCATGAACAACGGAGTGAGCGATCCGTTGGTGGAATAAATCGCCGCGCCGAAAACGAAACTATTGGACGCCTTGGTGATGGTGATGCCCTGAGCTTTCACCGACGCCGGCAGCCGTCCCTGCGCCGTGTTCACCCGGTTCTGAATATCGACCGCAGCCAGATCGGGATCGCGCGTGATGTCGAACGTAGCCGTGATGGTGCTCGATCCGTCATTGCCGCTGCTCGACGTCACGTACTTCATTCCCTCGGCGCCATTGATCTGCTGCTCCAGAGGAATGGTGACCGCCGACTCCACCGTTTGCGCGCTGGCGCCAACGTAGAAGCTGGTCACCGAAACTTGGGGTGGCGCCAGAGTAGGGAACTGCGCGATGGGCAGGGTGGGAATCGACACCGCGCCTGCCAGAATAATCAGCAGTGCGCAGACGGTAGCAAACACCGGACGTTTTATGAAGAAATCAACAAACATGAGTGAAGGTAGTTTCTCGTTTCAGGTTTCCAGTTTTGAGTTGGGCTCGATTCAGCCGTACTCGCGGAACGTCAAAACTCTGTAAGAACTTCAAATTCCGGAATCCTTGAAACTCGAAACCGGAAACTCGAAACTCAGAATTAGCCCTGCGGTATCACCGGCATTCCATCCACTAAGAATTGTGTTCCAGAAACGATGATCTTGTCGCCATTCTTCACACCATCCAGCACCACATAATTATTTCCAATCATGTCTCCCACCCGCAGAGGCTTCTGGTGGGCGACAGTCTTGCCGTTTTGGTCCTCCGCGATGAACGCGAAATACTGCCCGCCAATGCGGGACACAGCCAGTACCGGGACCACCGGCCCCTCATGCGTTCCCCAAATCACGCGCGCCCGAATGAATTGAGCAGTACGTAATTTATCGCTGTGGTTGGCGATGGTGGCTTTCACCAACACGCCTTGCGTGGTGTTATCGACTTCCGGAGAAATGAAGCTCACCCGGCTATCGGCGATCGGCTTGCCTTCGCTGTCCACAATCTGCACCGGCAAATTCATTTTGATATCACCGGACCGCTCGATCGGAACGTATATATAAGCTTCCAGACTTCCAGGCTTATCCACGGTAGTCAAAGTCGTGGAACTCGTGACCCGGTCGCCCACGCGCACAGGAACGTCGCCGACCACGCCTGCCCACGGCGCAACCACCCTGTAATAATGAAGCTGAACTTGTTGTTCCTGCACCTGCGCATCGAGAGAGTGCAATTGCGCGGCGGCTGCATCCCGTGCGGCTCTTGCCTGGTCGAGGTCCTGCTTGCTTACAACACCGGCATCCGCCAAACCTTTGGTCCGGTCGAATTGTTGTTGGGCAAATTGCAAATTCGCCTCTTGCGCAGTCCGATTATGTTCCTGGCTGTTGACCGTCGCTTGCTGTTTGCGGGGATCGATCTCCAACAGAACCGTGCCTGCGGCAACGCGCTCTCCAGAGTGAACATTGATTTGCGTGATCCGCCCTTCAACGTCGGCCATGATCACCGCGGAGTCGCGTGATTTCAGCGTGGCTACATAATCCGTGGTATCGCTTACTGGGACCGATCGCGCTACTTCAATTTTTACCGGCATCCCGCCGCCCTGCGGCGCCTGCGCTTTGCTGGCTGCGTTTCCGCTACATGCCAGGCCCAACGCCGACGCCGTCAGGACCGCGCCAAGCGATATCTTTGCCATCAGACTGTGCGGCAATTCCATCCCCAAATCTACTCTGTGTATCATTTTGATCATTCTTGTTTACCTGGACATCCGTCTTTTGGAGCACCCGCGAGCACACTTGTCCCGAGTTTTAGACGTACAGCTTGCCAATTGGATTGCCCAGAGACCCCGTCGGACTCAAAAAAGACGAAAATCATTTTCGATGGCGGTTTCCATTTTTCATATCGGACTGAGTGCTAAATCGACAGGTCTGCTACATTAGTTCATTCTATGAAACCCGCCCGCAGCTTTGCCAGCGACAATAATGCTGGCGTTCATCCTCAAGTATTGCGGGCCTTGGCGGCCGCCAACCAAGGCCATACCGTCGGATACGGCGATGATCTCTATACGAAATCCGCCGTCGAAAAGTTTAAACAGCACTTCGGTTCCGGCATTGACGTTTTTTTCGTCTTCAACGGTACCGCCGCCAATTGCCTAAGCCTGAAGGCCCTCACCAATACCTACCAGGCCGTGATCTGTGGCGAAGCCGCCCACATCTATACGGACGAATGCGGCGCCCCGGAAAAGTTTACCGGATGCAAGCTGATCCCGGTTCCCACAGTGAACGGCAAACTCACTGTCGAAGCCGTAAGCCACGTCTATCACGGGATTGGCGACCAGCATCACGTGCAGCCGCGTGTGATTTCCATCACCCAAACCACCGAAGTTGCCACCGTTTACACTGCGGACGAAGTCAAAGCCCTCGCCCGCTTCGCCCACGACCACAACATGTTCCTGCACATGGACGGCGCTCGCATTTCAAACGCCGCCGCCAGCCTGGGCTTGACCCTGCGCCAATGCACTCGCGACCTCGGTGTGGATGTGCTCTCCTTCGGCGGAACGAAAAATGGCTTAATGGGCGCCGAAGCCGTCATCTTCTTTCATCAGAAACGTGGCGACCAGCAGCTCAGCCGCGATTTTCTTTATCTCCGCAAGCAGGGCATGCAGCTATCTTCGAAAATGAGATTCATCGCCGTGCAGTTCGAAACATTACTATCCAATGATCTTTGGCTCAAGAGCGCGCGCCACGCCAATCGCATGGCCAGGCTGCTCGAAAAAGAGCTGAACAAAATTCCTCAGATAAAGATAAGTTATCCGGTGGAAGCCAACGGTGTGTTCGCCCGCATTCCCCGTCACGCCATTGCCAAAATCAAGAAACGTTATTTTTATTACCTGTGGGACGAAGAGCAGAGCATGGCCCGCTGGATGTGTTCCTTCGACACCACCAAACAAGACGTAAAACAGTTTGCGAAATTCGTAGCCGAAGCCATCAACTCCTAAATCGATCACCACCTAAGTTGTCATCCTGAGCAGAGCGCACTTTCCGACGCGAAGGACCAATGCATTCTTGCTCTTAATTTGATTGAGGCATATGCATCAGTCGTTTCAACCCCCCAGAGTGCCCCGATTAAGCTCCGTTTGAGCGGGGCTTTTGGCCTGCCGTCCAGAACCAAGACAGATCTTGCTTTTCCCCTTCTCTTCGAATAAATTTCCACCACGGCCCAGCACGTCAATGTAGCGAACGAAGGAGAAGTCATGAGACGGAAGCAGTTCAGGATATTGACCGTCGTGCTAGCGGCCGGGAGCATTGTAGCTTTGCCCAGTTGCGGACTTCCTCAGCAACTCGACGGAATCTCGGTTCAGCCCGCGACC
Organism: uncultured Acidobacteriaceae bacterium; assembly: GCA_963794195.1. Classification (GTDB taxonomy): domain Bacteria; phylum Acidobacteriota; class Terriglobia; order Terriglobales; family Acidobacteriaceae; genus DATBAX01. Next base: position 132,017 of record CAWCCU010000001.1, read on the forward strand.
GTCACTTTCGGCAGCCCCAGCACTACATTGAGTACCCAACTGACTGCCTATGGTACTTTCGTGAATCCCAGTGCGACTAAAGATGTAACCAGCGAGGCGGTTTGGAGCACCGACATCCAGGGGATCGTTACCGTTTCAGCAGCAGGTTTGGTCGCACCAACCGGGACTGGCTGCGGAGTGGTAAATGTAATCGCAAGCGTCACCAACAGTCCGCATACTCCCAAGGGACAGGTGTATATAGCTCATGCGGTAGTCACGGTTGCCGACATCAATGATTCATCATGTCCGCAGCCACAGTAGTGTGGCTTCCTGGCTAGGCAATGCCCGGCAGCCATTATTCCTTCCCGTCCAGTAAGTCCCCGAGTGTCGGCTTGTGCTTCTTCGATGCTTCCAGTTTCTTCCTCCGATCAGGCACCACCCGTGACACCGGCAGCGTCCCGATGCGGTCTCGTGACATTTCCTTCACCGCCTGCACCGCACTAAACCGCTTGATTTTTTTCTTCTTGGCCGCCATATCGGACATCATGCCATAGCTTGAATGCCGCAAAACTGTAATAATTAGATTCAGGCCAACGACGAACGAAGAATGGCCAACGACGCCCCTATGGAAGAACGAGAATTTTTCGACGAACGTCCCGAAAAGAAGATGGCGAACCTGAACTGTCCGCATTGCAGTCAGCCCGCGGACTACGAAGTTACCTGGATCGTCCGCACCAAGAAAAAGCAACTCTCCGGCCGCGCCGACGAACGCGACCGCGCCCGCTTCGCCAAAGCCCGTTCGTACATGCTCCGCAAAGACGACATGATGGCCTGCAAAAACGTCCGCTGCCGCAAACGTTTCGAAATTTCCAGTTTGCAGTCGGTAGTCTTCACGGAATAGTTTCTAAGCTGTCAGCTATCAGCCGTCAGTTTTCAGCCACCCCACTTTAAATCGTTGTCATTCCGAGGCGCGCAGCGCTCGAGGAACCTTGCGTTTGCCAACCGCCAATAGCTCTTGGTTTCGGCTTAGCTTTTGGATGGCGCAATTGCTTCAGCGCTGCGATAAAATGCCCAATTTTCTGTACGCGCTTTAGCGCCTGAGGTCATCGAGCCTTAAGCTGAAAGCTGACAGCTGATAGCTGGCAGCCTTATACTCGAAACGCATGAAAATCCTCGTCTGCATCAAGCAAGTCCCGCAAAAAGACGCTCCACTCAAGCTCAATGAAACCGGCGCCTGGATTCGCGAAGACGTCTCCTACGAAGTCAACGAACCCGATGCCTTTGCCCTCGAAGAAGCTCTGCGCCAAAAAGAAAAGCACGGCGGAGAAGTGGTGGTCATCACCTCCGGCCCGGCCCGCTCTCAACAAGTGTTGCGTGAAGCCCTGGCCAAGGGTGCCGACCGCGCCATCCATCTCGAAGACAACGCTTTTCTCACTCTGGACGCCTTCAACACCGCCAAAGCTTTCGCCGCCGCCATCAAAGACGAACAATTCGACCTGATCTTTACCGGCCTGCAATCCGACGATTACGGCTACGCTCAAACCGGCGTAATACTCGCCGAACTCCTGGGATGGCCCCACGCCACCATCATCATGCACATCGAAAAGACCGACGCTGGAATCAAAGTAAAGCGCGAGTTGGAAGCGGGCTTCTTCCAGTTCGTCGACATGCCGCTGCCAGCTTTGTTAACAATCCAATCCGGCATCAATAAGCTGCGCTACGCCACGCTGATCGGCATCAAGCAGGCGAAAAACAAGCCCATGAAAAAGATCACGCTCGCCGACGTGCAATCGGCAATCGGTCCGAACCTGCAAAAAATCGAACGCCTTTACGTTCCACAAAAAACAAAAAACACCGAATTCATCGAAGGCTCGCCAGCAGAAATCGCCAAAAAGCTGGTCGACAAACTACGCAACGAAGTAAGGGTAATGTAGAGAAAAAAAATTAGAGAAGAGTTGTAGAGAAGAAAAGAAGTCGCCTTGACCGAATTGGCCTTAAGCGAAGTTGGCATAACCGTGGAAGAGCGGCGCTTCAGCGCCGCGTCCGACGTGCCTTTGATTTAACGCGCAAAGCGCCGGTCTTCCGGTTGAGCTAGGAGCTAGAAGCTAGAAGCTGATTATGCCCGACACAATCTTAGTAATCGTCGAACAACGCGAAGGCAAACTAAACCGCGTCTCCTGGGAGACCATCACCGCCGGCCAGGCCCTGGCCGCCGAAACCGGATGGACGCTTGAAGCCGCCGTTGTAGGCGCCGCAACCGTGGCGACAGAAGTCGCCGCGAAAAAACTAGCCAAGGTCTACGCGCTCGAATCCCCGAAACTAGACCCCTACACCCCAGACGCCTTCACCGCTGCCCTAAAACAATTCATCACCGCAAAACAACCCAAGCTGGTGCTGATGCCGCACACCTACCAGGTCCGCGACTTCATCCCCAAACTAGCAACCACCCTGGGACGCACCGCCATCACCGATTGCATCGGCTATAAAAAAGAAGGCGACAAACTGATTTTCAGCCGCCAAATGTTCCAAGGCAAATTCGCCGCCGACGTCAGCTTCACCTGCGACGCCCCGTGGTTCGTAACTTTCCAAAACGGCGCCTTTCGGGGAGATAAAGTCGAAGCCGGCGGCAGCCCAGCTCCTGTTGAAACTGTGAACGTCGAAATCGCCGACGGCACAATTCGCAACAAGCCTCAGGAAATCTTCAAAGAGACCAAGCAGGCCGTCGATCTCACGCAAGCCGAAATCATCGTCTCCGTAGGCCGCGGAATTAAAGAACAAAAGAACATCGAGATTGCGAAACAACTAGCCGATGCCCTGGGCGGAGAACTGGCAGCCTCCCGCCCCATCTGCGATTCCGGTTGGCTCCCCATGGACCGACAAATCGGCTCATCCGGACAAACCGTCGCGCCCAAGCTTTATCTAGCTCTAGGCATCAGCGGCGCCATCCAGCACATCGTGGGCATGAAAGGCGCAAAGACCATCATCGCCATCAACAAAGACTCCGAAGCCCCAATCTTCGAAATCGCCGACTACGCGGTCGTAGGAAATCTATTCGACATCGTCCCGCCACTAATCGAAGAAGTGAAGAAGGCGAAGGCAGGTGGGTAGGTGTGCGCGATGGTACACCTCCAGAGGTGCTTGATTTTTCTAATGCGCGGCGGACGGGCAAGTTCTAAAATGGAGCGATGGACATGATTCTCACCGCTGTCTTCGAGCAGGTTTCGAAGAGTGAAGGCGACGGCTACGTCGCCTATGTCGAAGAACTGCCCGGTGCCATCTCCGAAGGCGACACCCTCGAAGAAGCCCGCGAAAACCTGCGCGATGCCGTCGAGCTTCTCCTCGAGGCGAATCGGGAAATATAAATATCAGGGAGGCGGATTTCCGGCAGGCAACCCACCCCGGGAAAAGATCGCGGTCTCCGTTGTTTAGCCCTCAAACTGACGCATGCAATTCCTAGCGTTACACGGACTCAGAAAGTTTTCGGTCGAATTTAGGATCCGGGGATCGAGCGATCGCGGCTTTCGCGGCCCAGGCATGTCGCCCTTGCGTCGTGGTCACTCAGTTTCGAACCTAACCTTGACAAACTCCTCGAATGGAGTATTCTGCGCCCCTATGCAAACAATTTTGTCTTCGGCGCAACCGCCAATACTAGCCTCGAACGGACCATTGAAGCTGAGAAAGGCGCTACCACAGCGACTACGTTCTCTCGGCTTGGACGAAATGTGGTTGCAAAACCAGATTGCAGCTGATACGACCTTGCTCGGGCTAGGGGAACTGGAATTGCTCAAGCGAGAGAAAATTCAACAGAGCGGAGGCCGAATTGATTTCCTAATGGCTGACCCAGATGGGGAGACGAGATTCGAGATCGAGGTCATGCTAGGTGCAGTTGATGAGAGCCATATCATTCGGACAATTGAATACTGGGATGTAGAACGTCAGCGGTACCCAACTTTTGAACATCGTGCCGTCATCGTAGCCGAGGAGATCACTGCCCGGTTCTTCAATGTGATCCGACTTCTGAATCGTGCCGTACCCATTATTGCTATCCAATTGAGCGCATTTCGTCTGAGCGATGAAGTGATCTTGCAATTCACTCGAGTCTTGGATACGATGAGTTTAGCGCGGGCCCGGAAGAGGAGGAAAGCGCGGAACAGGTTGATCTCGCGTACTGGCAGAAGAAGACGAAACCAGAATCTTTGGCTATCGTCACGGCGATAAAGGAGCTGACTCCGACCGACAAAGGCGAACCGCGAATCACGTATAACAAGTATCACATTGCGCTCGGCATGAGTGGCTATAACTTCTGCTGGTTTTATCCGCGAAAGACGATAGCGCATTCGCATATGAACGTTAAAGTTGGAAACGAGAACCGACCCGAGATTCTGAAGAACTTAGAAGATGCGGGCATAGAAGCTGAGAACCACAGACAAGATTCAATTCGTCTCAACCTATCAACCAAAGAAATCCAAGAGAACCGAGCCGTCATTTCCGAGGTTCTTCGGGCGGCGGAAGAATTCTCGCAGCGATAATTCACACCATTGTTCAGTCACGCCCGAAAACTACCCTTTTCGTTCACGATCAAACTGCAGCAATTTGCAAGTCTACGGAAAAAGCCTCGGCCGGGAAGTGAGGCTGATCCTTCCGAAACCTTGGGAACATCGCCAAGGAATCTTCAAGTATTGACCTATAATTGTGACTGCGGTTGAAAGAAATGTTCAAGGCCGATATTTCCGTTTCCGAATTCAAGGCCAAGTGTTCGGGCCTGATAGAACAGGTCCGTAAGACGCGCCAGCCACTGCGGATCATGCGTCACGGCCGTGCCATCGCCGAGGTCATACCCGCCGGGCCAGATCTCAAACGAGAATTCCTCGGCGATATGATTGGCACCGCTGAAATTGTCGGCGATATTATTTCACCTGTTATCGATCTTGAAGAGCTTGAGGCTTATCACGATTAAATCTGCCGCTCGATACGCACATCTGGATTTGGAACGAGTTGGATCTGGAACTCATAAGAAAGCATATGGCGCAAAGAGTTGACTGCTGAATGCTAGTCTTTCGTAAACCTATTCCCGACGTCGAGCGCCCTGTCATGCCCGCCGATGTCGTCATCGTCGGCGGCGGCCCCGCCGGCATGGCGTGTGCTCTGCGTCTCGCTCAGCTAATCGACGCGCATAACGTCTCCAATCCAGACTCCAACTCAGCAAAGAAAATATTTACGTCCTGGAAAAAGCCCGCGAGGTCGGCCAGCACTGCCTCTCCGGCGCGTTGCTTGATCCGCGCTCCATGCGAGAGCTGCTTCCCGGATTCGAAAAAGAAGCGCCGATCGAAGCTGAAGTCGGTGACGAAGCGGTTTACTTTCTGACGAAGAAAAATAAACTCAAGCTCCCGATCACCCCGCCGCCACTGCGCGATCACGGCAACTACGTCATCTCACTGAACCGTTTTGTGAAGTGGTTGGGAAGCAAAGTTGAAGAGACAGGCATCACAGTCTTCACTGGATTCGCCGGCTCCGAGTTACTGTTCGACGGCAACCGCGTCACCGGCGTCCGCACCGACGATAAGGGCGTCGATAAAAATAATCAGCCGAAATCGAATTTCGAGCCCGGCTATGATCTGAACGCGAAAGTCGTCATCCTCGCCGAAGGCACCCGCGGCTCGTTGACCAAACAACTCATCACGAAATTCGATCTCGCGAAAAATTCCAATCCACAGACTTACGGTATCGGCGTCAAAGAACTCTGGGAAGTTCCTTCAGGACGCATCGCCGCCGGCCAAGTCATCTACACCATGGGCTACCCGCTCACCACGAAAGAATACGGCGGCGCATGGATCTACGGCGGCAAAGACAACGTAGTCTCGCTCGGATTCGTCACCGGCCTCGACTATCACGATCCGCGCATTGATCCTCAGCGGGTGTTGCAGGAATTCAAAAAGCATCCCTTCGTCATTGAGTTGCTCGCTGGCGGAAAGATGATTCGCTATGGCGCGAAGTCATTGCCTTACGGCGGCTGGTGGGCACTCCCGCCACTTGCAGGCGACGGCTGGATGATCCTCGGAGACTCCGCCGGCTTTTTAAATTCGGCGCGACTAAAAGGCATTCATCTAGCAATCAAGAGCGGCATGCTCGCCGCTGAAACTGCTTTCGAAGCGCTAAAGAAAGACGACGCGTCTGCAGCTACGCTCGGCGAATATCAGAAGCGAGTCGAATCTAGCTGGATCAAAGAAGAACTCTGGAAGGTCCGCAACTTTCATCAGGGATTCGAGCATGGAATGCTCGCCGGAATGTTCCACGCCGGCCTGCAACAAGTCACCGGCGGACGCGGCCTCCACGCCCGCTACCGCAACACCCCAGGCTATCGAGCACTATGAAAAGCTTCGCTACCTCGACCCGAATGGCGGACACGAAGCCCACCTGATCGGCCCAGCCAAAGGCGATGGCAAGCTCACCTTCGACAAGCTTACTGATCTTTATCACTCAGGCACGAAACATGAAGAGGACCAGCCATCGCACCTCATCATTCACGACACCAACGTCTGCAACACGCGCTGCTTAAAAGAGTTCGGCAACCCCTGCCAGAATTTCTGTCCGGCCAACGTCTATGAAATGGTCGAGGATGCCACCCAGCCCAATGGCAAGCGCATCAGCCTGAATGCTGCAAACTGTGTGCATTGCAAGACCTGCGACATCGCCGACCCATACCAGATCATCACCTGGGTGCCGCCCGAGGGTGGCGGCGGGCCGAATTACGATGGCATGTAAAACTCGAGATATGTTCCCCGTGGAACATTCGTGATTTTGGGCCATTTTCCCGGAATAATTAGGGCATAAATTCCCGGTTTGGGACTGAAGAACCCTGTTATAGAATGGTTTTCCTCCCCGGCTTTCGATTTCAATCCATCACAAGGAACTTTAAAACATGAAGCTGAATCTCGCGAATATTACTGCTATGTGCAGTCATGTCTTTCGCTTTCACGCTGCTGGGACAGGACGACCCTCGCACCGACGCCGAGGGGTGCAAAGACTCGCCGCTGATCGCGCGCATGCCGGGAAGCACCATCAATAGCTGTGACAACAAAGAGTTTCAGCAGGCGGAAATGGCGGTCGGAAAAGATGCCGACGGCGGCGTAATCAATAAAACATTCGAAGGCGAGTACCACTACTGGGATATGGCGACCCGCGAAGGGATGAGCGAAATCCAGATTTACCGCAACTTCGAAACCGCGCTCAAGCAGGGCGGTTTCACCATCGTCTATGAGGATTCACCCAACACCTTCACTGCCCACAAAGGTGATACCTGGTACAAGCTGGAAAGCATGGGAAGTTTTTACTATCAAACGCTGCTGACCGTGAAAGAGATGAAGCAGGAAGTGTCTCCGGCGGTCGCCGCCATGTCAGACGAATTCAACAGGGCGGGACGTATCGCGATCTACGGAATTCATTTCCAAACCGGCGACGCGATGATCATGCCGGATTCGATGCACACGTTGGGAGACGTTGCCAAGATGCTGCAACAGAATCCCGAGGTCAAGGTGAGCGTAGAAGGACACACCGACAACGTAGGTTCTGCCGCGAGCAATCAGGAACTTTCTGATGCGCGGGCGCAAAACGTCATGGGATGGCTCACCTCCCATGGCATCTCAGGCACACGGCTACAGGCCAAAGGCTGGGGTCAAACCAAGCCGGTCGCAGACAACAGCACCGAAGGAGGACGCGCCAAGAACCGGCGGGTGGAGCTGGTGAAGATGCCGTAGTGCAGGGGGCCTGCAGAGTCCCCGAGTTTATCCGGCAGTATGCCGCAGCGAAAGGTCGTCGGAGCAAACAGGCTGCTTGCGACACTTGTCACGATGAAAACAAACATATCCCTCGGCCAGCTAACGGGAAGCTCTATTCCAACCGCTCCCACTCGGCGACTGGTCCACCTTATCCTTAAAAACTAAAGAAGGCCGCCGTTCTCGGCTTTACCAGCGTGGGCGCTCAGACCGAATCCAGCTCGCAAAGGGAGATTAGGTAATCCTGGAACCCCGCTCAGCGTGAGGCCGGCGTGCCGTCGGACCACTGACCGACCACGATCATAAAGATGGTCATCCGGTCTTCGGGGACATTGCCCGCGATGAGCGGGCCGCCCGGCAGATTGGCTCCCCAACTCGTAGCCGCGTCACCGGGAACGAACCACATCATGTGAGGCTGCCAGTGCATGTCACTGTCGCTCAGGTATTGCTGCTTTGACATCATGTAGCACATTGCATCCGGTTCCAGCGCGGGCAGCTCTCGCTTATCCAGCGCCGATTTGAGGGCCTGCGCAATTTCCGTTCTGGATTTTCCCGCCAGCACCAGCCTGGTCTTCAGCAGGACGATGGGCAGATAGGTCTTCGCGGCCGCTGCATTCATGCAGATCGGGGCCCTCATTTTGGGGTTCCAGAACTCTGAATCATCCGTGGTCTTGCCCCAAGATCGCTCGACCACACAGACAAAGCCATTTCCGCCCTTGACTGCGGTCACGTATCCGTCGCGCTTCAGCACCAGCACTTCGGCTCCGTCCGAAATAGATGCGGGAGCGGCGCTGCGAGCCAGGTCAATTTCGGACTCCTTGGTCTGGCTGAGGTATTGATCGAGAGGAGCAACAGCCGTATACGGAGCCGACGGTTCCTGCGCTCGTACCTGCCTGGTCGCATTGAGTAAGGCCATCCCCACAAAGCATGCGAAAGCCACAATGGAAATCAACTTCTTCGCCATGGAGTCCTCCAATACACGTATTTTTCGACCCAGTCTGAGATTGTATGATGCGGCCGGACGTCGTTCTGAAACAGGTAATAACAACTTTGAAGGGTGTAGCCTTGCACAATCGCCAAGGTTTGTAAATGCGGGGACAGACGGGACGTACCCCAGTTTATTGTTCGGTTTGAAACGAACAACAAATGGGTTTCCAAGCTTGGATCAATATTTCTTCGACTCGGTGTCTGAGCAAGAAACCGGGGTAGTCCCGTCTGTCCCCACATTTCCGGGAAAATCAGCGTACGCGGGATGCGTCCCGGTCAGGTGGAAAAAGAACAGAGAGACCAAGGGCCGTCAAGAAATGAAATAAACGTATCAGTTTGGTCCTCATGTTTCCTTCTTATGCAAAACTATCGAACGCGGATTGACGATAGCTCGCGCTTGCTGCTTTTTTCTTTGTTGCTTTTGCCACGTAGCAAGGTTCGTGCACAGGATTACCATCTTCATCAACGTATTTAAAGCTGTCAGTCTGGATTGGCTTATTGCAGATGACACATAACGGCGGCAGTGGGGGACACATGATGTTCACCTCGATACACCGGAGGGTCCTAACGGAATCGTTATAACATTTTCTCCTGTGAAAATTCAAGATTGACCGTTAGGACTACGCATTCCGGGCGGTTTGCTGATCGCCCCGCAGCAAATCCGTTAGCCTAGCTTTCAACGCCTGCTCCTGCCGGAGTCTTCCCCGGCTTGTCCCCACATTTCCGTCCCCACATTTCAGCTAGGCACTCACCTAGTGAAAGTTTTTCACCAGCATGATGTAGGACTCTCTGAGTTCGTCTTGCCCGAAAAGAAGTGACTTGCCATCGGGAGAGAGTGCCAGGCCACCAAAAAAAGAAAACGGTTTGTCTGGAGTGTAGATCGGCGTGGATCGGCTACTGGCAAAGTCGAAGAATTCAAGTCTGCCGTTGGGCGAAACGTTTGGGTTCAGGAAGTAGATTCCGCCGGGGGCAATGCACCAGTCGCTCCAAAAGCGAATCTTAATGGGCAGACTGGATTCCTCACCACTCTCCAACGATCTTTTCCAGATTCCGGTGGCGCCAAATTTGGTGAAATAAAGAGAGCGGCCGTCCTTGGACTCGATCCCATGGATGCCCCCGTTTGTCAGGCTGACGCAGCTCTTCGCGGGTAACGATCTCTCCGGGCCGTTCCAATAACGCCGCCAGGACCTTGAACGGCTGGTCCTGCACCTTCAGAGGTCTACCTGCCTTCCAAACCTCTCCCGTTTCCAGATTGACTTCGAAATCCCGAAAGCGCACGCCCGGCCGTCGTGTCGAATTGCCCATTGTGAGCACCGAACCACCGTGAAATATAGGGTCCAGCTCCCGCAAATGTCCAGGAGATGGTCCAGCTAAGTCTAGCGCCATCCGTGCATTACGCGAAGACAAACTTGATAGGACGAAGAGATTCGGGGCGAATTGGGCCTCCCTCTTTTAAGCCGGAAGCTCGTCCTCGCCGCTACCGCGGCCGAGGCGAATTCCATGAATCGATGGTTGCTTTCCCTTTTCTGTCTTAGCCTTTTCTCCTTTTCTCATTTACGGGCAGACGACCGACCGAAACCTATTGAAAGCGTTCCTGGCATCGCGCTACCTTTCCGGCTGTCGTCTGGATACCTCATCCAGGTCGAAGGGCGAATCGGAGAGAAAACCCACCTGAAGTTCATTCTCGACACTGGGGCGTCGATCAGCATGATCGACCAAAGAATTGCCGAAAAACTGAAGCTGGATGGGCACGCGGCCGAATCCTTCAACTTTGACAGAAATCTCAAATGGGAAACGGCGATCGTACCTGAAGTTCAGTTCGGTCCCATTCGCGCAGCCAACGTTACGGTGCTGGTCGGGAATCTGGCCCACTACTCCGACTTCGCCCAGGCCGACGCGGTGATCGGCACGGATCTGATTGGCTTGAGTAATATCACCATCGACTTCGACGCCGGAAAATTGATTTTCGATCCCGCAATAAGAACCTATTTGGCGGGCGGCGATCCGATGACAAAGTGCCTGGTCTTTACGCTGCAGGTCCAGGATCGCCCGGTTCGCCTCATCGTCGATACCGGCACGCAAGGGGTCCTCTTTTACGAAGAGCGCCTGCGCAAAAGCGTTCCAAGATTACGCACCGGCAGCTTCAAAAATGCGACCTTGGGCGGACGCGTACAAGTCAAACAAGCGACGCTGCCCGACGTTGTTTTCGGCGTTCAGCATCGCGACGTTGCGGCTCTATTCCTGCCCGCACCCGCCGAAGAGACTCTCCCGGGAATCGACGGAATCCTGGGCATCTCAATGCTCCAGGCCCGGCGCGTGCATTTCGACTTTTCCGGAAAGGCGTTGTCCTGGGAGTGAACACTTTCGAAAACCTGGGACCCGAAGGGTGGACTGCCCCCATGACATGGTATGCCGCATCGAAAGACGGTAAGAGTTCCAGTCGAGGTTTCCTTACGCCTCGGAAAAGTTTAGGCTGGAACGACCCATCGGTTCGACTCTCATCGTCGTCGATACTTTCGGAGATTACTTTATGGCTGGTCCCACCGAAGTTCTTAATCCTCTTTCGCCGGAAGAACTGCGGAAGATGGATGCCTACTGGCGGGCGTGCAATTACTTGTCCGCGGGAATGATTTATCTTCGCGCGAATCCGCTGCTCCGCGAACCGTTAAAGAAGGAACACATCAAGAATCGGCTGCTTGGCCATTGGGGATCGGATCCCGGGCAGTCTTTTACCTGGATCCACCTCAACCGTCTCATCAAAAAGTATGACTTGAACGTGATCTACATCGCGGGCCCAGGTCATGGCGCGCCGGCCACGCTTGCCAACTGCTATCTCGAAGGGCATTATTCCGAAATTTATCCGGACAAGAGCCGTGACGAAGCCGGCATGCTCAAATTTTTCAAGCAGTTCTCGTTTCCCGGCGGGATCGGTTCGCACTGCACGCCGGAGACTCCGGGTTCCATCCATGAAGGCGGTGAACTTGGATACTCCCTTTCGCATGGATACGGGGCCGCATTCGACAACCCTGACCTCATCGTCACAGTGATGGTGGGTGACGGAGAGGCGGAGACGGGCCCGCTTGCCACTTCATGGCATTCGAACAAATTTCTCAATCCGATTCGCGACGGGGCTGTCCTGCCCGTGCTGCACCTGAACGGATACAAGATCGCAAATCCTACGATCTTGGCGCGCATTCCGCGTGAAGAACTGGAAGCGTTGCTGATCGGATACGGGCACAAGCCTTATTTCGTCGAGGGCAACGATCCGGCGACCATGCATCAATTGCTGGCGTCCACGATGGAGCACTGCATTCTCGAAATCCGTTCTTTGCAGCAGCACGCCCGCTCGACCGGAGATACCACGCGTCCCCGCTGGCCGATGATCGTGCTTCGAACCCCGAAGGGATGGACCGGGCCGAAGGAAGTCGATGGGCACAAGGTGGAAGATTTTTGGCGGGCCCATCAGGTTCCGGTTGCCGACCCAGCCACCAATGCGAAGAACCTGAAAATTGTCGAAGACTGGCTGCGCAGTTACAAACCGGAAGAGCTTTTTGATGCAAAGGGCACACTGATAGCGGAGCTGCAGGAACTGGCGCCCTCCGGCGCGCGCCGCATTTCAGCGAATCCGCATGCCAACGGTGGCCTGCTTCGCAAGGAGCTTGAACTGCCGGATTTTCGCGATTATGCGGTCAAGATGAAAGCCCCCGGCTCGCTCTATGCGCCGCCCACGGACGTGCTCGCGCATTTTCTGGCCGAAGTGATGCGCAGAAACATGAATTACTTCCGCGTGTTTGGGCCGGACGAGACGGCGTCCAACCGGCTGACTGCGATTTACGAGGCCTCAAAGAAGACGTGGCTTGCTGAATACAAACCAGAAGACGCCGACGGCGGCGAACTCGACGTCTACGGTCGCGTCATGGAAATGTTGAGCGAGCACACGCTCGAAGGCTGGTTTGAAGGTTACGTGCTCACGGGACGCCACGGTCTGTTCTCCACGTACGAAGCTTTCGTGCATGTGATCGATTCGATGTTCAATCAGCACGCCAAATGGCTGGAGAAATCCAAGAACCGAGCTCGATTGGCGGGCACCGGTGCCATCGATCAACATTCTGATCACGTCGCTGGTCTGGCGTCAGGATCACAACGGCTTTACTCATCAGGACCCGGGATTTCTCGATGTCGTCACCAATAAAAGCCCGGATGTAGTGCGTATTTATTTGCCGCCGGATGCGAACTGCCTGCTCAGCGTGGCCGACCATTGCCTGCGTTCGCGCGATTACGTCAACGTGATCGTCGCCGACAAGCAGGAGCATCTGCAGTACCTCAGCATGGACGACGCAGTCACCCACTGCACCAAGGGCATCGGCATCTGGGACTGGGCATCGACCGACGATGGCGCAGAACCCGACGTGGTGATGGCTTGCGCCGGCGACATCCCGACCATGGAGTCGCTCGCCGCGGTCGCAATCCTGAAGGAGCAGTTTCCCGATTTGAAGATCCGTTTCGTCAACGTGGTGGATCTTTTCCGCCTCATGCCGGAGACCGAGCATCCGCATGGACTCTCCGACCGCGATTTCGATTCGCTTTTCACCACCGACAAGCCGGTCATCTTCAATTTCCATTCCTATGCGTCGCTCATTCACAAACTGAGTTATCGCCGCACCAATCATGACAATATCCATGTGCGCGGATACAAGGAAAAGGGCAACATCAATACTCCGCTCGAGCTTGCGATTCTCAATCAGGTCGACCGCTTCAATCTGGCGATCGACGTGATTGATCGCGTTCCGCGTCTGCGCACCGTCGGCGCTCACGTTAAAGAATGGTTGAAGGGCCAGATCATCGAGAGCATCCGCTACGCTCACGCCGAGGGCATCGACAAAGAAGAAATTCGCAACTGGAAATGGCCGAGTTAACCGCCGTGGAAGATTCTTTTCGAAAAGACGATCTGATTCTGGTACTGAACAGCGGCTCGTCTTCTCTAAAGTTTGGCGTTTACCGGCGCGGTGCAAGCGACGAAGAGGCCGTGCTGACGGGAAGTGCCGACGCCATCGGTCGCAGCGATGGCAGCCTTCAGATTTTCTCGGCTGATGGGAAATCGCTGGTTCGGCGCGAAAGTATTGTCGAATCGCAAAGTGAAGCACTCACCGTGGTGGCTTCAACGATTCGTGAACAGATTCACACAACTCCACAAGCGGTCGGCCACAGGATCGTGCACGGCGGTCCCAAGCTTCGCCGCCACCAACTCATCACGCCGCAGGTGCTCGACGATCTTCGATCGGCCATCCATTTTGCTCCCCTGCACATTCCCCAGGCTTTGTCTTTGATTGCGTCGGCGCAATCCATCTTTCCGCAGGCAGCGCATTTCGCCTGCTTCGATGATGCCTTTCACCAGACCATGCCGGAGGTAGCGTCGCACTTGCCGCTCCCGCAGCGCTATTTCGACGCAGGCATTCAACGTTACGGTTTCCACGGTCTTTCTTACGAATCGCTGGTACATCATTTCGGCACCAGGCTTCCGGAGCGGGCCATCTTTGCTCATCTTGGCAACGGGGCGAGTTTATGTGCGCTGCGAAACGGAGCATCGATGGATACCACCATGGGACTCACTCCGACCGGCGGCATTCCCATGGGAACCCGCTCTGGCGACCTCGATCCGGGTGTCATCTTATATCTCATGCGCAGCGAAGGCCTCGACGCCGACAAGCTTGAAGACTTGCTGAACCATCAGAGCGGACTGTTCGCGTTATCGTCGGGCGAAAGCGATGTGAAGACATTGGAAGAGCGGGCCCGTTCCAACGATAAACTCGCCATTCTCGCGCTCGATGTTTTCGCGATTTCAGTGCGCAAGGCGATCGGCGCATACATCGCACTTCTCGGCGGCGTGGACCTACTGGTCTTCACTGGCGGCATCGGAGAGCACAGCGAATACATTCGACACGCCGCAACCCAAGGTCTCGAAGCTCTCGGCCTCACCCCGGAAAAAATTCAGGTTGTCCCCACCGAGGAAGATCGCCAAATCGCCCGCCATTGCCGCGAATTGATGCAGGGCTAGATGAGGAGTGCCCCGTCCTTCCGCATTTCCCAAGGGTTGATACAACGAAGAACAGCATCTTTTGCAAAAACCGCGAAAGAATGACGGCACCCTCGGTTATGAGGTAGAGAGACTATGGTTGGGAAACCGGCGCAAGATTCATCTCTTCTTTCGATCCCCCCTGCATCAGTTCGACGATCATCGCAAATAGATGATTGCGGGTCTCAACTCTGACTCCGGCGCGAGTGATATAGCGAATCACGATGTCGACGCCCGAGCCCGCCGGCCGGAGATTCACCGACGGCATGGCGCTAAACTGTGGCGACCCTTCTTCGTGGGTCACTCGCTTCCATTCTTCTTCCGCCATTTTCGCGTCGGCTTCGGTGGCCTTCACTGTCGCTTCGTAGATGCCCTTGAGAAGAGCGATGAATATCCGTGCCGGGAGGAATGGTGACTTTGATTTCATCCCACATCCATTGCCCGACGGTGGAGAAGTTGAAATACTTGCCGCGGATGGCATAGCCGTTTAGAAACGAAACTTTTCTTCCGGTGGGATGGCCGTTTGCGGTCCAGTTTCCCGTCTCCAGCAACCAGGTGCGGAACAGGCCGAGATGCACGACTTCTCCGCCGACACCATCGATCTCCACCCAATCCCGGACTCGCACTCCGTTTGGCCCATCAAAACAAACCAACCGCAGAATGCGAGGATGAAATCCTGAAAGACGACGGTGAGTCCTGCAGTCGCCAGACCGAGGATCGTGGGCATCTGCTGCGGCACACCGAAGATGGTCAGCAGGATTAATAACAATCCGACAAGTTGTGTTCCCAGATTTAGAACTGTTGACAATGTCTGCTTTTGGCGGGGATCGTGGACCAGCTTTGCCAAGGCCAATTGGAGGGCCCAGCCGGCCAGGACTACGAACAGGCAAATCGCGGCAATCACAGCCAGCGACCGCAATATCAGGTGAAGCACGATCTTTCGCTGGATCTCGACTTGTTGTCCCCATCGTCCGTAGAGCGCTCACAAGCTGCTGTTGCGCGCCGATGCGATCGTTGAGGATGCTCAGGATATTTTGCTGGCCGCTGATCTGTTTCAGCCGATCGATGCGTGCGGAACTTGACTCTCCAGCGACGCCATTGCCGAGGCCGGCGATTTCTGTTTTCATGCTCGCCTGATCGCCGGTCAGCGCGGCCACGTCAGCTCCGGCCAACTGCCGGCCTGCGCAACCAGTTGTTTCCGGTTGCGCAGGGCCCGCCAGGTTGATATCTGCAGGGCCAGCGTCTTGTATTGTTCGGCGGAAGCGACAGCAGTTTGCCCGTCGTCTTTAGAAGCAATATCGGTGTATTGCTTCATGGCTGCCTGGCGCGCGGACAGTTCCTGTTGAAGCTTGGCCCGCTGATCTCCGCTTTCGCGGGCGAAGTCTTCCATCGAATCGGAGAGTTCGTTTTGGTCAAGCCCAAGTTGCGCTTGCGCGATCTCCAGGTCGCTGCCATCGGAGACAGCACTCGCCGGCTTCGGAGCTGGCACTCAGAGACGCGATGCGAGACTGGTCGTTCTTGATCGTCTCCTGAAGTTCGATGACCCTTTGCTGCAAGGCCAAAGCTTTGTCGCTGAGAATTGGTTTGGCCAGGCTGGCCTGCCGCAGTGATTGCGAGAACGCCTGATCCACTTCGTGGTCCGCCAAACGCTCGGCCTCGCGGGCGAGTTCTTTTTCTTCCGCCGACTGGGCGAGTGCCGCCAGAGTTGCCGCAGTCTGCCACGGCCGTTGATCGACAACTCCGGGCGGTACATAGACGCCCGTCCAATTGCCCTTCCGCGGCTGCAAGAAGGGAAGATAAGTCATCACTCCGCTGGTAAAAACCGAACCTGCCATGGTGACGGCAAGAACCATCAGTATGACCAGCACAATCACTAAGCGGGCCCGACTCATACGCACGCCTTTCATTTAAAGCTCTGGTTCCGCCCCAAGACCGCAAGCTGTTTCTTCCAGTCTAGTATGACGAGCCGCGCTTGCCTGACGAAAGATCGTATTACACCAACAAAGGTGACTTTCGGGATATGGTGAAATTGCCTGTTTAGGACAATTAGGTGGGCCTTGTGACCTCGTTATTGGCGTGAGAGCATGTCCGGATGGACATGGTAGCGATCCAGAAGGTGACGGTGAAGGAGCATCACCTAAATCCGGGCCGCACCCAGCACACTCTTTCTGAGCCGCCTGGCGGCGGAACAGACGGAGCATCTATCCCAGGTCTTTGATCTCTGTCCCATGTTTTGAGGTTCCATCTCATGCGAGTTTTTGCGATATGCTGTGTGCCCGAGGGTAACCATGCATCTCAAACGGCTTGGCCTGACTATGCAGTTTGCAGCTCTTCTGTTTCTTGCTTTTTCCGCTTTTGCCCAGCAATCGAGCGTCCCGCCATCGATCCCTCCTAGTGGATTTGCTGGACTTGACCAATACCGGGCATCGCGGATTGCAATTTTCTTTAACGACTTCGGACAACTAAATCGCTATCGCGGGGCCAACGGCAGCCTCCGGGCCATGCCCATGGCGAAGGATCGCGTGGTTTTTTTCGGCGATTCAATCACCGACATTTGGAAACTCGAAGATTACTTTCCAGGCAAGCCCTATGAGAATCGCGGCATCGGTGGACAAACCACGCCACAGATGCTGGTGCGCTTTCGTCAGGACGTGATTGATTTGCATCCCAAAGCCGTGGTCATTCTTGCGGGTACCAACGACCTCGCCGGCAACACTGGGCCGATGCTAAGTGAAGACATCGAGGCCAATTTGTCCAACATGGCGGAGTTGGCAAAGGTGCATGGAATCCGGGTGGTGTTTGCTTCGGTCCTGCCAATCCACAATTACACCGACAAATCAAAAGATCTTTTTGCTCAGCGTCCGACCGAACGAATTCTGGAGCTGAACAAGTGGCTGAAAGAATATTGCGCGGCGAATGGCCTGGTTTATCTCGATTACTTTTCTGCGTTGGTGGATGACAAGGGTCTGCTGAAAAAAGATTTGGCGGACGATGGCCTGCATCCCAATGCGGCGGGATTCAAGATCATGGCGCCGCTCGCGCAGGCGGCAATTGAGAAGGCCATGGCGGGGAAGCCTTAATTAGATCGTCTGCGCCTGATTAGCATCCAAGAAGGGAGTCAGCACTCAGCATTCAGCCAGGCGTGTTCCTGAATGCCTTTTGGGCGGATTGCTGAGTGCTGATTGCTGAATGCTTCTTTCCGATAAATTCGGCCGTCCCATCACCGATCTCCGGATTTCGATTACGGACCGGTGCAACTACAAGTGTGTCTACTGCCGGACGGGGAATGAAGGCGCGCTGTATGGCGATTTGCCGTTTGCGGATTATTTGCGGATGGCGCGGGTGCTGGTGGGAATGGGGATTACGCAAGATTCGTATTACTGGCGGTGAACCGCTGTTGCGGGCAGGCGTGGTTGATTTTGTTCGCGAGCTAGCGAAGCTGCGAACATCCGAATCTGAAGCTCTGGACATCGCTCTCACCACCAACGGCCATCTGCTGGCGGATATGGCACGGTCGCTCAAGGATGCGGGGCTGAATCGGGTGACGGTCAGCATGGACGCCGTCGATCCCGACCGCTTCGCTCGCATCACCCGCGTCGCCAATGGATATGACAACGTGCTTGCCGGAATTCGAGCGTCGCGCCGCGTCGGATTGTGGCCGGTGAAAGTGAATTGCGTCTTGATGCGCGGCTTCAATGAAGATCAAATCATTCCTTTCGGTATGTTCGCTCGCGAGGAGGGCGTCGTAGTGCGCTTCATCGAATTCATGCCGCTGGAAGAAGGTCGCACCTGGGCACCGGATACTGTGGTCCCCCTGGATGAGATTGTGAAACGCATGGGAGAATACCGGCCTCTGGTCGAAATTCCCCATGCACGTTCAGAAACGGCGAGGCGATATCGCTTTGACGATGGAATCGGGGAGATTGGGATTATCGCGCCGGTGTCGCATCCTTTTTGTGGACATTGCAGCCGGATTCGCATTACCTCCGACGGGAAAATTCGTACTTGCTTATTTTCTGCGTGGGACCACGACCTGCATGGCCAGATGCTGCGCGGCGCTTCCGACGAGGAGTTGGCGGCATTCATTCGAGGAGTCGTTCAGAAAAAAGAAGAGCGGCATCATATCGGCGAAGCGGATTTCGTGCCGGCGTCGCGAACGATGGTGCATATCGGGGGATAGGGTTGAGAGCTGTCAGCTCTCAGCCGTTAGCTTTCAGCAAGCCTCAGCGGCTGAACCGAAATCTTATCCTGCCCGATGAGGGGCGACTTTCAATCGGGCCCATCAACTTTCAGGATCTGGCTTTAGCCGCTGGGTTCGCCAGGCTTTCTAATCCTTCTTTTCCTCTTCCTGAACTTTTTTAATGAGCAGGATCACTTCATTTCTCTCGGGATCGTAGATCATAACCAGATTTACCATGGTGATGCGCCCGGGGAACTTGAAGAGGAATTTAATTTGGTCCCGCGCGGGCTTTCCGGCGGAGATCATCTCCTGAATTTTTCCTTCGAATTGTTTTACGCACGTGCAGGGCGCGATGGTGCGAAAGAAATTCTTCCCGACCACGTTCTTCTTGGGCAGGCCGGAGAGCATCGATTCCGCTGTGTTGTATTGCAGGACGACGCCTTTTGTGTCGAGGCGGATGAAACCATAAGGTAGATTGTCCGCGACTTCCGGAGTCAGTTGCGCGACATTCTCAAGGGGATAGTGGAAACTCTCGTCCAGACAATCGAGGCATATTCCGTGAGAGATAGGACCGGTGCTGCCTTCGCGGATCGAACGATTGCACCAGGCGCAGACAATCTGCAGAGACTTGCTTTCAGGATGGGCATCCATAGTTCCTCCAAGTTTCGTCACCATTGACTTTGGATTTGTGATGCAGGGCCCGGGGCCTATTTGTGGTTGTAGTCGAGCTTGGGATACCAGTCGGTGCCACGGCCTTCCGGCGTCAGGTCCAACATCAACCAAAGAGGGTCGAGGTCCGGGGCGCCGCGCGGGTCCTGTCCGGGATCGGCCATCGTCCCGCTCATCTCACCGCTGTAGAAGTGGTAGATCGTTCCGTTCCGCCGGATGAAAACAGTGAAGCCTGGCATGTCGGCGTCGCTGGGACTGACGTAGGTGCGGGTGTAATCGCCGGACACGTCGGAGACCAAGGGGAGGTTGGCGAAGCCGCGCGCTTTTTTGAATTCCACCAGTCGCTCGATAGGCGAACGCGCCGTCACGGCGATTGCGCAGCGTTCGCGGAGATTGAGAGCCGTGCCATTCCAGGAGTTCAAAAACGAAGTGCACATCGGACAGGGTGCTTTGCGCTGCGCACCATACATCATGCTGTAGACCATCAATGTGTCTTTATTCCCGAACAGGCTGGACAAACGAATGGGACCAGCCTCGGAGACAAGCTCGAAGTCGCGCGGAAGCGTTCCGCCAGCGGGCAGCGTACGCCGCAGGGCCGCCACACGCTCGATCTGGCGGCGCAGTTCGATTTCCTCGACAAGCAGGGCATTTCTCGCAGCGCGATAGTCCACGCTCTCGTTAGGAAACTGAGCAGTATTGGTGGCGGCAAGCTCGCGGGCGGATGAAAGTGTCTGAGCGACGGACATGAAGACCCCCCTGCGATATTTTAAGCTATTTGAGTGTGCACAATAAATGTGAGCACCGATGTCATCCCCGGCGAGCGTTCTTTGCCAACGAAGGACCCATGCAGTCCGCGTGCTTTCGACCACCGAGGTTTGCTGTAACATCGTAATCGTGAGGCGATTCGCTGCAATTCTGGCTGTGGTGACGATATTTGCGACGACGTTGGCTGGAAGCGCCGACGCACAATCTGCTTCCTACCTCGGTTTCGATAGCAACGACTATCCCGGCGACCAGAATCTGAAGGCGCTGCGCCAAACCTTTTCTTACGCGGGATATTGGCTGAGCCCTCCTCCCGGCGAGAAAAACAATGCCTGGATCGGGCATCGCTCGGCAGTCGATTCCGCGGGGCTCGGGTTTCTCGTGCTCTTCAATGGACGACTCTATAAAGAATTGAAAACTGTGGCGCGGGCGAACGCGCTGGGAAAAGCCGACGCGCAGGCTGCCGTGGCCGCCGCGAAGCGCGAAGGGTTTCCTGCGGGAGTGATCATTTTTCTTGACCAGGAGCAAGGTGGGCGGATGTTGCCAGCGCAAAAGGCTTATATCTATTCATGGATCGATGGAGTGAATGCGGCGGGATTCGGGGCCGGCATTTATTGTTCGGGCATGGCGGCTATCGATGACGGTGGCGTGATTACGGCGGAAGACATTCGCAAGAGCGCCGGGGAAAGAAAGATCTCGTATTGGGTGACGAATGATGCGTGCCCACCATCGCCGGGATGCGCGTTTCCGCGGAAGTCCCCGAATCCGGCGGAGAGTGGAGTTTCGTTTGCCGAAGTTTGGCAATTCGCGCAATCCCCGAAGCGACCGGAGGTGGCGGCGGGATGTCCCAAAAATTATGACCGGGACGGGAGTTGCTACGCGCCAGGAGTGAAGCGTTTTGATGTGGATGTGAACGTGGCCTCTACGGCCGACCCCTCACGGGGACGGTAGCGAGGGAATGGTTGGGCGAGACGGCTGGTGCGCTGGAAAGAGAGACGTAGCGAGCATGCTCCAGGGATTGGTTGCAATGGGCACGGTATCCAGTGCACAATACCTGTGGATATCCGGTGAACCCTGGTTGTTTGTGGCGTGAAAATAAGCGACTTTCCACAGGGTCGGGCATCCAATTGTTAGTAAGAGTGAAGTGGCTTCAACAACCCCGCCGGTTGGGCGCGGTTTTCGGAAGATCGAAAACGGCGTAGTGAATCGGCTGGAGCCGCTGTGAGGCTTTCAACATCCCCGTTTCCAGTTCGAGTGACCTGAGTTGTAAAAGGTCGCGCGCGCTGTGGAGCTGAAAGCGTGAAAAATTATGGCTACAGCGACTTCGGTTTGCAGTCTGGAAAATTATCTCGTCCTGCCGGACAACACCATGGACGAACGCATTGCGGCGGCCCGCAAAGAATTGGGCCGGGAATGCGTCATCCTGGGGCACCACTATCAGCGCGATGAAGTGATTCGCTTCGCCGACTTTCGCGGCGACTCGTATCGTCTGGCGCAACAGGGCGCCCATGTTGGCGGGAAATACATCGTGTTTTGCGGCGTGCATTTCATGGCCGAGAGCGCCGATGTATTGAGTCAGCCGGGACAGGTCACCATTCTTCCCGATCTCAACGCCGGATGCTCGATGGCCGACATGGCGGAAATCACCCAGGTAGAAAATTGCTGGGAGCAACTGGTCGCTGCCGGACTGACCAACGATGCCGGTGACGGTATCACGCCGATTACATATATGAATTCCACGGCGGCGATTAAAGCGTTTTGCGGCGAGCGTGAAGGCGTGGTTTGCACTTCGTCGAATGCGCCCGGCGCTTTCAAGTGGGGATTCGCCAAGACTTCCAAACTTCTTTTTCTTCCCGATCAACACCTAGGCCGCAATACCGG
Source organism: uncultured Acidobacteriaceae bacterium (assembly GCA_963794195.1). GTDB lineage: Bacteria > Acidobacteriota > Terriglobia > Terriglobales > Acidobacteriaceae > DATBAX01. Next base: position 154,320 of record CAWCCU010000001.1, read on the forward strand.
ATACGCGATGGGCATTCCGCTGAATGAGATGGTGGTCTGGGATCCATATTTAATGAACGGCGGGCTCACTCCTGAACGCCTGCGTGCGGCGAAAGTGATTTTGTGGAAGGGACACTGCTCGGTGCATCAGCGGTTTTTGCCGGAGCATGTGGACCAGGTCCGCGCCAAATATCCGGGGATTCGGGTGATTGTGCATCCGGAATGTCGCTGGGAAGTTTGCCAGAAAGCCGATGGCATTGGTTCCACCGAAGGCCTGTTGAAGATGATTCGCGAGGCTGAGCCAGGGAACTATGTTTGCGGTGGGAACGGAAATTCATCTGGTGAACCGCATGGGCAAAGAGTTCGCCGCGGAGGGCAAGAAAGTAATTACCCTTAACGACTCCGGCTGCCTATGCACGACCATGTATCGCATCTCGCCGCAGCATTTGTGCTGGGTGCTGGAAAATTTGGTCGATGGAAACATCGTGAATCAGATCAAAGTGAAAGACGATGTGAAGCAGTGGGCGAAGGTGGCGCTGGATCGAATGCTGGAAATAGCTTAGGACCGCCGTTGGTCGTTGGCCCTTAGTCGTTGGCTGGATCCCTTGGTGCCTTTCGTCTGCCCTACGCATCCTCGGGATAGCTCCTTAAAAGCGCTGAAGCGCGTTTTTTCAATCGCAACTTTTTAACGGAACGCTAAAAGCGCTGCTCCGCCCTAAATCCAATTCAAACCTTCGTGCCCGAGACCCTTCAGAAAATTATCAGCTCAAAATCAATGCCTGTCGCGAGGGATTTAGGCCAACGACCAACGGCCAATGACCAACGACGGGTTTCATGCAGTAAACTGTAACCATGTCCGAGCGCACTTTCACTCTCGAAGAAGCCCAATCTCTTTTATCGGTTCTAGAATCCCTGTTGCGCACTTCGATCGACGGCAAAAAGCTCATCGAATCCGTCGATGCCGAATTGCAGGAAACTGCCCACCGTGTATTTCTGCACGGCGGCATGTTTCTGAATATCGTTCATCTGGCTCGACGCAAGGCCGAGCGGGAGAAGTCTATTCACCGGGTGCGGGATGCCATGGCCGAAATCGATGCCATTGGGGTGCAGGTGAAAGACCTCGATATTGGGTTGCTCGATTTCCCCTGCGAAGTGGATGGAAAGATTGTGTTGCTCTGCTGGAAGCTGGGCGAAGAGGGAATCACCCATTGGCACGGCACCGATGAAGGCTTCGCCGGCCGCAAACCCATCGACGAACGGATCAGCAAAGCCAAGAAGGCGAATTAGGAAAGCAGCTAGAAGCTGAATTTTTCGTGCAAGTACGAATCCTCGCAGACGTTCTTGTCCTAAGGCGCAGTGTGGAAGGCCTCGTTCGCCCGGTGGTTCATCTCTGGGCTTGAGGTTCACCTTCTCTGCTACAATTTGGTTGGCGCCGCGCAGGGCAGAGCCGTTTAAAGGCTCGTCCATCAGAGGGTTTTTGATGTTTCAGAACAAGCGGAAACTTCAGTTGCTGGCTACACTTACCACCCTTTTTCTGCTCGCCTTTTCCCTGAGCTGCACGGGATTTTTCGTTAATCCGACGTTGACCGGCTTAACTGTGGGACCCACGGCGAGCATTCAACAAACCAAGACCATCCAGGAAAGCGCGACTGGGACCTACGACGACGGCACGACCAAAACTCTAAGTTCCGGTTCCGGGGTAGTTTGGAGTGCTGCGGATGTGGCTGGAACTGGGACAAATGTAGCCACGATCAGTACCGGTGGATTAGTTACTGGGACATCTCCAGGGCAGTCCACCATCACTGGATCGGTGGGTACTGTGACCGGAACTGCCATCATTACGGTTACGCTGGCCGACTTAACTTCGATTCAAATCACTCCCAAGACTATGACCATCACTTCCGGCGACGATCAGACCTATGTGGCGATGGCTAACGGAGGCTCAACCGTGATCACCGATTCGGTCACCTGGGGGCTGAACGTGGGAAGCGTAGCAGGAGTGAGTATTGATACTTCGGGCGATGTAACGACCACTGCAGGGGACGACGGGACCGTTACCGTCACAGCAACGGATCCTTCTACCGGAATCGTATCGAACATGGCGACACTGACCATTATTAATTAGCTTTCAAACAGCCGCTGGAACGAGGCTACGCAGTCCGGCGTTTTCATTCTCGCTGACGTAATTTGATTTGTCTCGTAGCCTTATACCATCCCCGTCCGCTGCGCTATAGTATTACTAATCCCGTGAAATCTTCCTCGCCATCCCTTTCAGGCTTTTGGCTGCTCGCGTTGGCGGCGATATTCTTGTCGGCTGGCTGTGATCGAACCGGACGAGCCCACGAGATCGCTTACGTCTCCGCTCCCCAAGTTGCCCTGCGAGACCAAGTCGCCGCGGCTTACAACAAGACGGGGATGGTCAAGAACGGCGACCGCCTGGAAGTCCTCGAACGCGATCGACGCTACGCACGCGTGCGCACGGCCGGCGGCGTGGAAGGCTGGATGGAGCAGCGTTACCTCGTCACACAGCAGGTTTACGACGGTTTCCAGAAGTTGGTGCAGGACAATCAAAATGTCCCGGTACAAGCCACCGCGACGACCCGCAACGATACCAACTTGCATCTCGAACCGGGCCGGGAAACTGAGCATCTTTTTCTGCTCAACTCCGGATCCAAGGTCTCGGTTCTCAGGCGCGCGACGGCAGACAAGAACGCATTGCCGCCTCCCAAGCCTGTCCCGCCGCCGAAAATTTCTGCCAGCAAAAAGCCCAAGGCAACTCCAACCCCGGTTCCAGTTCCCGTAACTCCGCCTCCGGTTATTCAGCCGCAGAAAACTGTCGAGCCGGTCCTCGAAGATTGGTGGCTGGTGCGTGACGCACAGGGCAAAGTGGGATGGGTCCTCGGCCGCATGATCGATCTCGACGTACCGCTTGAGATCGCGCAATATGCCGAAGGGCAACGCCTGATCGCGTTCGTTATTTTGGACGAAGTCACCGACGGTGACAAAAAAGTCCCGCAATATCTGGTTCTGATGTCCGAGCCCAAGGATGGCATGCCATATGACTACGACCAGATTCGCGTTTTCACCTGGAACGTCCGCAAGCATCGCTATGAGACGGCCTACCGCGAACGCAAATTGAATGGCGTCTTACCGGTAACGAGTTCGCACGAAGAGTTTGGCAAAGAAGGCGTTCTGCCGACGTTCACATTGCACGTGAAAGACGACAACGGTACCGTCTCCGAGCGGAAATACAAGATGAACACGCCAATCGTGCGGCGGGTGCTGGCGCCTGGAGAACAAAAGGAAGCCGCGCCGGTGGCCGCGAAGAAACGCCGTCGCCACTAATTAATGTGTCATCCTGAGCGAAGCGAAGGACCCCTGCAAGTGGGAGCGCCGAAACTGCATAGGTCCTTCGTTCGCAAATACGCTCACTCAGGATGACAGCAGTTACGAATAAAATTCCGCCATACACTCCACCACCCATTTCTGCTCGCTTTCGGTCAACTCAGGGAACATGGGCAGGGCCAGCACTTCTTTCGCAGCTTGTTCGGACACCGGCAGATCACCCTCGCGATATCCCAAATAAGCGAAACAAGGTTGCAGATGCAGGGGAATTGGATAGTAGATTTCCGTGCCGATTTTGCGGTCAGTTAAGAACTGGCGCAGCTCATCGCGCCGTCTGGCTCGCACCACATATTGATGAAACACATGATGCGCATGCGGCGAAATTTGCAGCGGGCGCAACGGCGAATCCGACGTCGCCGACCATAAACCTGTTTGTGTGAGCAACTGATCGTAGGTCGCAGCCCGTTCCCGGCGCGCCTGGTTCCACTGTTCGATATAAGGCAATTTCACCCGCAGGATCGCGGCCTGGATCGCATCCATGCGCGCATTCCATCCAAATTCCGTGTGCAGATACCGCTGCGGACTGCCATGGTTTCGCAGTCGGCGGATGTGTTCGGCAAGTTCGGGATCACGGGTAGTCACCAGGCCGGCGTCACCATAGGCACTCAAATTCTTGGTGGGATAGAAACTGAAAGCCGCGGCAATCCCGATCGATCCCGCCTTCCTGTCGCCCCAGGCCGCGCCAATCGCCTGCGCCGCATCTTCAATTACAGGTACTTGAAATTCGTCGGAGATGCGCTGAAATGCGTCTACATCGACACATTGGCCGTAAAGATGGACAGGCAGCAGAGCCCGCACTTTGCGCGATCCAGTGCTTCGAAGTTGGGCCTGCACCAGACCGGCGTCAAGATTGAGCGTGTGGGAGTCGACATCGATGAGCACCGGTCGCGCGCCGGCCCGTACGATGGCGCTGGCTGAAGCAAAAAAGCTGAACGCCGTGGTGATGACAGAATCGCCGGGCCCCACCCCAGCCGCGACCAACGCCAGCCACAATGCATCGGTACCTGAAGCACAGCCCACTGCAGCAGCCGCGCCGCTGAACGCCGCAATTTCTCGTTCCAGTGCCTCGACTTCCGTGCCGAGAATGAAGTGCTGCGAAGCGCAGACGCGCTCCACCGCCGCCAAAACCTGCTCTCGAATCGTCGCATATTGACGATGCAGATCGAGCAAGGGAACGGCATCAAACTTCTTGATCGGAGGGCCGGACGATTTTGCAGTAGAGGATCGAGTCACGGAACAGCGATTCTAACAGTAGCGATTAGTTTCGGGTCTTAGGTGCAGGCCCTGGATGAAGAAAAGAACTTCCGAAGACCAGAGACCAGACACCCGACCATCTAATCTCATTCTTCCGTCACCAAGCATGACTTGAGCACTGGCAGCGGCGGCATGGCAGTGCCTCGGTCGAGTGCTTCCTGCCAGTGCACAATCGATTGCCTTAAAGGCGACAACGCAAGCCCGCCGAATTCGTCGGGATAATTAGCCAGGTTGCGCAGGGCGCGTCCGAATAACGATCGTGCGCCGGTGGAGTTTCCGTTCGAATAATGATGAAGGGCAACCGCCGTCTGGATCAGGGCCTGAAGAAACTTTCTATCGGGCTCGGGCGCATCGCGCCAAACCTCTTCCAGAACTTCATGGCATTCGAAGAATGCAGCCTGATTAAACAGCGTAATACCGCGAAAATATGCCTCGGAATCCACTGAGCCATCTTGGCACAGAAGGGGCCAGATTCCCGAACCCGGATACGGATTTCCATAACGGGCATTTCCCCGGTTTTCTATGGTTTTCCGTAGATCGCGCTATACATTCCCTATACATTTGTGTACTAAAGAGTTTCCTGCAGCGGGTAAGTGCAAGATAAATAAGGTCCGGCGAAGATGCCTATTTTGGAATTCGAGTTGCCTTACACAGTACAGTCATAACAGGTCTCTGTCTCTGGCTGTACGTGTTATATAGGACTTAAACACCCTTTCGTTGGATTGCAATATTTTGGTTTCTCAGGAGAGCTACATGAATCGACCGGTCTCTGGCTTCAAGTTCCTCGCATTAACGTTTGCTTTGTTGAGCTTGTTCGCTCTCATTACAGGCACGGCCTTCGGCCAGGCCATCAGCGGCGGCTTGAACGGCTCAGTAACCGATCCCTCGGGGGCGGCTGTCGTTGGCGCCACGGTGGTAGCCACGCACACTGCTACGGGCCAGAAAGTCACCGCCAGAACGGGAAGTCTTGGCGACTATCGCTTCAATGAGCTGCCGGTCGGAACCTACAAGATTACGATCACGGCGCCGAACTTCAAGACTGCGACCATCGGAAATGTCCCCGTCGAACTCAATCAAACAGGCACGGCCAATGTGAAATTGGAAGTCGGTAGCAGCGCAACCACCGTCGAAGTTTCCGGAAGCGCACCGCCGGTCGACACTACGTCGGCCCAGTTGGGAACGACTTATGACAGCCAGATGTCCTCCGATCTCGGGCTCACCGGCACGGGCGGACAGGGCGCTGGAGTTTTGAACCTCTCGATGTTGAGTCCCGGAGTGACCAATGCCAACGCCATGGGCGACGGCATGGGACCGTCCGTCGGCGGCCAGCGTCCTCGCGACAACAACTTCACGGTTGAAGGCGTCGACAATAACAATAAGAGCGTCACCGGTGCTTTGATCTCCATCCCGAACGATGCGGTTGAAAACTTCACGCTCCTCGAAAATCAGTTCAACGCCGAGTTTGGTCACTCTTCCGGCGGACAATTCAACACCACGATCAAAACCGGAACGAACGGTTTTCACGGATCACTCTATGAGTACTTTAGAAATCGTGACCTGAATGCGGAAGACGAAACTTTCGTACAACAGGGTTTGACTTCGAATCCGCGTTTGGATAGCAACCGCTACGGCGCCACCTTCGGTGGACCAATCATCAAGAACAAACTATTCTTTTTTACCTTGTTTGAGCGACAGCCGGTCGGACTCACCGGAACGGCGCCTGGCACGGTCGACACACCGACGGCGGCAGGTTTGGCCGCAATCGCAACAGACCCCGGCATCAGCGCGACCAACTTTACTATCTTTAAACAATACGTTCCGGTGGCAGCTGCGGGGACGGTTTGCATTCCGTACAGCGGAATCGGAGCGAACGGAATATGCAATGGTTCCACTACTGCGTTAACCGGCGCGGAAGCGGGTGGCGTATCGATCGTGCCCCCGGCTTTTCTGAACTTCGAGAATTTTGTACAGAGTGTGGATCTGAATCTGTCCGAGAAAGACCAAATCCGTGGTCGCTATGTTTTCAACAACCTCGCAGGTCCGGATGTGGCCGCTCAGTTGCCGGCTTTCTACGTGGATGTCCCCACCAAATTCCGCTTATTTACGATCGGTGAGTATCACACATTCTCGCCTACGGTCCTGAACGAATTCCGGGTAGGCTTTAACCGCTACGCCAACCAAACCCCAGTCGGCAGTCAAGCCTATCCTGGATTGGATGCGTTTCCCAATATCGTTCTTGACGACGAAGGTGCAGGCCTGAATATTGGCCCTGATCCGAATGCGCCGCAGTACACCATTCAGAACTATTACAGTGCCGTGGATAACATCAGTTGGACCAAGGGAAAGCACACTCTCAAGTTCGGCGTGGAATGGGCGGAGTATATTTCACCGCAGAACTTCACGCAGCGCGCACGCGGTGACTACGAGTACAGCGCTACCCAAAGTTTCCTGGATGATATGTCTCCTGACATTATTGGTCAGCGCAGCTCAGGATCGACCACCTACTACGGCAATCAGTCTGCGCTTTACTGGTACGCGAATGACACTTGGCGCGTGACCCAGCATTTGACGTTGAATCTAGGTGTTCGCTACGAATACACGACGATCCCGCTGGGCGAACAACGACAGAGTCTGAACGATCTGGCGAGCACGCCGAGCATCATCGTGTCGCAAGTCAACGAGCCGCTGTCCTTCGCCGCGCCCCGCGCTCCAAAGAACGACTATGCTCCCCGTATTGGCATTGCGTATTCACCGGGAAGCGACGGCACCACGTCGATTCGCGCGGGATTCGGCATGGCCTACGATACGCTTTATGACAACATCGGTATTCTGGCTGTTCCACCCCAAGTCGGATCCACCAACAACGTGGATACCTCCAAGCCGCCGACCCCGAACTTTCTGGGCAGCGGCGGTCTTCCGGGCGGCGGCAGCGGTGTCACCGTATTAAGTCAGGCAGATGCAATTTCGAACACGGCTGATTGGGTTCCGCCAAACGTCAAGTACCCGTATTCGATCAATTGGAACCTGGGCGTCCAACACTCCTTCGGAAAGAATTACACCGCCGAAGTTGGTTATGTTGGAACTCGGGGTAATCGTCTGGACAAGCAGCAAATTCTCGATTACGTGTCTCCCGTGAACGCCTCATATAATCTACCGACTTATTTACAGGCGCCTTCACAGGCTACGCTCGACGCTCTGCCGAATAATCTGTCTTACGGCTTCGGGTTTAACAACATTCTGCCGGCTTTCTGGAACGCAGGTTTCAGCAACCCCGGCTTCCAGCCAATCACTGGCTTCATACCTGAAGGCTGGTCCACCTACAATGCTCTACAGACTCAACTGACCCGTCGCTTCAGCCATGGTTTGCAGATGCAGGCCGCCTGGACGTGGAGCCACACCCTCGACGACAGCACGGCGGATTTCCACAGCACAGATCTAACTCCACGCCGTCAAGAGGACTTCTTCAATTCGGCGCAGGAAAAAGCTACTTCAGCTCTTTCTCGCACTCACCGCGTCACCATTGCAGCAGTCTATGCACTGCCTTACTTTAAAAGCGGCAACTGGCTGACTAAAAATGTGATCGGGAACTGGGAGTTTAGCCCGGTTTACACTTACGAATCGCCTGAATACTTCACGGTTCAGTCTGCCATCGATTCCAATCTGAACGGCGATTCAGCTGGAGATCGGGCCATCTTCAATCCCAGCGGTAAGCCGGGAACGGGGAGCGGCGTAATACCACTTTGCAACAGCACGTTGCCGGCGGGAATGACCTGCGATGTGTTCGCTACTACGTCCTCAGTGGTCGCGTACCAGGCGGTAAACCCGAATGCGCAGTACATTCAGGCTGGTTATGGTGCGCTGGCTGACACCCGCCGCAATACTCTACCCACGGTGCCAACCAATAACTTTGATCTCGCCGTTTACAAAGACCTTAGCTTTGGCGAACGATTCAAGTTCCGGTTTGGCGCACAGTTTGCAAACCTGCTGAATCATGCTCAGTACATTCCAGGTAGCAACCCCGGAGTAGGATTGGGTATCAACGACGTCACTGGGTACAGCTCTTGCTGCACCACTTCCGCCTACAGAAACTTTGCCACTCCCGGAAATGCTACCTTCAACGATCCGAAGGCCACGTTCGGGAGCAATGCTCGAACCATTGGGCTCCTCGCAAAGCTGACTTTTTAGACGGGAATTACTCCAAAACTCACAAGGGGCTCGACAGAGCCCCTTGTTTTTTGTTTGACGGATATTTTTATCAATCCAATCTACGGACTTTCACAACTTACCCCGGAACACATCTACAGAAATCAGTAGAATAGCGAAGATTTCGGTCGACATTCCTTCCATAATGTCCCTAGAATCAGTCTGTTAACAATTAACTAGGTGTGGTCGGACAATTGCGATAGTGTTATTTAACACTCGTCTGGATATGTTTTGGTTTGCCTACCAATTGCTATACATAACATTTAACTGGCGTTACAGAATCAGTTTACGAAGGAAGAAAAACAAAATGCGAAATCTAAAGACGGTCTTAGCGTATATCTCGCTGGTTTTGGCCTTTTCCGCAGTCACTTTGGCGCAAAGCGGTTCGATCGCCGGCACGGTCACGGACACCACCGGAGCGGTCGTCCCGGGCGCGGATGTCATCGCGCGGAACGTGGGCTCAAATACCGTTCGGTCGACCAGCAGCGACGCCGCCGGCAGCTTTAGCATGACCGACCTTGTGGTGGGCGTGTACGAAATCACGGTGAAGAAGGCGAGTTTCAAGCTCTTCCATGAAGAATCCGTCGAACTCTCGGTCGCCCAGACCCTCACCGTGAATGTGAAGCTGGAACCGGGCTCGGCAAGTGAAGAAGTCCAGGTGCAGGCCAACCAGATCTCGGTAGAGACTGACACCACGCAACTCAGCAACCTGGTAGACCAACGCCAGATGGAGAGCTTGCCCCTGATCACTCGCAACCCTTATCAGTTGGTACTGCTATCGCCTGGAACTTCCCAGACCGATAGTTCAAACGGCGGTTTCTCGGTGAACGGCGCCCGCGACCGCAACAATAACTTTATGCTGGATGGCGTCGATAATAACGACACTTCGGTCCCGGGAAGCATGGGCGGAGTGCTAAGCGCTAATCCCGATTCGACCGAGGAATTCCGTGTCATCACCGACAACTTCAATGCCGAGTACGGCCGCAATACCGGCGCCATCATTGATGTGGTCACCAAGAGCGGAACCAATTCCTTCCACGGCGGCGCATACTATTTCGGACGCTGGAATGGTTTTGGCGGAGCGCGCGATTATTTTAATCCGGGAGTAGGAGACAACGCGGGACCGGAGAATCCTTACATCCGTCACCAGTTCGGCTTTTCGGTGGGAGGCCCTATCTACAAAAACAAGACATTCTTTTTCTTCAATGACGAGATGGACCGATTCCGCACCGCGTTGACCAATCAGGCGACGGTGCCCACCCAGGCATTCTTGAACGGACAATTCAACTACACCTACACCAACACCTCTGGTGTCTCCGAGACGGTGCCGATTGATCTGACCCCGACCGGCGCCAACAACGGAACTGGTCCTCCCACTTGATGCAACCATATCGAAGGTCTTCGCGGCGTATCCAATCGCCTCCCCTTCTCAGTCGGCCAATGGTATCTCGGGAAATGTATTCTTTCCGAGCACGTCGGCGACGAGTTCCTATGCTCCGGTGATTAAGCTTGACCATCATTTTTCCGACCGCGAGTCTTTAAGTTTGCGATATGGCTACAACCACTCTTTCGACCCCGATCCATTCCATTCAGATATTTTGCCGGGCGGCATCGGAGCCATCGAGTCGAAAGACATCGATGAAGGCTTATCTGCACAATTGACGTCAACTCTAACCAACAACCTGGTGAACAATCTTCAATTCGGCTGGAACCATATCTACGCGACATTTTATCTGGGGAAAACCACCAGGACGCGTTGGATGCCCCCGCGGGGAGTAGACAGCATGGGAAACGGTTGGGACTATAGCATGAACCCATTCAGCAGCTTCGCCAGTACGCTGGGGGGATCGGACAGCCAAAACCGGAAGACGGGCACAATCAGCTATACCGACAGCATTGCCTGGGTACGAGGGCAACCACACTCTGAAATTTGGTGGAGACTTCCGCGACGTGGGTGAAAGTGGTTTTGACAATTTCAGTCGCGCGCGGCAAATAACCCTGGATCCAGAATTGGCATTCGATTTCGACCCTGGAATTCTGGCTAATGAGCCGACTGACAATTCAGACCCCGCCAACCGGGACCTGGTGGACGCGGCCAATGCCTATTAGGGATTTGTGATCGAAGATGCCCAATCGCAGTTCTTCAATAAGACAGCGGCGAGACAACCCACAGACAACAAATTTTTCAAGCAGCATGAGATTCGATTTCTTCGCACAGGACACCTGGAAGATCCGGCCCAATTTCACCCTGAATTTCGGGTTGCGGTATCAGTACAACAGTGTGCCGTACGAGACCAGCGGCAACCTTTCCAACCTATTGCAAGACCCTGGAACGTATGCTTTCGGTGCGCCGCTGACTTTCAGCATGGTTGGACCTGGTTCGGGACATCAACTGTACGATCATGACTATAAGGACATCGAGCCCCGATTTGGGTTTTCCTGGGATCCGTGGAAAAATGGTAAGACCGCAATTCGTGGCGGATTCGGTATGTTCCATGACCGTACCTTCGGTAATGCTTTTGGAAACGTCCGGGCCGATCCGCCATTCCAGGCTTCGTTCAGCAGCTTCTACTTTCGACACTTTAAATGGGTCTCTTTGGCACCGGTGAGTTCCCAGGTCAAATTCCGACGCAGACTCGTCTCGCCTACGATCGCCGACGGATCAGCGGTCGGGCGGTATCGTGGTGTTCGACAAGCATTTTCCAAATGCCGCAAGCAACAACTGGAACTTGGATATTCAACGGGAATTGCCAGGGAATAACGTTCTGGATCATCGCGTACGTCGGTGCCATGGGCGTGCATATATGGGGCCAGCGTGACGGAAACCCACCCGATCCGAATCTGGTTGCGCAATTGTTGGCATTCTGCGGCAATCCGGGCAACAGTTTCACGCTTCCAGGAGTAGCTGGAACTCTTAGCTGCACTCCCTCCACGGTAAGCGGCACAGCTTCTATATCGGCGCGACGCCGCCAGGGTTTCGACGATTTGCCTTTCAATGCAGTCAACAATAATGCTTTGCTGCAGCCTGATTATCAGATTGACGAGTTCAACTCGATCTATCATGGACTGCAGACAAGTTGACGCACCGCATGAGCCACGGGTTACAGATTCAGGCTGCCTACACCTGGTCGCACGCCTGGATGATTCGGTTGATCCCTTGACTCCGGCGGTCGGGGCGCGCACTTTTCCGCGCAACTCCCGCGATCTTGCCCAAAGGTACGGTAACTCTGACAATGACACCAGTCACGTAGCCGTGGTCAATTACATTTGGGAACTGCCATTCGGCCGTGGAAAGAACCATCTGAGCCACGGAGTCGTGGGAAAAATTATGGAGGGCTTCGAGTTGGATGGCATCTTTACCGCGCAGACTGGACACCCTTCGTGATTCGCGGAACCGAGGATACGCAGAGAACCGGCATCTCTGCCTGGGGAGAACAGGTTGGAGACCCTTACGGGGCGCCGGCCGGATCCGGATGTTCGGCGGACAATTTTGCGCCGGGAACGGGGTATGCCTACTTCAGCAATCTGTGCGCTTTACCAATCCTCCGTTTGGGTCGGCTTCTAATATCGAGCGCAATGAGTTTTACGGCCCGGGATTCTGGGATTGGGACGTAACCCTGGCAAAGAGGATGACCATCACTGAGAAGGTTAAAGCGGAACTCCGCTTCGAAGGCTACAACATCCTCAATCACCCGCACTTCCTCAACCCAGGAACAGACGCTTCAGCCCTCGGGAAATATGATCGGACAAGGGCAGTTCGGGGTCATCAGCGCCACCTATACCCAACCTGACGGCACCACATCAGCCCGTCAGATTCAGGTATCGCTCAAGATTAATTTCTAGTTCGAGCGAAACTGAAAAACTCAGCGGCCCGTGGAATGTAAATCCCACGGGCCGTTTTTCATGAAACTCACTGTTATCTCCCGAACATCGGATAGTGGCTGGCGGCGGCCATGAAGAACAGCATGGGGATCGACAGGAATGCATTAGTGCGGGAGCATAGGAAAGACATCCGGGCCATGGCCTTTGCCTTTTCCGGCATTGGGGTTCCGTTCGCCGCGTTTTCTTTTGTCCATAAAATGATTCGCTTTTGAATTCTCCAAATCACTCCCCAAACATTCAGCAGCATCACCCAACCGAATCCGCCGCCGATGCCGATGGAGAGCAGGCGATTGCTCTCCCATCCGTGATCGTTTAGAGAAAGAAACAGCCAGGCTGCGGCGATCACGACCACCGTTACCAGCACAGCCAACACCGGACCTTTGTCGAGAAGGCCTTTGCCCGGAATCAGTAAGGCATAGAGGATTCCCCAAACTGCTGTCCAGATGAGAAAGAAGCTGGCCATGGCGATGCCTGAACTGGCGCCGGCATTGCGGGCGTCCGAGGCGACGATGCTTCCCCAGTATGCAAGACCGGCCAGGACTGTAACCACGGCGGCCATGCGGAACCACCACATGGCACGCGACATCAGAGCGGGGACGACCTTGCCTTTGGTTGCGCTGTCGATTTCCTTCATAAACGGGACATTCACCAGATTGAAGAAGTACAGCAGGCCGAGCCAGGTGACTCCGGCTACCAGATGGACCCAGCGGAACAGCATCAGAAGGTTGGTTTGGAGATCATTCGGAAACGATATTTGCGCTGGCATGAGAGTTCTCCTGGGCAATTATGAAGCTGCCGACAGGATCGCATGTCCCCGGCAGCATTATCCGGAATGGAGGCCCGGACGAATAGTGTTCGGATTTTATAACAAGAGAGTGGGTGAGGTTGAAAAGTGGGGGCTTAGGTCGTATTGTACGAAGATTGCCTGATTGGGTGAGTGTTGAAAATGATGGGCTCATGAAATCAGGCCGCTCTCTTTCTCGCGATTCGTCGGCAGTAACGGGCGTGAGACTCTTAGGACGTCCGGCAGTCTGACGAAGGTTTTCGCGGCGGGGAGCCTAAGGAGCTGTCCGATGGACAACAAGCCGGCGCAAAATATTCAAGACACTTTCCTCAATACCGCCCGCAAAGAGCGGACCAATATCACAATTTATCTCCTGAGCGGGGTGAAGTTGACGGGGCGCATTCGTTCTTTCGATAAATATTCCGTCGTCCTCGAAAGCAATAATCAGGAGCAACTGATCTTCAAGCACGCCATTTCAACCGTGGCCATGGGCAGATCGTCGCATAGCCAGATGGAGAGGCCGGTAGCGCCGGCAGCGGCAGTCACGGACTCGGTGCCAGTGCCGGCGTCCGGCACCGACGGATAGGGACTGAAAGATTGTGGCCTTTGCGGTAAACTTTCTCCATTGAGCAGTTTAAAAGCCAGAAAACCGCGGAAGACCATCAGTCGCCAGCCTTCGAAGAACGCTCCTGCTCGCGATCCCAAAGAACGTGCGTTTCTTGTTGGCTTGGATTACCGTTCGCGATCGCGCACCAAAGCAGGGACCGGAGCAAACAGCTCCCTTACCAGCGGAGCGCGGATGGCTCGCGACGGCGCTACGGCCAACACAACCGCCTCCAAAGCGCCGACCATTCCTGAATTCAGTGCGGAAGAATCGCTGGAAGAACTACGTACGCTGGCTACCAGCGCCGGCGCTGAAATCGCCGGTGAATTTCTACAACGCCGGGATCGTCCTGATCCGGCTACGCTGATTGGAAGTGGCAAGCTGGAGGAAATCGCGGGCGCGGCGGCGTCGGTCTCCGCTGATTTGCTCTTGTTCGATCACGACCTCACTGCCTCGCAACAGCGCAACATCGAAAAGATTGTTGAGATACGCGTGATCGATCGTACGCAACTCATCCTTGATATTTTCGCGAAACATGCTCGTACTCGTGAAGGCCAGTTACAGGTGGAATTGGCGCAGCTCGAATACATGTTGCCGAGATTGGCTGGACGTGGAATCGAGATGTCGCAACTGGGCGGCGGCATTGGGACTCGGGGTCCTGGTGAAACGCAATTAGAGACCGACAAGCGCAAAATTTATCGGCGGGTGCGGCACGTAAAAGAACAGATCGAAAATGTGCGACGGGTTCGGACGCAGCAGCGGCAACGGCGGGAGGCCATCCCGGTGGCGACCGTGGCATTGGTCGGCTATACCAACGCGGGGAAGTCGACGCTGTTTAATGTCCTGACCAAAGCTGCGGTGCTGGAATCGCCACGAATGTTTGCGACGCTTGATCCCACGATCCGCACGGTGGCGCTGCCGTCGAAGCGCAATGTTCTTCTCTCAGATACAGTCGGATTCATTCGCAATTTGCCGCACACTCTGGTGACAGCTTTTCGTGCGACGCTCGAAGAAGTGCAGCGGGCTGCGTTGGTCCTGCAAGTTTCGGATGCCAGCAGTCCGCTGTCGGTCGAGCAGGACGCGCAGGTGGATCGGGTACTGAAAGAACTCGAAGTTGACGGCAAACCCCGCCTCTACGTGATGAACAAGATCGACTTGCTGCCGGCGGCGCAACGGGACGCTCTGCTGAATGACGCGAAATCGGTTTATATTTCTGCGGCCAAGGGAATCGGCATTGGCACGCTGCTGGAGCGGATTGACGAAATGCTGTCCGAAGACGCGCTTAGCCGGATTCGTGTGCGCGTGCCGCAGGAAGAAGGCAAGATACTGGTCGATGCTCGAGGCACGTTCGAGAATTTATTCGAGAAAATATAAAGAGGGCTCGGTGGAGTTAGAAGTGGAAGCGCCGGCGTCGGTGGTGAGAAGGGTCAGGAAGTGGCTGGTGGACTAACGGTGTGTGCTCTGTGTCTCGCGGCATTTGCGAGGCCCCGGAGTCACGGCCCGTTTGTTTCAGGGATTTTGATCCAAGTAAAGATCATTAGTCGTGACAACAACTTTTGCTCTCACTTCCCGCGGGCTTCGATGGCGGCACATCATTCGCGGGATTCTGGTCGAAGAAGCCATTGGGCTTTAGTAGAAACCCGATATACGCAGTTGGCATTACCGGATAATCCTCTGGACGGGGCACGTGCGTGTGCCCGAAGGTATACCAGAATACGACGTCCTTCTCTGCGATTGGACGGTCTGCTTCGATCCACTTCACCAGCCCGTCACCGCCCTGGCTCTGGTTGGGGAAATCTCCAGCGGCATACTTTTCTTCGGCGGCAAACGGAGTCACCCATACGTGGTTATTCACGAAACCCGCGCGCTTGCGCCACCAGGCATTTTTTGAAGCCAGCGGAACCGAATTATCTCCGGGAAAGAATTTATAGGCCACGGGTTGACCCACGGCATTCTTGACCGAGGGATTTGTGATTCTCCACGTCCGCATAGTTTCGAAATTCAATTTTGCCGCAGCTTGCTTCTCCGTTTGCAGGTTTGTCGCCTGCCCGTGAAAGGCATTTTCAAAGGGGTTGGCGTCATCGATGTCGTCGGCGACCATGTCCAACTGCTGAATGGTGTTGGCAGTGCCGTCGAGGTCGAAGTCCAGCCTGACATTGAAAAAATGCTGATGGTTCGGCGCATACAGCAGGGGCGCGATCACGGTCCCGTACTTTGGCTTTTCGCCCTCTTTCACCGTGCCCAACGAAAGAATGCCGGTCAGTTTGATTTCAAATTGAATGTTGCCATCCTGATAGAAGTACCAAAAGAAGCCATATTCGTAATTTTCTACTGTCGAAACCGAAGAGACGACCAAGCGCCGCGAGCGCCGAACTTCGGGAGAGTCCGGGAGCCGGCGGTCGGTATGCTTCCACAGAATTCCGAAATCCTCTTCATGAATGCAGATTGCGTTCAGGATGGTCAGTTGGCGCCCCCGGCTGTCGCAAAAGTTGGCATCGAGATATTCGATGTGTCCCAGGCAATCACAACCCAGGCGCAGACTGTTGGCGCACATGCCCATGCCATATTCGCCCACGTCGAAGGCATTCTTGCGTACTTGTGTCGCTGTGGGATCTCCGTAGGGAACAACCATCTCGGTGAGAGATCCGCGATACAGGACGGAGCGTTTGCGGCCTTTGTCGTTGTAGGTCAGGTGATGAATGGTGAGACCTTCGCGGGCGTTGAAGCCGATGACAAAATCCCAATTCTGCCAGCTCATTTGGTGGCCTTTGAGCGTAAAGCTGGGGCCTTCCGGCTGGGTGATGGCCAGTGGTTTAATGTTTTTCCGCTGAGAAGGTACTCGGGCGGCCGAATAGTTTCCAGGTTGCGGCGGAAGCGGCCATGTGCCGAATTCCTCGACGCGAATCACCTGCATCAGGTTCAGGTCCACCACCGGCCGGATTCCTTCGATCGGCCGCGCGTAGCCGTTGTCCGAAGGATCGCTGCGTAGAAAGCACAATGGCCGCGCTAGCCGCCGCGTGGAATCTTCCTCCGTCCCGTAGTTACCCGCGCTCCAAATGTCCACCATGACCAGCGAGGGATCGGTAATGCCATGATGTTTGCGGATGGCTTCCTGAAATTCTCTGCTGTTCAGCACGGCCTGTTCGCACTCGATCTGTTCATCCACGGACATGGTCGGCTGGGAACCTTTGGGGGCCAACTCCACTCTTGACGCGCCTGTGGCGAGATTCAAATCGATGCTGTAAGCCTGATTGATCGCGTTATCGAAACACACGGCTGTGGCTTCGCGATCCGGCGACGGGCCATTCGGCCACCTGTACACCAAATCCTTGGAGGGTTCTTTCAGCATGATGCTGATGATCCGCGTCGTCGAATTAAATTCGGCAAGCTTCTTGAGGAGTTGGATGGATGTTTCCACTTCCGCTGCGGATAGCGGCTCCAGGGGATGCAGCGACTGGAGCGGACCTTTGTTCTCATCTACCGCCAGGGGTTCCATCGAGTGCACGGCCAAGGGAGTGGGTCCTTTCCAACGGAGGCTTCAAGACCTATGAAATTACCACTGGAGAGAACCCGGCGGAGTGCGGGAGTTTGATTTATTGCGATTCGAAATTTAAATGGGCCGGCAACCAAGAAGCGGTGACATTCCTTGGCTAACGGCCCACTCGATCCGGATTGGATCGGAGGTGATATCTCCATGCTAGACCCCTCGGAATAGAAGTCAAGAACTGTTTGGAAGGAATTTGGCCAGGGTCTCAAGCTGATATTTGTACAGTGCCTTACGGGCGAATTCCGCAAATCGGCGGCAGAAAAAGACCATCGTCGCGTTGACACTAACTCGATTGAAATGCTAAGTTTGATGGTTCCCTAAGCTTCATTCGCGCAAGCTAAATCATCACGCACAAACAATGGACCAGACGCTCAGACAAGTAGGCGAATTACTGCTCGGATCGATTCCGACCATTATTTTGCTGCTGCTGCTGTACGGCATCTACGTGGTGCTGGTGCATCGGCCGTTGGGAAAAGTGCTGGCGGAGCGTCGCAGCAAAACGGAAGGCGCTGTCGAAAAAGCGCGGGCGGACATTGCTTCCGCCGAGGCGCGGACGGCCGAGTATGAACAGCGTCTGCGGGAAGCGCGGGCGGTGATTTTCAAAAGCCAGGAAGCTCAGACGGCAACAGGCGTTGCAGGTGCGGGCGGCGGCGGTGGCTGAGGCGCGGGCCAAAGCGCAAGTCCAAATCGATCAGGCACGAGCTGAAATTGAGCAGGACAAGCAGGTTGCGCAAGATGGCCTGCAAGCTGAAAGCGGAAAACTGGCGGCGGAAATTATCCGGACAGTTTTACAGCCTGCGACTGCAGGCGGTGGACGATGATGAAAACCCGTTCAGTTTTATTCGCGAAGACTCTGCTGCTATTTGGGATGTTGCTTTGTGTTCTGAACGTACCCGTAGTCAAAGCGCAGAGTAACAGTGATCCGAATTCGGCCTCACTTCGAGGCCAGGACCCCGTTGCGCACATAGAGCGAGAGTCGAACAAAGATGCGGGTGAGCCGGAAGATGAAATCAAGCTTAAGCATTCGGCGTCAGTGAAACTGGTGGCCCGGTGGACAGGGTTGAGCGTCGACAACGCCTACCTGCTATGTGTGTTGATAAATTTTGCAATGGTTGTAGGTGTGGTGTTCTGGGCTGCGAAGAAGAATCTACCCGGCATGTTTCGCAGGCGGACTGCGGACATCCAGAGGGCCATGCAAGAGGCGCGCAAGGCTAGCGAAGAGGCGAATAAGCGGCTGACCGATATTGAATCCCGGCTGTCACGGCTCGATGCAGAGATTGGGACCATGCGTACATTTGCCGAGAAGGAAGCCGTTGCGGAAGAACTGCGAATCAAAGCTGCCGCCGAAGAAGACGCCAAACGAATTGTGGAATCGGCGGAACAGGAAATTGCAGCCGCGACCAAGGCCGCGCGCCGCGAGTTGACCGCCTACGCCGCCGATTTAGCGGTGACGCTGGCGACCCGGCAAATTCATGTAGATTCTCCGACCGATCAAGCGTTAGTCCGCAACTTCGCCAAAGGGCTTGGAGCAACACCGGCGGCCCGGGAAAGGCGCGGAATTAAATGGCCGCCTCGGTTGCCAATACTTATGCGCGGGCTTTGGCGGACGTGGTTTTCGACCGCAAGCTAGACGCGACGAAGTCATTGCAGGAAGCGCAATCCTTCGCTGAGTTAGTTGCGAGCAGCAAAGAGTTGCGCGAGGTTTGGGAGACTCCGTCGATTTCCGCGGCGCAGAAGAAAGCGGTGTTGGACGCTATCACAGCACGAGAAGGGACATCCCGTCCCTTCCGAAATTTCGTGGCGGTACTGATCGATCATCAGCGAGTTCCGTTCCTGGGGCTGATCATCGAACAGTTTGAAAAAGAATTGAACAGTCGCCTGGGATTTATCGAAGCGGACATTACCAGCGCACGCGATCTGGATGGGCCGGAACGAAGCGCGCTGGAATCGCAGGTCGAGAAACTGACCAGCAAGAAGGTCAAAGCGATCTATTCGCGGGATGAATCGCTGCTCGGCGGCGCCGTGGTCAGAGTCGGCAGCACGATTTACGATGGCTCGGTGAAGGGCAGCCTGGAAAGAATAAAACAAGCAATTAGCAGTTAGCGCTTGGCATTTGGCCCGGATGGTTTTGGGGCGCTCTTACCGTAAGTACGGGGGCTAAATGCTAATTGCCAAGTGCTAAAGGCCTACAGCAAATTTAGAAAGCTAAAACGAAATCTATGGCACAAATAAAAGCGAACGAGATCACGCAACTGATCCGGCAGCAGATCGAGAATTACGAGACCAAGATTGCCGTCGACGAAGTTGGAACGGTCGTCACCCTGGGTGATGGAATCGCCCGTGTGTATGGTCTGGACAAAGTTATGTCGGGCGAACTGCTTTCGTTTCCGCATGACCTCGCCGGCATCGCCATGAACCTGGAAGAAGATCAGGTCGGCGTGGTGCTGCTTGGCGACTACACCGAAATCAAAGAAGGCGACGAAGTAAAACGTACTGGGCGCATCATGAGCGTGCCGGTGGGCGACGCCATGATTGGGCGCGTGGTCAATTCTTTGGGGCAGCCGATCGATGGCAAGGGGCCGATTGCGACCGATAAATTTATTGCGCTGGAGCGCATCGCGCCCGGTGTCATTGATCGTCAGCCGGTGCGAGAGCCAATGGCGACTGGACTGAAGGCGATCGATAGCATGATTCCGATCGGCCGGGGACAGCGCGAGTTGATCATCGGCGATCGCCAAACGGGAAAGACCGCCGTCGCTATTGACACCATCATCAACAACAAAGGCAACGATCTTATTTGCATTTATAACGCGATCGGGCAGAAGCGTTCTTCGATTGCGCAAGTCGTGAAGACCCTGGCCGATGCAGGCGCGATGGAGTACACGATCGTTGTAGCGGCTTCCGCTTCGGAACCCGCGCCTATGCAGTACATCGCGCCTTACGCGGCGTGCGCGATGGGTGAATTTTTCCGGGATAACAAGCGTCATGCGTTGGTGATTTACGACGATCTCTCGAAACATGCGGCGTCTTATCGCGAAATCTCTTTGCTGTTGCGACGTCCACCGGGACGCGAAGCTTATCCGGGAGACGTTTTCTATCTTCACTCGCGTTTGCTGGAACGTGCTTCCAAAGTCAGCGACAAAATGGGCGGCGGATCTTTGACTGCCTTGCCGATTATTGAGACGCAAGCCGGCGACGTTTCCGCGTACATTCCGACGAACGTGATTTCGATCACCGATGGCCAGATTTATCTGGAAACCGATTTGTTCAACCAGGGCGTTCGGCCTGCTGTGAACGTTGGGTTGTCGGTGAGCCGCGTCGGTGGTAGCGCGCAGATTAAAGCCATGCGGCAGGTCGCAGGAAGTTTGAAGCTGGAACTGGCGCAGTATCGCGAGCTGGCGGCATTCGCGCAATTCGGCAGCGATCTCGATAAAGCCACCCAAGCCCAATTAAATCGCGGGCAGCGGCTGGTGGAAGTCCTCAAGCAGAAGCAATTTTCACCACTACCGTTTTCGAAACAAATTCTGATTATCTTCGCCGGCACCAGCGGCGCGTTCGACGATATGCCCATCGATCAGGTGCGCGACTTCGAAGCCGCGCTCTACAAGTATGTAGACGCGGCCAATCCCGGCTTGTTGCGCACGATCATGGAGAAGAAAACTCTCGATGACGCGCTGAAGGCCGAGATGAGCAAAGTAATTAAAGAAGCGAAAGAGACGTTTGTGGCGGATCGGAAGGCAGTGGCGGCGAAATAGCATTTGGCAATTGGCACTTAGCATTTAGCCAAGTTGGGCTGGTGCTGGGAGTCTTGAATACCGTTCAGGGGCCAACTGCTAAGTGCCGATTTAATTATGGCCAGCATTCTCGACATACGACGCCGTATCCGCAGCGTGATCAACACGCGGCAGATTACTAAAGCCATGAAAATGGTTTCGGCTGCCCGCTTGCGTCGCGCGCAGGAACGCGCCCTGGCGGCGCGTCCTTATGCGCAGATGTTGACGAATGTGCTCAAGTCGCTGGTGTCGCGGGTGGAGATTTACGATCCTAAGACTGGGCGAGCCTAGACATCCACTTCTGGTGCAACGTCCGGAGAAGAATGTTTTGCTGATTGTGGTGACTGGCGACAAAGGTCTGGCCGGGGCGTTCAATACGAATATTTTGAAAGCAGCTACACGATTTTTACAATCCAAGAGCGAAAAGAATATTGAAATCGAAGCTATCGGGAAAAAAGGGCGCGACTTTTTGCGAAGACGCTATCCAAGCGCCGAGCCCAGGACTGCGGCTTCGACCGAAGCAGTACGCACGACGATTGTCGGCGAGCAAATTGGCGTCCTGAACAAAGTCGAGTATTCGGCGGTTTCGGAATTGGTAAACCGCGTGATTGATCGCTATTCGAAAGCTGAGATTGATTCGGTTTACGTCGTATATAACGAGTTCAAGTCCGTCATCGCGCAGCGGTTAATTGTGGAGCAGGTGTTGCCCATCGAAAAAATTGGTGAACCTGACGTGCCGCAATCGGATGCGATGAGCGAGAGAGAGCGACGCCAGGCGATCGAAGCGGCAAAAGAGGGTGGAGTGAGCCTGCGCGGGGCAGATACAAAAGCTATCGATGAAGAAGCAGCGAAGTTTGCCACTGAGCCGGTCGATTATATTTACGAGCAGCCACCGGAAGTTTTGTTTCGCTCGTTGTTGCCGAAATATATTGGCATGCAGATTTATCGCGGTCTGATGGAATCGGTTGCAGCCGAACACGCCGCCCGTATGACGGCCATGGATTCGGCCACCAACAACGCATCCGACATGATCGATTCGTTGACGCTGGTCATGAATCGGGCGCGGCAGGCGAAGATCACGAAAGAGATTATTGAGATTGTGAGTGGGGCGGCGGCAGCGCAGTAGGGCAGCACTTAGCAATTGGCACTTAGCATTTAGCCATCAAAGATTTGTGTAGATTGAATTAGAGATCAAAGGCCAAATGCTAATTGCCAAGTGCTAAATGCAGCGATTTTGAGAGCTAACAACATATGGCAGAAAATATTGGACGCGTAGTTCAGATCTCAGGACCGGCCGTGGACGTGCAATTTGTCGAAGCCGCGATGCCGCCGATTTTTCAGGCGCTTCGAGTGGTGAGCGAAGGTTTTGATGTGCCCACGCCGATCAACGTCATTCTGGAAGTGCAGCAACATCTTGGCGAGGGCCGGGTGCGCTGCGTCGCCATGGAAGCCACCGAGGGCATGGTGCGCGGAATGAAGGCCATCGATCAAGGCGGCCAAATTTCCGTGCCCGTGGGCCGCGGTACTTTGGGACGCGTGATGAATGTGATCGGCGAACCGGTCGACCAGCTTGGGCCGATTCAATTTACCGAGCGTCATCCTATTCATCGTCCAGCGCCGTTGTTTGAAGATCAAGCCACTACGGCCGAGATGTTTGAAACCGGCGTGAAAGTCGTCGATCTGATTCAGCCATTTCTAAAAGGCGGCAAGATTGGATTGTTCGGCGGCGCGGGCGTCGGCAAAACTGTTTTCATTCAAGAACTCATCAACAACGTCGCCAAACAGCACGGCGGATTTTCGGTATTCGCGGGCGTCGGCGAACGTACGCGTGAGGGTAACGATCTTTGGCTGGAAATGTCGGAGTCGGGAGTCATCAAGCCGGGCGATCCCGAACATTCGAAAGCCGCGCTGATTTATGGACAGATGACTGAGCCTCCCGGTGCGCGTTTGCGAGTGGCATTGACCGGGCTGACTGTCGCTGAATATTTTCGCGACGTCGAAGGTGCGGACACACTGCTGTTCATCGACAATATTTTCCGCTTCACCCAGGCAGGTTCGGAAGTGTCCGCGCTGTTGGGCCGCATGCCCAGCGCCGTCGGCTACCAGCCCAACCTGGCAACGGAAATGGGAGAATTGCAGGAACGAATCACGTCGACGAAGAAAGGTTCGGTTACGTCGGTACAAGCGATCTACGTGCCTGCCGACGATTTGACCGATCCAGCGCCGGCAACGACTTTTGCCCACCTGGACGCGACCACGGTGCTCTCTCGTGCGCTGACTGAAATCGGAATTTATCCAGCGGTCGATCCTCTGGCTTCGAATTCGCGCGTTCTTGATCCGCGTATTGTCGGTCAGGAACATTACGATGTAGCGCAGGCTGTCAAGAAGACGCTGCAAAGTTACAAAGATCTTCAGGACATCATTGCGATTCTCGGTATCGACGAATTGAGCGAAGACCAAAAGGTGACGGTACAACGGGCGCGCAAAATTCAGCGCTTCCTGTCGCAACCATTCTTCGTCGCCGAACAATTCACCGGAGCGCCGGGACGTTACGTGAAAGTCGCCGACACGGTGAAGGGCTTCAAAGCAATCAACGAAGGCAAGTACGACGATATCCCGGAACAGGCCTTTTACATGAAGGGCACAATTGAAGAAGTGATTGAGGCCGCGGAGAAGATGAAGGCGGCAGCATAAGAACCGTCGTTGGTCGTTCGTCCTTGGTCGTTGGCTGATCAGCCAAGATGGCCAACGACGAACGGCCAACGGACCAACGACCAACGACCAACGACCAAATGGCAGACACATTCCAACTCGAGATCGTCACGCCCGAGAAAATGATCGTGAAGGACGTGGCGGAAGAAGTTCAGATACCCGGCAGCGGCGGATATCTTGGCGTACTTCCCGGCCATGCGCCGTTGATCACGGAACTTTCGGCGGGCGAACTCAGCTATCGCAATGGCGGAAATACCTATCGGTTTTCAGTGGCATGGGGATTTGCCGAGGTGTTGCCGGACCGGGTGACCATCCTTGCGGAAACGGCGGAACGGGCCGAAGAGATCGATGTGAATAAGGCTCAAGCCGACAAGAAGCATGCCGAACAGAGTCTGGCCGACGGCAAGAGTGAAGAGGATTTCGTTAAGGCTGAAGGTGAGTTGAAGTATGCGGACAGCCGCCTGGAAGTGGCGCAGAAAAAATAGCCTTTAGGCTCTTGGCTTTAGGTCCTTAGACAAGAGCTTTGTCCAATTTTCTATCGAACCTGTTTTTTTCCTGATAACAAATCCTGATCGGACACATAAATAGTTTCGATTTCCGTGGTCTCCCCCTTGAGTTTACAGTGAACTGGCAAGCCCTCTTGCGCGTGTCCGGGACAGACTGCAAAGAACCCGGAACGCAAAATGGCCTTCCCCCTTTATTCGCTAGGCACCGGGTCGGGAGCAATCGGGATGAGTACGGCACCCTCAATCAGCAGCGAATTACGAGAACTCTACAGCGAACAATCCACTCGGATTCAGCAGGAATTCGAGGCCACAGGGGATGGCAAAACGGCCGTCGCCCAACGCACGGCTTTAGTTGAGGACATCGCGCTCCGATTGTGGAAAGAATTTATCGCCCTCGGAGACCATGAGCCGGAAAACTTTGCCTTGGTTGCCATTGGTGGCTTTGGGCGGCGCTGGCTGTTTCCACACTCCGACATCGACGTTCTCTTTCTTCACGCTGATGAGGCGACTGAGGCAAAATACAAAGATCGGATTCGCCAGTTTTCTCAGGAGCTCTGGGACCTGCGCATGAAGTTGAGTCCCGCCACTCGCAATTTGGCCGAGTGCGATCATTTCGATTCGAACAATGTGGAGTTTACGATCTCGCTGCTGGATTGCCGTTATTTGGCCGGCGAGCGGGAATTGTTTGCGAAGCTGCACGACAAAATAATTCCGAAACTCATTGATGCGGGAAAACCAGGCGAATAGTGCAGCGTCTGGCGGAGATCACGCGCGCGCGGCATGCCAAGTACGGCAACACAATTTTTCATCTGGAACCCAATATCAAGGAAACGCCGGGCGGGTTGCGCGATTACAACGTGGCTTGCTGGCTGGCGCTCATTTCCTCAATGGACAAACTGCAGCGACTGGCCGAACCCGGAATCATTGTTGCCGGTTTCGATGCGCAAGCAGTTTGAGCCGGCGCTGGAATTTCTGATGTCGGTGCGGTGCTTCCTGCATTTCCGCCAGGGCCGGGATGACAACATGTTGCTCTGGGAGACCCAGGACGAAGCGGCAGCCCGCAGAATAGGCGTCCCTGAAGTGGATGTGATGACAGCTGCCGACTGGATGCGGATTTATTTCGGTCACGCCCGCGCCGTGCATCGCGCTTCGGATGCAATTGCTGGAAGAAATTCCCGCAGCCCGGTCATCGCTCTACAAACATTTTCAGAACTGGCGATCTCGCGTTTCCAATTCGGAGTTTTCCGTGGTGGACGGATTGATTTTTCTGCAACCGACCACTGCGCTGCAGGATCCGGAA
Source organism: uncultured Acidobacteriaceae bacterium (assembly GCA_963794195.1). Lineage (GTDB taxonomy): Bacteria > Acidobacteriota > Terriglobia > Terriglobales > Acidobacteriaceae > DATBAX01. The sequence goes on from CAWCCU010000001.1 coordinate 180,269, forward strand.
GTATTGTTGCGCATGTTCGACTTCATGGCGCAGCATGGCCTGAAGTTGAGCACCACAACGGAATATCGTGTCCAGCAGGTATTGCCGGCTTTGGCTGCGGCCCCTCCCAGGGGGGCGGCGCTCTGGCGTTATCTGCAAGTTATTCTCATTGAGCCGCATGCCGCCGATGCGTTGCGGGCCATGCATTCGTTGCGGTTGCTTTCGTTGCTATTGCCGGAATTCAAGTTGATTGATGCTTTAGTGGTGCGGGATTTTTATCATCGCTTCACGGTGGATGAGCACTCGTTCCTGGCGATTGAAAGTTTACACAATGCGCGCCAATCGCAATCGGAATGGGACCAGCGCTACGGCGAAATTCTCGATGAACTGGAACAACCCGAATTGCTTTACCTGGCACTGCTACTGCATGACGTGGGCAAGGGCGTGCCTGGCAGAAGTCACGTGGTGACCAGCCTGGAGATTGCCGAGCAGGCCATGGATCGGCTGGATCTCGAACCGCAAGACCGTGAAACAGTGCGATATTTGATCGGCAGCCATCTGGATATGTCTGCGACGCTCCGGCGGGATATTTTTGATCCGGCGACGATCCATACTTTCGCCGAAAAAGTGGGCACGCCCGAGCGCCTGAAAATGCTTTGTCTGTTGACCTATGCCGATATCAAAGCGGTGAATCCCGAAGCGCTCACTCCGTGGAAGGCAGAAAATGTCTGGCAGCTTTACATCGCCACGGCGAACTATCTGAACCGCTCGGCGGACCAGCGCCTGCACTCCGACGCGGATGACGAGAACATCGCCCGGCTACAAACTCTCGCTCCGGTGGCCGGTAAAAAGATCAAGAGTTTTCTAGAGGGACTGCCCAAGCGTTATCTGCGTGCCCATCCCGCGGAAGAAGTCCTGGGCCATTTTGCGATGTCGGAAAAACTTCAGCCGGAGTCCGGTGCAACTCAACTTGAAACGGGGACGTCATTGGTATGAACTGACGATGGTCACTAACGATCGTCCTTTTTTGTTCGCGACGCTCGCCGGCGTGTTGGCGGCGCTGGGGCATGAATATCGTGAAAGCCGATGCATTTTCGAACCAGGCTGGAACGGTTGTGGACACTTTTTATTTCACCGACCGTTTTCGCACCCTCGAGCTGAATCTGCCGGAGTGGGAGCGCTTCCAGCGAAGTATTACGGATGTCGTGACTGGCAAAGCCGACCTGGATCGCTTGCTGCATGACCGTCTCCGTGCGGAGAAGGGCGGTGCGACCAAGGTGAAAGTCGAAACTCGGGTTGAGTTCGACGATGAAAGTTCATCCCACAGCACGTTGGTGCAGGTGATTGCGCAAGATCGCTTGGGATTATTGCATAGCATCAGCTCGCGGTTTGCCCATCAGAAATGCAATATCGAGATTGCTCTGATCGATACCGAAGGGCAAATGGCGATCGACGTTTTTTATCTTACTTCGACGGGCGCCAAGCTTACTCCAGAGCAGCAGAGAAAATTGAAAGCCGACCTGATAGAAGAATTAAAGGCGGCCTGAGTTTTCGGCGTGGACGAAATAGCTACTCACCTCTCGCTCCTGATATTCTGATTGCAGCCTCAATAAGGAGCACCGCAGTATTGCCGCCTATTCTGAACGCACAAGGCCTTTCGAAGACTTACGGTACCGCCCCGCTTTTCCAAAATATTTCCTTCACCATTACGGAAGGCGATCGGATTGGGTTGATTGGGCCGAATGGCGCCGGTAAATCGACCCTGCTTGAAATACTCGCGGGCCGCGTTGATACCGACACCGGCGAAGTGGCCGCCCGGAAACGCGCCAGGCTCAGCTACGTGCTTCAGGATTCGCAGTTTGCCTCTGGAGAAACGGTGAGGTCGGTCCTCAAGCGCGCGCTGGATGCGACCGGCGTTCACGAAGACGACCATGGATCGCGGACTGCCGAAACCCTGGGTCGCGCAGGTTTTGAAGACCTCGACGTCGAAGCCGCTGCTTTGTCCGGAGGCTGGCGAAAACGTCTGGCCATTGTCGAAGCCCTTGTCCAAAAGCCCGATGTCCTGCTGCTCGACGAACCCACTAATCATTTGGACCTTGCCGGAATTGTCTGGCTCGAAAATCTCTTGCGAGGCGCTTCGTTCGCGTGCGTAGTCGTCAGTCACGACCGATATTTTCTGGAGAATGTTGCGACTGAAGTGGCGGAACTGAATCGCACCTATCCCGATGGCCTGCTTCGAGTAAAAGGAAACTACAGCAAATTTCTGGAGAAGAAAGAAGAATATCTGGCGTCGCAAGCCAAGCATCAGGACGCGCTACAAAATCGGGTGCATACGGAGATTGAATGGCTTCGACGTGGCCCGAAAGCCCGCGCCACCAAGGCGAAAGCTCGGATACAGAATGCCAATGAACTCATCCGCGAGTTGGCCGATTTGAATTCGAGAAGCCGGACAGCCACCGCGAAATTGGATTTCTCCTCGACCGAACGGCAGACCAAGCGCCTGCTTGAGCTCGAGCAAGTAAGCTTTGAAATCGGCGGCCGCAAACTATTCGACAAACTGAATTTCGTCGTGACCGCTGGCATGCGCGTCGGGCTCGTGGGGCCGAATGGAAGCGGCAAGACGACCATGCTGCGTCTGATGCGTGGCGAGGTCGTGCCCGAGCAGTGGGAAAGTGCTTTCCGCGCCATCGTTGCGCATCGTGTATTTCGACCAGAACCGCCAACTGAATCCTGAACTCACGCTGCGGAGGGCTCTCGCTCCGGACAGCGATTCGGTGATTTATCAGGACCGTGTAGTGCATGTGGCATCCTGGGCAGCGAGATTTCTATTTACTGGCGAACAGCTCAATCAGCCGTGCAGCAAGCTTTCCGGCGGAGAGCGTGCCCGTGTGTTGCTGGCGCAATTGATGCTGCAACCAGCGGACGTCCTGCTTCTCGACGAGCCGACAAACGATCTCGATATCCCCACGCTGGAAGTTCTCGAAGAAACTTTGCTCGAGTATCGCGGGGCGTTGGTGCTGGTGACTCATGATCGCTATTTGTTGGATCGCGTCTCAACCATTGTGCTGGGGCTCGATGGCCAGGGCCAGGTCGAGGATTTTGCCGACTACTCGCAATGGGAGCTGTGGCAGGAGGAACGCAGACAATCTGCAAGAGTTATGCCGCACGCGGCGAGTCGAACGAAAGACTCAGCTGCGCCAGCCATATCGAAGAAAAAACTCTCCTATCTCGAAGCCCGAGAGTTCGCCACCATCGAAGATCGAGTCCACCAAGCGGAACAAGTGTTGCAAGCCAAGCGCGAGGCATTGGAAGATCCGGCGATCGCCAGCGATGCCACCTCCCTGCTGAATGCGCACGCGGAAATGGAAGTTGCCCAGGACGCTGCGGACAAACTTTACGCGCGTTGGGCGGAACTCGCCGAGAAATAGTAAACGCCCCGACCGCCGGCAGCATCCAAGATGCAGGAGGATGACATGCGAAAGACAGTCGATCATAAAGGGCGTCCGTTAGAAAGCAATGAAGCTCGTCCCGATGAACTTGGGGACGATCCCGGACAAGTCGGCTCCGACAGTGCAGGGCAATCCGGCGATACGCAGCAGCTCTCTCGTTTTGCGGATGCAGCATCAGAGAGCGTGGAGGAGTTGGCGGAAAGCGATCAGTCGCTCGAAGCGATGGCGATCGAGGGTGTGGAAGATGCTGCTAATCATCCGGAGCGGCCGGTACACGCGCACACCGATTATGGGCGGCCCGACGATCTGGATTTTGATCGCAAATAGCTCATGGGCCTCGCACCTGGCACTTGGCACTTTGTCCCTCCGCTCCGTGAGGACCAAATGCTAATGCCGGCCGCTAAACCCTTGCCAATCAATAAAAACGCGGCTGGCATGATATCCTACAACTACCAGCTGCGTACCGTTTCAGCGGAATTTCCCCGCAGTTTTCAAAGAAATCATGCTCTCAGTTTCCAATGTTTCCATGCGCTACGGCGCCAAAATTCTATTTGAAGAAGTGTCTACGGCATTTACGCCGGGTAAGCGTTACGGCTTGACCGGGCCCAACGGCTCGGGCAAATCCACGCTGATGAAGATTTTGTCTGGCGAGTTGGAACCGCAGAAGGGCACCGTTGTGCGTCCCCGCAAGCTGGGCGTATTGAGCCAGGATCAATTTGCGTTTGATGCATTCACGTGTATTGAACACCGTCATCATGGGGAACAAACGGCTATGGGCGGCGCTGCAGGAGCGCGACGCGATTTACGAAAAGCCGGAAATGACCGACGAAGATGGTATGAAGTTAGGCGAGCTCGAAGGAATTGTCGGCGAGGAAGATGGCTATACCGCCGAAACCGACGCTGCGATTCTGCTTCAAGGTCTGGATATCACTGACGACCTGCACGGGCGCACCATGGGCGAATTGCAGGGCGGACAAAAAGTCCGCGTGTTGCTTGCGCAGGCGCTGTTTGGGCATCCACAAGCTCTGCTGCTCGACGAACCTACGAACCATCTCGATTTGGATTCGATCCACTGGCTCCAGGGTTTTATGAACCAGTACGATGGCATTGTCATCGTGATTTCGCATGATCGCCATTTTCTCAACAGCGTTTGCACTCACATCGCCGACATCGATTACGAGACCATCATCACCTACACGGGCAGCTATGACGATATGGTGGTGGCCAAGACCCAAGTGCGGTCACAAATCGAATCGCAGAACGCGCAGCGCGAAAAGAAGATTTCGCAGTTGAACGAATTCATCGCTCGCTTCGCCGCCGGTACGCGTTCTAGTCAGGTGCAGTCACGGCGCAAAGAAGTCGAGCGTTTGCAGGTGACGGATCTGGCGCGCTCGAACATCGCCCGTCCATTCATCAAGTTCGAAATGAAGCGGCCTTCCGGAAAACACATTCTGGAATTGGACACGTGGCCAAGTCTTATGACGACAAGGCCGTCGTCAAGGATTTTACGGCCAGCGTAATTAGGGGCGAGAAAATCGCATTGATGGGCCGCAACGGCGCCGGCAAAACCACTCTTCTAAATGCGCTGCTGGCGAATTCGCCTAACATTCCCGACACCGAGTTGCGCCAGACCAGCGGCTACGATGGCAAGTTTATTGACAGCGGAAAAGTGGTTTGGGGACATGAAGCGTCGGTTGGATATTTTGCCCAAGACCACCGGGCCCTCATCGAAAAAGGCATGACGGCGGTGGAATGGCTGCATCAATGGGACCCGTCGGCATCGAATGAGGAGCTTCGCGGGCTCTGGGAATGATGTTGTTCGTTCGTGAAGAAGCCGCGAAGTCGACCGACGTTCTCTCCGGCGGAGAAGCGGCGCGGTTGCTATTCTGCAAACTCATGCTGCAAAAGCCAAACGTGTTGGTGCTCGACGAACCGACGAACCATTTGGATTTGGAGTCGATCAACGCGCTGAATATTGCGCTACAGCGTTATCAGGGAACAGTTCTTCTGTGCACCCATGATCATGATTTGATCGACGAAGTGGCCACCCGCATCTGGCACTTTGAGTCTGATCACAAACTCACCGATTTCAAGGGCGCATACGCGGAGTACCAGACCGTCACGGCTTGAACAGCCACGGTCCGCCGATCACGCGGATAAATCTTTTTTATCTGGGTTCATCTGTGAGATCCGTGGCCAATTTCACGAATGCAATTGCGCCAGTTGTTTCTTTACATCCGCGGCTTCGCTGTAGTTGGGATTAATTTTCAGTACTCGTTCGAGGTGCTGGCGGGCCAAATCTTTCTGATCACTCTTCTCGTACGCCAGCCCCAGGTGATAATGCAGGGTGGCATTTTCCGGAGCTTTGGCTTTATCGTTGAGCTTGATGGCTTCCTGGAAAAGATCGATTGCCGATCTGTAGGCGCGCTTCTGGTATAGGACCCATCCCAGAGTGTCGGCAGCGTTCGGTGAATCGGGCATGCCACGGCGCGCGGTTTGCGCCAGAGCCAGGGCCATGTCGACGTTGCCGCCATTTTGCAGCATCACGTAAGCAAGTTGTTCGATGCCAACGGATCTCCGGGTTAATCTCAAGGCCTTCTGATAGCTGCATGGCGTGGCTCCAATCTTGCCGGGCTTCGTACAGTTCTCCCAACAAAATCGAAAAACTGGCTTCCCGCGGATTGTCTTTCAGCGCATTCTGATAAGTGGCGACTGCCGTATCTCCTGCGCCTTCCGCGATTTGAACTTGTCCCAATTTCACCAGATGCGTCAGAATTGTTCTTGTCGAGTTGCGCGGACTTTCTTCAACGCCGCATCGGCTCCGGGCAAGTCTTTCTTGTTGTTGAAAAGACACGGTGCCCAGCAAATCGTAGAAAGCGCTGCTGGCGGAACTTTCGCGATCTGCGCGTTGGCCGCCGCAATCGCTTTGTCGGTCTGCTGTTGGGCCAGATAAGCGGTCATCAGGCCACCCAGAGCGTCCGCTGGAACTGGGATCGCGGTCCAGCGCCTGTTGAAAGGATTTCTCCGCGTCGCCATACTTTTGTTGTGCGAGCCAGAGATTGCCCATCTGCTTGTATCCGATGGCGCTTTCGGGCGCGACCGCAATGGCTTTCTGGATGTCTTCCTGGGCCCGCCCGAATTGCTTGCGGTTAATGTTCGCAATGGAGCGCAACGCGTAGCCGTCCGGCGCGTTGGGTTTCAGACTGATGATCTGGGTCGCTGACTGTTCCAGCGCAGTCATGTCATTGTTGCGCAGTGCCAGCGTGGCCAGGGCGTTGTGGGCTTCCACCAATTCCGGATGAACCCGTACCGCGGCTTGCCACTCGCTCTGAGCATGGGACAAATCGCCCATCTGGTCGAACGCTACTCCGAGATGATAGTGGGCAATTCCGTTGTCTGGGTCGTTCCGAATCACGGTCTGCAACGTCTGCACTGCGTCGCCGGAGTGGCCCTGGCGGATCAGGATTTGGGCACGATAGACCAAAGCATCGTCGTCGCTCGGGTTGATCTTCAAGACTTCGTCATTCAGTTTCTGCGCTTCATCGAGACGATTCTTAAGAATCAGAAGTTGAATGTAATTTTTCTTGACCTGCGGATCTTTGGAATGGTCCGAGAACAACGACGCATATTCCGCGATGGCCTTGTCGATGTCTCCCGTAGCGAAGTAGAAGTCGCCGAGCATGCGGTAGCCGACGGAATCATCAGGAAATTCGGACTTCGACTGTTTCAAAAATTGTTCGGCATCGCCTGGCTTGCCTTCGAGCATGAAAAGCCGGGCTAGTTCGGCGCGCGGTTCGGGGTTCTTGGGATCGACCGTTATGGCGTGGCGGAACTGCTGCTCCGCTTCGCTGAATCGATTCCGCGATTGGTAATAGCTGCCTAGAGCCAACTGGGCGCCCATAGCGCCGGGATTCAGTTCGGCCGCTTTCTTGAAGCTGACTTCCGCGGCATCCTGCTGGTTCACTCTCATCTGGAGCAGGCCGAGGTTTAGAAACGATTCCCACCGGTCAGGCGCAAGAGAAAGAGCTTTCTGCATCTGCAGAATGGCGCCGTTGTAGTCGGCTTCGGCGCTCAGCAAATTAGCGGCGGCTTCGTGTACCTGGGGATCGTCGGGATCTTTTTGCAGCAGCAGGTCGATGTGTTCCTGTGCCTTATTGGCTTCGCGGTCGGCGATCAGCAGGTTCGCAATATCAATGCGGGCCTGGTAATTGTCCGGCTGAAGATCCAAAGTGCGGTTCAGTTCCTGGTAGGCATGCAGCCAATCCTGCAACTTGATGTCGGTCTTGGCCAGTTGATAATGAGCGTCGGCGTATTTCGAATCAACCTGGATGGCATTGCCGAACTGAAGTGCGGCTTCGCGATACTTGCCTTTCTCGAAATAGCGTTGTCCACTTTCATAATACTTTTGCTTGCGCACATTGGGATCGCGCGAGCATCCGCCCAAAATAGCCAGCAAGGCCAGGACCACGATCAGACGCATTACGGAAAGGTGCCTCATGCGAATCTCCGAAGGCGCAGGGACACGCGCCCACTCTTTCTGCACATTATGATTGCTCAAGATTACTGCAATTGTAGCTTCACCGGAAGTTACCCGCGTCACTTTGTACCTTCTATTTGGGGATGTATTGATTCGTCAGTGGGAGAACAAGGCCCGCGAATGACAGCAAACGCTGTTGGGCCGCGTCTCCGGTTTCGCCGGGCCGCAATGGCGTCAATAAGCGGAAAAGCGAACCATCGCTGCGATGCAGGCGAATGGAGTCCGCCACCAGATAGAATTTCACCCAATATTCGCTCGCGACTGGCCGATCATGGGCCCAGAACCAATAGATCACCAGCTGGCGCTCCTCGCCCTTGGCGATTACGTAATGGTTCGCCAGAAAAGGCGCATGCCCGGGCAGGGACAGCCTGATCCTACCCGATTCGACCGGCGCCCAGCCGTTGCCCGGAAGGCAATGTTTGGGTGAATGAATGGCATCGCCTGCCTGCTGGCTGGGAAAATACGCAATCAGCAGATTCACCGGCGGAGTGTCGTCGCTTTGGTTCTGGTAGTCCCGAAACACAAATTCCCCCGGTCCCAGAATCGCCAAAGCGTCAGGAGACATGGGAAGATCCGACCCCGTCCAACTTCCTAATCGAGAAGGAAAAGAAGCCAGTGGTGGCCTCGAGGGAAAGACTTCGCCATGATTGTGGAAGCGGAGCCAGATAATAGCGGTGATCAGGAGCGCTGCCGTGATGGTGAATCGGAGACGCGAACTCAAGCTGGAGACTCCCGGCCGGCGAGTTTGCGTAACAGCTGGTGAACTGTGTATAGCAGGAGCAGCGAAACCACGAAAATTAGCCATCCCTGAAAGAGATGATAAAAGCCATCCGCCTTACTCGGGTCCCAATATTGAACGATGAGGCCGGTGCCGACGATTCGCAAGGCATTGGCGAAAATGGCAATGGGAACGGAGACAATCACCAGCGCAATCCGGATCCAGACACGAGTTTCGGTGAAATATCCGTAAATAATCGCGAGTGCAATCAGAGAAAGCAGCGATCGAATTCCGCTGCAAGCTTCCACTACTTCCAACCTCATGGCGGCCAGAGCCAGGATGTTTCCCACGCGTAGAACCGGGACGTCGAAGAGCGGCAACGCTGCCGCAGCGCATCTGGAGGCGAACAATTGCAGGGGGAACGTCACCTGACTGAGCGCAATCTGAGGCACCGGGACCATCAGAAAGAGGAATGCCCAGGGGAACAGCACGGCGCGGAAATATTGCCATCCGTGAAAAAATACAACCAGGCCGGCGATCAGCAACAGCAACGAAACTCGGGACAGAAATAGTTCAGCTCCAAGGACTCCCACCACCAAGACAGCGAGCGAGAAGACGATGATCGGTAGTCCCCACGAGGACGGCTGCCGGGATAGTCCGGCGAGTTTCGAACGTTCCTGCCAAAGAACATAGAGAGAAAATACTGGCACAATAAATCCATGCGAGAAGTTGGGATCATCCCAGGCTTTTACGAGATGGAAAAGAATGGAAGAATAGAGCCCTCCAACCAGCAGAATCAGGACAGCTGCCTGCCACCACCAATCACGGTTTTCGGACGCTAACCGCTTCTGCCGGCGAGGAGAGGCGAATTCTGCTACTTGACCCACGACCACCTCAGGATACGGGCAAAGCATATTCGAAGTGCTTGCCCGGCGCAATCGGCAGATCAGGGGGGAAATCCGAGTGCTTTTAATAGTCGTTGCGCTGTGAAACGCGGCCAGGGATCCTCAACTTCAACAGGGAGTTAGGGACAAATTACCCTTTTCTCCAAAAGTAACCAATGAGTGGTTACCATAAGTGGGAAAAACTTTTCTCTTTTATGCGATTCGGGATAGGATGGAGGAACTCAGTTGGGCAACCTCTCGTCCGCTGCAAATCCCTGTATGTGATTGAATAATAAAGGAGAAATGGTCAGGGCACAATGCTGCCCAAGAGAGTCTTATGTGGCAGCCACCGTGCTCTACAATAGTGTTCGGGATTCGCCCGCGTAAGACACATCCCCCAAAAGCTGAACGAGCTCGATCTATGGAATCAAATGTTGTGCTCAAAAGCGACTCTCGGGAAGCGAACGCCCAGCCGGGCGCAGTGTTTCTCGAAGGGGTGAGTCCCAGCATGAGGGCGCTGGAAGTCGTGATTCGGGAGTTGGCCCAAAGCGCCGTGCCGGTTTTGCTTTTGGCCGAGGCCGGGGCGGGCAAGCGCACTATCGCGCGGCGGATTCATGAAACTTCGGGCCGGCACGAAGAAGAGTTTCGTATCGTGGCGTGCGCTGCGCTGAAACCCGACGATTTCGGAAGTGATGGAAAAGAAGCGCAATGGGGACCGGGTACGGTGTTTCTGGAAGAGATTGGCGATCTGGACGGTGTCTGTCAGAGCAAACTGATCGAGAAGCTGTCCGGCGGGGAAGAAAGTAAGACGAATGGAAACTTACCGCTGCGGGCACGTTTGATTTGCGGAAGCGCACGCGACCTGGAATCGGAAGTTCGGCTGCGGAGATTTCGCGAGGATCTTTACTACCGGATCAGCGGAGTGTGTTTGCGTTTGCCGCCGCTACGCCAGCGAAAAGAAGACATTCCGTACTTTACGAATTTTTTTCTGGAAAAGTATGCGCGGGATTTTCGCCGTCCGGTTCCAGACTTGAGTGTGCAAACGCAACAGTTGTTCAACGAATACGGGTGGCCGGGAAATGTTCGCGAACTGGCGGACGCCGCGAAAGCGATTGTGGCCCTGGGCGATGAAGCTGTGGCGATGGGTGGATTGCGTGCCCTGCTGACCAAGGCAGACCGCTCCGGCAGCGTGGAACGAGTTTCACTGAAGCAGGCGGCGCGGGCAGCTTCGCGCGAAGCCGAGAAGGAATTGATTTTGAAAGTGTTGACCCGCACCCGCTGGAACCGGCGCCGGGCGGCGCAAGAGTTGCAGATCAGTTACAAAGCATTGTTGTACAAGCTCAAACAGATTGGCTGCGGTGAATTTGGAGTGTCGTAGCTCCCAGGAGAAAGAGAACGTATGAAGGGAAAGATCGCATTCGCAACGGCATTGCTGCTTTGTTCGATCACACTGCCATGCTGGTCACAGGAACCGGCAAAAGAGGCTGCTCCGCCGGCTACGGTGTCGGACTCAACTTATCGCATTGGTCCGGATGACACTTTGCACATCAGCGTCTGGAAGGAAGCTGACCTCACCAATACGCTGCCGGTCCGCGCCGATGGAATGATTTCGCTGCCGTTGCTGAATGACGTGCAAGCTGCGGGCCTGACTCCCATGCAGCTGGCCACCAGCCTGACTGAAAAGCTGAAAAAATATCTCGCCGATCCGCGGGTGACCGTGGTGGTTACGGCGATGAACAGCCAACGTGTCTATGTGATTGGTGAAGTGCTGCATACCGGGGCCATGAATCTTTTGCCGGGCATGACCGTTCTTCAGGCATTAGCCACGGCCGGCTTCACGCAATTCGCCAACACCAAAGGTATTTACGTACTGCGCACTGAAAGCGGCAAACAGCAAAAGATGCCGGTGAACTACAAAGCGTTAATTAAAGGCGACTCGATGGGACAAAATATCGCGCTGAAACCAGGAGACACGATTGTTGTCCCGTAAATACATCATGAAAAAACAGTATTCCATTTTCGTGCTTCTGTTCGTTGTGCTCTCACTTGGGATTGCCAAGGGGCAATCAAACAGCTCGCAGCCGTCTGCCGACAGCCCCCAACAGGACGCTGGCCAACAGCCGGCGGCTCCGGCTCCGGCGCTCGGACAAGGCAACGCTCCCGAACAATCGATCGTCAATCCGCCATTGTCGGGATTGGACCAACCGGCGCTAGAGCCGGGTCTGGCGGCCCGTAGTTTCATCATTCCGGGCATTCATATCCTCGATACCGCGGATACTGATTTAGCCGGAAACCTGACTGGCAGCGATACCGTCCGGTCGGTGACCCGCGCCCTGGGCAGCGTGCAGGTGCAGCGGTTGTGGAAAAATTACGATTTGGAAGCCGAATATGCGGGAGGGGCGGCGATTTACGAAAATTACACCCGCCTGGCCGCGCAAATTCACGCCTTCGATATCGATCAACGAATCCGCTGGCGTACCGGACAAGTGAGTTTCCGCGATTCGTTTACGGACATGCCGGAAGGCGCTTTTGGATACAGCGCTTTCGGCGGGGCTGGAAATTACAATCTGGGCGGCTTCGGCAACGTAGGAGGCCTTCAGGACGCCGGCGGGGGCACCTTCTTCAGTGCCAGCCAATACGGGTCTTTGGGACAAAGTCCGCGCATCACGAATACTGCGCTGGTCGAGGTCACGGAGTTACTGAGTCCGCGCGCGTCACTGACTTTTACCGGGTCGTATGGCTTCACCGATTTTCTCGACAACCCGACGACCTGTCCTTCGACGTCAGCCTTTTGTTGTCTGCCCGCGGGGAGTTGCGCACCGCCCAGCTCAAGTCTCTGCACACCGACAGAGGTTTGCTGCCCGCAAACGGCGGCGGTGGTTGCAGTTGATCCGACACCCGGATGCCTGATCAACAGTCATCAGTTCGCATTTCAAGCCGGATTCAATTATCAGTTGAACCGGCGTGATCAGATCGCACTGGTCTACGGGTATCAGGATTTCATTTATCCGGTATCGTCATTGGGCACATTCAACACCAACCATATCCACATCTTGTATGGGCACCGGATCACGGGCCGTATGGATTTGGAGTTGGGCGGAGGTCCGCAAATCACCGAAATTACGCCGTCGACCATCGCCGGGGTTTCGACTGGCAATATCCGCCAGATCACCGGCACTGGCCGCGCATCGCTGCGTTACCGCTTCCCGAGGACGACGGTTAGCGTGTCCTACGATCGCCTAAGCACCAATGGCTCCGGTTTCTTCGGCGGCGCGACGACTGACATCGCGAGGATTTCGGCGACCCACCCCATCAACAGATTGTGGACGCTCAACGGGGATGTTGGATACACGCACAATACCCGGCTGATCCCGAGTCCTACGCCGGGAGCGCCGAATTCGTTTCAAAACGAGTATTTCGGATTCGGATTGCGCCGCCAGTTCGGACGATATCTGGGCGGCTATCTCACTTACCAGTACAGCGATATGAATTTCGATGTGCCGATTTGCAGTGCCACGGACAGCTCGGATTGCGGCCGGTCGGCGCAGCGGCACACCGTGATTATCGGGGTGGATTGGCATCCACGCCCCATTCGGCTCGACTAATTTTGCAGGCCAATCCCAAGGGGATGGCCAGAACGGGAAGACTGCAATGATTGAAAATCGCGATTTAAATGTAGACGATTATCTGGCGATACTGCGCCGGCGCATGAAGATAATCCTGATACCGATGCTGCTGGCGCCCATCGTCGGCTTCCTGATCTCCTACGCCTTTCCGCCCAAGTACACTTCCTCGTCACTGGTGCAGGTGGAGGAGCAGCAGGTACCGGGCGAGTATGTGAAGCCGGTGGTCACCGAAGATCTGGCACCGCGCATTGCCAGCCTGCAACAGCAGGTGCTCAGCCGCAACCAGTTGCTGCCGATGCTGGACCGCTTGCAGATGTCCGGCCGAGGAAAAGATGTCGATGATTTGATCGATCGCATCAACGCGGCGGTTACAGTCCAACTGGTGCAATCTGCGCCGCCCACCCCTGGCAAAGCCAAGAAACCCGGCGACAACAGCGATGCTCCCGGGTTCAATGTCAACGTGGTTTGGGACAATCCAAAAACCGCGCAGAGGATTTGTACCGAGATCACTTCGATGATCACGCTGGAAAACCTGCGGTCACGCAGCGATGTAGCCCGCAGCACCACGGATTTTCTTTCCCGCCAGCTTGATGCAGCCAAAGCCGACCTCAACGATCAGGACAGCAAGTTGGCCGACTTCAAGCGCTTGCACATGGGACAGTTGCCAGGCGACGAAGACAACAACATGAAGCTCTTGGTCGGGATGAATTCCCAACTGGATGCGAATACTCAGACCCTGAATCGCGCCGAGCAGGACAAGTCTTATACGGAATCGATGCTGGCGCAACAGTTGGCGGCCTGGAGATCTTCCCAGAACTCCAGCAATCCGCAAACGCTGCAACAGCAATTGACGGCGCTGCAAACCCAGTTGATCGCGTTGCAGGCCCGATATACGGATGACTATCCCGATGTCATTAAAACCAAGAGCGACATTGCCCATGTGCAGCATGAGCTGAACGACATGGACAAAGCTGCAGCCGGCAGCACCGATACAACACAAAAGGCGGGAGTTGCGGAACCGCCGGAGATCCAGCAACTGCGGACGCAGATCCATCAATACGGAGATGCGATTGCGCAGGCGACCCGCGACCAGAAGCGCTTGCAGGAAAGCATTCAGACTTACCAGGGCCGGGTCAATTTGAGTCCTGCGATTGAAGAGCAATACAAACAGCTCACCCGCGACTACGATACGGCGCAGAAATTTTACGACGATTTGCTGGCCAAGAAGAGCCAGTCGGAAATGCAGACCGACATGGAACGACGGCAACAGGGCGAGCAGATGAACGTCCTGAACTCCGCCAGCCTCCCAGATTCACCCAGCTTTCCGGTGCGTTGGATGTTCGCAGCCGGCGGGCTGGGCGGCGGCCTCGGCACTTGGGTTGGTAATTGTGCTGTGGCTCGAAATGCGCGATAAGTCCATTCGCGATGAACAGGACGTGATGGCGGCTTTGGATTTGCCCACGCTGGTTTCTGTCCCTTGGATTGGGGCGGACGCCGGTGACCGTGTGAGCGACGGAAGATTGCATCTCCGTCCTCGAAGTGGGGCCGGTGTGAACAAAGCAACAGTCGAGGTCTAGCGCCAAATGTACAAGGAATATTTCGGACTGCGCGCCAACCCGTTCAATGTGAATCCCGACCCGCGTTATCTGTTTCTAACGCGGCATACGGAGGAAGCTTTGGCTTGCCTGACTTACGGTATCCAAAGCCGCAAAGGGTTTGTGTTGCTGACGGGAGAAGTCGGCACCGGCAAAACGACTCTCGTTAACAAACTGCTGGAGTGGCTGCGGCTGCAACAGGTGGCTACTGCGTTCGTTTTCAATTCGCGGATGAACGTGCCGCAATTTCTCGATTACATGATGACCGACTTCGGAATTCCGTGCGATTCGAAGTCGAAAAGCCAGATTCTGCTGCGTCTCTACAACTGGCTGCTCGATCGCTATCGCGCGGGAGAGACCGCGGTCCTGATTGTCGATGAAGCGCAAAATCTTTCCGACGAACTGTTGGAAGAGATTCGATTGATGACCAACCTGGAGACGTTCACGGAGAAGTTGTTGCAGATTGTCCTGGTAGGACAGCCGGAGCTGGAACACAGATTGAAACAGCCAAATTTGCGGCAGCTACGGCAACGGCTGACGCTGCGCGCAAAGACTCATGTCCTTAGCGCTGAAGAATGCAAAGCCTATGTGGCGCAGCGGCTGCGCATTGCAGGATCGAACGGGCAGCAAATTTTCGATCCTGATGCGTTGGCGGCGATTCACTTTTATGCCGGCGGCATACCGCGAGTGGTGAATTTGCTTTGCGAGCATTGCCTGGTCAGTGCGTTTGTCGACCAGCAAAGCGTAGTGACCTCGGCGATTGTGGAAGGCGTGGCCCGCGACTTCGATCTGGCGGACAACCCGATGGCCACGGCGGAATCACCGATGCTTCCAGCGATATCCACGTCGGCCGAGAAATTTGATCTGGTCGACGCTTTAAAAACTCTTGCAAATCTAGCTGACCGCTTACGCGAGTCAGAGCATGGCCTCCCCAAGGAAAGGAAATTATGAGCCGGATTCACGAAGCACTGAAGAAAGCAGAACTGGAACGGGCGGCAGCGCAGGGAGGCACGGTCGAGTCGGCCGAGATGAACGCCAATCCCGCGACCGAATATGCGCAGCCGGATATGTCCGGAGGCACGGCAGTCTCCACCGGGCCGTCCTATGCCACCGCTTTTAGTTTCGAGGCGCTGTTGGCGCGGTGTCCGCAAGGCTCGTGGCATCCCGATCCCAAGACCATGTTGTTTTTTGGCGCGGATGAACAGGCCTATGGGACCGAGGAATTCCGCACGCTCCGGTCACGGCTCTATCAACTTCGCGAAAAGCAGGGGCTGCGCAAGCTCCTGATATCGAGTTCGCTGCCGAAAGAAGGCAAATCATTTGTAGCGGCCAATCTGGCGCAAGTGATGGTGCGTCAACAGGGAAGACGGGTATTGCTGATCGACGCCGACTTGCGCGGTCCGCAACTGCATAACAACTTTGGCACGACGTCGACTCCCGGGCTGGCGGAATATCTCCGTGGCGAAGTCGACGAGTTCGGAGTGATGCAGCGCGGGCCCATGGAGAATTTGTTCTTCATTCCGTCAGGGAAGGCGATGACGAATCCGGGAGAGTTGGTGGCCAACGGCCGCTTGAAGTTTTTGCTCAGCCGCGTGGAGCCGCTGTTCGACTGGATCATCATTGACTCGCCGCCGGCAGTCCCAGTTTCCGATGCGGCATTGCTGGCCAATTATTGCGACGGCGTTCTGATGGTGGTGCGATCCAATGCTACGCCATTCGATATTGCCCGCAAGGCTTGTCAGGAATTCAACGGCAAGAACCTGGTCGGCGTGGTTCTCAACGGGATCGCAGCGGGATCTTCGCCCTACACCGAGTATTACTACAGCGCATACGGACAGCCTAGTGTTAAGGCAGAAGCGTAGAGAAAACCTTGATTCGCCTGTTCAATGTCTATTACCCGGTTCGCACGCTCGTGCTTCTGGCGGGCGAGGCCCTCATTGTCTGGACCTCGTTTCTGCTGGGGACGGTGCTGCAGCATCCTTATGACAGCTACACGCTGCTCAACTATGAGGGTGGGTATCTCAAAATAGCGGTGGTGACGGTGATCGTACTGGTGTTCTCGCACTGGTTCGATCTGTATGACCCGGCGCAATTCAATAAAAAAGGTGAACTGTACTTCCGTCTGTTGCTGGTGCCGGGATTTCTGGCCCTGGTTCTCGCGCTGATCGACCTGATCTTTCCCCGCTTCATGCCCGGCGAGCATTCCGCCCTGGTGGGGCTCATCATCCTGACTTTGGCATTGTTCGGCTGGCGCACCGCTTATTCGTGGCTGACGCAACAGTCCTTTCTGCGAGAGCGAGTCTATGTTCTAGGTACGGACGAGCGCGCACAACGGCTGGTACAAGGTCTGCGGACGCGCTCTGAATTGGGCATCGACGTGGTGGGTTGGAGCGGCAACGTGGAAGGCGTCATGACCCGCGAGAGTATGGCCGCGCACCTGACCGATTTGGTGAGAGAACGGACTGTCCATCGCGTGATTGTTGCCATGCAGGACCGCCGTGAAGCCATGCCCATGCCGGAACTTCTGCAACTGCGACTGCGGGGAGTACACATCGAAGAGGCCACTTCCTGGCTGGAAAAGATTTCGGGCAGGATTGAAGTCGAGCAGCTTTATCCCAGTTGGATCATCTTTGCCAAAGGGTTTCGTTTTAGCAGTCCCTTCCGCATGGTTCGCCGGATATTGAATTTTACGGTGGCGTTGATCGGATTGATTCTTGCGCTGCCGGTTCTTCCCTTTGTGATGCTTGCCGTAAAACTCGACTCGCCGGGGCCGGTGCTTTACCGGCAGAAGCGCGTCGGGCGGCGGGGAGCGATCTTTTATTGCTACAAGTTCCGTACCATGCGCAAGGATGCCGAAGCCGACACGGGGCCGACCTGGGCGGACGACAAAGATCCGCGCATCACCCGCGGCGGGAAATTTCTGAGGACGTCGCGGCTGGATGAAATCCCTCAGTTGTGGTGCGTGCTGAAAGGCGACATGGCGTTTGTGGGGCCGCGTCCGGAGCGGCCGGAGTTTGTGGAATGGCTTACCCGGGAATTGCCTTACTACGGAGTGCGCCACATGGTGCGGCCGGGAATCACCGGTTGGGCGCAAATCCGTTACAAGTACGGAAATACGATTGAAGACGCCAAGGAAAAACTGCAGTTTGACCTTTTCTACATAAAGAACGCTTCGATTGGCCTGGATATTTTGATCATGTTCCAGACCATCAAGATCGTCTTGCTGGGCCGGGGCGCGCAATGAGGATCGCTTTCTGGATCAGTGTCGCCGTGATCGCCTACACCTATTTTGGCTATGCCGGATGGTTGTGGCTAAGCAGCCGCTGGTTTCCAAAAGCGGTGAAGGCCGCGCCTTACACTCCATTGGTTTCGGTCGTCATGGTTGTCCGCAATGAAGACAAAGTTCTGGATGGCAAATTGCGCAACTTGATGGCGTTGGATTATCCGGCCGATCTGATTGAAATTGTGGTCGCCTCGGATGGCTCGACGGACGCGACCAGCGAAATTCTTTCGGGATACTCGACCATGAAACGGGTGTATGCGATTCTGAATCCGGAATCGCGCGGCAAGGCTGCCGGCATCAACGATGTTGTCGGAGCGGCCCGAGGCGAAATCATTGTATTTAACGACGCGCGCCAGAAAATTGAGGCATCCGCGGTCCGATTGCTGGTGGAGAACTTTGCCGATCCTGCCGTCGGTTGCGCCAGTGGCGAACTGATGCTGGGCGATCCCAATTCGGGGGAAGCCGTAAAAGGCATGGGACTCTACTGGAGAATCGAGAAAAAGATCCGCGAGTGGGAGTCTGCATCAGGATCGGTGGTGGGAGCGACTGGCGCTCTCTATGCGGTGCGCCGAAGCCTTCTGGTACCGGTGCCGCCGGAAACGATTCTCGATGATGTTTACATCCCGATGCAGGTCGCCCGTCAGGGAGCGAGAGTGATATTTGATCCCCGGGCGCGCGCCTGGGACCTGCCGGACCTGGGAACGGGACGCGAGTTCGCGCGCAAGGTAAGAACGCTCAGCGGCAATTATCAATTGTTGCAGTTGTTGCCCTGGCTGTGGGGAAAACAGAATCCGCTGCGCTTTCAGTTCGTAAGTCACAAATTGCTCAGACTGCTGGCGCCTCTTGCCCTGGCGGTTGCGCTGGTCACGGCATGCTTTCTTCACGGCCCGGTTTACCGGATTGCTCTCGGCCTGCAAGTAGTTTTCTATGCGTTGGCCCTGTTAGCGATGACTCAACTGATGCGCGGACCAATGGCGCGTCTAGCGGATCCAGCATTTACATTTGTCGTTCTGAACAGTGCCGCAGTGGTGGCATTCGCCAACTTCGTTACCCGGCGCCGGGCGGTATGGATTCGATGAGAATTCTTTGGGTGAAAGCCAACAAGCTGTTGCCGGTTTCGAGCGGCGGAGATATCCGTTCGTACAATATTGCCCGGCAATTGGCTTCCCGCCATGAGTTGACATTTCTTTCTTATTACGACGGGAAACCGGATGCGGCGTACGAACAAGAATTAAGAGACAATTTCCTGGTGCCGTATGTGTATGCAGTGGCAAAGGTGCGAGCTCTGGCGTGGCCCGCGGCTTGGATTACTTGAAACAACTACCGAATTCTGCGCCGTATGCAGTTAGCCGATTCGCTTGCAGAGGATTCAGGAGCAGTTAAGAAGCTGGTTTCTGGAGCAGCGCTTCGATGTTGCAGTTTGCGATTTTCTCGATGCCGCCGTGAATTTCCCGGAAAAGCCAGGGATACCCACGGTTTTGTTTCAGCACAATGTGGAAAGCGAAATCTGGCGACGCCATGCGGACACCGCATCCGACCCAGTCCGGCGGACGATGTACAAGATGGAATTCGCCAAGATGTTCCGCTATGAACAAGCAATCGTCGAGCGATATCAGCATGTGATTGCGGTCTCAGAGCATGACAAGGAGTTGATGGCGAAGTGGTCAGAAACCTCGCGAATCACCGTCGTCCCAACCGGTGTCGACCTGGAACAATACCGGCCTGAGCCGTCGCCTTCTCCAAGCGAGCCTCTGGTTATGTTTGTCGGCGCAATGGATTGGGAACCGAATATTGATGCAGTCGAATATTTCGTCGCGGAAATCTGGCCGTTGGTGCAGGTCCGGGTTCCGGATGCGAAGTTTCGTATCGTGGGAAGGAATCCAGACCGGCGAGTCCAGAAACAGGCTTCAGAGTGCATCGAAATAACTGGAACGGTCGCCTCGGTTGTGGACCATTTGCGGCAGGCGGCCACGGTCATTGTGCCGCTTCGCATCGGCGGAGGAACGCGTCTCAAGATTTATGAAGCGATGGCAATGGGCAAGGCGGTGGTTTCGACCTCGGTGGGAGCCGAAGGGCTTGATGTCCATCACCAACGCGATATTGTGCTGGCCGATGACCCGAAGAGTTTCGCGGAAGCGATTGTGATGTTTTTGCAAGACCGTGAGTTTCGCAGCCGCTTCGAGCATGCCGCCGCAAAACTTGCAGCTCAATACGATTGGCCGGCCATCGGAGATAAATTTAGTGACGTGCTTACAGCAACCGTCGGCACCGGCCGTTCGACTGAACCGCAATATGTTCCGGCGGTTGGACTTTGAAACTGTGAGAAAGGTGGGTTGTTAGTTTGACCAACGAGTCGCCAACTACAGTGGATATGGAACAACTTGGCTTGGACTCTCGCCGTCAGCGCACGGTGCTTGACGTCAAAAGATCAGATGACGTCAATATCCATCCCCATGATTTGTATATTTCCATGCTGGCACAGCAATTGCCGCGTTGGGAACGGCCTGATTGGCTCGATATCGGATGCGGATGGCATTTAGATTGGCCGTGGCGGGCCAAACAGGAAGAGACACTGCTGAGCGCAGCGAATGTCATTGGCATCGACCCGGATTGGCAAGCCATCAGCCGCCACCGCACGATCACCAAGAGAATCGTGGGCCACGTCGAGACGCTTCCGTTTGATAACGATAGTTTCGATCTGGTGACCGCGAACGTCGTTGTGGAGCATCTGAAATATCCGGCGCTTGCGTTTGCTGAAATTTTTCGCGTGCTCCGTCCCGGGGGGATTTTTGTTTTCCGCACGCCGAGCGCACGGAGTTACTCGGTTGCGATTTCGCGGCGTCTTCCGCAAAGGTTGAAAGTTTGGCTTGCCACCAGCGTGATTGAAAAGCGGAAGGAAGAAGATGTGTATCCGGCTCACTATCGCGCCAACACGCCGGAGGTGATCGGAGAAATTTGCGAAGTCGCCGGCTTTCGACGCGTGGATGTGACGATCACTAAGCCGCGAGGGGTTCTAAGCCGATTTCCAGTTCTGGTCGGAGCCGAAAGACTGGCAATCAGTACACTCGGTTTTAAGGATGGGAATCTGATCGTGGAAGCCGAGAAGTGACGAAGCCGTGACCACGAGAACTGATGTTGCAGAGGGAGATTTTTAATGGTGGAAAAGGGCCAAGTCTTGGGCGATGGGCGGATCAAAGAGAAGGGCGCGCCTTTGAGCGGAGCCTTCTTCTGGTTGAGCGCCTTTTATGTGGTTTACTGCGCCCGCCCCGAAGACTGGATACCTGGGCTGTCGTACATTCCGCTGGCGAAAATTTCCGGTATTTTTGCAATCCTTGGTCTGGCCACCAGCGTGGGGAAAACCAAGCGCAGTTTTAAAGATCTGCCCAAGGAAGCTAGATACCTGCTGGCCATGATTGCGATCATGTTCGTTTCCGCGTTGCTTTCCCCGGTATGGAAGGGCGGAGCGTTCCTGCACACAGTGGACTTCGCAAAAGTGTATGTCGCCTGGGTGCTGACGTTCATTCTGGTAACAAACTTCGCGAGGCTGAAGCGTCTGATTTTCATTCAGTCCGCTTCGGTGGCCATGATCACTTTGATCTCGGTGGTGAAAGGCCATAACACTCCTCGTCTCGAAGGCGTGCTGGGCGGAATTTACGGGAATCCCAACGACCTGGCGTTTGCCATCGTGCTATCACTACCGTTTTGCCTGGCCTTCCTGCTGGCGGCAAAAGGCGTGCTCCGCAAGATGGCATGGATGGCGGCCATGCTAATGATGGCGGTCGCGCTGTTTCTGACCGCGTCACGGGCAGGATTTATTGATCTCATTGCCGCAGGAACTGTCTCTCTATGGTTCTTCGGCGTCAGGGGCAAGCGTCCGCAACTCATTGCTTCAGCGCTTCTGGCTGCGGCGCTGGTGGGGGCATTAGCCGGTGGTCACTTAAAAGACAGATTTTTCGCCATATCCGGTGACGTCAACTCGTCCATGGAGCAGAAAGCTTATGGGTCCTTTGAGGAGCGTCGCTATGTGATGGGTAAGGCTGTCGAAGCCATGGAACATTACCCGGTCCTGGGAGTCGGCCTGCATAACTTCGTGGTTTACTCGGGAATTTGGAAGGAGGTCCACATGACCTACCTTCAGATCGGCGCCGAAGGCGGTATACCGATTTTGATACTCTATCTAATGTTCTTTTACCGGGGTTTTTCCAACCTGCGAGTCCTGAAAAAGAAACCGGACCTGGAGCCTGAAAGTCGGCTGCTGGTCGGGGCGTTATACGGCTCCCTGATCGGTTTTGTTGTGGGAGCGTGTTTTGCGCCGGAAGCATATCAATTTTTCCCTTACTTCGCCGTCGGCTATTCCGCAGTTCTCCTGGCGATTGTGAATGAAGAGCGTCCTGTCGTGTCGCCTTCAAGGGGTTATATGAAACATAGGGAGCTTTATGCAAACCATGGAAGACCAGACGTCCTCACACCTGCACGCTGAACTGCTGGCTTTGCTGCGCTGTATTAATTGCCGCATGCCGCTGCAGGAGCAGGCGGACGGGTACGGCTGTCCCTCATGCAGCCGGCAATATCCTGCGGTGCGGGGCGTACTGCGTTTCGTGGATCCGCACAGCTATGCGGACAGCTTCGGCTACCAGTGGCACAAATTCGACCAGACCCAACTCGACCAGGGAGGCAGAAATCTTTCTGAAAGGGACTTTCGCCGCAAGACCGGCCTGAAGCCGGAAGACCTGCAAGGGAAACTGGTACTGGATGTGGGTTGTGGCATGGGCCGGTTTGCGGAAGTGGCAACCCGATGGGGCGCCCGCGTCGTCGGTATCGATCTGAGTGCGGCCGCCGAAGTGGCGGCGCGCAACCTGGCGGACCGCGAGTTTGTCGCGCTTCAGGCGGACGTGTTCGCACTCCCATTCGCGCTGGAGAGTTTCGACTATATCTACAGCATGGGCGTGTTGCATCATACTCCGGATTGCGAAAAGGCTTTCAAAACTTTGCCGCAGTATTTGACTCCCGGCGGAGGCATCGCGATATGGCTCTATAGCGGCTACAACAAGTGGTACCGCTTTAGCGATATCCACCGCAGATTCACCCGCCGCATGTCGGCGCCGGTGCTGCTGGGAATTTTGCGGGTGGCGGTTCCATTTTTCTACTGGCTCGACCGCGGATTGCGGGTGATTCCTCTCGTGGGACGTCCGCTGGCCGGTTTGATTCATCATGTATTTCCAGTGAACCGGCATCCCAATCCTGAGATGCGGGTGCTCGATACGTTTGATTGGTATTCACCGGAGTATCAATCGAAGCACACCTATGAGCAGGTATTTCGCTGGTTCGAGGATTCCGGGCTGGAAGATTTGACGGTGGGCGAACTGTCGATCGGAGTGCGAGGCAAAAAGCCTGCCGGCCCGGACACTCCGCCCGAGAGATACTGATTTTCTGGACCGAGAATGGGATTGAGCAAGAAACTATCTTACGGGGCGCGCTGGCTGCCGGGGTATGCCTGGCAGAGACTCGCGAGGCGTGCGTCCCGTGGTCCGGTCCACCTCATCATCGCGCTGGCTGATCACTTCGAGCCGGCCATTGTGCCCGGAGACGGCCGGGCCCGCGCGCCCCAGGCTGAACAGGAACGCCGCCTGGAACGCTGGTGCCGGGAATATCCGCAACTGGTCGACCCGTGGCGCGACAGCGATGGCCACTCTTTCAATCACACCTATTTTTATCCCGCTGAGCAATACGATCGGACATTGATCGAACGTTTGGCGGAGCACTGTCATGCCGGCTGGGGCGAAATTGAAGTCCACCTGCATCATGGCACGGAGAAGCCGGATACGGCAGAAAACACACGCCGCCAACTGCTTGAGTTCCGAGACACGCTCGCTCATCGGCATGGATGCCTTTCTTATCGGGATGGTTCGGGGTCCCCGCAATACGCGTTTGTGCACGGCAACTTCGCTTTGGCGAATTCGAATCAGGGTCGGGGCTGCGGAGTAGATTCCGAAATGCAGGTTTTGGCAGAGACCGGTTGCTACGCCGATATGACGATGCCTGCCGCCATTTTTGGTTCCGCCCAAGTCGGCAAAATCAATTCTCTTTATGAATGCGGGCTCCCCCTCGATCATAAAGTGCCGCACCGCAGAGGACGCGATCTCGAATGCGGACGCACACCGCGAATTTTTCCGCTCATGGTGCAGGGTCCCCTCATGCTGGACTTTACCTCTCCACGACGCAGGATCGCGATCGAAAACGGCGCACTGACTTCGCCAAATCCGCCCAGCTTGCGCAGATTACAGCTCTGGAAACAGGCGGGAGTTTCGGTGCAAGGCCGGCCCGATTGGTTGTTTATCAAACTGCATTGTCACAGCATGGACCCCACTCAGGAGACGGCCGTGCTGGGCGATGCGGTGCGGAAATTTCTACGTGAATTGGTGGAGGAAGCGCAGTCAAGAGGCGAAGTGATTCACTTTGTTTCGTCGCGCGAAATGGTGAACATGATTCTGGCTGCGTGCGATGGACGAGAGGGCAATCCGCGTGAGTACCGGGATTATCGTCTGCAGCGGGCCCGGCCGGGTGCGTCCAATCGAGTGCTCACCGAATCGTTGCCCGTTACTCTGAAGGGATAGAGCATGTGCGGAATCGCCGGAATCGCGAGTGACACACCGGGATCGGTCGATACCGAGACCATCCATCGCATGTGCCAGGCCATTGTGTACCGTGGTCCCGACGACGAAGGCATTTTCGTCAAAGACGGCGTCGGGCTGGGTATGCGCCGTCTCAGCGTTATCGACCTGGCGGGCGGGCATCAGCCGGTTTTCAACGAAGACGGCACAGTTTGGATCGTCTTCAATGGGGAGATCTACAATTTTCCCGAACTTCGCAAAGAGCTAGAGGGCCGGGGCCACCGTTTTTACACTCACAGCGACACCGAAGTCATCGTTCACCTTTATGAAGATCTGGGTGCGGATTGCGTCCATAAATTGCGCGGCATGTTCGCATTCGCGCTCTATGATGAGCGCCATCACCGGCTGCTATTGGCCCGCGACCGCTTGGGCAAGAAGCCGTTACATTATGCTCTGAGTCACGGGCGTCTGCTGTTTGGTTCGGAAATCAAAACCATTCTTTCGGTTGCGCCGGAACTTGCGAAGCTGAACTCCGACGCTCTTCTGCAATATTTTTATTTTGGATACATTCCCGATCCAGCAACTGCTTTTGCTCCGATTCAAAAATTGCCTCCGGGCCATGTGCTGGAGTTCGAAGCGGGAAAAATTCAGGTACGCAAATACTGGGACCTGCCCGAATACGGAACTTATTCGCCTGCCAATGAAGAGGACTGTCTTGAAGAGTTGGAACATCGTCTGGCGGAAGCGGTGCGCATCCGGCTGATCGCCGATGTGCCGCTCGGAGCGATGCTCAGCGGCGGGACCGATTCTTCAACGGTGGTAGCGCTCATGGCTCGCGCCAGCTCTCGTCCGGTCAAGACTTTTTCCATCGGGTTCCGTCATGCCGATTTCAACGAAGCTCCTTACGCGCGAATGGTGGCGGAAAAATTCGGTACCGAGCATCACGAATTAATTCTGGAACCGGATGTCAGAGAAACCATCGAAACGCTTACCCATTCTCTGGAGGAACCGTTTGGAGATTCCTCCATGCTTCCCACCTACTACATTTCTTGTCTTGCCCGGAAACACGTAACAGTAGCGCTTTCCGGCGATGGCGGGGATGAGGCGTTCGCAGGATACGAACGCTATCGCATCCACTTGAAGGACAACTCGCATGAGTGGCTTCCGAAATGGATGGGACGCTGGTACCGCGAGGGCATCCATCCCTTTGTGCCGTCGAAAGTGCCGGGCCGTCATCGGGCTTACAGCATTTCATTGCCCTGGCAGGACCGTTATACCGAGGGTATTTCCTTTCAGCCTTTTCAGCGGGAAATGGCGGTGCTGTCCCAGGATTTTGTGGGCACAGCGCGGCCATTGAAATTGTTTCGAGAATATCTCGACAATGCTCCCGCTCACGACCCCCTGGGTCGCGTGCTTTATCTCGACAGCAAAACTTATCTACCCGGCGACATTCTGACCAAAGTCGACCGCATGAGCATGCTGACTTCGCTCGAGGCGCGAGTTCCCATGCTGGACCACGTTTTTCTCGAGTGGGTGACGTCGCTGACGCCGGAATGGAAAATGCGCGGAGGAACTCAGAAATATATTTTACGGAAGCTGGCGGAACGGGTCGGCGTGCCGAAGGGAGTTCTCTATCGCCCAAAGCAGGGATTCGCCTTGCCCCTCGGCCACTGGATGCGCCACGAGCTGAAAGATTTAATTCTTTCGGTGATGCTCGATCCCGTAACTTTACAACGGGGATATTTTAATTCATCCGGCATTCGACGATTGCTGGACGAACACTTTCGCGGGCGCAGCGACCACTCGGCGCGCATTTGGCGGCTATTCATGTTCGAATTGTGGCACCGGAATTTTCTGGAGTCGTTCCGTTCGGTTGGCTTCGGCCAATTGGACCATGCCACTGCTGTCCGGGGCGGGGCCGGATGATGGAGCCAGCCGATCAAGCGACCGGCGTGGAAGAGTCTCAGATCCAGTACGCCGTGCCGGCATCCCCAGTCGCCAAGGGAGAACTACCCGGCGTCTTCCTGATGACCGACAGTTTCAACACTGGTGGCAGCGAACGGCAGTTTGCCGCGCTCGCTAAAGCACTGGATCCCGCTTCGTTTCGCATTCGGTTGGGTTGCATCCAAAAACAAGGCGCGTTTCAGGATGGTCTGGGGGATGTGCCGGAGTTCCCACTCAAAGGCAGTCTCTACAATCTGCAATCGATGCGGACGCGCTTTCGCCTGTCCCGATATCTCGGCCAGGAGCGCGTCGCGATCGCTCACGCTTTCGATTTCTACACCAACCTCACCCTGATTCCAGCGGCGCGCCTCGGTCGTATTCCCGTGGTGATTGGCAGCCAGCGTCAGCTCGGAGATCTGCTCAGTAAAGCAAAATTCCGCGCCCAATTTGCGATGTTCCGCTGGTGCGATACGGTCGTTTGCAATTCTCGTGCTGCTGCCGACCGCCTGATCGAGGGAGGCTTGCCCGAACGCAGGATTGCTGTGATTGGAAATGGTCTTCCGCCTTCAGCTTTTGTCGATGCGGCGCCGGCATTGCCGCGATCTCCTGGAGTTCTTCGCGTGGGCATGATCGCGCGCATGAACACAACGGCCAAGAACCATCGGTTGCTGCTCCAGGCCGCGGCCCGCTTGCGCGGCAAATTTCCGAACCTGGAACTTGTGCTGGTCGGGGATGGGCCTTTGCGGCCAGAATTGGAAAGCGAAGCAGAAACACTGGGAATTGGCGAGCAGGTTTTATTTCTCGGAGACCGCCGCGATATTCCCGCAGTACTTGCTTCGCTCGATCTTTCGGTATTGCCATCTGCATCGGAGAGCTTGTCGAATGCGATCATTGAATCGATGGCCGCCGGTGTGCCCGTGGTCGCCAGCCGCGTGGGCGGAAATCCTGAGTTGGTCACAGAAGCGCGTGGAGCCCTGGTCGCACCGGACGAGCCACAAGCGCTGGCGGATGCCATCGAACGCATGCTGCGTGACACCCCGCTGAGAAATGCTTTAGGCCGAAATGCGAAACAATTCGCTCAAGCCAACTTTACTATCGATCACATGCGTTACCAGCATGAAGCGTTGTATGCGGCGCTGCTGGAAAGAAAACAATGGCGGCCACGTTTGGTTGCTGTTGAAAGGCATTTCAAAAAGAAAACTGCGCAGCTGAAAATTGCAATTGTGGCAGCGTCCCTGCGTTATGTTGGAGGCCAATCGGTACAGGCGGAATTGCTGCTGCAAAACTGGCGCAATGATCCCGAGGTCGAAGCTCGACTCATCCCCATTGATCCCGCGTTTTCGCGCGGACTGGGTTGGATCGATCGAATCCCGCTGGTGCGAACAATTGTTCGGGAGCCCATTTATTTGTGGAACTTGTGGCGAGGTCTCAAAGATGCTGACATCGCGCATATTTTTTCGGCGTCTTATTGGTCATTTATCGTCGCGCCGACCCCGGCCTGGTTGATTGCGCGCCTGCGTGGCAAGAAAACGTTGATTCACTATCATAGCGGCGAAGCGCGCGATCACTTGCGGCGTTTCCGCAGCGCGCTGCCCGTATTGAGGAAAGCAGATCGACTTGTAGTCCCATCCGGATATCTGGTCGATGTTTTTCGAGAATTCGGATTGCAGGCGGAAGCGGTGCCGAACATCGCGGATCTGTCACAGTTTTCGCGTCGGGCACGCAGTCCGCTGCGTCCTCATCTGGTATGTACCCGGGGATTTCACACTTATTACAGCATCGATATCGTGCTGCGGGCTTTTGCCGAAATCCAGAAAGCTTTTCCCGACGCGCGGCTTGATCTGGTTGGCGGAGGCCCCGAGGAAGGCAAGATTCGCAGCCTGGTGAAAGAATTAAATTTGGCCGGAGTAAATTTTTGCGGCGTGGCATCTCGTCAGGAAATCGGCCGTTTCTACGATCAGGCGGACATTTTTATCAATGCCTCGCGTCTGGACAATATGCCAGTTTCGATCCTGGAGGCGTTTGCCTCCGGCACGCCTGTCGTCAGCACGGCCCCGGAAGGAATGCATTATCTGGTCGAGCATGAACGAACTGGGTTGCTTTCCGAGGTTGGCGATCCCCAGGCTCTGGCGCAAAATGTTATCCGATTGCTGCGCAGTCCTGAGCTGGCGATGCACTTGGCTTCGAATGCTCGCGAAGAATCGGTTCGCTATTCGTGGCCGGTGGTGCGCGAGCAGTGGTTGAAAGTCTACAGATCGTTAGTGCGCGATCAGGCGGCAAATTCGTGAGATCGCCACGCAGGAAAAGAGCGC
This sequence comes from uncultured Acidobacteriaceae bacterium, assembly GCA_963794195.1. Taxonomy (GTDB): domain Bacteria; phylum Acidobacteriota; class Terriglobia; order Terriglobales; family Acidobacteriaceae; genus DATBAX01. Next base: position 209,207 of record CAWCCU010000001.1, read on the forward strand.
GGTGGTGTTTGCTCGCGTTGGTTCTGATCTTTCTGTGTTTGTTGCGCTGGGGCGGGGATCTGCTCATTTCCAGCGATCCGCTGCCAAGCCATGTCGAGGCGGCGGTTGTGCTGCAAGGTTCGAGCGTCGGCGAAAAGGTTCGGCTTGCCGGAGCGATGAGTTTGTTACAGCAGGGCATTCCGGAGAGGGTTTTGTTGAGCGTTCCGAGGGAATCGTATTGGGGCGCCTCGATTCCGCCCATGGCTCGCAGCTATCTTGAAAAAAATTATGGCAGCGACGCGGCCGGTCGAGTGGATTTCTGCGAGACCGGCGTCGATGTAAACTCCACCGAAGAAGAAGCCAGAGCGCTGGATGTTTGCGTTCGCCAGCATGGCTGGCAATCCATCGTCGTGGTCACTTCGGACTATCACACGCGCCGCGCAGGAATGATTTGGCGACGGACGCTCCAGCATCAGGACCCGCCGATGCAACTTTCGATTCACGGAGTGGCCGACCCTGAATTTCAAGCTCGCGGATGGTGGCGCAGAAGACTCTACGCGAAAACCTGGCTACTTGAAGTCACTAAACTAATTTGGACTGAGCTGTTTGGCTGGACCGAAACCGGCAAGTAGCCTACGCCACAGGCGATGCAAACTTGCTTTCGGCTTCCTTTTCAAAATCGTGCGATTCGCCTTCCAAACAGACGCGATGCCATAATTCCAAATTCAAAAGCCGCCAGATGCGATCGTAATGGTCGCGGTGCTTGGAGCGGTGTTCATGAAATAAAAGTTCAATCGCCTTGCGCTTGAACAGTCCACGCTCCAGGCTTCGCGGATCGAGCAGCGTGCTTTCAATGACGTCCAACTGAGGACCTGCAAGCCATCCGCTCCAGGGCGTTGGGAAGCCGAGCTTCGGCCGATAGAGAATCGAGTGGGGAAGCAAGTCCTCCATGGCTTTTTTGAGAATGTTTTTCCCGGTCAATCCGCGCAATTGATGGCGTTGCGGGATATTGGTGGCGAATTCCAATAAAACATGATCGAGAAACGGTACGCGGCTCTCGAGCGATGCCGCCATGCTCATCTGGTCCTGCTTCATCAGCAACTCCACCAGATAAGTCTTGATGTCGGTGTAAAGCAAACGCTGTAAGGTGTTGCCTGTGGATTTATCCCAATAGCCCAGAACATTCCGATATGCGACGCCGTTCTGTAATTCTTCCGCGAAGCCGTCGGTCAACAAGGGCGTCTGGTCTTTGGTGTTGAAGGCGGAAAAGAAATTATCGAAATAGAAAGATGCCCAATCTTCACCGTCCAGCGCCAGAAAAGTATGAGAAAGTTTTCGCCGCGCGGTAGCGCCTATTAGTTTCGAGTCGGAGATAGAATTGCGAATTGCGCGGCGCAGTACGCTGGGAACCGAATGTCGATAAACGCCGTCGAATCTGGCATTTTTCAGCGTGAACGCATAGCGCGAGTAGCCGCCCAGGGTTTCATCGGCGCCTTCTCCAGTCAAAACCACTTTCACTCGTTCCCGCGCCAGTCGCGCCACAAAGTAAAGAGCCACGCTGGAGGGCCATGCCACCGGCTCATCTTCGTGCCAAATCAGGCAGGGAAGGGACGAAAAAAAATCGTCCCGGCTGACCTGCACTTCGTGATGCAGAGAATTGATATGCTTTGCCACCGTCCGCGCATACGGCAGTTCGCTGTAAGCACGTTCCGCATAACCGACAGAAAATGTTTCCACCGGCTCTTTTCGGATTTTCGTCATCAGCGCTGCGACCGCGCTGGAATCAACTCCACCACTCAGGAAAACGCCAAGCGGGACATCGCTCATCAAGTGGCTGCTGACCGCTTGCTCCAGCATGTCGCGATAAGTTTCGACGTAATAGCTTTCAGAATGCGATGCATTGTCTTCGCTGGCGCGCAGGTCCCAATAAGGCTCAATCCGCAGGCTGCCATTTTCTTCGAGCTCGAGAGTGTGGCCCGGCATCAATTTACGAATGCCCCGGTAGAAAGTTTCCTCGCCGGAGAGGTATCCGAAGGCAAGATATTCGGGCAATCCTTCCCGGTAGAATTCCGCGCGTACTCCGGGATGGGCCAGGACTACTTTGATTTCCGAACCAAACAGAAAGGATTCCGGAGTAGCTCGATAATAAAGCGGTTTGATACCCAACCGGTCGCGTGCGATGAACAGGCTGCGTTTGCGAGTGTCCCAAATGGCAAAGGCAAACATCCCGCGCAGGTGCTGAACGCAATCGCGTCCATACTGTTCGTAGAGGTGGACGATCGTTTCAGTGTCGCAGTGGGTACTATACCGATGTCCGCGCGCCATCAACTGTTCGCGCAAGGCCGCGTGATTGTAGATTTCCCCGTTAAAAACAATCCAGATGGTGCCGTCTTCATTGCTGATGGGTTGATGTCCGGCGGCGACGTCAATGATGCTCAAGCGGCGCATTCCGAGCCCCACGCGGCCGTCGGTGTACACGCCTTCATCGTCGGGGCCGCGATGCACCATCGCAGCACACATCCGCCGCAGGATGCTCTCATCCACTTGCGCGTCGCGATCAGCCTCGACTACACCAGTAATTCCGCACATTTGATCTTCCTAAATAGCTTCCAAAAAGTGAGAAGAATCGCAAGATTCCAACACTGCTTCCGAAAAATCCTTGATCGAAGCATCGTCGGAGCAAAACGTCTGGCTTGCTCCAGATCGATTCGTCCATTCCAATCGCTCGACTTTGTCGCGATGTGCGAAAACGGATTTGCCGTTCACGCTTGCGAAGCTGCTATCGCACAAAACAAAGTGCGTGATGCGGTCATGTTCAAGCCTGCAATAGACGAACGTAGCATCACTCGTCCACGGGCCCAAGTTCCATTTTGTTTCTTGCGCAAAAATCATCACATGCGATTTGCCCAATCCATCATAACGGTAGACGCTGACTTTCCCCGATGATCTGCCTGATCGAAATGTTCCCGGTATGTCTGACGAATGCAACAGCGGCACAAGGAGGCTTGCGTGTTCCACCGGAAGCTGGGCTTGAACCCTCGACGCTACGATGGCAGCCGACACCTTAGTTCCATACGCTGGCGACACGAACCCAGATCTCAGTTCAGAACTCCAGCCAGAATCCTGTAAAGGCAACAGAGCTAAACGCGTCGGTTCTTTCGATCGGGCAATGATAGCCTTTCCGTTTTCGATTATTTCCAGGTCCGGGGCAAAGTGCCAAAAACTTTCCAGTTGATGCGTCCCTCGACCTTCGACCACATCCCGCACCAGCCAAAAACTGCCATGCAGATGAAAAACGAATCGACGATGAAGGACGGGATCCGGCAAACGCGAGTACCCGTCATGGTTTCCAGCGAACAGCGTAAAAGTTCTTCCCGCAATCCAGCGATCGGCGTAGACCGTCGGCAGGGCGCTCCAGGCGAACGGTCCTTCGGGAACGGCCTGATCAACGCCATCCACAAGCAGCGTATTGTGCGCACTGGTGCCGCGAAAATTATTGCGCTCGCTTCCCATGTAGCAAAACGCACCGGGATCGACCAGCCATTGGCGACCGTTGAGTGCAACTCTTACGCTGAGCGCGTCGGCGTGGCCGTGCCCGCTGCGGCCTGTACCTTGCGGTCCGCCGTCAATCACCATTTGTTGCTCGCTCTCGCCGGAACTAGCCATCACGTAAATGCCACCCGCAGGGAAAGAAGTTGAGTTCATCTCAAGCGGAGCGTTCGCGCAATTTGTTTCCAAAACTGAAACGGCCTTCTCGCCGAAGAGCCATATCGATTCTTCGGTTAACTTCGCGGCCGCTTTCAAATTCTTTTGCTGAAAAGTTACTGCGCCAATGGCCAACGGATCAGTCAAATGTTCCGTACGATTGCGTCGCGGATTGAATAGCCGGCCACCATCGTCATCGCCGAAGCCCTCGGGCGGCCCGGTCTGTGACACGGCCCGAAGAACCTCGAGCATGTTCATCAGAGTTTGATCGAAGGCGCCGGGAATCTGCACCCCGTTGCGCGCAGCCAGGGATCGCGCGTGGATGAAGAAATCCAGCGCATAAACGTGATAGTAAAGCGATTGCTCGAAGTAGACACCATCAGAGCGCACTTGGCGTTCCGCCTCCTGCAATATGATCCGCCAGCCTTCATCTCGCCAACGTCGTGCGTCGTCGAAAGGGCAAAGCGTGCCAATGAAAAACAGCGCCACGGCTTCACCCAGCAAATGCGTGTTCGGAGAAAAATAGGTCGACAGATATTTTTCGATGTATCGTCCATTCAAGGCCAGCGCGTTTAGCAAGTCGTCTTCAAAAGTCTCGGGAACCGTCGGACACGCAGCAGCCAGCGCTCGTACCCAAAGCCAGGACAAGCTTCGGAACGCAACTTCAAGACTGCTGCCCCAATTAATGCCCATCGGATACGGATTCGCATGCTGCCACGCATACCACTGCTTCACCGACTCGGCGACATATTTTTCCTGGCCAGTAAGCGACCAGGCTTTGGCGAGGGTGACCAAATGCTGGTGACGGTTGAGCTCCCAGATAATTTTATGATCGCCCACTTCGTCGAAGTTGAGGAAGTCGATCTTGAACCATGGTTTGAACGGCGCCCGCTTTTCGTGGACGGCGTCGAGGTGCCAATCGATTTCCGTTCCGTAGTCGAGATTTTCATATCCAAGCAGGAAAAAACGGTGCTGGCAAATTTCGTCGGCTTCAGCAATCAGTGATTCGGCTTCTGCGGGCAGGTGCATTCGTATCAGACTCGCGCGTCCTGCAACCTCGCCCTGAGAGAAAAAGAACTTCGCCGGCTCCGAGCATCCACATTCGGCCAGGTGTACGGTCGGGCTGTTCCATGCGCCGGCGCGGTACAGTGCCAAATCCAGGCGTTTGCTGACCTCCTGCTGCACGCGAGTTTGCAACTCATCCCAACCCATATGGGAGAGCCGGGCAGCGGTCTTGCGCCAGGATGGGGTCATGGTGTTAATCATATCCTCAGTGCCAATTAGGGCCGATCCAGAGCTACTGCGGCGGGCAACTACCAAGTAGAGCAGGACAGCTGCCAATGAACCACCGTGCCTCGACTTGGATGCCTATATAAGCGTATTATTATCATTATGTTAGATGGTTATCCAAAATGGAGAAATGGGGCTTATTTTCAGGCGGTCGGGAGTTCCATTTAGTGGAAAAACTTTGCACTTTGGCGACGGAGAATTGTCCTAACCCAATGTTTCTAAAACCTTAATCCGTTAGGGACAGGGCTTTTACGACGCAAGAACAGCTTTCAGACTATCTGGAAGCCAAATTGCCCCTGATTCAGTAGATCAAATCCGGAATTCTGCCTTGAAGGTGCCAGTCTGGGAACATTGATGACCCAATCCGTAGGATCTCGCATGAAATGCAGGGTTGTCGGTCCCGAAGCCATTGACTGGGCACGCCTGGACCGGTTTGAGGACAGGACCGTCTTTCAAACTCGAGAGTGGATGCAGTTCGTGAGCGAGACCCAGGATGCGTCGCCGGTAATGGCGGAGTTAACCGAGGGCGGCGAAGTTGTTGGTTATTTTTCCGGCCTGACCTTCACGCGATTCGGTATAAAAGTGCTGGGCAGTTCATTCCCCGGTTGGACCACTCCTTACATGGGCTTCAACCTAATACCGGGTGCGTCTCGCTCGATTGCACTCGCCGCCGTTGAAGAAATGGCCTGGGAAGAACTCAACTGTCTGCACATGGAAGTCTCCGATCCATACTTCACCGTAGAAGATGGGCAAGCCTTGGGATTCAGGGTCGGGGCGTACGTTTCCTATCGCACCGATCTGCGTAAATCCGAAGAAGAGCTTTTCAATAGCATGGATAGCGCCTGCCGCCGTTGTGTGCGCAAGGCTGAAAAGAGCGGCGTTGTCATTGAAGAAGCCCACGATCTCGCTTTCGCCAACGAATACTACGCGCAACTCAAAGATGTTTTCGCCAAGCAGAATCTGGTTCCTACCTACGACCTCGATCGCGTGCAGGCCCTGGTGAAAAATATGGAGCCGACCGGCCGAATCCTGCTGTTGCGCGCACGTGATGCGGAAGGGAATTGCATCGCCAGCGGAATTTTTCCCGGCTACAACAAGATCGCCGAATTCTGGGGAAATGCAAGTTTTCGATCAAGCCAGGTCCTTCGCCCCAACGAGCTGATTCATTGGTACGTTATGCGTTACTGGAAGCGGCGTGGCGCCGAGGTTTACGATTGGGGTGGAGAAGGCTCTTACAAGGAAAAGTACGGATGCCTGCCCCACAGCGTTCCATGGTTCACAAAATCGCGTTATCAATTCGTTTCGAAGTTGCGCGATGAAGCAAAAAAAATGTTTGAGCGCAAACAGAAATTCAGGGGCTGGTTGCAGACCACCAGAAATGCGTCCACGCGTGGCTAAGCCCGGCAGTGAATGGAAATCTCTATGATGATCGTTAGAAGGGCGTTTCGGCATCTCACCCGCGTAAGCGATGTGCTGTTTCGCAAAACTCTGCTGGAACGGGAAATCACCATTTTTCCCGACGATGTATTTTTAACTTCCTATCCCCGGTCGGGTAATACCTGGAGCCGTTTTCTAATCGGTAATTTGATCAATGACAAAGAGCCGGTGAATTTCCTGAACGTCGAACGCCTGGTACCTGACATGTACAAGACCGCGGACTGGTCGCTTCGCCGCCTGCCTCGGCCCCGTCTGCTGAAGAGTCATGAATGTTTCGATCCCAGATACCGGAAAGTAATCTACGTAGTTCGCGATCCGCGGGACGTTGCGGTTTCCAATTATCACTGGGAGATGAAATTGCGGTCGGTGCGCGAAGGTTATCCCATTGAAGAGTTTGTGCCGCGTTGGATGGAGCCACAATTCTGGCCGCGCATTGGTTCCTGGGCGGACCACGTGCAAAGCTGGATGAGCACCTGTCAGGGACGCAAAAATTTCTTGCTGTTGCGCTATGAAGACTTAAAGCATGACCCGCACCGCGAACTCACTCGAGTTGCGCACTTTCTCGGAATTGCGGCTACCACCGAGAGATTGAATCGAGCGGTAGAGTTGAGCTCCGCCGAACACATGCGCAAACTCGAAAGCACGCAAGGCGCAAAGTGGGTGGCAACCAAGCGTACGCGCCAGGACAAACCATTTGTTCGAGACGCCACCAGCGGCGGTTGGCGGTCGGTGTTGCCGGAGAAAACCGTGACCTACATGGAAGCGCGTTGGGGAAATCTGATGCAGGATTTGGGCTACGAATTGGCGACGCATTGTGTGAGTCCGGCGGTTGAATCTGCTTATGCTGAGAAGTAGGCTAAGCGTCAGATGGCGGATTTAAGATTTCTGATTTTAGATTGTTGAACGTTCTTAATGATGAAAGTTCAATCTGCAATCCAAAATCCGGATCTAAAATTATCGCTAAAAATTCCGCGGCAATCCGTCCCCGTCCGCCCGCGTGAAATGTATGCGAGATTTGTTCTCCTCAAAAGGCTCGAGTAGCGCCCCCAGCCTCTTCGAAGCCGCAAAAATAAAGTTCGATGGCGCTCGCATAAACCCCGAGTGTTCGAGCGCGCGGCCCCAGAGCGCGTGACTTTGGTTGGAGACGATCAACTCCACACTGCGCTCCTTCAGGGCCGCTGCAGCCGCCCGCACGACGGGCAACGCGTTCTCCGGCGCAGCCCAGCAATCGACGATGGACCCAACTTTCATCGTGCCGTACTTGGCGTCCTGCCGACGTTCCCCGACGACTGCCCAGCCAATGTCCGTGCCGCCGCGGCTGATTCGTAGTCGCGTAAAGTGCCGATCGCTGGCGGGATAGAGACGTTGCAGTGTTTTCCGGTCTCGCACCGCAGTCAATACATAGTCACCCTTCGATTGCTCCCAAAGTGGATCCACCCAATCAGAAAATTCGTCAACTTCCTCAACTTTGTACGGCGCGACTCGCCGGCTTCCCAATCGCTTGATCCCTTGAAAGGCTTTCATCGCAGCCCATCCTGTCCCGGTCAGCGCCGCAAAATCCATTAACACCCTGCGGCTCGCAGAACTGCGCAAAGTCTCCATTTCTCGCAAAAAACGAGATGGACTTACTACGCTGAAGTAAAAAGGGATGAGGCAATGACTCCATCCCAACCTGACCAGCATTTTCGGCAGCGGCCGGTCGTAACCGCCCATGCCGAGGCAATAAAGAAGAGGCGCCCGGTTCATGGCATCTTTGAGCAGCAGACTTCCGACCGCCGCGTACGATTTATTTACGATGCCTTCCGAAAGCGGATGGTGATAGTAACCCAGCGGGCGGACGTTGCCATCGCCGAAGTGAAAGTTCTGATGCTTGAGGGCATAGCCGCCCAGCGCGGTTCCGTTATCGATCGCAACAAAATATTCCTGATAAAGATTGCTACCCTCCGCTTTGGGCAGCCAGCGCGGTTCGGCATAACGGAAGAAAACAAATTCCGGGTCAGCGCCTCCGGCTTTCAACCGCGCATTGAATTGGTCGACCGCCGGCTGATGCTCTTCGCGGTAAGGCTGAATTATGATCGACATTGGCAGGATGCCGCTGGGGTTCGGGGCGGTAATCTCGGCTAGCTCGAAGTCGTTTGCAACTTATTCTCGACCAGTTTCACGATCTCTCCGACGTTGCGCATCTGCTCCATTTCTTCCGGCGACAGTTGGAACCCGAATTTCTCTTCGAGCGCGAGAACGAAATTGAGGTGTTGTGTGGAATCCCAGCTCTCAATGGTCTCTGGAGAAGACTCGGCGGTAATGCGGTCCGGCGCAATAGCGAAGAGATCTGATGCGATACCGCGGACCTGCTCGAACGTCGTCGATGTCAATTGTTTCCTCCCTCAATTTTGTTCAACTTGATCCATTCCGGAAAGGCGATGGTATGCCGCTTCAAATCGATTTCCCACGAAGAACCATCGCCGTTTTCTGAATGAAATCCATGCTGTGCATAAAATTCTTTGGCTGGCGCGTTCTTCTTGGTAGGTAGAAATTTGCCGACCAGCCGTTGCCGGCCACGGTCAGCAGCCGTTTGCGCCAGATAAGACAAGAGCGCCGTTTCCACCGATCTGCCGATCACGCGGCAGCTCAACAATAGGGTATCAATTTCGCAGACTTCTTTTTCGTCACGGGTAATGGCGACTCCCACCAGTCCGTGATCCCCGAAGCGATCACGCACCTTGATCGAAAGGACTTGCCACTCCGGCTTTGCGCCCATCTCTGCAATCTGCGGTTCGGAATATCGCCGCGTAGTCAGGTTAAACTGATTTGTCTTTTGCGTGAGTTGCGAAATACGTGCCAGCGTCGCCGGCGACACCGGTGCAATCTCCGCTTCCTGTTCCAGATAACGGTAGAAGTCTTCCTTGGTCTGGAAAGTCTGTTCCGCTTGCGATCGTTCGCGCTCCGCTACATAAAATGAAGTACGCTGCTGGTCTTCCGCCGACAGGGTAAGGCGTTCGAACGCTGAGCACTCACGCAAGGCGGTGGCATATTCCACCGGATCATCCGGCATATCGACGATCGTCACTTCGGGTAGCGCGGCACGAACCTGCTCGCGCTCCACGGGATTATCGTCCATGAATGCGAGCGAGTCGATTCCGATATTTAATTCTGCGGCAATCTCACGCAGGTTTTGCGCTTTATCATTCCAGTTAATACGCATGGCTGCAAAATTCTTTGGACGCAGCAGCATTCCAGAATGAGTTTCCAGTGCCTCCATGGCATCTTCGAGATTGTTCTTGCTGCAAACCGCCAGCAGGATCCCACGACGCGCCAGGTCCAGCATCACGCGCTGCAGTGCCTGAAAAGCAGCGCCGGGATATTCGGCGCTGAGCTTGATGCCCTGCATTCCGTCTTCCCCGATCACGCCGCCCCACAGCGTGTTGTCGAGGTCCACCACCAATGCTTTGCAGATTTTGCCGGTGAGCGGCACCAGAAATCGCATCCATTGGCGCGACAACTGAATAAGCTGGTCCGCGGCGATCGGCATGCGAGCGGTGAGCCACTTACGCTCATCCCGCCAGCGCAGGCGTCCCTGACGCGCGACCAGGCCGTCGTAGTCCAGCACATACACGCCGCGATGTTCACTTACAATCCGCCGCAATTCTTGATTGATTTGTTGAATGGCAGCCAATTGTCCGGATTCCAGCTGCGCATCCAGCACGCCCGCACTCGGTCTGACCGGTTGCTCCAGATTGTGAACTATCAATGACGCTGGGCTGCGTTCTCGGAATGTACGAATCCATTGATGGAAGCTGGTTGAGACTCGCTTCACGGCGTCGCGAACGCGGTCTGGATCAAGGTCGGCATATTCCTCCCACAAATCTGGCGCCAGGTCGGCAGTGCGCACGGCAAGAATCACGCCATCGGGAGTGAATTTATAGAGAGAACTTTCCTGGTCAAGAATCGCCTGCGCGTAGGCGTTGAAATCGCCCAACTGCACCGCAAGATCAATTCCATTCACAAACGCGGCGGCCCGCAACAACGGAACGATCGGTTCCACGGTGAACGACCGCAAAATCACCAGACGATAAGGCAACAACGAAAGCTGATCGCGGAGTTTTTCAAACCGTGAAACCAGAAACGCCGCTGTCCCTGTCCCGCTTTCTTTTCGCCAAAGTTCAGCCAGACGCAGCGCCGCGAGATTCGCCGATCCGGCGGCAATGAAATCGTCGGCTTCTTTGCGCAGGTCCAGAATCTTGCTGTCAGAAGTCATGCGGCGTGACGCTCCAGATATTCAATCAACAATTTGCTCTTGGTATAGACCCAGGCAATCCGTCGTCCGCCGAATGCCGCTGCCGGCATGGGAGGCCGAGTGATGAGCCCGCCCTTAGAGCGGATCAACTGCAATTGCTTTTCGAGGTCTTTCACTTCGTAGCAGAGGTGATGCAGCCCTCCGCCTTTTTTCAAAAACGGAATGACAGGGGATTTTTCGCCCGCCGGTTCGATCAATTCAAACAAAGGATCCGAGGGCGATTTGCTGCGCAGAAATGTCACCCGCACCACCTGATTTGGATCATGGGTGATCACGCCATCCCAATCCGCTTCCAACGAGTCCGAAAATTCTTTTACGGACTTCTCAATAGAAGCCACCACAAAACCCACATGATGAAATGTGCCTTGCGGTACCCAGGAAAGAGGAATGGAAGCCATAAGTGGTGTCGCTCTTCAACGTAATCCGCAATTACGAACCGGCCGTCATTTCCGCAGACTGGCGGCCTTCCCGGTTGCGAAATATCCCAGGCTCGGGAAGTGCTGCAACATCCATCGATCCATGTTCCACACCGTTTTTCGGCAACCCGGGAAGAATTTGTTGACGAGGGGAACGAATGGCAGACGAAAATCCCGTTGCTTCAGCAAAGTGAATCCTGCGGTTACGATCGCCATTTCTTCACGCGTAAGAGGATGTTCGAATTCCGAAATATCCCCCTGTTGCGGCAAAAACTTTCGCAGAAAGTCCAGCGTGCGCGAAAACCGGATCGGCTCTTTCATGACAAAGATTCCGCTCGGCCGCAATATCCGGAAAATTTCCTGCCGGACTCTGGGCAAATCCAGATGATGAAGCAGGGCCATCGAAAAAACTACGTCCACGGATTCGTCCGCTAGCCCAGTTTCGTAGGCTGATCCCACTTTCAAGGTAACCTTGACTCCGGCTGCATCCACTCGCTGCTGGGCCAATTGAATCAGGTCTGGAGAAATGTCGATTCCAATGACATTGGCTCCGCGCCGCGCGAGTGGGATAAGATTCTCGCCGGAACCGCATCCGAAATCGAGCACGGTTTTTCCGCGCGCGTCTCCCAGCAAATAGAAGGCGTACTCCAGACCATAGGGGGTGTCCGCGGGCGGATTCAGATAACGGTCGAGGTCCGTCTGCCGGAGCACGGTGGTGCGAGCTTCGGCCGCGCTTCTTTCAATTTCCGCGCGCTCCCGCTCCGACAACGTAATTTGCTGTCCACCCATATTTTTCTATCGAAGCTCAACCACGAACACGTCGGTGCGAAACTTTTTCCCGTTCTGCGTTTCTCCCAGCTGATCCTCCCAGTCGGAGGTGAACATAAAAAATCGGCCATCCGGTGAAATATTGCCGCGCGGCGTCGACCAAAAACCGTTCTTCGCGGTGCTGAAGGTATGCGCGAAACGCCAGACTTTGGAATCTTTCCCGTCGGTCTCCACGCATAGGACTTCATTTTCCCATGGCCCGTCTACGGATAGCGGCGTGCCCGGCGTATTCGGATTACTGGGGCGATACGTCGTCAGGCAAATGGGAGTGGTGTCGTCTGCGTTGGCATTGTTCCAGGAAAAATGCTGGTCGTACCAATATCCATCTGTGCGGCTTAGTCCGGTGATCAGCGGTTTAACGTCGCTCAAATTGTTCAATGGCCGGATAAGCGTGTCCATGGGATGCTCCCGGCCCGAAGGGCTGATCAGATGAGAATAGCCGAGTGCGCGATGTCCGCCGCATTCGATCGGACAGATCACCACATTCATGGTCTCGATTTCCCACACTACCCAGCCATGATGTTGTGACGAGTTGGCTCGGGCCACGTACGCATATTTTCCAGACTTCGACATGCGGATGTTATGAATGGTGAACCGGTCCGGCATGGTGACCGTGCCCTTCGGTCCCCATTTCCCGCCGATCTCGCCGGTCTTGGTGTTGTACCAACGGCACCCCTGCTGGCGATCGTAGATGTAGACAATATAGTTCTCGCCTTGCTTCGGCCCCACGCCGGTCTCCATTCGATTGTCATCGGCGCTGACCGTTATCGAATGCCCGATGTCATCCCCTTCCAGCTTTAGACAACTGGTGATGTCATGCAGGATGCTGACTTTATCGTTCGAGACATCGTATTGCTGAAAGGCGGTGCTGCGACTGCCGAATCCGTACATCAAGTTGGGATTGGTGTACCCGAATTGCGGCTCCGCACCCCACGATGTTCCCAGGCTATGGCTCGGTTTCGCGGTCATGGTTGTGGGATCGAAGTCGTACAGCAGAAATTTGCCGCCGCTGTTTTCCACATAAAACCTCGTGCTATTCGAATTCCACGAATTCTGTTCCGCGGATGATGGCGACATCAACGAGCCGCCTTCGCGCACGTAGTCGGTCTTGCTATCGGTCACGCGAAGAATGCGGGTGCCAAAATTCGGATCGGTCACGTAGGACCCCGCCGGACCCAGCTTTGGCGGCGTGGCCGGAAACGGCTCGACTTTGCGGTCGGTTCGGGCGCAGTAATTGGGAGGACCACAGCCCTTGTCTTTGGCGTTGTCCCGGGAAGCGGAGTCCTGGGCAATCGGCTTGGTGTCGACCGCCCTTCCAGCGACTGCGAATAGAACGAGACCCAGGCTGAGCGTTATTGTTGCGTTTCGAAATCGCATCTCACTCCTTCAACCCACGCCCCGCCATCTTGTTGCCCGACACGGATTTAGCTACACGAGAGCTGCCATCCAGGATGGTGCAAAATAGCTTGTAAATCATAGAAAGCCAAGGGGATGCGCACCCCAACAATGCAAACTATTGCACATCCGGGCCACTTCAGGAACGTCAAGGCCGCCTATCACCGATGCTATACTGACCTTCTGCTCGTAGACAAGCTCATGTTTGCACCATTTCGGGGGCACATCTGAACCGCAAGCCAGCCATCGACCGCAGCCAAGCCCCGGTCTTTGTGATGGGCTGTCACCGCTCAGGGACGAATCTGCTCTATGACACCCTGCTTTCCGCAGGAGGATTCGCAGTTTATCGGGGATTTCTTCCGGTTTACAAGATACTGATTCCCAAATTCGGCAACTTCGACAAAGTGCAGAACCGCAAGAAAATGATGGCCGCCTGGGTTCGCAGCAAAGGCTTCCGCAGGTCGGATCTTGACGCCGGAGAGCTGACTCAAAAAGTTCTGGCGGACTGCGAAAACGGTGGCGATTTCATGTGCATCATCATGGATGAAATCTCCAAGCGTCAAAACGTTCAGCGCTGGGCGGTCTATGATCCCGACAACGTCCTGCACATGGCCAGAATTAAAAAAGACATTCCCGACGCTCTTTTCATTCATATTATTCGCGACGGCCGGGACATCGCGCTGTCTCTCAACAAGATGGATGGGTTCAGACCTTTTCCGTGGGATAAAAAATCGCGGAGTTTTCAGGAGACCGCCATCTATTGGGAGTGGATCGTGCGCAACGGGCAACACTTCGGACGTCAGATCCCCGCCGACTACATCGAGATTCGTTATGAAGATCTGGTCTCCGATCCTCGCCGAACGCTCGCCACATTAGGGGAGTTTCTTGGCCACGATCTCGACTATGATCGCATCCAGAATGCCGGCTTGGGGCGTTTGAGCGAGTCGAATTCTTCGTTTCGAGAAGAGGAGACCAAACAAACGGCAAAGCCAGTCAATCGCTGGAAGGAAAAGTTGCCACGGGAAGAAGTCGCTGGCCTGGAAGCCCTGGTGGGCCCGTGTTTGCAGGAGTTTGGCTATACCTTGACCATCCCTGAGCCGGAGCGAAAACCCAGCCTGCGGGGAAGGTTCCTCCACGCCATTTATCCGGCGCTTTTCAGCGCCAAGCTCTGGCTGAAATTTCACACACCCATCGGAAAGCTCTCCAACCTGTCTGCGCTGGAACTGGATGGCTCGCCCGCTTCCGATAAAATGGTTCCGAACAAAGATTAACCTTCAAGTTGCTGGGACGATTTTTTGATTTCGGCCCTTGATTTTGGGTGGCGCAGTCGCTCCCGCGCTGCGATAAAGCCTCGATCCAAAGAACACACTTTAGCGCCCGAGGTTCAAGTTAGAAAAGGATGTTTAAGATTCGCCATGAAACAGGCGTCTCCATCCACCATACTCAGATCAAATGTAATGACACTCTGAAGAACTTTCTGCGGATCGTAATAAAAAATCGGCAGGGTATGTCTTGGCCGAAATCCTGTCTGCTCGAAAGCTTGTTGCACTTCTATTCTCGAAAAGCCGGCTGCGATCTCGCAAGTTTCTGGTATCTCCGCCGCGGTGCGGGCCGCGAGAACGCATGCCGCTTTCCAGCTTTCCGGATTTTCCGGGGCCAACCGAAGGTCGGCAATCCTCGTCTGTCCCGCCACCAGGCTGAGCATAAAGTATCCTCGCAACTGGTTTTCCTTAAACATCAGGAAGGCCCCAAATGTCGTTGCCGGACAATCCAGAAGACGGTTTAAGCCGGCGATCGTCCGGAGAGGCGTGAGCACTTCTCGCCTTTGACCATTCAGCACGGCCTCCGCGGAGGAATCGAAACGAGAAATCTTCGAGACCCGCCAGCCTTTCGGTGCAGGCGGCAAGGAATCCAAACTCCAAAGCGTATTTCTAAGCAGCCGTAACGGCGCTTTCCATCCGGACTCGGAATTGGCGCGAAATTGCAACCAGGGACGTACCACTTTGACTTGCAATTTCACTTCGCCAGATTGTTGATAGCCAAGCCTGGGAAGGATTTTCTGGGTATCCTCTGAACCTCCAATGGTCAGAAATAAATCGGCCAGCCCCGCCATTTTTCTGAGCAGGAGCACACCCACGCCGGTTGCGGTACGACTGGCGGCCCAATCGATCAAATGAATCGCATTCAACTCGCGGCTTGCCCCGGCAAGCCGCAACGGCCAAATCCCACCGTGACCCACAATGGCTTGATCTTGCTTGACCACATAACTTCGAGGAGCGTCCCAATCCGGATGCGGCGAAAAGTATTTCCAGCGCAGTACATCCGGCAGGAAGGAATTGACCTCGCTACTTTTGGGAAAAGTGGATTGCAACAGTTCTGCCAGCGCAGTCTGTTCCGAGGGCAAGGTTGCCGTGAATTGCGAACTCATATTTTGCTGGGACAATCGAAAAGCCGCCTGCTTGGCAGAATCTCACGATTCGCAACTATTTCTCATCTCAAAGGTGTTGGCGGAAAAGATTCGCGGCTCGGGGAAGCGTTCATCCGCTTTCATGAGAGGGTGCTCTCAATCCCCATTCAGACGGACTGCAGCTTCATTCTGCGCCGCAGTCGACAGCGGGTAACCCAAAATCGTCATGGTGGCGCCCCACTCTTTTTCGATCAGCGCCACGGATTTTTCGGACAGTACCGATTTCCATCCCCCGGCCTTGGCAGTACGGACGAAGGGTTTGTCCTGGCGAGTTTGCTTGAGTTGGGCATATTTATGAGCTGCCTGCTTTTCGAGTTCGCGCATTCTTTCTGGCGAACTCAACTCGACTGCCTGCGCCAGCTTGGCCGGAGTGCTTTCGATATTTTTGAAACCGGCTTCCTGCAGAAAGCGGGCAATCTTCAAAAGCTCCCGCTGCGGATCTTCCTGCATGTCCTCGTAGCGCATCCGCAAAAACGCCGGACGGCCTTCGCGCATTTTGATCCAACTCATCACGTTGTCCGCCCACGAACCCCACCACGGATCGAATTCAGCCCGCATAAAGCGCGGAATAAAGTCATCCATGGGATACGTGTCCGGAATATTACGGGCCTTCACGTTATGGTGATAAAAAGAAACCGCAACATCCCTCGGATCACGAACGATGCAGATCACGCGAGGATAATTGGGATGAAAGGCCTCATGGCTTTTCAGCAAACGGGGACGCGGAAGGTCCCGCAGGTTGTGGTCGGGATTGAAATAAATCTCGGCGACTCGCGACTCGATGTTCAGGAACGTTGCCGGATCGTTCGGATGCAAAAGATTACCCAGCAGAAAGCGGGTCCATGTATTTCCCGACCGCGGATACGAAACCAGGTAAACATCATCCGGAAAAATTGTCGCGCCCCGACGCGCCATCCGGCGTCCGGTCAGTACACGCTTGGCTTCGGCTAGTGCCTGCAACGCTCGGCCCATGAGTATTCCCCAGTAACCGATCCCCGTACAGGATGGGGTCGGGACCCGCTTACCGCTTGAAGTCATGGTACCTGCTCCAGCACCGGGGCCACAACACGTAGTTGCGGAAATTTACAAAATCCGTATTCCCTGGGTTATGCCGAAACCTGGCCGGCCCCGAATGCCGCTCTGGGCAAGGGATTTGGGGTCGTTAGGAGGCCTTTGATCTTCCTTTTGCGTCTATAACTTACAGATATGGCCGCCGGTCATGCTGCTATACTGCGGCGTTGAATCAGATCGGATCCCCTAACCAAGGGCGATTTCGGCACCATTGGAGCCATGACCTTCCTTTCGGGAATTGCGTTCTTATGAAGCGCCTTGCTCTCCACGCCATGCGCGGCTGCGGCTTGTTTTCGCTGGCCCGCTTCATGTCGGCGAAGAAACCGCGAATTCTCATGTATCACAGCTTCTCGGGCTCGAAAACGCAGCCCGGCGCTCTCAACAATCAGGCCATTCGATCGCAATTCAACTATTTGCAGCGCCACTATCGGGTAGTCCCATTGCTTCAAATCGCCGGGCAGGTAGCTTCGGGTAAACCACAGGAGAGCCACTCCGTGGCCCTCACCATCGATGATGGCCGGCGTGATTTCTATGAGTGCATGTTCCCGCTGCTTAAAGAATTCAAATTTCCGGCCACTTTTTTTGTAGTGAGTTCGTTTATTCGCGGCGAGGATTGGATTTGGACAGACAAGGTCCTCTGGCTGAGCCAACAACCCAAGCCGCCTGCGGCATTGGTTCCTGAAAAACTTGACGAAGTTTTTCGCTCGCTCAACACCATGCGGCCGGAGGTCCGCAATGCGCAGATTCAAGCCGTCGCCGCCAGCGCCGGCATCACGCTCCCGGTGCAGGCCCCGCCAAAATTCGCCCCATGCTCCTGGAGCGAACTGCGCGAGATGACAGAGTCAGGATTGGTAGACATCGGGTCACACACCGTCACTCATCCCATTCTTTCCAGCATCACCGATGAAGAATCATGGGAGGAACTCAGCGAATCCCGCCGTCAGATTGAAGAAGGCCTGGGCAGGAATCCCAACTCGTTCTGTTTTCCCAACGGCATGCCTGGGGATTTTCGGCCGAGCCAAGTTCAACAAATAGCCGATGCGGGATACAGGTGCAGCGTGGTTGCGAGTTTTGGGATGGTCGACAACGGCGCCGATCCATTCCGTTTGCCGCGCCTGGGTATGGGCAGCAAATCCGAACCAGTTGAGTTTTCCAAATTTCTGGACGGCGTCGCCTATTACCAGCGGAGATTCAAATCGTTGCTGCGCGGTCGCAAGGTGTGAGGAAAACTCTAAATCTTGGGTGAAGCAGCGCTTCAACGCCTGAGGTGCGCACTGCTTGGGCTAAAGCCCATCGGTCGGGGCCCTCTGACCAAGGCCAGAGAAGGCCTGCTTCATTCCCAATAGACCAATTTTCCTAATTCAGCTGAAACACCAGCAAGTCGGTGCGACAGGCATTGGTGTTGCGGTGCGCCGCTGCCATCTTGTGATCGCAGGTGTCCTGGTTGTGTCCGTTGCCGAATCCCCTGTCGATATTGTTCATCTCATAATCTGATGAACAGAGCGCGTAGTGGCCCAAGTGGGAGATGTCACAACGCGAACTGCCCCAGAATCCTCCGAATCCTCCGTTCCAGTGCTTGTTGAAACGCACTGTCCGTTGTGATCCGTCCCAACTGATGCCGGTAATCTCGCCCTCCCACAACTGGTTGACTGATTCGCTGTGTAACGTCGACCATGCCGCCAGATACATGTTTTTTATGCTGGGCTCGGCATTGGCGTGAGATAAATGCTCATCCGCGTGCCATTGTTCTGCGGCCGCTTTGCTGTCCATGTTAGGTTCTGGTTCCGACGATCCGATTGGCTGACTTTGCATGTCATACGAAGTGCGGTACTGATAATTCCAGAAGCACACGCCGTAATCGCAGGCCCAGTGAGAGATGCACTTGTTGCAAGTGGCGTCTACATTGTTCGTACCCAGGGTCCAGAAGAACTTGCGGGCCAGGCCGGTATGCTGAATGGCCAACACCCCGAAAGCCCCGCTGCGATCAATTTGAGCGTTGTGGATCCCCCCAGTTTCCGTGGGCTTCACGTCATCTTTCCATGCGATGTCGACAGGATTTTCCAAGCCCGTGTTCCAACCTTGACTCACTTGCCACGTCTTGACATTCAACCACTGGCACCCCTTTGACGCATTCCAAACCACGAAGTAAGTATCTGCGTCCTGTTGCGGGCCGATCGAAGCAATTTCCGTGGTGTCATCCGAACTCAAGGCATGGTCGTGGATTCCCCAATGATTGGCCGCAATCTGTCCATTCAGGCAATTGGCGTCGTCTGGATCGAAGGAACCTTTCCCGCCATTAAAAGTTGGATCGGCAGCGACTTTCCACGTCTTGGGATCAACCACGAAGCGATAAAAGTGGGCCAAATAATAATTATAGAAAACGTGATTGTCAGCCTGAGTGTAACCAAAATCGGCGCCGCCGCCGCGCCCCAGGCCAAGGAAGCATCCCTTAAACGTAGATTGAAAGGCAGTTGCGTCAAACTGGAAAAGGCACACCTGCTGGGTTTCGTTATGGCCGAGAAACATGGTCTCATCGTACGACCACGGATTTTTTTCCGCGGACGCTCCCGTGTTAAAGCTCTCCCCATGTCGCGTATTTCCATCCGTCACCCGCAGTATGGGATTGCCATAGGCGGGATCGATTGCAACCTTACCGGCGCCGAGATGGCCGCCCCAAAATTTCGGATCATCTCCCAGTTGCGGCGGGTGTTCGGCGCGGATCGTTGCCGTATCGCTTCGTGAGCACAAATAAGCAGGCGGTCCGCATTCCGGGCCTCGTTGGCCCGTGGCTTTCGCAGTGCTGCTGGAGTCTTGGGCTAAGACGGGCGTAATGGTTACGGCCACAAACAACAAACCGATGACAACTATCGCCAATCTGATGACCAGGATGGAGTTCGCAATTTTGAGCAGGGCGCTGCGGACGGAGCTGCTGACCATGGTGACCTCGAATCAAACATTTGGGGGACGCAATCGTCCAGGTCGTTCTTAGAAAGAACCTTAACCGAGGTCGCTCGAATCGCCGAGATGACGATGGTTCCTGACCCAAAAGTCACCCGTTAGTTCATCAGTTCCGGTTGAAAAGGATGAAAATGAAGCAAACTATGGTGAACCTTCGTGGAGTTCCCGCGAGAGAGAAACCCGGGGGGTTTATTTCGAGGCTTTTGCCGCCGGCAGGACTTGAATCGTTCCCATCATTCCCCCATCTTCGTGCTGGAGAATGTGGCAATGGTAGGGGAAAGTACCGACGATATTGGGATCGCGGAAATCCAGTCGCAATTTAACGCTTGGATATTGAGGATCCTTGCCATCCCAGAAACGGACGCTGATGGTATCGCGAAGATTGGGTTCGTCTACAGCATCGCCGTCACGTTCCAGAACGACGAAGTGGCTTTGATGTATGTGGAAGGTATGCAGCTCCTGGCTGCGGTTTTCGATCGTCCAATCCTCTACATCACCCTGGTGGACACTGATGTTGGGTGTGGTGGAAGATGGATCATAGGCCGCCGGAATCTTGCCTTCCTCGGTGATGAAAAAAATCGTCGAAGTGTTCGGATGTTTTGGGTCCAAAACTTTTTCCGAGAAATACAGCTTTCGCTGCCTCACCGGCTTCACGCTTATCAGTGCCGGCAGGGTCGCTGGTTTTAGTGGAGAAGCTTCAGCAGGCAATCTGGAAATCGGTTTAGCCGCATCGGACGCGACGATGGTGAGCAGTGGTCGTGGTGGCGTGTTGTCGTCGTCATCGGCGAGAACGGCATTGGGATCCGTTGCGGACGCTGGAAGCAAATCGTCTTCATCGACGAACGGCGCCGTTTCGACTCCGAGAGTAACTAATTTCGCACGCATTTCATCCGGAGGCCCGGTGACGATGAACTCGGCTCGTCCTCCTGCCGGAATTGGAATGTCGGATTGCCAGACAACACGGTCACCCGCATCTTTTTTGGCGTCTCCGACCGGCACTCCATCCAGCGCCACCACTCCCAATTTTTGGACTTTGCGATCGAAAACCAGCTGCAGATCAAGAGGCGTATCGGCGGATGCGTTCAGCACTCGCCATAACTGGCGCTCGCCCGGCCTCATTTCGATCGTTGCCGTCGGATATTTCGGATAGACCACCGGTATAAAATTAATGGACAGATCTTTCGATGGCCTTTCCGGAAGTAAGGCTCTTTGATCGGCGGTTAAAGTTGTCGGCGTTCCAGCCGCCGGCATTTTCTGGTCCCGAATGACGAGCAGGCGTTCCGGCAAACCCGCCACTATTGGGTTGGCGCGTTCTATTCCTTCCACAATCAGCGCGCCCGAAGCCCCGCCCAGAACCTGCGCTTCGCTGAATCCATGGGGATGAGGGTGGTACCAATACAATCCCGGCGGCTGATCCAAAGGAATGCGTATCTGGTATTCAAATGGAGGACTTGACGGTTGCACCAGCGTGCCGAGGGTCTCGTCCTGATGGCAAAGGGGAGGCAGGTAGAGGCCGTGAAAATGTAGGTTGGTCGAGGACGCATTCATCGTTCCTGACCCACAGGACACCTTGTGCGCCAGTATGCGAATGTTGAGATGAGAGAGGCACTGCAGGAACCGACAGGTCATTTTTCAGGCTCAGGACCAGCAGATCGCCGGGCCGAAGCCGCAGAGTGGGGGCCTGACTGCCATCTGCGTTGATGTAGCAATAGCGTCTCTCGCCATCGACAACAAAGTCCCGCATGGAAAGCTGAACTTTCAACACACCATTCTGACTACGAAGATCTTCCGGCGAAGAAAGCACACTGCCGGCGGGAAATCGCGGGACAGATTTCTTTGACTCGCGGCGCGACAGGAAGCTTGCCCGCCGCTGAGTCATCCGCTCGCATTTGCGACTGACCTTGAACGCCCGCAGCACCGGCGACCAATAGGGCGCTTAGCACGAGTTTTCCAAGTCGAAAGCCGGACTCGAATAGCATGGAATTTCGTTTATGTTGTTGTCGACGCAAAAAATGAATCATCCCGCCAAGGTACCGGAACATGGTACCGGACGAGGGACGCGGGATGGATTGCTAAGTTTTGTACTTCTGGAATCTGGCTGCCGGGCTGGCAGTACAGTTTCCAACTCCAGAGCCCAGAGCCAAAAGCCTAGGGCTGATGCCTCAGAACGTTCCCGGAACCAGAACCAACGAATCGATGCCCGGGACAATCGGGTTCAGCCATAACTTTGTCCGAAGGAATGTTGTACACCACCAGCCGGTGCAATCCTGAACCGACGTAGAGATTTCCTTTGCCGTCGGACACGATGCCATCCGGGCCCAGGATCGCGATCGACTTGTTAGAAAGGTCCCATCCTGAAGCAGAGTGAAGCCGGAAAGATCGGTCGGAATCTCAAAGAATCCGCTTTCTTTTGCACCGGTAGTAGGATCAGCGCCATCATGGCTTACCCAAAGATGCTGCGAGTAAGGGTCGTAGACCATGCCATCGCCGCCATTCACTTTGTAGTGCGCTTCGAGCACCAGGGTCTTCAGAATGGCCCCGGTGTTGGGATCGATCTGAACGACGGTGTTGTGATTAGCAACTGCGAACAAGTGTCCCTTGAGGATCGTAAGCCAATCCGTCTACGCTGCCCAGTTTTTTGGCCAGGATGGTGAAAGTGCCAGTCACAAAGTTATAACGAATAATCTCCTGGCCGGAATATTCAGCGATCAGCATGCTGGTGGCGCTGCCGGGATCAAATATCATGTCGCGCGGACTGTGCAGTCCACTAAGCAGAATGGTGTTGTTCCCGCTCTTTGGATCGAACAACGCGACCGTCCCCTGCGGGGACATGGTGTAGATGATCTGCCCTTGCGAATTCAGTATGATGCTGTCCGGCTTGCCGGGAGTATTGAACAGGTTGGTGATTGTTCCCGCGGGCAGATTGACGAGATCGAGCTGCATCCCAGCTTCGCTGGTGGCGTATACCTGTTGGGCGGCTGCATTCGAGGCCAGGGCGGCAAACGCCACCAAACCGAACAACCCTGCCTGCAATAGTTTCTTCACGAAAGCCTCCCTGGGCTGGTTCCGATGTCCTGCTCCTTGATGCATCGATTCTAATCGAGGGCTGGCGGGAAATGGCAATCTTTACAATCTATTCATACTGAATAGGGCAGTGAACGCTACTCCTCACCCAGCCAGCGGCGAACTTTCTTCTCGACAGACGGCGGCAGCTTGCGCAGAGTATTGCGCGCCGAATTTCGCGCTGCATCGCGGAGATCGTATTTCCGGAACCACGAGCGGTCGAGACGATAGCGAATGACCGGCACCACCATGCCTCCGAACCTCACCAGGAATTGGTGTGATCCGCCTAGAGAGTGGCGGCGCAGCCCGTGACCACAGGCCCATTCAATGCCCCGCCATTGCAACAGTTCATTCGGCTTCAAATACATGAATTCTTCCAGTGAACTGTTGGCTGCAGATTCGTACAGGCCGCCGGGGCAATATCGGAAAATATTGATGGCAATCACTTTTCCCGCAACCCGGGCAAGGAATAGCCGCCGGTTATTCGTCAGTTCCGCCGCCCGCCGAAAGACTTCGAAGGTAAACGGTTTTCCACGGAGTTCTTTCCGTTCGGATTCCCGCCAGGCTCGGTATAACTCATAAGCCTCGACAATATCCTGCGGAGTGGTTGCCAGAGCCACTTCCACGCCGTTCTTTTCGGCGAAGCGGATATTTCTGCGGCGGTCTTTTGAAAACTGTTTGAACACTTCGTCCGCGCCCTGGCTTAAATCGAGCACGACGTTTCCGGGAAGCTGGTGCCGCCGGAATCCGCGGGCGGCGAAAACCGGAAGCTCAAGCGTGGGCCAGGTAAAAACTGAAATCAGTTCGGCTCGCCCAGCTTCGCTCAACACTCCCCGCATCAATGCCTGCTGCGTGGCAGCGGCGTCTTGAGTGGGATCGATGCAAATCTGCGGACGAGAAGGTAGCCCGCAATGCACCTGATTTTCCTCATGCAATCCAGTGAGAATTCCAGTGACCACATCGCCATCCATTGCGAGCACAGCAAACGGCCGCCGGCCAGCGAAGTATGGCTCCAGAAAATATTCGGGAGTGTCGTAGTGCGACGGAAATTCCACGCGCGCCAGGCATTCACGCCAGGCTTTTTCCAGATCAGCAGGCGGAAATTCGTGCAGGATCTTAAAATTCATGTCCGTCTTCTTCGCGGCTTCCGAAGTCATCAAGGGATTTTCGAATTCAATACTGCTGATAGGCAAGCAAAATCCTCAATCAGAGATTTGCAGCAAGCTAGCTGACTTTCTTTGCACGCATTCTTTTTGCGATGGCCACAAAACTCATGGCACGTTCGCGATGCAGCAGCAGCACCGTGCCAATATAGACAATCGCTCCCGCCGCAATTTCAACCAGCAGTCGTAACAAAATGGGCTGACTTAGGGAAAGCTTCCACTTCAATAATTCAACCACCAACGCCATGGCAACCGCGCCTTCGAGTCCGGGACGAACCGCGCCAAAGTATTCCCAGAAGCCCATTTGGATGGTCTTGAGCGTCTTCCAATAAAGCGGGGCCGTCACCAGGGGATACGTCAGCCATGCCATCGCGACTCCCCCGATGCCCCAATGGCTGCCACAGTAAAACGAGATGGGCATGACAATCAGAGCGGACACTTCGACCCACATCACGAAGCGGGCCTTGCCCACCGCAGTGAGCAGCTTCGGCATAAGCGCTTCAATCGACCGGAAGGCGGTGTAAAGACAAAGCACTTCCAGCGGGACAATCATGCTTTCCCATTTGTGGCCCAGCGCAATCGGAACAAGTTCACGCGCCACTAATGCCAACCCGATGGTTGCGGGAAACGTTGCCAATGCCAAAGCTTCCGTCAAAGTAAAGAGATACCGGCGCAATTCCGCCGGCTCTTTCTGCACCTTCGCCAGGTAACTGGGAATGATTGTGGTGACCAGCGAAACAACTTTTTCCAGTGGCATATTGGCCAGAGTCCAGGCCATGCCATAAAAGCCCAATGGAGACGGGCCGAGAGTTCGCCCGACGGTCACGTTATCCAGGGTGTTGTAGGTGGACCAGGCAAAAACGGAAACCAGCACATGCCAGCTGAAAAGCAGCGGACGCTTCACCACAGCAAACTTGGGCCAGGCAAAGCGCTGACGGCATGCGAACAGGATCAAGACACTGCGCAATGTGGTGGATAGCAAATTGCCCGCGACCAGCGCCCAATATCCATAGCCGAGCAGGGCAAGAGCAACCGTGACGATAGCGGCAAAGATGTCGCGAATCGCATTGAACCAGGAAAGCGGTTTGAACCGCAGCTCCTTGCTCATGATCCCTTCCGGCACGCTGCGCAGCGCCAGTGGGATGAGCGCCAGGCAGCTTGCTGCGATCACCGGAGCCAGCTTGGGGTCCGGAAAAACAATGCCACCGGCCAGGCGCCGGCGCAGGCCAGCAAGAATGCTCCCACTCCCAGCAACAGCGCCACCGAATGTAGTTGTGCAATTTCATCTTCGGTCAGATCGCGCAGCGTCATGATGGTGACCGGGATGCCAAACTCTCCGGCCAAACGCAGGTACGAATAAAACGCTCCCGACATTGCCACCAATCCAAAATCGGCGGGCGCGAGCACTCTGACTACGACCAGCAGCGCGGTCCACGATACGATCTGCGCGCCCCAGTCAGTGACCGCTCTCACCACCAGATTTCCCGCCAGCGAACCAGTCGGTTTCGCCGGAGCCGGCGCGAGTGGCGTCGCCGCCACCGTGGCTCCTTCGGGATTGATGGCGATGGTTTCCTGCTTATCCAAACCAGCTCCTAGTGGATTTCGCGATTCGATGCCGTGCCATGGCGAAGCGCCGCGGCGCGAACTCGATCGTAGATCGAATTGCCGAATGCACGTCTCGCTACGTGGCGCAGACTGTCACGCATGGCGAGCTGCCACAATCCGCGTCCATGGCACCACGCCATAAAAGTTTCCATGCTCGTATCGCGCATCACCGCCACCCGGGCTAGAGCCAAGGGATCTGATGATTGCGAGTTCGCGTGGGCCTGGCTGGTGGTGAGCGAACGATATCCTGCTTCGCGAACCACCCGCTTCACCCGCTGATCGTACCGTCCGCCGGGACAGGAAAAATGTTCGACCGCCCGCCCGAGAATTTTTTCCAGTTGCGCCTTGGCGCCCGCGACTTCCATATGCAATTGCGAATCGTCGAGATCAGGCAGATACGCATGAGTCATGGAATGGCAGCCAATCTCGAATCCCATGCCCCCAAGTTCGCGCACCTGCGCCATGGACAAATATCCCCGTGTATCTACAAGCCCCGAGGTGACAAAAAACGTCGCGCCAAAGCCGAATTCCTTCAGGATGGGCGCGGCCAGCAATAGATCGGTTTCGCAGCCGTCATCAAATGTGATGGTAACGCTGGGCCCTGCCGGAAAGGTCAACGCTTCACTTACATTCACTCCCCGCAGTCCCGCATTTTTCAGCGATTGCATCTGCGCCCGAAAACCGGTGGCCTGGAGAATGTAACGAACGTATCCCGGCTCCGTCTGGCACAGCGGCCGTCCGGGTATTTCCAGTTCGTGATACATCAGGTAAACGATCTCGGACTCCATATTCAGGGCCTGCACAACTGGCGGGGGCGGACTCAACTGCAAGTGTAATCTTCGCTAACGGCGAGCAGCAGGCTGGAGATGATCGCTTAGTAGCGAAATCAGTTCCTCGCGCAGGTGCGGCCCGCATGCAATCAATCCAGATAGCAGGGGATCTTTCCGGTTGCATCGCAGCGGAGTGTTTTCCAATGTTTGTACGTACCCGCCCGCCGCAGTTACCAACGCCGCGCCGGCCGCGACATCCCACTCGTTCTTCGGAGTCAATGTGAACGTGATGTCCGCCAGTCCGGCCGAAACCCTCGCGAGTTTGTAGGCAACTGATCCCATCGAGATAACATTCAACTCGCTGCCCTTGAACGCATCCCATTCGCCGCGCTTGGTTTCGCTGCGGCTGGCCAATACTGATGCGCCATGCAGCGATGTTCGCTGGCTGGGCTTCGCAGGCTTGCCGTTGTAGGTCACTCCGCTTTCGAGCGATCCGATAAAAGTTTCGTTGGTCGCCGGATTGCAAATTCCTCCGGCGATCGGAATTCCGTTTTCTACCATGGCAATCGAGACGCAGAACTCCGGAATGCCGGCCACAAATTCGCGGGTTCCATCCAACGGATCGACCACCCACACCCGGCTTTTTTCCAGGCGTGATGGATCGTCCACCGTCTCCTCGGAAAGCCAACCCTCGCCGTCGCGTAAAAGATTCTTGCGAAGTACCGCGTCCACCGCATGGTCCGCGGCGGTCACGGGATCGTCGCCTGACTTATATTTCGTTGCAACCGCACCCGGCGTGAATTTGTTCAGTACGACGCGGGCAGCTTCCAGTGCGTCGTGAATGCGTTGCAGAGTTTCCGAATTTGAATGAGGGCCCATGAGGTTTCGAGTAATGTTTCTCCGAATAATTATTAAGACCAGAGCATTCTTGCACCCGTACCCAACAGCACTATGCACAAGACCCGCCGCAGCCAAAGGACCGGAAAGCGAGTGCTCAGGTAGGAACCTAAAATGCCGCCGGGAATGGAGCCGATCAATAAACAACCCACAAGTTTCGGATCGACGTTGCCAAGACGATAGTGCAGCAGGCTGGTGAATCCGGTGAGAATGACCGCATGAACGATGTCCGTCCCCACCATGACGCGCGGGCTATAACTGTAAAACAAAAGCAAAAGCATCATGATGATGCTGCCCGACCCCACGCTCGTCATCCCAACTAAGAATCCGCCGACCAGCCCAATCAGAATCATGGCCGCGAAAGATTTGGCGGTAGGGCTTCGCTGAGAGACGTGATCTTCGATCTTTCGCTGTAACAACAGCAAAATGGGAATGCAAATTAACAGGAGTCCGACGGCTGTTTTGATGAAGTCGTTAACGCCTGTGCCATAAACATTGCGCAGGTGAGTCAGGATTCTTACGCCGCCGTATGATCCCGGAATACTGCCCGCAGCCAGAGCCAGCACGACTTTTCGGCGGACCGTGCCCTTACTGAGGTGGACCCAGCTCGACCCAATCTTGGTGACGAAATTAAAAACCGCATCGGAGCCGACGGCGATGATCGGAGGCACGCGCAGAACGAAAATGAGGAGCGGCAGCAACAAGACGCCGCCCCCCAATCCGGTCATGCCGATCAGAGTGCCGACCACAAACCCTATGACGACTTTGAGAGTCAACAATTCCATGTTTGTCCGAGACCAGCTTTAGAGAAAGCGATTCCTCTATGCCAGGACTCCGGCCGGTTCCCCGTTGACGCCAACAAATCCCTGCTGTTCCAGGTGCAAAATAATCTCCTGGGCCGCTTCTTCTGCGCTCAGTTCGCCCGTGTCGATGGTGACGTCGGCGTCCGTGGGCACTTCGTAGGGGTCGGAAATTCCGGTGAACTCCTTCAGGATTCCAGCTCGCGCCTTTGCGTAAAGACCTTTGCGATCGCGCTGCTCGCAGGTTTCCACTGTGGTCGCGATATGGACGAGAATGAATCCGCCGTGCGGTTCAATCGTCTGACGCACATGTTTGCGGGTCGCATCGTATGGAGCGATGGGAGCGCAAATCGCGATCCCGCCGTTCTTGGTGATTTCCGATGCAACATAGCCGATGCGACGGATATTGATGTCGCGATGTTCCTTGGAGAAGCCCAATTCCGAGGAAAGGTTCTTGCGGACCAGGTCGCCATCAAGCAAAGTGACCGGACGGCCGCCCACTTCCAGAAACTTCGTGATCAGCACATTGGCGATGGTTGATTTTCCGGAACCGGAAAGC
The DNA here is from genome assembly GCA_963794195.1 of uncultured Acidobacteriaceae bacterium. Lineage (GTDB taxonomy): Bacteria > Acidobacteriota > Terriglobia > Terriglobales > Acidobacteriaceae > DATBAX01. The sequence goes on from CAWCCU010000001.1 coordinate 237,904, forward strand.
CCGGTAAAGAAAATCGTGACTCCCTGTTTGTGACGCGGCGGAAAGCTGCGGCGCAGTTCCTTCACCACCTCCGGATAAGTGAACCAGCTGGGAATTTCGCGGCCTTCGTTCAAGCGGTCGCGTAAATCCGTGCCGGAAAGATTCAGTACCTTCGCGTCCTTTTGCACTTCGTTGTCCGGAACGTACTGGTCTTTGTCTTCGAGATACACCATCATGCTGAACGGCACCATGACGACGCCGATGTCCGCTTCGTGTTTCTTGAACACTTCCTGCGCTTCATACGGACCGTAGAAATTCTTGCCGTCACTGTCCTTGCCGGGTCCCGCATGGTCGCGGCCTACGATGAAATGGGTCACGCCATAATTCTTACGAATCAGAGCGTGCCAGATGGCCTCGCGAGGTCCTCCCATCCGCATTGCCAGGGGAAGAAGCCCGAGCTTGGCAGTTCCCGCAGGATACTTTGACAATAGCAATTGATAACAACGGACGCGCGTGAAGTAATCCACATCGCCGGGTTTGGTCATGCCGACCGAAGGCTGAATCAGAAGATTGGCTTCCACCAGTTTCGCGGCGCGGAACGTAAGTTCCACGTGCGCGCGATGCATTGGGTTGCGAGTCTGGAACGCAACTACTTTGCGCCATCCCAAACGGGCAAACTCGGCCCGCTGTTCCGCGGGAGTGAGTCGCAGATTTTTGAAATCGTAATGCGAAGGCAATTGCGTGCCTTCAATTTTTCCGCCCACGTACCAGGGATTGCCGATGTTCAACAGATAGTTGACCCCGGGATGAACCTTGCTGGTGGTGCCGAAGACCGCTTTCGCTTCCGCTTCACGATCCGGCTGCCAGATCTCTTCGACATTCAATACGCCGAGCATCACGCCTTCAGGATCGCGCAGCGCGACTTTGCTGCCCGGTTTCAAGGTCTGGGCGAAGGCTTCGGTGACGTCGAGCGTAATCGGCATCGGCCAAAGAACGCCACTCGCCAATTTCATGTTTTTACAGACGCCTTCATAATCGGCTTTGGTCATGAAGCCGCGCAGCGGCGAAAATCCACCGTTGAGGAGCAGTTCGAGATCGCAGAGTTGCCGGCCCGTTAAGTCCCACGAAGGAAACTCGCGGGATTGCTTTTTCAATTCCTCAATGCGTGCAGGTTGGGCAATAAGATCGATAAGTTCGCCGCCATGGGGCGCAATAAGATGGCTTGCTGTGTTCGTCAAAACGTTGGACCTCCCGGTCGCTGAGACGGATTTAAATTTGACTGCTGGAAATCTTTCAGGCTGGATCCCAAACCTGGCTTTGCGGAGCGTACGTCTCTCTACTCCCTTAAGGTTACTACGCCAGTATTAAAGATCAAAGAAAACCAGACCTGTAACTTGAAACCTTACAACCTCTTACGAACTGCAATTAGAGTACCGTCTGTGGCCTCATTCGGTTCGCTAAATGAATGTAAATAAAGGCGCTTTTACAGGAACAGCCAGACTGCGGCCAATTCATCAGGAAGTGTGCAACTCTTTTCCACATCCCGCCCCAAGCTAGAGTTCCTTCTGATGGGATTACCATCCCGGAAGTTGCAAAAACCGGGCCACCGATCTTCGCGGATTTCCACGGCTTCTCTTCGCGGCGTTTCCCTCTTCCGCAAATTCTTAGTCCCTAATGGGGGTTTCCCGTTGAATTGATCCGTGAGAATTCGAAAATCCGCGGCCAGGGTTAGGTTTAATCCTCGGTAGGGAAGATGCTGAAAACGATGTTCATGCCGTGGGGCTCAAGATCGAATTCCTGCAGGCATTGCCGGCCCACAATGTCGTACAGCGAAATATGAGTCGGCTTTACCCCCATTCCTTCATGGAAAATGCTCTTTACCCAGAGCACATTTTCTTTCAAATTGGTTTTGCGGACGCGGGTAAATCCCACCCAGATCCTGCGGTCATCGACCGGCAATAATCCGCGACACCACCCTAGCAGCGCGTTCTGCCCATCGATGGGTTTGAGGTCGATGATCTCATCGACTTTCAACGTGTGCGAGTTTGCGATTACCACTCTTCCATCCACAGTGGTGAAATAAATCCGGTCGCCGTCCACCAGTCCGTCATGCGCACCCTGCACGGCAATGTCGATTCGCTTGCCCGAGCCATTCAATGCCATGGCGTCGCGCTGGCGAAAGCGGGTCACCCAAACTTCGCCATCCAGTTCAAAAACGAAATTGGGATGCGATGCGTGCGGTTTAGTGCTGTCCACTTTGCGATAATCGGTCTCCCGCGAAAACCGCGCCCATGGCTCTTCATTCAACACACTCCACTGTTCCAGCACTTTTCCCTGAGGAGTGAATTTCACCACCATGTCCAAGCCAGTGTTGGCGACTAAGAGATTTCCGTCCTGCGAGGGCGTGACGTGATGCACATCGTTAAAGCAAGGCAGCGAAATATATCCAATTTGTTTGAACTCGGGTAATTGGAAAATCAACACTTCTGTCGAAGTGCAGGTGTAGAGAGTCTTACCGGCCAGCGTTCCAGCTTTGAACACATTGGAAGAATTTTCATGGGCGCGTGCTTCCGCGGGACTTTTGTATTCCACGCAGGTGCGCACTTGGCCGGTTTCGGTATCGATACGAAGAATGAGTGCGGACTCATACAGGTTCCACTCTTCCTGATTTTTTACCCGCAACTTCCGCTGCCGCGCTCCCAGCACATACAAACCGGCCATCTGACTCGATCACTCCTCTGACTGAACTTCAATTATCGCAAACTCGAGCCCGTCATCCAGCAAGGCGCGCTTTATCTTTATCTTCGGCAGGGAAGAATAGCAAAAGGCACAATCCTTGCAGCATCAAACTTATGCCCAGCCGACAGTGGCAGGGCCAGATTTCAGCGAGGTCCGCTAACTAACTGGTATTTAGGGGCTTACATTGGCTCCAGTCTCGTCCAGATGGTGCGGCGTCCGTTGCTGGGATGTACAATATGGCAGGACACGTGCTCGTTCCAAGCCGTGTGGCCCGCGCCACTGGCCGTTTTTGAAGGGTGACCCGCTTATGAAATCGTATTTCCTGCTCCTCTCTGCAATCATCGCCCTGGCGCCTTTAACTCTGGCCCAGAACAAAAACATGCAGGATCCCACTTTGCGGCCACACCACTCGACCGCGATTCAGCCGGCGTTAAAAGCTGTCCCGCACCACCCAGATCCAAGCGCTGTGCATCACGCCGCCGTGGGCAATGCTGGTGCGCCAGCCAAGAACGGGACCGACGCTCAACTTGCGGCCCTCGAACATCAGCAGGCAACCGTGCATAATCCCAAAGACGCTCCGAAAGCTGGACCAAAAGCTGTGCCCATGGCCGCCGCAAAAGCCCCTAATTTAGGTAACAATAAGCCGATGAATTTTACTTACAAGGCGCCCAATGCCAACAACGCTCCTCAGGGTGGCGTGGCGAACGGCAGAAAAGTGCACTAAGCACTAAGACGCGCCCCCGGGGGCGTTAGGGGTTTTGTCCGCCAAAGTTTGCGCTGATGGTTCTGCTGCCATTGAAGTTTTTGCCGCGACCACCGGTTCCTTGATCGAATATTTCAGCAAACACCACAACGCCCGCACTCCGTCTTTCCAGCCAATTTTTTTACCCTCTTCGTAAGTCCGTCCCCAATAGCCAATACCGACTTCGTAAATCCGCAAATGCCGTTTGGCGATTTTTACCGTGATCTCCGGCTCGAAGCCGAAGCGGTCTTCTTCTATCGGAATGGATTGAATAATCTCCCGCCGAAAAACTTTGTAACAGGTTTCCATATCGCTGAGATTGATATTGGTGAGGCAATTCGACAGCAGCGTCAGCACCGAATTTCCCACTGAATGCCAAAAATAAAGTACGCGATGCGGCCCGCTTCCGAGGAAGCGCGAGCCGTAGACCACATCGGCTTTATTCTGAATCAGCGGGCCCAGCAGAGCGGGATAATCGCTGGGATCGTATTCCAGATCGGCGTCTTGAATAATTACGAAGTCTCCGCTGGCTTCCTGAATGCCGCGCCGCAAGGCCGCTCCCTTGCCCATGTTCTTCGGCTGCAAAAATATCCGCAATTGCGGATATTCAGTTTGTAGCTCGCCCAGAATTTCTCTGGAGCCATCTCCCGATCCGTCATCCACGCAGATCAAGTTCGAGCGTCAGTGGCACAGCCAGAACGCGCTCCACAACTTCGCGCAGCGTATTGCGCTCGTTATACACCGGCATGATGACCGAGAGTTTCATATTTGTGTGTGACACCGCGCCAGTCTCAAATGCTGATGACTACTTAGTCCTTTTAGGTCTGTAAAGAATCAGCAGTAATCCGTCAAATTGTGTAATAACTTCCAAGTTACGTTCCAGTCAGTGGCAATTTTGCCTTAATACTTTTGGTGTAGGCCATGAATACCACGTTAAAAATCGGAAATTAACGCTCGGAAGAGGGCAACTGCCGATCTTTCGGCAGACCGGGACATTGGTCGGCAGCTCACACAATTTACGCTCTCCGAAAATTACGTCAATACTGTCGTATCCCTAGGAAAAACCCTTATTTTCCAATAGTTTCTTGATAACTCAGCAGGCTCAAGTTGGAAGCGTAATGGTGTTTGCATTCAGCAAGAAACAGCCTTTTTAGGCCTGTCTGACGCCCCGAGGAATTGTCGGATTTAGCTGTGGAAATCTTATTTTGATAAAAATCTGTGGAAAGCGGCCGTACTTGGCACGCGGGATGCTATGAATTTCGGGAGAACCATCAGAATTCAGTATTCCTTCGCTAGCTGCGAGGTCCTCCAAAGGGGTCTCCTGTAGCCTGCTTTAATCACAAAGATAGTCAGCCCTGAAAAAAGGGCGTTTGCGATCGATTGGTTTGGCGTTGGATCGAGATGGGGGAAGTCGCATGAACGAAGATTCAGTCCGGCTGGCTCCGCGTGAGCAGCAAATTGCCGAGCTTCTGTTGCAGGGTTGCGATAACGAAGAAATCGGCAAACAGTTGAACATCGCGCGGCGCACGGTCAAAGCACACTTTAACCGCCTATTTTTGCGCTTTGGTATCCAGGACGGAGTGAAGCGGGTAAAACTGGCAACCCTTTTATATCGGAGGCAGTTATGTTCAGAGGCGAGCGCTATGGAAAACGAGGTCCCAGCGAACGAGAGCAGCAGGTCATTGAACTCGTCGCCCAAGGACTCAAAAACCGCGAAGTTGCAACCGCAATCGGAACCACTGAGCACGTCGTTAAAAACTACCTCAGGGCCATCTACGATAAGCTCGGACTCTGGAACCGCGTCGAACTTGCCCTCTGGTACGAAGCCCGACGCCACCAAGTCCCGGCTGGCGCCTGACGCTCTGGAACGGTGGGAGCGGAGCATTCTGGATCTCGATCCGGGAACGGTCCGCGGCCGTCACATCGGCGAAGGGTAAGCACGAATCAGCTTGGAAAAATGCCCCGTCCAAGCTTAGCTTGGGCGGGGTTTTTTTGCTGGCGAGCCTGATCGATATTATCCAGATTGCCATTCTAAGAATTTGTCATCCCAATCCGTAGCGAAGCGTAGAGAGTCATCTGCTTTACCCATTCAAAAAAGACGAATCCGGAGAGAGCTGGAAGAATGCAGGGGTCCTTCGACTCCGCATCATCATTCGCTTCGCGAACGATTATGCTGCGCTCAGGATGACAGATTGTGAGAGTGGGGACGGTACGGTTGAGTGATACTGCAATCAAAAATCTGCAATCAAAAATCTCACAAATTACTTCCTGGGGAGTCTCCTAATCGCAAGCTCTGCGTGCAGCCGATTCAAACTGGTCCAGTTGCGCGCTGCGCTGCGTCTCATATCTTCCGCCCGCAGTCTTGCCATAGAGATCGCTGCCGGGGCAATAGTAGAGCGCAGTGTGTAGATCCACCCAAACTTGCCGATCGGGATTTCCTAAATTCACCGGAGTCGGCGGCGCTTCCGCAAATCCCAGATCAACCATCAGTTTCTCGAAAGCTGTCAGCTGCGCCTCTGCCGGATTTTTGCGTGCTGCCGGCGCCGGCTGGGTAAACAAGCCAATTAGCGCAACCGCAAAAATCACCGCCGCCGCGCCCAGATAAATATTTGCGTGATGGCGTCGCCATTGTTCCGCAAGCCACAGCCGGCGCGGGTTTCCACGCATCGAATCCAGCCATTTGCGGGCATGCGCCGCGGAGGTCCATGGCGACGCCTTTGCCAGAGCGGTGGAATGCGCGGCTCTAACTTCATCTTCTGCAGGTTCGTCCCCGCCCAGCGGATTGCGGATGACCAGCGGCTCGTCCGCATAGTCAGAAACTTCAACCGGCGTTTCTGCTTCGTCCAGTTCGGCCGCTGCGCTTAGTTCTGGTATTGCGTGTGCCGTGGCTTCGAGCTCCGCCGGGTGCGCCAACTTCCAATCCAATGCCTCCTCATGCAGCGCGGGGACGGGTAACGCAACTGGCTCCGCTTCGACCAAAGGCTCGAATGAAGTCGCAGCCTCCACCACCGGATAGGCCGATAGAGGTAAATCGCTCTCCTCCGCGAATTGCGCGACCAGCTCCTCCAGCGACACCGGCAAGCGCGGAACAAACGCTTCTTTCGGAGCTAAAGTCTCCGGAGAAACTTCTGCGTGCGCCGCTGGTTGTGGAGGAATCACTTCCCCGGTTTTTCCCGGAGAAGCCGGTTTCGGCGAAGTCGGCCAGGGGGAGCGCACCGCCGGCCCTTTACTCTCCGCGGCGATGCCGTGAGATTTATTTCCATTTGCCGGCGCTTCATGCGTGGTCTCCGGCTTGGCCGCGGTTTCGCGTTTGTCGGCCTCTGATTTATCCTTTTCCCTTTTATTGGTCTCCCGTTTGCCACTGTCGCGCTTCTCACTCTCGCGTTTGACCTCGGCTTGGCCTGCCGCCTGCTGCATATACCACATCGAAGCCCATTTGCTTTGCAGATGACCGTTATCGCCCCCGGGCTTGGACCGCGTCATGCCGCATTTGCCGCAGAATGCTTCGTCTCCAAGAAATTCTTTTCCGCAGCCCCGGCAGATTCGTCCCGCTGTGGTTGCGGGTTTCACGGACGCGGGGGGAACCGGAGTCATCGCAGCTTCCAGACTGGCTGCGAGCTTTTTTGCGGTCTGGTTCCTGGGAGCCGGGGGCGCCGCAGCCGGTGCTGCGATCTTGCTAAGATCAGGGACAGGCTCGCCAGCCAGTTTTTCCAGTTGCGGCTTGATCTTCTCCAGAATTTGCAACATGGCTTCGCGCTCCGCAGCCAGCGCTTCTTTTTTGTCCAACTCGTCGGCCCGGGCCAACGCTTCCGTCATCAATGCCGCCATCAACTCGCAGGCATACACATCATCTTCACTGAAGCCATTGATGCCCGCGAATCGCAATTCCACAACCCCAGCGACCCGGTTCTCGCGATGAATCGGCACAGCAATTAGAGAACGCACCGTGCTGTCTCGTCTGAATTCCAGCGGTAGTTGCGGGCCGGTGGCAATGTCCGCGCGGCGCAATATTTTTCCCGTCTGCAGGCAGGCGCCGGACAGGCTGGATTTGACGGCAACCAATTCTCCGCTTTCGCCCGCAGCGCTTCCTGAACCTGCCAGATAGACAAGCTGATTTTGGTCGTAAATTCCGATGGCCGCGCCGGAAGATTTTGTGATTCTCAGCAGACGCGCCACGATCAGTCCCGCGGCGCCTCGCAAATCAGGCTCGCCGGTCAGCACCAGTTTCCGCGTTTCCACAATTTCCGCGAGGGTCTCTGCGGAACCAGCCTTAGGTTCCTTGGCCAGCAGCTTGTCGTTGTGTTCCTGAATGATGTGGGCAGCCGACAGCAATTGCTGGAACGACTCTTCGTCCAGCGCTGGCTTGTGTGGCGGGCTAGTGAGTTCTTGCTTCAAGTCGTAGGCCCCGCTAAGCGGTGGCAATGACACAGATCGCCCTATTGTAGTGCAATTCTTTGTCCAAAGGACACCACCAAAGTGCCTGATCCATAGGATTGCATTAGGATGCAAGTCCGGCGATAGACGCTGCCAAGTCCACAATAACATCCTTATTTGCATTGGCTTGAGGGAGTTTGAACCGGGGACGGCGCCGATTCCTGTGCCTCCTGCAAGGCCACTCAGAGCATCATTCGAAGGTGAAAACATTTGCACCTGCGCGCGGCGACTTGCATGCGTGGCGACCCTTTGACAGGAAGCAAGATGAGATCATTTTCAAGAATGAGCAGTTTTAAAAAGTAGAGAGTTTTAAGAGTTAAGAAGTTAAAGACCGGTGAGAATCCGAGGCATCCGTGGCCACCTTCCGGGCGAATGCCGTTTCGGGACGCGTTATCCCACATCCGTCCATATCTGCACCGTCCACAACCAATCGAGATTGTCTCCTTGTGCGGCAGACAAAGGGGTTCGTCCTTTTGTGTTCGGCGCAAGTTGTTTGGCGCGCCAGATGCTTTATGAATCGAGTGAGGCAACGATGAATATTCTCAACCACATTAAGATCACGCCACGCGATTCGCAGGTTCTCAAATTGCTGGTCCAGGGTTGCAGCAACAAGGAAATCGCAGCGCAATTAAGCATCAGTCCGCGCACCGTGAAACAGCATTTACGCACGCTATTTCTGCGGGCCGGCATACGGGACGGCCGCAAACGGGTGAAGCTTGCGACCGCAATGTTCCAGAAGGAGCAGATGGAATCATGCCTCCGCGCGACCGGTTAACCGGAAAGGAAGTTGAGGTTGCAGTGCTGGTATGGGAAGGCATGACCAATCGCGAAATTGCGCTTGCCATCGGCACCAGCGAACAGGTAGTGAAAAATTATTTGCGTACCACCTTCGACAAACTAGGCGTCTGGAGCCGCTTGGAACTCGCGCTCTACGTGGCAGGACATGGCGGAGTGAGTTGGCGCGAGGAATTGGTTCCTGTTGCGGAAAGCCACGATTCGCGGGTCCGAGCTTCATTGCCGAGGACGGCTGTTTGATTTGGTGAAGCAGTGAGCGACTTTTAAAATGACCCGATTCGTCATCCTCGTTGTCGGCCCAGGCAAGCGTTCTTTTGCTGGGGAAGGAACTATGCAACCGCAACTCTACACAAGTTTTTATGTTCTCTGAACGTGGGTGATGGTCTTAAGAAATTTCTTAAGATGTTCGCGATCTGGTTCCGACATTTCAGTGAACCGGATTCCGATACCAAAGCCGGGCGTGCTGGTGGTCACCGTCCCTTGCGCCCATAATTTGACTTGCTCGATCCAAATGCCGATCTTTAATTTCTCGTCTCTTTGGAGAGGGATCGGCATTTCGATATAGCAGCCACCCTGGCCGAGGTCGGTAGTTTTTCCCCAGATCAGCGCGCCGTGCAGGGGATGAAGCTCTACTGAAGTTGAAAACTTTAGCCGCGGATATTTGCGCCGCTCCGTCGCCGTCTGGGCTTGCGGCTTGTATTCGTCTACCCGGCCTGTCGGCATGGGGAAGTCCCAAAGAGGTTTGTCGGGAGCGGTGTTCAGCAGTCCGGCGTGACCGGCGGTTGGTGTACCTGCAGCACCCACCCACACGACGCGAAAATTTATTTTGATCTGGCCATACGTCAGGCCAATGACTTCGCCCACCTTGAGAGGGGCTTGTATTCCGCGTAATTCAACGCCGCGGCGGCTGACTTTCACCGTGGCGACCTTTTCGGAGAAGATTTTTCCCTGGCTGTCGGTGCCGAAAATGCGCACCGGAACTTCCACTTCCTTGCGCGGTTCGTTGCGTTTTCCTGTTCCGTTCAACAGTATCCTGCTCTCCGCTGGAGCCTTTAGGATGACAAGACGTTATTGCAGGTTACTCCAGCGGAAGTCCTCAACTCAAGAATCGAAACTCGCGGAAGCACGAGGTTCCATTCCCGGCAACAGTGCGGGAGTGGCAAAACGCTGCAAATGGTTGCAGTACAAGTGGGCCGAGTCCCGATCCAGTTGGCCCAAACTGGCATAATCGCAGTGATTTAGCGGGCGGACTCGCGAATTCCGCGGCATTTCAATTGCTCTAGCCCAATTGCGGTCCTGGCAACCGTCTGGGCACGTGAGCGGGGAGCCCTGCATTGTCCCGCGGCTTTGGTGTATATTTCCATTTTTCCCGGGACGATGAGGCAAGGTATGGCTTACAAAGAATTCTTCTGGATGGCTTGCGATTCAACCGAACAGTTGCGGGCCGAATTTGGTCCTTTTCACACTCGTGCCGAAGCCGAGCGGGAAGCCCGTAAGTTGGGTTTTTGTTTTCTGTTGCGCTATGAGCATCTCATCGGCGACAACGACGATATTCAGGAAGTCCGTTGCATTTTCATCGAGTTACCGGCCGCCCCCATCCCCGGTGCAGATCTCCCGAAAACTCCATACCCGTTGTGCCACCTGCGGAGAATCAGCCGTCCATGAAGAAGCCTTTCGCGCAGAAGTTTGGGCCGACATTCACGAATTCGAACACTCACGCCATCTGGTACGCCTTTTCGAACAAACTCGCAGCGAAGGGTTGCGAGAAATCGGCGATTGGCGCGACACCTGCGCCTAGGGAGGCTTTTCTTAGCGTTCTTTGCGGTTAAGAGGTCTTAAGTCCAAATCTTAACCGCAAAGAACGCTAAGAACAGCCGCAAAGGACGCTCAGAAGAACAAAATCTTTAAAGAGCATCATTCGACACAACGGTGATTACCTACGTAACCGCCTTCTGGCACTTCCTGGCCCATCCCATCCCAGTTTTGCAGTACAAATTGTTTGGGCTAGTGTTCGTGGGCCAAGTGCGCCCAGAGACGGGAAAGAAAATGGCACAATCCGGCGAAGATCGCGTTGTGCAGCCCTCCATGTTGGTGCGCGCGGACGAGATCCAAAAACAAATTCAGGAAATTTCCGGCCGCGACCTGCAACTGTGGTCGATTGGCATCATGGTCATCCTGGTTCTCACCGCGGGCATGATGGCTTTGCTCTTGCCCAACGTTCTTTGGGCGCAGCGCGTGATTCGGGTTGAGCACGCTTACCTGCCGCAGCTTTTCTTCGGATTGATTTCGCTGATTCTACTTTTTAATATTTATCTCTTGAGTCAAAAAGTTTCATTGAATGCGACTCGGAGGGCATTAATCGGAGAGTTAGTACTTAACGAGCGGTTAGAGAGTCTTTCCCTGGTCGATCCCTTGACGCAATTGCTGAACCGGCGGGCTTTGAATGAGCTGATTCCCAGAGAAGTGGCGCGGGCCAACCGCCTGGCCAGCGATCTTATTTTCATGACCATCGATATCGATGGTTTTCGCGCCATCAATGCCAAGTTTGGAAATTTGGAAGGGAACCAGGTGCTGGTGGATTTTTCCCGCATCCTGAAAAACATCTTCCGCGGTGGGGACATGGTATTTCGCCACGGAGGCGACGAATTCCTGATTGTGATGCCGGATACGAATGAAGAGCGCGCCGACTCTCCAGTGCAGCGTTTGATCGCGTCGGTGAAGGAATGGAATTCAGACAGCCAGAAACCCTACGAGATCAAATTTACCTGGGGGCTGGCACCGTATGTGACCGGCAGCGATTTCGAAGATGTGCTGCGAGCGGTCGATCGCAAGATGTATCAGAAGAAACATAATCTCGTGCCGGTGTTCTAGGTTTACACGGCGCGGACGTCCTGTCTGCGCGTCCCACTCCAAAATCTAAATTCCAATGCGGGCGAAAGTTTTTCTTTTTCTGTGATCTTGTGCAATAGCTTTTAGATAATAATCGTCCAGGTTGCGATTTTAGCGATTTTACAATGGGCGGCGAGCTTTACTGGGCTCGGAGGTCCTGCTCGGGCTTGCAGGGCCTCCCAGCTGGCTCTACTGGCATTCTGCGCGGTCAGTTGAACCTGCGCATTCTAAATCTCCCAAAATTCGGCGCATGCATTTTTTCAATAACTTAGAGATATGTTTATGAAAACAATGGCTTGAGGGATTTGGTTCAGACTTACTTTTGTGAAGTCAAAGCGCTGGCTGCGGCGCGATCGAGCAGCCAGATGAGGTTGCCATCAGTGGGACGGACCCGCTGCGCAGGCAAACCACTTTGGGGATTTTCCAATATCTCATGGACGGCGGGAGCTTTGTCGATGCCGCCGACCAGCAACTCCACACAAGCCGCATGGTTTAGAACCGGATAGGTGAAGGTGATGCGAGAAGGTTTTGAACTTTTCGACCCAGTTGGCAATCACCAGCCGGGATTGCTCCTCCAAGCCTGCAGAGCCGGGGAAAAGTGAAGCCGTATGCCCGTCCGGGCCCATGCCCAGATGAATCAGATCGAAGCGAGGGAATTCGCCGGGCTTGAGGCCGAAAAAGTTTTGTATGGTCTGCTCGTACTCGCGGGCCGCGATGTTGGCATCTTTTTCTTCGGCGCGGATACGAAAGATATTTTCCGCCGGTACCGGAACTTTGGACAGCATGGCTTCATTCGCCATCCGGTAATTGCTGTCGGGATCATTGGGCGGGACGTGCCGTTCGTCGCTCCAGAAGAAAAAAATCTGTTCCCAGGGGATCGACGGAAAGGCAGCGCTCGCCAGCAGCGCGAACATGCCTTTCGGAGTCGTGCCGCCGGAGAGTGCGACGGTGAATTTTCCGCGCACGGCGATGGCATCGTTCGCAAGAGTTACGAAGTCCTGGGCGGCGGTTTGAAATAAATCCGCCTGCGTGTTGACGATGCGAATTTCTGGCTGGGCGTTCACGTAAATTCCTAAGCCACGGGCGTGACCGCGCAACGGGCCGCGCCCAGCAGAGCTAATTTGTCATTTGTAATAACGTGGACGGCGATGCTTTCCATCAGTCCGCGCATGCGTCCTTTTTCGAAGAAGGCATTCATGAACGGCGGCTCGGTCAATTTCGGCAGCATTTTCGGCGCGATGCCGCCGGCGACGTAAAGTCCGCCGGTGGATTTGGTTTTCAGCGCAAGGTTGCCGGCCTCTGCGCCATAGACGGAAACAAAAATGTCTACGGCCTGTTCGCTTAGCGGATCTTTTCCGGCGATTCCGGCGCGAGAGACGACGGCAGCAGGATCTTCCAACACCATTTCGTCGAGCAGCCATTTCTGCTCGGTGCCGCGTTTCGTGTCGCGCAGAAAATCGTAGACGTTGATCAATCCCGGCCCGGACAGAATCCGCTCGTAGCTTACATGACCAAACTTTTTAGTCAGATAGCAAAACAGTTCTACTTCCAGTTCGTTGCGTGGTGCGAAGTCGCCGTGTCCGCCTTCGGAAGCGAAAATGTGATATTGCTTGCCGTCCCAATACAAGCCGGCTTCGCCCAATCCGGTGCCCGCGGCGATCACGGATTGATTGCCGATCGGAGGAAGTTTGATTTCGTTGAGGGTGACAACATCTTTGGCGTCGAGGGCGGCGATTCCCCAGGCGGTGGCTTCGAGATCGTTGATGAGAATGCTTTCTCGATTTTCAGTTCTTCGGCCAGGCGCTTGGACTTCGACGATCCAGGGCAGATTGGAAGCTTCCACGCGGCCATCGCGCACCGGGCCGGCGATGCCGAAACAAGCGGTGTCAGGATGCACATTCGAAGACGCGACAAATTCGGTGACAATCTTGTCCAGCCCGTCATAGTGGCGGCTGGGAAAAACAGACGCGGAAACCAGATTGAAGCGGCCATCCTTCGAGATCGAAGAACGCCAGCCTTGCATTGGTGCCGCCGATGTCGCCTGCCAAAATCATTTCTCGAAATTCCTCCACTGCCGTCCATCACGTTCGAGCAGTTCGTCGGCTTCTTTCGGGCCCCAGGTGCCGGCCGCGTAGTTGGGAAAATAGCGGGGCGGCAGCGCTTTCCACACATCGAGTACCGGGCTGACAACGCACCATCCGGCTTCCACCATGTCGGCGCGCTGGAAAAGAGTTTGATCGCCGATCATGCAGTCGTGCAGCAGCCGTTCGTAGCCGGTACTCGGCATGGTGCCGAAGTAATCGGAGTAGTTGAAGCTCATGTCGACTGCCCCTAATTGCATGACCGGGCCGGGAACCTTAGCTGCAAATTGCAACGAGATGCCTTCCTCCGGCTGGATGTGCAGGACCAGCTGGTTGGGCATGAGATTCGACACCTGGGTGTCACGGAACAAAACAAATGGCGCTCGACGAAATTGAATGACGATGTGGGTGTGCTGCGAAGAGAGCGCCTTGCCGGTACGCAGGTAGAAGGGAACTCCTGCCCACCGCCAGTTGTCAATGGCCAGCTTCATGGCGACAAATGTTTCAGTCTTCGAATCGGGCGGGACGTCGCTCTCTTCGCGATATCCAATAACGGGTTTGTCACCGACTTTGCCTTCACCGTATTGTCCGCGGACGGTTTCACTCAAAACTTCTTCGGAGCTGAAGGGCTGAATCGCGTGCAGGATCTTGGCTTGTTCATCACGCACCGCATTGGCGCCGAATGAAATCGGCGGCTCCATCGCAGTGAGGCTGATGAGCTGCATGATGTGGTTCGGCACCATGTCCCGCAACGCGCCGGCGGTATCGTAATAACTGCCACGAGATTCCACGCCCACGGTTTCGGCCACGGATATTTGTACGTGATCGATGTAGCGGCGGTTCCAGATGGGTTCGAAGATTCCGTTGGCGAAGCGGAAAGCCAAAATGTTTTGTACAGTTTCCTTCCCCAGGTAATGATCGATCCGGTAGATCTGCTTTTCGTCCGCAACTAATAACAATTGTTTGTTCAGCGCGCGGGCGGATTCGAGATCGTGGCCAAAAGGCTTTTCGATAATCACTCTGCGCCAGTGGCTGTTCTTTTCTTCCATCAGTCCGGCGGCTGCGAGCTGTTCGACGATCGATCCGAAGAAACTTGGAGCGGTAGCGAGATAGAAAAAATAATTGCCGTGCGTCAGATGATCTTTGTTGACTCTCTCGAGAAGTTCTTTCAGTTGGGAATAAACCGCTTTGTCCTGAAACTCGCCGCGGGTGTAGTAAAGACGCTGCGAGAACCACTCCCAAATGGTGGCGTCGGCATCCGCGCCGGTGTAGCGTTTGATGTCGTCGGCGACTCTTTTGCGAAAGTCTTCAGTGGACATGGCACTTCGCGCCATGCCCACGATGGCGAATTCGTGCGGAAGCAATCCGGCTTTGGCGAGGTTGTAGAGCGCGGGAATCAGCTTGCGCTGGGTGAGGTCGCCAGCGGCGCCGAAGATGACCATGACGCAAGGTTCGGCAGGCTTGCCGGGGCGTCGCGTAACGGGCTTTGCATCTGCTTGTGCCATTTACTTCGGTCCTTGTAATTTTGAATCGGATGTAGTGACGAACTTCACGGCTTTTTGTTAGCGGACAGTTCAATGTGTCCGCCGAATTTTTGTCGCATGGCGGAGAGCATCTTTTCGGCGAACGTGTGTTCCTGGCGCGAGCGGAAGCGGACGAAGAGCGCGGCGGAAAGAACATCGACTGGAACGGCTTCGTCGATGGCGGCCTGGATCGTCCAGCGGCCTTCGCCGGAATCTTCCACGAAGCCGGTGTACTCGGAGAGCGTGGGATTTTCGGCGAGCGCCATGGCGGTGAGATCAAGCAGCCAGGAACTGACTACGCTGCCGCGACGCCAGACTTCGGCGATGTCGGGAAGATTCAGATCGAAGCGATGCTCTTCGGGGACTTCCTTGCTGGTGGCGTTCTTGAAAATATCGAAGCCCTCGGCATAGGCCTGCATGATTCCGTATTCAATGCCGTTGTGCACCATCTTGACGAAGTGGCCTGCACCGGATGGTCCGGCGTGGATGTAGCCTTCTTCGGAGGTGCCGGACATTTTTTCGCGTCCCGGAGTGCGGGGAATGTCGCCGATGCCGGGAGCGAGAGTTTTGAAGATGGGATCGAGTTGCTGCACGGCTTCGTCGGGCCCGCCAATCATCATGCAATAGCCGCGATCGATTCCCCAGACGCCGCCGCTGGTGCCGACATCCACGTAATGAATGCCTTTTTCCTTGAGCTGTTTGGCGCGGCGGACGTCATCTTTGAAATAGGAATTGCCGCCGTCGATGAGGATGTCGCCGGCCTGAAAACTTTTTGCCAGCGCTTGCACGGTTTTTTCGGTTGGGTCGCCGGCGGGGACCATGAGCCAGGCGACGCGCGGTTTGCCGAGCTTGCTGACGAAATCGTCGAGCGAGGACGAAGCGATCGAGCCTTCGCCGGCCATTTTTTTCACGTTGTCGGCGCTCAAATCGGTGACGACGACTTCGTGACCACCGCGCATGAGGCGGCGCGTCATGTTTGCACCCATCTTGCCGAGACCGACCATGCCAATGCGCATACTTGCTCCTTATTCAATATTAAATCGTTTTTATAGATCGTAGTGGAAAATTCCCGCGTGCGGGAAAAGCTTAACCTCAGGCGCGAAAGCGCGGGCCAATTCTAATGTCTTGACGGCCCGAATCAAGTCGGGTCCTTGCCGATCAGCCCAACGCTTCGCGGAATGCCTTGGCCAAGGTGGCTAGACCTGCATTCAAATCTTTGCCTAGATGAACACGCAAAGCGCGGCGGCCGCGGTCGGCCAGGACCTGAAAATCTCCGCGGGCCTGGGCGGCTTTCACGATGCCGAAAGTGTATTTCTGATCGGGCACGCGCAAATCTGCGGCGTCGTCGCAGGTGATTTGCAGGAAGACGCCTGAGTTGGGGCCGCCTTTATAGGCTTGTCCGGTGGAGTGCAGGAAGCGCGGACCGAATCCCAGGCAAGTGGCTGCACGCTTTTTATCGCGGACGGCGTGGCGAAGTTCTTGAAGTTTGGCTTCGTGCTCCGCAGTCATCTGGATGAATCCGAGAAGAGCGAAGTAATCGCCTGCGCCGATGCGGTTGAGATGAGCGCGCAGGTATCCGGCGAGAGTTTTGCTTTTAGCGGCTTTGGCCAGGGCGTCGGCATTTCTTGGATCGGTGAAGAGTTTGACGCCTGCGTCTTCGAGGACCGGCGACTCTGCGGGAAGGGAACCAGTTTTCTCGTAGGCAGTCGTGAGATCGCGAGTGGCAATTTTGCTGGCTTCAACATCGGGCTGGTTGAAAGCGTCGATGCCGATGATCGATCCGGCAACGGCCGTGGCAATCTCCCAGCGGAAAAATTCCTGACCGATGTTGTAGATGTCGGCGACGGAAATGCGAATCACGGGCTGACCGGCGTTTTCGAGAGCGGCGACTTTGGCGTCTTGAGCGGCGTCTGGCGCGGGTTCCAGGCGGAGGTAGGCAAAGACGCGATCGTTGCCGTAAACATCGGACGCACCGAGGGCTTCGCGATCGACTGGAATGATGCCGTGGCCTTGCTTGCCGGTCGATTCGGCGAGAAGTTGTTCGAGCCATGCGCCGACATCGGAAATACCGGGCGACGCGATGATGGTGACTTTGTCGCGTCCACTTTTGGCGGCGGTGCCCAGGATGACGCCGAGCAGCGCGCCGGGATTTTCAGCGACGGTGCTGTTCTTGCACGCCTGCACCATTTGTTTCGTGAGTTCGAGAAACCTGGTGACGTCGAGTCCCATGGCCGCGGCCGGAACCATGCCGAAGTTGGAGAGCGCCGAGTAGCGTCCGCCGATGCTGGGAAGTCCGTAGAAAATGTGCCGGAAGTTGTCGGCTTTCGCGACCTGCTCCATTTTCGATCCGGGATCGGTGACGGCGATAAAGTGGCTGCCGGCTTTATCTTTTCCAACTGCCTGCGTCGTGCGTTCGAAGAAATATTGTTTGAAGATATTCGGTTCGAGCGTCGATCCCGATTTGCTGGAAACGATAAACAAAGTTTTTGCGGGATTTACTTTGTTGTCGAAAGCCTTGACCTGCGCGGGATCTGTGGAGTCGAGCACGTGCAGTTGAGGGAAGCCGGCGATGTGTCCGAAGGTTTTGTCGAACACTTCGGGACACAGACTGGAGCCGCCCATGCCGAGTAAGAGGATGTCGGTGAAGCCGGCGGATTTTATGTCTGAAGCCAACGAGCGCGAGATCGTTGATGTGCGCGATCTGGTCGTTGGTGATGTCGAGCCATCCCAGCCAACCGGCCTCGTCAGTGTTTGTCCAGAGAGAAGCGTCATGCTTCCAGAGGCGCGCGACTTTGTCTCCGGCTTGCCAATCGGCGAGATTGGTTTTCACCGAGGCCGCGAGAACTTCCGGCAATTTGTAGGTGATCTGGCTCACTTGGAATTTCCTTGTGGCTTGGAATTTTTCTCGACGGCGGCGAGGAGCTTGGCAAAGGCGTCGGAGAATGACTTCACGCCCTCGGCGGTCAGTTTGTCGGTGACGTCTTTGATCGAGATGCCGAGTTTTGCGGCGGTGGCCATGGTTTGTTTGGCGGCATCGACGTTTTCGATCAGGCTGGCGCGCGGCTTGCCGTGATCGCGGAAAGCGTCGAGTGTGGCCGGGGGGATCGTGTCGACTGTGTCCTGTCCGATGAGTTCTTCCACATACATGACGTCGCGATAATTCGGATTCTTGGTGCTGGTGCTGGCCCAGAGCACGCGCTGCGTTTGCGCGCCTTTGGCTGCGAGTTTCTTCCAGCGATCGGTGCCGAAAATACGGAGGTAGCTTTGATAAGCAAGTTTGCCGTTGGCGATGGCCACTTTGCCTTCGATGCTTTGCAGGTCGGCAATTTCTTTGGGAGTGGCGGCGGTTTTGATGCGGGTCGCGATGATGGAATCGACCGCCGAATCAATGCGGCTGATGAAGAAGCTGGCGACGCTGGCGATCTTGCTGACATCGCCTCCGTTCGCGGCAAGCTTTTCCAGCCCGGCGATGTAGGCGTCGGCAATTTTTTCGTAGACATCGACCGCGAACAGTAGCGTGACGTTGATGTTGATGCCTTCGCTGATCAGCTGCTGGAATGCGGGTAGACCCTCGGTCGTGCCAGGAACTTTGATCATCACATTCTTGCGATCGACGGCTTTCCACAAGCGGCGCGCTTCTTCGATGGTTTCTTTGGTGTTCGCGGCGAGCAGCGGAGAAACTTCGAGGCTCACGTAGCCATCGCGGCCCTTCGAGCTATCGAAGACGGGACGCAGAAGTTGAGCGGCATCCTGAATGTCGCGAATGGCAAGGATTTCGAAGCGTTGCGTTGGATTCAGGTCGGGCTGCGATTGCAGAGATTTGAGAATGTCGTCGTAGAGGTTGCTGTCGGCGATGGCCTTTTCGAAAATGGCCGGGTTCGAAGTCATGCCGCGCAGGCCGTCATTATCGATCAGGCGTTTGAGTTCGCCGCTGGTGAAGAGGTCGCGGCGAATGTAGTCGAGCCAAACGGATTGACCGTAGTTCAAAAGATCTTTGAGAGGATTGGTGCCTTTGGCGGTTTCGAGCACTTCAGGGGGATTCATAATGTCTTACTCCTTAAAGTTATTTCGCTTGTGCGATGGCTTCGCGGGCCACGGCGACTACGTTTTCCACGGTGAAACCAAACTTCTTCAGCAAGTCTTTGATGGGGGCCGAGGCACCGAAGCGCCGCATGCCGATTATTTTTCCGGTGGGGCCGACATATTGCGACCATCCGAAAACCGCCGCCTGTTCAACAGCGACTCGTGCTTTGACCGCGGGCGGTAGAACCTGGTTGCGATAGGATTCGTCCTGCTTATCGAAGAGTTTCCAGCAGGGCAGACTGACCACGCGCACTTTTACTCCAGCGGCCGTTAGTTGTTCGTAGGCGGCGATGCAGAGCGAAACTTCGCTGCCGGTTCCCATCAGAATGAGTTCGGGTTTGCCGTCGGCGGCGTCGGCGAGAATGTATCCGCCTTTGGCGACGCCGGACGCTGCGCCGTATTTGGTGCGATCGAAAGTCGGGACCGGCTGACGGGTTAACACCATTGCTACAGGATCGCGTTTTTGTTGTAGAGCTACGCGCCAGGCTTCGACCACTTCGTTGGCGTCCGCGGGACGCATGACCAGCAGATTCGGCATGGCCCGCAATCCGGCGAGTTGTTCGACCGGCTGATGGGTGGGGCCGTCTTCTCCCAGGCCGATTGAATCGTGAGTGAATACGTAGATGGTGGGGATTTCCATCAGTGCGGCCAGGCGAATCGCCGGTTTCATGTAGTCGCTGAAATTGAAAAATGTGCCGACGAACGCGCGTGTTTTCGAGATGACCATGCCGTTCATGGCCGAGGCCATGGCATGTTCGCGCACGCCGAAATGGAAGTTGCGGCCGCTGTAATCTCCGGGCTGAAAGTTTCCAGCGCTGTCGAATTTCAAAGTGGTGCGGTCGGATCCGGAAAGATCGGCCGAGCCACCGATCAGCCAGGGAATGTTCTCGGCAAAGGCGTTCAATACCTTGCCGCCACTTTCGCGGGTCGCTATTCCTTTGGCATCAGCCGGGAAGGTGGGCAGATTTTTGTCCCAGCCTTCGGGCAGTTCGCGATGTTGCATTTGATCAAGCTGTTTCGCAAGATCGGGATATTTCTGCTTGTAACCTTCGTACAAAGTTGTCCATTTGGCGTGCAAATCGGCGCCGCGGATGCCGATGCCTTCGCGGAAATGATCGAGCACGCCGTCGGGAACCAGGAATTTGGCGTCTTCCGGCCAGCCGTAAAATTTCTTGACCAGTTTGACTTCGTCGGCACCGAGCGCTTCGCCGTGAGCGGAGTTGGTGTCCTGTTTATGCGGCGATCCGTAGCCGATATGGCTGTTGACGACGATCAGGGTTGGGCGGTCGTTGGTTTGCAGGAAATTGTTGTAGGCCTTCGAAAGTTGATCGAGATCGTTGGCGTCGGTGACGTGCACCACATTCCAGCGGTAAGCTTCGAAGCGTTTGCCGACGTCTTCGGTGAAAGACCAATCGGCGGGACCATCGAGCGTGATGCGATTGTTGTCATAAATCCAGCAGAGATTGGGGAGCTGAAGATGTCCCGCGAGTGACGCGGCTTCCTGGGAAACGCCTTCCATCAAATCGCCGTCGCCGCAAAACGCGTAAATGTTGTAGTTGAATATCTCGAAGCCGGGTTTGTTGTAGCGCGCGGCCAGCCAATTCGCCGAGATGGCAAAACCCACGCTGTTTCCCACGCCTTGACCGAGCGGGCCGGTAGTCGTTTCGACGCCGGCAGTCCAGCGGTATTCGGGATGGCCGGGAGTTTTGCTGTCGAGTTGGCGGAAGTGCTTGAGGTCGTCGAGAGTGACCGCGTATTCGCCTTTGTTTTCGAGTTCCGGATTCACGCCGCGAACTTCGGTCAGATACAACATCGCGTACAACAACATCGACGCGTGGCCATTCGAAAGAATGAAGCGATCGCGATTGGGCCAGACGGGATCGGCGGGATCGAAGCGCAGGAAATGCTGCCACAGACTATAAGCCACCGGTGCGAGCGCCATGGGAGCGCCGGGATGTCCGGAATTGGCCTGTTGGACGCCATCGATGGCGAGAGTACGGATGGTATTGATGCTGAGGAGGTCTAATTCCTTGCCGGTCAATGTGGTCTGGTCGCTTACTGCCATAAGAAAAAATCTCCCTTCGACGGGCGCGTCCAAGATTGAGGATCGAGGAAGTCGGTGTCGCGAGTGGCGAGGCTGTTTTTGCCGCGCCTGCAAGTTTATCAAGTTTCGCGCAGGGCGTGTTTGAACTGGCGAAACTTTGATCGAAATTTCATATTTCTTGGATGTAGCGGATGCGGCGATGGGTTCGTTGCGAAAGAAATTTTCGGTTGAGGGGCGATGGCCTAAATTCTTGAACCACCAAGGACACGAAATTACACGAACGAAATCCGATGGTTGCTTTTCTTCGTGATACTTAGTGTCCTTGGTGGTTGATTAGCGCTTTAATTGTGCGAGATAGGAATGCTCGTTGGTGAGGGTTTTGGAGGTGGTTTCGACAAATTTCAGGAACTCGCGCAGGGTGTCTTTTTCCGCGGCTTCGAGTTGGGCGAACTTGAT
Source organism: uncultured Acidobacteriaceae bacterium (assembly GCA_963794195.1). GTDB lineage: Bacteria > Acidobacteriota > Terriglobia > Terriglobales > Acidobacteriaceae > DATBAX01. The sequence goes on from CAWCCU010000001.1 coordinate 259,669, forward strand.
GCGCACTCCAAAGCAGGGATTACTGCGGGTAACGATCCCGTTGATGATCAGGCCCTTGACCCAGATTTTGCCGTTGGCCATCCAGAGGCCGATTTCGAGTTTTGCTCCCGTTTCCACGGGGACAGCGGTTTCCACCAGGCATCCGCCGATGCTGGTATTCGAAAGATTGCCCCAGACTGGAGTTACGGAGCCGTCCACACGCAATTCGACTGCGACAAAACATTTAATACGGGGAAAACGCCGGCGGTCCTGGGCCCATGATGGAGTGAAAAGATCCGGCTCAAAAGGTGGGGTGGATGCTGACGGCACGGCAACCGGTTGCGCCGTCTCGCTGACGGATTGAACCGGTTCATTCGTGGTAGCGGGAGGTTCAGTTGGCGAAGGCTGCAGTTCGGCGGATTCGCTGACGGTCGCTTTAATAGCGGGGGCAGTTTTTAGCTCGCCACTCTTGATTTTCCGCATGGTCTCGAGCAGGACCTGGTCGCGTTTATCGGGCGGCGCGTCGCGATAGGTTTGGAGAAGCAGGCCGAGATGGCTGACGAAGTCCGGGTCCGCGAGAAGCTGCGTCCAGTCCGCGCCAACTGCAGATGTCTTGGGGCTACTCATAGTTAAAGTTCAACGCTCGGCTCAACTAGACGGTTTCCCCCTTGCACTAGAGTGGATTAGAAACACCTTTTACAAAAGATGACCAACGTCACGTATCCCCGGTAACAAGGAGCTGGTTACCTGCTAAAACGCTCAATCGCAAAGGCTTCAGAACCACGTGCGCAAAGAAAGATTAGAATTTCGTTGCGCAGCCGAATGTAATGAAACGACCAGGTGATGATGTTCTCGATCCCATTGCAGCTTATGACCGGGTCGCGCCCTTCTTTGCTGACATCACCCAGCGGAGAAAACCATACCTGGAGAGTATTGATCAACTTACGGTCGCCAGAATTCGATGGGGAGGCAAGTCGCTGCTTGATGTAGGCGCCGGAGACGGGAAACGGGCGTTGCAAATTGCCCGGCAGGCAGGTTTGCATGAGGTTGTTCTTCTGGAACCAAGTGCGGAGATGATGAAAGCGTCTGAGAGTTCGGCGATAATCTGGCGAGTTCGGGCGGAAGATTCGGAGTTGGAGAATCTAAATTCTGAAGAACGCAATTGCGGATTTGATGTGATCACCTGCTTGTGGAATGTTCTCGGACACATTCGCCCGGCCAAGAGTCGCGTTCAAGTCCTCGCCCGGCTGGCACGGCTTCTGTCGCCGGGGGGTGTCCTGTTTCTCGACGTGAATCACCGTTACAACGCCAGATCGTACGGAGTGCTCAAGACTGCTGGTAGATTTCTGCACGATCAGGTTTGGCCTGGCGAAACCAACGGCGATGTTACCGTGAATTGGAACTTTGGAAATATGAACTGTAGTACTTACGGGCATGTGTTCTCGGATGGCGAGGTACGCCAACTTGCGGCTGAGGCGGACCTGATGGTCAGCGAGCGCGTCGTCATTGACTACGATACCGGCTACATCAAAGTTTACGGGTGGGAAGGAAATCTGTTTTACGTTTTGCGGCGGCGCAGCTCTGCCAGTGATTCCTTCAGCTGGTCGCAGACTTCATCGACTTCGGCTGATGTCATCTGATTGAAGAAGGGCAGCGCCAGAACACGGTCAGCGACATGTTCGGTAACCGGCAAGTTCGCTTGCGGTGGAAAATTCCGAAGAACGGGCTGGCAATGAAGTGGCGCGAAATATCTGCCGGCTCCGATCCCGCGAGTGATGAGTCGATCGCAAATCCAACCGCGATCATCGCGATCATAGTCGGCTGACAACTGGACGACGTAAGTGAACCAACTGATTCTTCCGGATTTCAGCTGCAAGTTCGGCGTCAAAATATCCGCGTTGGATGCCAGTTTATTTTCATAGAGCGCGGCCAGAGCTTGTCTGCGGGCGACGATACTTTCAATGCGGCGGAGTTGTTCCAGGCCCAAAGCGCAATTGATGTCGGAAAGACGGTAGCTGTATCCGGGCTCCGCTTGTTGGTACCAATCCAGAGACGCGTCGCGTCCCTGGTTGCGGAGCCGCCGGGCGTGATCCGCCAGCCTTTCGTTTGAGGTCAGGAAGATTCCGCCTTCGCCGGTGGTGATCTGCTTGTTGGGATAAAAAGCCAGGACTCCAACGTCACCGAACGAACCTGCTTTTCGCTCGCTCACCTCCGCACCGAGAGATTCACAAGCGTCTTCGATCAGATAAATTTTATGCTTGTCCGCAATTTTGCGAAGCTGGCCGATGGCAAGCGGGCGGCCAAAAGTGTGAATCGCGATGATGGCTCCGGTTCGCTCGGTGATCGCGGCTTCCACGTTCTCCGGGGTTGCATTGAGAGTTCCTGGGTCAATGTCCACGAATACCGGGCGCAGTTTTTCCTGCAGCAGAACGTTCAACGGTGCGACGAATGCGAAGGACGGCAAAATGACTTCACTGCCGGGCCGGAGGTCGAGGGTCTTTAACGCCAGGTGCAGAGCTGAGGTGCCGGAGTTCACGGCGACAGCGAACTTGCAACCTACATAAGCGCAGATGGCTTTTTCGAATTGGTGGAGGTAGGGACCCATACTTAAGAACGGCGAGCGCAGGACTTCGAGTACCGCTTCCCGATCGGCATCGGTGACTTCCGGCTTGGCCAATGGAATTCGCATGAAGTTCGATTAAGTTTTGAATAACAGTTTGGGGCCGAGTGGGGTTTTCGAGAGGACGCTGACGATTTTTTCCGAAGCGTGTCCGTCTCCGTAGGGATTTTTCAAGTCCTGTACCGAATTGCGGAAGCGAGGAGAAAGCGCGTGCCGCATGGCTTTGAGGATTTCTCGGCGGTCGGAGTGGACATCGAGCACGTTGGCGGCGTGTTCGCGTCCCTTTTGGCGAATGCCGATATTGAGAGTGGGGATTCCGAGCGAGGTGGATTCGATGATCCCGCCGCTGGAGTTTCCGATCAATAAATCTACGTTCCTCAACAAACTAAGATAAGTGGTGTGGTCCAGATTCACGAAAAGCCTTGACCGGCGATTGGCGGCGACGAAGCGCTCAGTCAATTGGACCAATTTTCGGCTACCGGCATCGGCGTTGGGGTAGATGAACAGAATCTGCTGTTCGATTCCGCGGAGGGCAGCAAACATTTCTTCAGCCTCCGCCACCGTGTCTTTCATTAAGGTCACGGGGTGATAAAGCGCAAGAACTGTTTTCTGGTGCAACTTGATTCCCAACTTTTTCTCGACTTGCGCTTGGCTGAGAAGTTTGGCGCGGCGGAGATGATCGAGAGACAAGCTGCCGCTAAGACTTACCCGCCACGGTTGTTCGCCCATGGCAAGCACGCGCTTTTGTGCGTTGCGTGTGCAGGCAAAATGCAGGTGGCTCATTTTGGTGATGGCGTTGCGTACGGCGTCGTCGATCGCGCCGGAAGTGATTTCGCCGCCTTCGATATGTGCAATGGGAATTCGCAGGGTCAAAGCCACCGAAGCCGGGGCCAGCATTTCGTAGCGATCGGCGATGAGGAGGACGATGTCGGGGCGGATGCGGCCGAGAGCATCGGCGAGTCCGAGAGTGGCAAGTCCGAGAGTCTTTGCCATGCCCACGTCGGTGTCGGAACTCAACAGACACTCGATCGATAGGAAGGTTCGCGGATCACGGGTGAGGATCTCTTTTCCGGTGTGACCGAACTCCGGAGACAAGTGCGGCCCCAGCGCAATCACTTGCAGATGGATGTCGGGATGTTCGGCGAGGTCATGCAGAAGCCAGCGCAGATGGGCGTAGTCCGAGCGGGAGGAAGTGACGGCTACGATGGTGCGTTTCACGCGGGGGCGAAACCTCGGACGGAATTTAGGGAACAGCCTGATTCTACATGCCGTGATCGAGCTCTGAACCTTGGCTTTGGTGTGCTTGTGGGGAGGGCTTTAACCGCAAAGAACGCAAAGGGGGGTGACGCAAGATTTTGATCGCAAAACGCCGGCAAATCCTTACCAGGGGCCTAAAACGGGCCTCTTGCATTTCCAGTTGGACTCGATTTGACTCGGGGCTTATGCTTAGGGAGTGGTTGGGAGTGCTCGAGACGCTCACCAATCGGGTGTTCTGCGGTCTAATTGGATTAGCAGAAAGCGAGTTTCGTGGATCCATTGCCCATGTTCGCGCCGCATCCCAACCTCAGCGATGAGATCAATTGCCGGATTGTGCAATCCGAAGTTGAAGGTGGAGTTTTTCTAAAAGATCTGGCCCCTGACACTGAACTTCATATTCATACCCGGCATCACCGTTACAAGGTTGTGTTCATGGGCGAGAGCCATGCGTTTATCTCTGGGCATCCGCAGTATTGTCCGGAGCCGGTGCTGGTGGCGATTGCCGGTTCGACCTGGGGCGGTTCGATGTTGAAGTTACATTTTCTCGGCCGTGGCATGCATCTGGAATTTCATCATCCGGAATACCGGACGCCGATTATCACTTCCACCATTCAGGAAATTCGAGAGTGTTTCCAGCCGCGCCAGTCGCCTGTGGTAGCAACTGCATAGATTAATCACCAAGGATACGAAGTATCACCAAGGGATTCCTTGGTGATACTTCGTATCCTTGTATGGTTGATTGGTTTTGGGAGAGCTGATGGAGAAATTGCCGGAACCCTGGCTGCGCGCGACATTGACCGAAGTTCCTGCGGTGCAGCGAGCCGTGTTGCATGCTCTGGAAATGGCAAAGGAAGACGTTGAGCGCTGGTGTGGCGGATTAACGGACGAGGAACTGAATGCACGTCCGGAGGGAATCGCTCCCGTGGCCTTTCACGTCCGGCATATCGCACGAAGTCTGGATCGTTTGCTGACTTATGCGGAAGGAAATTCGCTCACGGCGGAACAGTTGGCCGCGCTCAAAACCGAACTTGATCCGCCCGCAACCGGCAGTCAATTGTTTGAGGAATTTGATTTGGCCATGGAGCGTGGCGCCGCCCGAGTGCGGGCTTTCAATGTGACGGAACTGGAACAGGCGCGGGGCATTGGTAGAAAACAGTTGCCCACTTCCGTTGGAGGGTTGTTGGTCCACGTGGCCGATCACACGCAACGCCATGTGGGGCAGGCAATTACGACCGCGAAGATTGTGCTTGCCGGCCGGACTCAAACGTAAACGTCGGGCCAAAAAATCCTGTTTACCTGGAGCGCTCTCGGTCATCTAATAAAAGCAGCCTATGTTTTCGATTCTCCAGCGCCGGATTCCGAAGCAGCAGATCAGATCGCTATCTGTCTCGCTGACGCTACATGGGTTGTTTTTGGGATTTCTTCTGCACGCTCCGACTCCGACGGTGATTTCTCCTTCGCTGACTCTTCAAGGGAAAAACGGGCCGTCGGTTACCCAGCTGTATTGGCCGAGCCAGGCAGAAGCGTCCGTCGAGGAATCGAAATCCAGGTCAGACGCTGAACGGACTCGCCATCGGAAAGTGGCGGATGCGCGCCTTATCTGGAAGCGAAAGAACGAAAAACGGACGAACCCTCCGGACGCTTCGCCGACGGAGACGGTCGCGTCCTCGGATTCGAAATCGCCTGACCCCAATAGCCCGATTCCGCCTGCTGGTTCGCAGTATGGATCGCTCTACAATGGCACACTCGGACACGAAGTTCGGCCCGCATTGCCGGTCGCATCAGCCGAGCCGGTGGTCAGTCCCGCTGATCTGGTGGGCGGGATCGAGGGTAGCGTGGTGGTCGAGATTACGATAGACGATAAAGGAAACATCGTCGAGAAAACCGTGGTGCAGTCGCTGCGGCCCGCCATCGATGCCAAGGTACTGGCGGCTTTGGAGAATTGGCATTTCCTTCCAGCCACGCGCGATGGGGTTGCGATTCCCTCCAAGCAGGATGTTTATTACCACTTTAAGCCGAACTGAAGGTTTCAGGTCTCGGGTCTCAGGTCCTTAAGGACACAGACCTGAAATCTGAGGCCCAAGATCTGAGGCCTGCGTCCGAAAACCTAATTAAGAATCATGAGATGCTCATCCGCATCGAATCACTATTCAGTTGGCGCGTTCGCTTTCATCCCATGTCTGACGCAATCGTAAGCAGCACAATCCGGCCGGCGCGATGGAAGATCCTGCTTGCGTTTGCGATGATTTATTTTGTTTGGGGATCGACTTATCTTTTTATTCGCATTGGCGTGCACGAAGTGCCGCCGTTCCTCCTCGCCGCCGCCCGCTTTACTTTCGCCGGACTGGCTCTCTACGGATGGATGCGTTTTAAGGGCATTCCTTCGCCTTCCGCCCGGGAGTGGGCTTCTGCGACTTTTCTCGGCACGTTGATGTTTCTCATCGATTACGGCTCATTGTTCTGGGCGGAGCAGCGCGTGCCTTCAGGTGTTTCGGCGGTCATTCTTGCGACCATTCCAGTTTTCATTACGTTGCTGGAAATTATATTTCTGCGCACCCAGCGCCTCACATTGCGGCTTAGCATCGGGTTGCTGGTTGGAATGTTCGGGGTTGCGGTGCTGATGCTGCGCTCGGTTTCATTGGGTGAAGCACCGATTGATCGAGGGGGCGCGATTGCGCTGACGGTCGCGGCTCTGGGTTGGTCGGTGGGAACAATTTTCAGCCGGCGGCTTCCGCTTCCGAGTTCGAAAGCGATGAGTGCCGGCGCACAGATGCTTACCGGCGGAATCCAACTATTTATTTTGGCGGCGATCACGGGAGAATTTTCTGGATTTCGTCTGCAAGATGTTTCTGGCCGGGCGTGGTTTGCGCTCATCTATTTGATCGTCGCCGGATCGCTGATCGGATTCACTGCGTACGTTTGGCTGCTGCACTATGAATCTCCCACCAAAGTGGGAACCTACGCGTATGTGAATCCAGTGGTCGCAGTGGCTTTGGGATATTTCATCGGCGGGGAGACAATTGGGCCGCGTACGATCCTGGGGACGCTTTTGATTGTGGTGAGCGTGGTGACGATTACCACGATGTCGGCGAAGCGATCGACCAAGCGCCTTTAACCGCAAAGATCGCAAAGACGGCGCAAAGAACGCAAAGAAGAGCCTACAAATTTTCATATATTTTCGTCTGAGAGTTTCTGCGGAAACATATTCAGGAATCAATGATTCTCTGCAACTATATGAATCTGCTATCTTTAATTCATCTCTCTCCTTTGGCTTGTAACCTGCGAACAATTGTCTCCTACATCCACTTCAACTCTGTTGAACCTTGACCTTTGCCAGGAGGGTTATGCGAAATCTATTGAGCGCAGTGATCGCGGTTGTTCTGTTGGGAATCGCCGTACAGGCGCAAACGTTCCGCGGAACAATTTTGGGGACCGTCACGGATACTTCAGGCGCGGTCGTTTCCGGCGCAAAAGTGACGGTACACAGTCCGGCGACCGGGCTGGAGCGCATCACTCAGACCAGCGCGGATGGTAGTTATTCCGTCCCGGAATTGCCGCTCGGCACTTACACCGTAACTATTTCGGTGGCTGGATTCCAGACTTCGGTGACCAACAACGTTCCAGTGGATGTCGCGGCTGAGCGGAGAATTGATGTGGCGCTGAAGCCCGGACAAGTCACGCAGCAGGTTGAGGTTTCGGAAGGATCGGTGGCGCAGGTGGAAACTACCTCCGCAGAGTTGGGAGGGACGCTCACCAGCGAGACCATCGCGAACATTCCGGTGAATGGGCGTGACTACACGAAACTGATTTATCTGAATCCCGGCGTGGCTGGTTCGCCTGACCAGATTTCCGATTCGCCCGGCTCCTATGGCACTTTTTCCATGAACGGATCGCGCGGCCGTTCCAACAATTTCCTACTCGATGGCACGGACATGAATGATGGCTATCGCAATGATCCGGCAATCAATGAAGCCGGCGTCTTCGGCGATCCGGCAACGATTTTGCCGATCGATGCGGTTGGCGAATTGAAAGTTATCTCAAACTTCGAAGCGGAGTACGGACGAAACAGCGGAGCGGTCGTCGATATCGTGACCAAGAGTGGCACCAATCAATGGCACGGCTCAGGCCTGGAATACTTTCGCAGCGGCAAGCTCGGCGCCAGAAACTACTTTAACTTCGATCCCGACCCGAAGAGTCCTTTCAACAACAATCAGTTCGGCGGATCGTTGGGCGGTCCGATCGTCCCGAACAAGACTTTTTTCTATGCGGATTATGAAGGCCAACGGGAGAACGGAGCTCAGGCTGGAGTCACTTGCGTTCCCGATCCGGCGGTCATCGCACAGGAACAGGCCACGATTACTGGCTGGGGCGAGGCACTGAACCCGGTCACTGCGGCATTGTTGGCGCGAAACCCGTGGCCGACTCCGAACATTGCGGGAGCGACGAGTGATGGTAATGGTTGCGCGACCAATAACCTCTCGACGTCCACGAGCTTTTTCAATCGCGTCGACAGCATGATCGTGAAAGTGGACCACAATCTGAATTCCAGCGACTTATTGACCGGACGCTACTATTTTGGCGACAGCAATCAGAGCTTTCCCTTTGCTCAACTATCGGGCGGATTGTTGCCCGGTTTTAATACCGTCACTCCGACACGAGTCCAATTAATCTCGCTTTCGTACGTGAAAGCTTTGCACGGCGGCATTAACGAAGCTCGTTTGGGTTGGAATCGCTTCGCTGAGGGATTTTTTCCCGAGGACTCCGGATTCAATCCCAGTTCCATCGGTTTGGATACTGGGGTGGGAGCTTACGACTCGGGTCTTCCCGCCGTCAGCATGGGTGGCTTCTCGCAAATCGGCGCCACTGCCTCGGTACCGCGCAATCGAGTTGACTCCAATTGGCACTTCATCGACAACTATTCCCGGAAGTTCGGCAAACATGACCTGAAGCTCGGGTATGAATTCCGGCGCACTACGATCATGCAACTGATCGATCACAACTTTCGCGGGGAGTTGAGTTTCGACTCGATTGCCGATGCCAACCCGGCCAATGCGAGCGGGGTGTTGAATCCTCTGGAAGCTTTTCTGGAAGGCATTCCCGACTCTGGCGATCAAGTTATCGGCAACACCCGCCGCCATACTTCCGAGAACAGCCACTCTCTCTATCTTCAAGACACTTTCCGGGCAACTCAGCGATTGACCCTGAACTACGGAATGCGTTGGGATTATTTCGGTGTGGTCGGAGAGAAGAATGGTTTGTTTGACACCTTCGATCCAGCCGGGGGAGGGAATAACGTCTCGACCGGCCAACTTTATGACAAGGACTTGAACAACTTTGGACCGCGCGCTGCCTTCGCCTATGACCTGACCGGTGGTGGCAAGACGGTGATCCGCGGCGGATGGGGTTTGTTCTATGACGCGTTCTCGCAGGATATGTTTCTGGGACACTTGCCGTGGAACTGTGGTTTCTGTCCAGGGCCTGCTTATCCTGGAATCGGGCCCGGTGCACTTCAGGCTGGGGATGCGACCACCGCGCCACTGGTGGCCGGCCAGCCGGTTTTCTCAGGTTTCGGGGCTTTAGGGGATTTCTTCTCGGTCGATCCGCATATCCGTACGCCCTATGTTCAAAACTTCAATTTGAACCTGCAACAGCAGTTGGGAAAAGCCGTACTCGAGGTTGGCTACGTGGGATCAAAGGGCACCAAACTTTTCAATTTCTACGATCTTAACCAGCCCAGCCAGGCTGCGATTACGAGCTACGATACCGGACCAGCATCCTGCACCGGAGGGTTCACGGTACCGAACTGTCCGATTGCGGGTTATGACAATGGCGGCGCGGTTTCCCGAAACTATCCAAACTTCTTCTTTATGAACCAGGAAAAATCGGGCGCGAACTCGATTTATCATTCGCTGCAGGCCAGTCTGCGATTGAGCAGTTGGCATGGTCTTTCTTCGCAGGGGAACTTCGTTTGGTCGCACTCCATCGACGGGGCCAGTGATCTTGAGGACTTCACTCCCAACCAGGCGCAACCGCAAAACAGCATGAATCCGGGGGCCGACCGCGGTGATTCCAGCTTTGACATTCGCCGGCGCTTTACCTGGAATTTCGATTACCAATTTCCCAAGTGGGGCGGATCGCTCGGCAGGCTGAAGAATGGATGGGGCGTGAACGGGGTCTTGAATTTGCAGGATGGCCAACCGTGGCAGTTGAATTACGACTTTGAGGGAGACTATTCGGGCGCGGGCGAGGGATTTGACAGGCCCGATTTGGTGGGCCCCTTGCACTATTCGAATAATCCAGCTCAATTTCTCGATGAATCGTCGTTTGCCGTGCCTTGCACATTCGGCAACACCACTGGTCTGGGTGCGGGTGGAGACAGCGATTGCCTGAGCGGGACCCGCCACTTTGGCGACGAAGGACGAAATTCACTACGAGGCCCAAGCTTCAAAGAATTCAACTTTACGTTTTACAAGGATACGGTTCTCACCGAACGGGTGAAGTTGCATCTTGAAGCTGATTTCTTCAACATATTCAACCATCCGAATTTCGCTAACCCGGAAATGCCAAACTTTATCGCCGATGCGGGCACTCCTGATCCGTCAACGGGCCGCCAAACTGGTTTTTATCAACTCGAAGCGACCGGCGATGTCGGTATTGGCAATCCCTTTCTCGGTGGCGGCGGTCCTCGCGGCGTTCAGTTTGCGGCGAAGATTGTTTTCTAGGATTTTCGCAGAGCTCTGGGAGCAGGCCGGAAGGCCTGCTCCGCCTCAGATCCTCTCTCCACGAGAAGTTGTGTAGCAAATCCGTACCGTCCATGGCGGGACTCATTCCATTTCGATTTTTCCCAGCACTTACGTGCTGGGCTAATGAATGCCGTCGCTCCGCGACTTGAGCAGTGGTTGTCCCGGCGGCGAAAACTGTACAATCACCCTTCTTAATATCGAAAAGGAGGTCCAAATGAATTCCTCCGTACATCGGTCGATTTTTCTGGTGCTGCTTTTTGTTGCGGGAGCTTACGCGCAGGACCGTTCCAGTGCTCGCTCTATGGTGATCACGCCCTACGGGATCGTGGCCACCAGCCATGTGCAGGCGTCACAGGCCGGCGCGGAGGTTCTCGCGCACGGCGGGTCGGCCATCGATGCAGCCATCGCCGCCAATGCTGTGCTTGGCGTCACTGAGCCAATGATGAACGGCATGGGCGGGGATCTCTTCGCAATCTATTGGGACGCCAAGACCGGCAAGCTCTACGGCTTGAATTCCAGCGGCTGGGCGCCACAGGGGCTCACCGTCGAGCACCTGAAGGCAAAGGGCGATACTTCGATGCCTGGACGCGGGATTGATTCCGTTACCGTTCCCGGCGCAGTGGCGGGTTGGGGCGCACTGCATGAACGTTTTGGAAAATTGCCGTGGAAGGATCTTTTTCAGTCGGCAATTTTTTACGCGGACCGAGGCTATCCGGTGCCTGAACTGATTCATGAATTCTGGCAAGGTGCGCCTGCCAAATTTGCGCACGACCCCGAGGGGCAGCGCGTTTATCTTCCCGGCGGCAAACCTCCGGAGCTCGGACAAATTTTCCGCAATCCTGATCTCGCCAAAGCCTTGCAGTTGGTCGCCGAGAAGGGCCCAGACGTTTTCTACAAGGGTGAAATTGCGAAAGCAATCTTGATCACCTCGCAGGCGGAGGGTGGAACCATGGCTGCCGATGATCTGGCCCAGTTTTCTCCTGAGTGGGTGGAACCTATTTCCTCGACCTATCGTGACTGGACGATCTACGAACTTCCACCCAACGGACAGGGCATGGCCGCCCTCGAAATGCTCAACCTCATGGAGGCCACGCCTGCATCGCCCGATGGCCCGCTCAGTGTCGTCGAGCTGCACAAGAAGATCGAAGCCATGAAGCTGGCCTATGCCGACCTCGAGCGCTACAACGCCGATCCGCGATTCGCTAAAGTGCCGGTGCAGGGAATTCTCTCCAAGGACTACGCCAAAGAACGCGCCAAGCTAATCGATCCGGCAAAAGCCCACTGTGACGTGCTGGCCGGTAAACCGCCGGGGAGCGATACTACTTATCTTTCAGCGGTCGATCGCGAAGGCAATATCGTTTCTTTGATCCAAAGCAATTATTCGGGATTCGGTTCCGGAGTCACCGTGCGAGGCATGGGATTTGTGTTTCAAAACCGCGGCGGATTGTTTTCGTTGGATCCCGCCAGTCCCAATGTTCTCGCGCCTCGCAAACGGCCCTTCCACACCATCATCCCGGCTTTTATGGAGCACGGCGATCAGCACATCGGATTCGGCATCATGGGAGGTCCCAATCAGCCGCTGGCCCATGCGCAATTTGTCTCCAATGTTGTTGACTATGGCATGAACGTGCAGGCCGCTATGGAGAATGCCCGGTTTACGGTGAGCTCGCTCGCGGGCTGCAACATTGTGATGGAATCAAGAGTGAAGCCTGAGGTGCGCGAAAAGCTCACGGCCATGGGGCACAAGCTGAAAGTGGAACGCGAATACTCGACCTTGATGGGACGGGGCCAGGCGGTCATGCACGATTCCAGGAACAAAGTAAATTACGCGGGATCGGATGCGCGGGCCGATGGATCGGCCGAACCGGAACCGCCGCCGGTGGCGCCCTAGGACGGCTGATCGGTAATTTCAACCCCCTCCGAAAAACGAAGCGGGTGAAAGCCTCCCCAGGCCTTCACCCGCTTCTCCCCCGCATTTCAATAGTGATGAACCCTCAGTCCCGCGTTTTGTCGCGTCGCCGGTTCAAATCGCCGCTATTTTCAGGCCGCTCGTCTTTCCCATAATCTCCGAACGATCTTTCAAGTTCCGTCAGCCTTCTATCTAAGAGAGCAACCGTGAAAAGCCAGGGAATGACTTATAGCACTCTGGCCAAAAAAAACAAGCAATACTTTGTAGGGAATTTTAGGCAAACCGGCTAGCCCACGGGGGGAGTCGGTTCATGATTGAGGTCGTGGTGGAATCGCTGAATCGATGTCCTGATAACGGATCTTTCTAAAATCGCGTAACAATCCTGCCACCGCGGAATCTCGATTTTTGACGAACGAAAATGGCCAGCTGATCCCCGTTGACGCGAAAGGGAAAGTCCTCGTTCGCTCCCGCGGTTGTTTCTCCCGCCTGCCCTGACGTGTGCGCGGATATTTTTGGTGCTAGGTCCTTTCGTTTTTCAGCTCCATCTTGAAGGGCTTCTTAATGAGACGCACCGTTTCTTCACCCGGTAGCGCTTCCGGAGTTTCGACGAAAGGCAGCTGGCAATCGAATTGATCCACTTCGTCTCGCGCATCGTCTTCCGGTACGAGATCGGAAGTTCGCCCGCATGTCGTACAGAACCACTGCCGGATATTGAGATTCCATACCAGCTTCGCATGCTTCATTGGTCTGGCCTCCAGTTGAGAAGATCGATGGGTCGCCCACTAAAAAAGCCGGAACTCAGTGAGTCCGGCCTGAAGCTTGAAAATTAATGGGCGGTCGTGAGGGTCAAATGCCGTTTGGACTTACGCTAACCCATGACTGCCCACGATTCGCTTTGAGGTTATTTCTTGCGGCTATCCCGGCACAATACTGTGAACACTGTAGGAGTAAGGTCGACGGCGAAAGCCGAAGGATTATGCAGCGTCCAAGCTGGAGTCGTTTTATTGCCGTGTATAACAAGCATTGGAAATGGTGGGTGCGGTAGGAATCGAACCTACAACCTGTCGGTTAAGAGCCGAATGCTCTGCCAGTTGAGCTACGCACCCTCAGCAATGCCGTACGGAGAGCTGGAATTTTTGCGGAAACTACTGTAGATCGCGATCCAATGCGACGCTTCGAGTGTAACACGAAGGCATTGAGACATTGGCGATGCGGCGGCGCAACTCAAGAGCTTTAACCACCAGGGACACGAAGGAAACCCGTTGCCTCTTAGCCCGTCTCAGGAGCGCTGTTGGGCGTCGGCCGCAAAAGGGGTTTCGCTGACCCGTGCACTGGGACGCCGCGGAGGCAAGTTGGCTGCGTCCGCCGCCGGCGCTTGTTCCAGAGTCCCGAGAAGAACGATGTCGCCGAGGCGGTTCGGTGGATAGGCGAGAAACTGGTGTTCTACACAGATGGCGTCGATCCATCGCAGTTGCCGGGGACTTAGAACCCTTACAGGCAGAGTATGAAAATTGCGAAACAGCCACAAAAGGTAGACCCGCTGTTTGAAGTTAGGATTGAGGTAGCGCGGGCCCAGTGGCGTGAGCACCCGAAGCATACCCACTGAAAGTTTTTTAATCGACATGGACGAACTCACCTAAAAGTTTGCACTCTTAATTCTTGGACGAGCAATCCAAGGGCCAGCATTATTGCACCGATCCTGAGGCAGGTGTACAAGAAAATGCGAATTTATCGGGATTTTCGCTTTGAGAGGCCGCCGCGGGATGAGGGAGACTGCAGGAACTTGCACTAGGATTAGGGCAATAATTGGAATATCTTGGGCGAGTTAGCCAAGAATTTCGGGCAAAACGTCCATGTTTCGGATCCTGGCGGCCACGCCAAAATTGCCATCTTTCTTGTCCTCCACGCGGACTACGGAGGCCTGGCAGCAGACCCAGCGTTTCTCCCCCTGGGTGAGTTCGGGCGGAAGGATCAGGACCATTTCCAATTCGCTGCCTTCGGAAATATTCGAACTAGTGTAGAGAAAAATCCCGCTGGAACTCAAATCGCGGGTCTGGCCGGTGAGCTGAAGATTGCCTTGCGGGGCCTTGATACTGACCGGCACGCTGGCGGGAATCCGCTGCCGGGAACGGCGATCATCCTTAGGGACGGTCATGCGAGGGGGAGAGTAACACAGATTGGCGGAAAAGGCGGAATTCCCTGAGAGTCATTTAGCATGAGCATGTGACTCGTACGAGTTCTCTCCGGCAGATTGGCCTGGCACGCGCGCTTTCGAAGTTGGGCTATTGCTCGCGTTCGGAAGCGGGTGAGTTGATTCGTACCGGACGGGTTCATTTGAACGGCAAGGTCCGCAGCGATCCGGAAACTCCGGTGCACTTTGAAAAAGACCGGATTGAGGTGGATGGCCACGCCATCGCGGCAGCCGACAAGATTTACCTTATGCTCAATAAACCTCGGGGGGTGGTCACTACGGCCTCCGACGAAAAAGGCCGAAAGACGGTTTATGAATTTCTAAACGCAGCTGCGGTGGGCAATATTGTGCCTTGGGTTGCGCCGGTGGGGCGATTGGATAAGGCGAGCGAAGGTTTGCTGATTCTGACCAACGACTCCGAATGGGCGGCCCGCCTGCTTGATCCAGAAACCCACATTCCTAAGGTGTATCAGGTGCAGATCGGCAAACTTGCCGATGAAAAATTGTTCGCGTCCATGCTGAAGGGCATCCAAGCGGACGATAGTGATTTCCTGAGAGTGAAAGCGGTCCGACTGGTTCGCAGCGGTCAGCGCAATAGTTGGATTGAAGTTGTGCTCGATGAAGGCAAGAACCGGCATATTCGCCGCTTGCTCGACAAATTGAATGTCGAAGTGCTACGCCTGGTACGCACTGCGATCGGGCCATTGGTCCTGGGCGAGCTACAAAAGGGGAGCATGCGAATGCTAACGCTGCACGAGAAAGAATCGCTGGACCGGGCAATCGAGAAAATCTCTCTCGCCGCGATCTCATGATGGCGCTGGAGAGAATTCAGGAGGACGAGCGCGTCACAGTCCGTAAATCCGGGTCGCCGGATCTAACAGGGAAGTGCGTTGTTTACTGGATGCAGCGAGCCCAGCGCGGCCGTGACAATCCGGCCCTCGATGTGTCAATTCGGGTCGCCAATGAGTTGCGCAGACCAGTTGTAGCTTTCTTCGCGCCGGTGCCGTTTTATCCCAACGCCAATCTTCGCCATTATCGCTTTCTTGAGGAAGGCATTTCAAGCATCGCCGAGGATCTTTCGGCTCGCAAAGTCGGGTTCGTTCTGCGCCCCCATCCTGAGCATAATCTTTTGAAATTTTGTGAAGAAGTCCGGGCGGCCATTGTGATCGGCGATGAGAATCCGATGCGTGAGCCGGAACATTGGCGAGTACGTGTGGCCGAGCGAATTCCGGTGCCGTTCTGGACGGTCGATGCCGACGTGGTGGTGCCGTCCCGGCTGCTCGAAAAAGAACAGTACGCAGCGCGGACCATCCGGCCCCGCATTCATCGGCTGTTGCCGAAATTCCTCGCGCCCGCAGACAAAATCGAAGTGTACGTGCCATGGGTAAAACCACGCAGCCTCCATTCGCCTCCGGTGAACGAAGAGTTCATGGCGAGTTGGAAAATCGACCGCAGTGTCTCACCGGTGAGCCGGTGGCAGGGAGGCAATAAAGCGGCGCGGCAATTATTGAACGAGTTTGTAAAACATGGCCTGCAAAATTATTTGCGAGACCGCAATCATCCGGAATGTGAAGGTACCAGCCGCCTCTCGCCTTATTTACATTTCGGCCAGATAAGTCCGCTGACCGTTGCGTTGGCCGTTCGGAATTCGTCAGCACCGGAGCAGGCAAAGCGGGCATTCCTTGAGCAGCTCATTGTGCGGCGAGAGCTTTCGGTCAATTTTGTGCGATTTAATCCGGCATACGATTCGATGGAGTGCCTGGAGCCATGGGCATCGCGCACCATGGCTGAGCACGCTCCCGATAGCAGGCCGGTTTCCTATAGCGAAAAGCAGCTTGATCAGGCTGAGACGCACGACCTTTTGTGGAATGCGGCGCAAAAACAGATGGTGTTGACTGGCTGGATGCACAACTACCTGCGCATGTATTGGGCAAAGAAGATACTGGAATGGAGCCCGTCACTTGGCGTGGCTTACCAGCGCGCGGTCTGGCTCAACGATCGCTACGAACTCGATGGACGAGATCCCAATGGATACGCTGGCATTGCCTGGGCGATTGTGGGCAAGCACGACCGGGCATGGTCAGAGCGGCCTGTATTCGGGAAGATCCGGTACATGTCTTTCGCCAGCACGTCGCGAAAGTTCGATTCGAAAAAATATATTGAAGAAATAGAAAATATCGAAAGGAGGGGGGCGAGCAGCGCAGCTGAGGAAAGCTAGAGCTAGAAGCTGCTGCTCTTAGTCAGAACTCTCCTTAAGAAAATGCAATTTAGAAAGTTCTTTGGCTGCGGTTTCCAGTCGTTGCAGATCATCCAGCGTGAAATCCGGACCCGCCGAAGTCAAATCGTAACCTTTGCGCGAAACCTGCACGACACCCAATACATCGCGCTCAGTATTCAGGACCGGCGCAGACATAAGCTTCTGAATTGGGGGCTGGTCCGGCGTGGGCTGTTCGCTGGTTGCTTTCACTGCCTCAAAGATATTGGCGTGCCTGACTTTCACAAAATTGTTGAACAGCTCAACTTTCTTGGTCATGGCCGTGTGCGCCGCAACCGCCGAAGAACTCGACACCGGAATGGCTCCCGCTGTCTTCAAATGTTCTGGAACAAGAAACTTGAGCAGGCCCTTTTCCAGCCGAAGCAATGCAATTTCAGAAGTCCGCACCTTGAACTGCTTGGCGAGATCGGCGCAAAACTGGCTGGGAGTGTTGTCTCTGGTTCCCTCTTGCTTGGTCGCCCCGGAATCGAGGGCAGGCGCCGCGCCAGTTGCCGATCCGCTTGCGGTATTTTGTTTTCCTTTTGCCATAACTGAATCACAAACACAAATGAGGTCGGAACTACGGGACGTAACCATGCTGAACTCTTGCCATGGTTACATCAAGTTACCAAGGTACTTTGGGCGGCCTCCGGCTTATCGCTTCAACACCCCGCCACCTGCCTGGGTCTGTCGAAGGTAAAGAGAATGGAGTAAGAAATGGAGATTAGGTAGAATTCCTTATTGCGGATTTTCCTGTCACGTGGTGAAAGTATGAAGCATGCAGTTCTGGCGCTAGTGCTACTTTTCTGTACCCTGGCGCATGCGGCAAGATTCAAGCAAACCGGACACATGGAGAAGCATCCCGACAGCGAGCCTCGGGATTTGCTGGGTGGCATGCAAGACCTATACTTCTCCGGCGACAAAGTCTGCATGCCGGCAAACGCTGAGCACCCTGCCGATTGCCGCAAATCCGGCGATTGGATGGTGACCGACATCGGCACCACCACGATCGTTCTTGAGGATGGAACCTCCGTTGAAGTAGAGAGCAACGGGCGTGCGCGGAAAACCGTGTTCGATCGGGTGGTGGATCAGTGGATTGGGAGGCGGCTGGTTCGGAATGCCATGGGGCCGCACTATGATCCCAATGACTTCGGAGCGGCTGCCCACGGATCATTCCGCTATCGCCTGCGTAAACGAAAAAATGTGGCGTATGAAATCGATATCAAGGGAATCGGCAAAGGGCCATATCCGGGAAAACCGGTTGCCGCTGCACAGCCAGGAGGAAATCCGGCTACTCCGTAGCCAGCGGCAGGCCTTTTTCTTTCCATCCACGGTGGCCGCCATCCATGGATAAGACGTTGGTATAACCCATTTTTTGGAGATTGTCGGCTGCCAGGGCCGAGCGAAATCCGCCGCCGCAATATAGAACCATGGCCGTCGCCAGATCGGGCACGCGACTCTCAATATCGCGTTCGATAATTCCTTTTCCAAGATGAACTGCGCCGGGTAAATGGTCAGCGGCGTATTCGCTCTCTTCCCGCACGTCGACCAGTAGAAAATTCTCGCCGCGATCGAGCTTCGTCTTGACTTCATCCACGCTGACTTCGCGCACCCGGCTCTTGGCATCGCTGACGATCTGGAGAAAACGTTGGGAATGTTTTTGGGCCATCAGGTCTTCTCCGCCAAAAAGCCGCCGCGAGCAGGAGACCTATATTGTATCGAATTGCTGTTGGCGATGCGGGACCGCGGTCGCGGCCTGGTCCAAGAATTGCTGCAGATCGGCTTGTAAACTTATGCGATCTTTCTCGGGGAGATCGCAGAATCCGAAAGGCTGGAGGCAGCCTTTTGTGGCCCACATGGGAAATAGAGTAACGGCCTGGCTGCGCACCGTGCTCGATCCCACATGGAAAATCACTTCTACTTTAATTTTTTCATCCAGAGGATTTTCCAGTTGCAGCACGCCGCCTGATGTGGAGAGCTGGTGCAAGCGGGACCGGACCTGCTTGCCGTTCTCGAGCCGAATAATGGCCAGTACTGTACCACCTAGTTTTACGCGAGGGGGGCGTTTGCCGGTTGGGGTCTGAGATGCTTTGGCCATATCTATCTCCAATATGACACTGCGATCGGCTGCGGGGCAGATTACGAAAGCCCGTTAAATCGATGTGCAAAAGGACCAGTGAAACCCGCCAACGGTGCCACTCTGCCACCGTTACTCCCGTTACAGACCACTTCGTTGAGGGTAACCAGGCGCGATTACAGGTGTTACTTTACGAGCGCTGGCTCGGGCCGTAAGCTCCAGTCTCATGAAGCTGAACGTGCTTTTGATGTGCCGCAACCAGCCGTCTCTTCGAATTTTGGCCACTGCCTTTAATGGGATTGGCATCGATCCGGAAGTTTGCTTGTCGGCGCCAGACACGATGGAACTTCTGGTCAAGGGCCATTATTCCGCCTTGGTGCTGGATTTTGATATGCCCGGTGCGGCGCAAGTCGCTCGTATGGTGCGAATTGTTGCCGCCGAGCGTAGGCCGGTGATTTTTACCATGATCGGTGCGATGACTCCGGTGGGCGGCGCATTTCAGGCGGGCGCAAATTTTGTGCTGTACAAGCCCCTCGATCCCGAGCAGGTGACGCATTCATTGCGGGCGGCGCGCGGATTCCTGAATCCGGACAAGCGGCGTTCGCCGCGACAGTCGGTGCAGGCGCTGGTGCATTTGAAGTTTAGCGTTGGAGAGTTGCCAGCCCTGATGGTCGATGTGAGTGAGCAAGGTCTGGCTTTGCAAGCGCCGGAACCGTTGCCGCGAGCCCCGGAAGTCCCGCTGCGATTTGTGTTGCCCGGCACACTTCACAGCGTGGAAGCCACCGGCCAGATTATTTGGACCAACGAAGACGGTCGCGCCGGAATGTTCTTCTCGCGCATTACACCATCGTCACGAAAATATTTAAAAGACTGGCTCAACAAGCACGGTGCGAAAAAGAAAGACGCTGTGCGGGTTTTGATGGAGCCGGAAAAGGTCCGCCAGTTTCGGCGCGCTTCCCACTAAAGCCTTTCATGAACTTGACCGTCTGACGCCGCATGCTAGACTCGGCTTTCCCTGCGAGCTACTCGAACATGCCAGAACTTACCTTCCTGCCCGCCGTTTCCATGGCGGAACAAATCCGGCAAAGGAAAATTTCTCCAGTCGAATTACTCGACGCGCACTTAACGCAGATCGAAAAACTGAATCCCCGGCTGAATGCATTCGTGCAAATCGATGCGGACAATGCGCGTCGACAGGCGCGCGAAAGTGCGGTAAAACCCGGTGTGACCCTGGGCCCGCTGCATGGGGTCCCGGTCAGCATCAAGAGTTCGATGGATGTTGCAGGAATGCGTTGCGAAGCTGGGACCAAATTACGGTCTGGGCACATCGCGGAGAAAGATGCGCCGCTGGTCACCAGATTGCGCACGGCGGGCGCGATCGTTCTAGGCGTTACGAACACGCCCGAGCTTCTGATGGCTTGGGAGACCGATAATCTTCTCTACGGACGGACCAATAATCCCTGGGACCTATCTCGTACGTCCGGTGGATCGAGTGGTGGAGAAGCGGCGGCGATTGCCTCGGGATGTTCCGCCGGAGGCGTTGGGAGCGACGGTGGTGGCTCCATTCGCGTGCCCGCACATTTCAGCGGCATCTGCGGATTGAAACCGACTCCCGGCAGAATTCCTGCCACCGGCCATTTCCCCAACTCCCTCGGACCCTTTGCCCTGATCGGTGTCGTCGGTCCCATGGCCCGCACGGTGGCCGATTTGAAAATTCTTTTCGAAGTCATGCAAGGGCCCGATGATGGCGATCCTTCATCCGCGCCGGTCCCATTGCGCAAGTTAAATGCTGAATATCTGAAAAATATTCGTATCGGATATTTCGAAGACGACGGGCGCACTCCTGTAACTAAAGAAACTCGCGCTGCCGTCAATACTGCTGCTCAAGGTCTGAGAAGCGCGGGGTTTCATGTGGATTCATTTCGTCCCCAAGGTTTCGATCTGGCCCGGCAACTCTGGTGGCAATTTTTCGGAATCGCGGGCGGGATGCTGCTCGGACCTATGACGCAGGGCCGCGAAACCGATCTAAGTCCGACCCTCAAAGAATTCTCCAGTTGGGTCGGATCCGAGCCTCCGCATACTGGCCAAAGCCTGCTTGATACTTGGATCCAAAGAGATGTGGTGCGCATGCAAATTCTTTCGGAAATGCGCACCTATCCCATTCTGCTCTGTCCGGTTGCATCCGTGCCGGCTTTCAAACACGGCGAGCGTAGCTGGAACATTGACGGACAGGAAGTGAAATATCTCGATGCCTGGAGTTACTGCGAGTGGTTCAATCTGCTGGGCTTTCCTGCGGCAGTAGTTCCAGTTGGCACTTCACCGGAAGGATTGCCGATCGGCGTGCAGATTGTTGCCAGGCCGTGGGAGGAAGAACTGGTTTTGGAAGTTGCGGCGGTGATCGAAAAAGAGTGTGGCGGATTTCGCGAACCACCCATGAGCTCGTGTAATGAACTGCATTTAACCACCAAAGACACGAAGTAACACGAAGGAATTCCTTTGTATTCCTTCGTGTCCCTGATGGTTATTGGTTTTTGTACTCTACCGCGGGAAAATCATAGACTTCGGTTTTCCCCGGTGGCCCTCCGCGCCCTCTGTGGTTAAACTCATACATAATGACGCGCACACTATCTATTAGCTTTGCCGGATTATCACTGGCCGCTCTCAGTTTTTTCGCAGCTCCTCAGGCAGCGTCTAATCCCGCCGAAGCCGCGCGTCTCAACAATTTGGGCGCGGCTTATATGAATCAGCAACTTTTCGATAAAGGCCTCAAGGCTTTTGAAGAGGCCGCCGTGCTCGATCCCAAGTTGCAGATCGCCCGGATGAACCGAGGTATTGCCCTGTTGAATCTGGGAAAGGTAGACGCAGCCAAACCTATCCTCGAAGATGCCGTGAAGAGCGATCCCAAAAATCCGCACGCTTTGTACAACCTTGGACTGTTGGACAAGAACGCCGGCGACTCCGAAGCTGCCGTGAAGGTGTTGCAGCGAGTTACTGCGATCGATCCCGATGACGCCGACACCTGGTATTTCATCGGCACCGTCTATTCGCAACTGAAGGATTTTCCCCACGCCATCGAAGCTTTCAACCATGCGCTCAAGCTGAATCCGCTGCACGCTTCGGCGCAGTTCGGACTGTCGCGTGCCTATCAGCAGTCGGGTGATTCCACGAAGGCCCGCGAACACCTCGTCCGCTTTCAATACGTCACCCAGAACAAGCTGGGCGCAGCCATGAGCCTGGCATACGGCGAGCAAGGACAATATTCGCGGGTGGAAGAATCGCCGGCTGCGGTGGAAAAAGTTCAGCCGGCCATTCCGGTGAAGTTTGTGGATGTAACGTCGGAGGCTGGACTTGAATCTCGAGGAAATTTAGTAACAATTTACAACGGTCCCCCGTTCCCCGCTCATAGTCCCGGTGCCTGTTTCTTGGACTTCGACTCGGACGGCAGGATCGATATTTTCTTGCCCGGGCAGGATCGAGGCATGTCTCTATACCGCAATCTCGGAAACGGAAAATTTGAAGAAACGACGAAGAGAGCAGGCCTCGATCCAAGCGCACACGCCACTACCTGCGCTGCGGCTGACTACGACAACGACGGGTTTGTTGATCTGGCCGTTTCCGCCGATGGACAGGTTTTTCTTTTTCACAACGAAAAGAATGGGACCTTTAAGGATGTCACCAAGACAGCGGGAGTCGTAAGCAGTGGCGGAGCGCCAAACTTAACTTTTATCGACTATGACCACGATGGGGATGTCGATCTTTTTATTACAGGATCAAACCGAAGTTCGATGTGGCGCAATAACGGCAACGGGACATTTACCGACGTGACAGATTCGCTGGGCCTTGCGGACGGCAAGCCCAGGTCTGCTTCCGTTGGCACCGACTACAACAACGATCGAGCCGTTGACATTGCGGCGGCCGGCTCTCCGATGATTCTGGAGAATCCAAGAGAAGGCAGATTTCTGCCGCGAGATCCATGGCCCTCGGCCATGCCATCGGCGACTGTCGCGGTCACGGCACTTGATTTTGATCACGATGGCTGGATGGATCTCGCTTTCACTAATTCGGAATCTCCTGGACTGACGCTTTGGCGCAATAATCATGGAAAGAATTTCGATCCCGTTACGTTGCCTCCAACGAGTTTGGCGCGGGCCTTCGGCGTCGCCGCCTTCGATTACGACGACGACGGCTGGGTCGATCTGGTGGCCGTCGGAGAAACCGCCGACGGAAAAGGGGAAGTAAAACTCTTCCGCAATCTCGGGCCGGACGGATTTAAAGACGTCACCGCTGAAGTCGGCCTCGACAAAATTCAGCTTAAAGATCCCCGCGCCATCATCACAGGCGACTACGATAACGACGGCGCTACCGATCTTCTCATCACCCAAAATCATGGGCAGGCCGTTCTGTTACGCAATGAAGGCGGCAATAAGAATCACTGGCTGCGGCTTGCGTTGAAAGGCCTGAACGACAACAAGAGCGCCATCGGCACTAAGATCGAAGTTTTTGCCGGCGCTAATCGGCAAAAATTTGAAATCGCAGGATCGTCCGGATATCTAGGACAGAATTCCACGGTGATCAACGTCGGCCTCGGCCATTCCAAATCAGCCGACGTAGTCCGCATGCTCTGGCCCACCGGAGTCTTGCAGGATGAAACTGAAGTTGCCGGCGATCGCGAGCAGGCTTATTCGGAGATCGACCGCCGTGGCAGTTCATGCCCCACATTGTTTGTTTGGAATGGCAAGCACTACGAGCTGGTTGCAGATGTTCTTGGTGCGGGCGTGGTCGGACATTGGGTGGGGCCGAACCAGCGCAATATTTCGCGTCCCACGGAATATATAAAAATTGACCGCAGCGCGGTTCGCGAAAAAAACGGCAAGCTGAGCTTCCGTTTGATGGAGCCGATGGAAGAAGTCGTCTATCTGGATCAGGTACGGTTGCTGGCAGTGGATCATCCCAGCGGCGAGGAGGTTTATCCCAACGAATATTTCGCCAGCAATCCGCCGTATCCGGCGTTTAAAGTAATTACCAGTCAGAACGCCCGCCCTCCCGCCGGCGCTTGGGATGACCGCGGACACAATGTTCTTCCCGACTTGCTTGCCCATCGCTATATCGGCGATTTCGATTTACTGCCGTTCAAAGGTTTTACCAAGCTGCACAGTCTTGAGCTTGATCTGGGCGAAGCCTATCGAGGCGGAGCGATACGATTACTCCTGCACGGAGAAATTGAATATTTCACCGCAACCGGAATGTACGCTGCGGATCAGGCTGGCGTGCAAGCCATCGCTCCCTACGTCGAAGCTTTTGCGCAAGGGAAGTGGGTGCGCGTCACCGACGACATGGGTTTCCCCGCCGGCTTGCCTCGTACCATGACCGCCGATCTCAGCGATAAGTTGCCGCTGGGCACGCAGCGCATTCGCATCTCGACCAATCTGCAAATTTATTGGGACAACATTCTCATCGATCGCACCGAGCAGAACTCAAAGTCGGTTCTGACGCCCGTCCCACTACAACGTGCGGACCTGGGCTTCCATGGCTATCCGCGGCAGATCGAAGCTCAGCCGCCCGGCAACGTCAAATATGTTTACGAAGAAGTAAGTCGCACCGGCCCATACGCGCGGCAGGCCGGAACGTACACGCGTTACGGTGACGTCACCCCGCTGCTCACCAACTACGACGATCAGCATGTAGTTTTCGGAACTGGCGAAGAAGTCGCGCTGGAATTTGATCCCGCAAAATTGCCTGCCGTGCCCAAGGGATGGACGCGCGATTATTTCTTCGTGGCCAATGGCTACGAAAAAGATATGGACTTCTACGCCGCCGAAGGCAACACTGTGGAGCCGCTGCCGTTCCGGAAAATGGGAAGCTATCCGTATCCCGGGCAAGTCGTTTCCTCTCGACGACTCGCATCTCGATTATTTGTTGAAATACAACACGCGCTACGTTTCAGGAAACGAGCCGCAAGGATACTGGTACGACTATCATCCCGCGAAGTAAGGAGTGGCTGGAGTCATGCAGTTTGTGAAAAATCTCGAAACTTGCCATTCCGAAGCCAGGTTTATCGGCGAGGAATCTCTTTGTCCGATCACGGCACGGCAGATTCCTAGCGCGATAGTGCCGCACTTCGGAACGAAAGCCCTTCAATTCTTAACTGCACCACGCTGATCCGCGTATAAAACCGTTTTAATATTGACAAATTCCGCCACTCCAAATCCAATACCTCACACATGGAAACTGCCTCCTGTACCCTCCGCTTCGGCGAACGCTCACTCTCTGGGATTTAATTCTTTACGGCATCATCGTCATTCAGCCGACCGCGCCCATGCCGGCCTACGGCGTATTCAGCAATCGCCGGCGGAGGCCATGTAGTCACCTCCATCCTCATCGCCATGGTTGCGATGGTTTTCACGGCGATGAGCTATGGCCGCATGGCACGGGTCTATCCCAGCGCAGGCTCGGCTTACACCTATGTGGGACGAGAAATGCATCCTTCCCTCGGCTACGTGACCGGCTGGAGCATGACGATGGATTACATTCTCAATCCATTGATCTGCACCATCTGGTGCGCCAAGGCGATGGCCGATCTGTTAGTGGGACACGCTACCGGCTTCCTATCCCGGCGCTACTTTGGCCGATAATTTTTGCCGGTTATGTTTACAGTGTTAAACCTGCGTGGCGTGAAGACTTCGGCCCGCATCAATCAGATCTCTGTGCGCCGTGATGGGCGCGGTGATCATGGCGTTTTTCTGGTACACCATCCGTTACATTTTTCATTTGCCGCAATATCCTGAGGCCTATTTTCTCCGGCCGTTCTACAACCCGGAAACGTTCACGATCAACCGCGTGTTCCATGGCACGTCGGTTGCGGTGCTTACCTATATCGGATTCGACGGGATCTCGACTTTGTCGGAAGAGGTTGAAAATCCCAGGCGAAATATTTTTCTGGCCACGGTCCTGGTTTGCGTCATGACCGGATTCCTTGCCGCGGCCGAGGTCTATGGCGCCCAATTGCTGAGCTAGCCAATACATCTTCGGAGTCAGTCGAAGTAGAGAAACGCATTCAGCCATGTGGCCGCGATCGCTGGCGGCGCAGTGCTGACCAAGGTGATCAGTTTGACCTTGTTGATCGCCACCATCGGCTCCGGCATGGGATCACAACTGGGCGCCGCGCGGTTGCTCTATGGCATGGGACGCAGCAATGCCATCCCGAAGAAATTTTTCGGTGCCATCCATCCCCGAACCCGGATTCCCGCGAACAATGTGATCTTCGTGGGTGTCATCGCGCTGGTAGGCGCATTTCTCATCACCTACGACAATGGCGCGGAACTTGCTCAATTTCGGTGCGCTGATCGCCTTTATGGGAGTCAATCTCGCGGCCCTCACGCACTATTACATTCGCGGCAACGACCGCACGGTCGGACAACTTGTCCCGCCGGTGTTGGGCTTTATCATTTGTTTCTTCATTTGGATTCATCTGTCGAAGATGGCGATGATCGTCGGTTCGGTGTGGATGCTTGCCGGCATCGCCTATGGGGCTTGGAAGACCAAAGGCTTCCAGAGCGAGTTAGTTAACTTCGATGTTCCCGCTGACCAGGCCTAATCAACTCTCTCAGGGCCCCGTCCTTCTTTCGCGTTTTTTGCGAAAGCGGCCGGGGCTTTTGACTTGTGACCTAAAAAGCCCCGCCCAAGCGAAGCTTGAACGGGCAACCGCGAGAGTTATGAACGAACTATTCCAGGTTTGTGCCGCTTATTTCTACTGCTGATTTTGCCGCTCCCAATTCCGCAGTTCGGTAGCTGGCGTTGACTTCCCGCTTCTCGCCCGGTAGAAGCGATATGTAATTGTCTTCCCACAGTACCGGCAAAATTTCTTCGCCCCCTTTGCCTTTGTCGACTTTCAATCGCACAAAAAATGCAAGGCTTTTGCTGGGATTTTCCAAAGTCACATGCGTGATGGATTCCTCACCCTTGCGTTCGGTACGATCGGTGACTTTCAATTTGACTTTGGGCAACTGCGCCAGCCCGGTAAAATCAGCATAGGTGGCAGTCGGCGTGGTATACCAATTTGACTCAGCCCAGTTGAGCGTCTCTGGTTTTGTAGAGAGCCAGTAGAAATTTGATCCCACCAGTTTCCCGTTCGCATCTTCCAGTCGCAACACCAAAAAGTACGTGGAACTCAAACCGTCGATCTGGGGAAGCGCAACTATCTTATTGGTGCTGTCCGCCGCGGCGTCGAGAGGAAATTGCTCAGAATACTTTTCTGTCATGTCGAGGTTGAGCACTTTCGCTGTGAGTTTCAATCCCTTGACGTCTTCATACTGACTGCTTACCAACCAGATTGAATTGTCGTCGTATCCATACACTGGATGTAGAGCTTCCATGGCTTTCTTGGCTCCAAAGTATCCGCCGCCAGGGCGCAGATAGTAGTCGTACAAATGCCAGATCATCGACGGCCAGGCGTTGTTGAGCATCCACTGAATCACGCCGGTCGAGGTGTACTTGTTGCGGCTGTACCCCTCGTACATGACGCGAACACCTTCGTATGTCTGCATCTGCGACCGGGCCGCAAACTCCTCGACGCTGTCTGACTTGCCATAGCGCGCATCTAGCGCATTCGAAAAGACGTGGATGTCTCCAAACACGCCGCCACCCGCGTGGTAGTTCCACGTGGCATCGATGGGCCACAAATGATCTTTTCCCACCATGGCGCGAATGCTTTCGATCGGCGGAACTGCAGGCCCCATGCTGGTTTCGGTATCGAATCCATAGGCGCCGCCGCATCCGCCCTCATTACATTCTTTGCGCCCCGGCTGTCCCGCAGGAGTGTCTTCCTCCCAATATTTCGGAGCAATGTATTCGTAGGGCCCGCTCATCTTTACGCCGCTCTCGCCCGTGACTGACGTAGGTTTACCAGTCGCCGAAGACACCGTTGGATTCGGCCACATCAGTTCTTTTTCAACTCTTAAATAAGTTTGCTCGACATCCGGCGGGGGTGGATTGTCGCTGCCGTTCAGCCACATGATCAAACTCGGATGACTTCGTAAACGATAAATCTGATCGCGCAGCGATTGTTCGGCAATCTTGAAATCCTGCGGCGACCACTTCGCCCAATGTTCCCAATGCGAGCAGCAGGTCCATCCCGCCATGACCAAAATCCCCCGGCGGTCGGCCATATCGAAGAAACGCTGGTTTTCCAGATGGTCTTCCATGCGGACCGTATTTAGGCCCATGTCTTGGACATAGGTGAGTTCATCGCCCAAACGCTGCTGATCCTTCTCGCGCAACATCATGTCGGGCGCCCAGCCCCCGCCGCGGATTAGAATTTTCTTGCCGTTGACGGAGAATACCCGTCGATTGTCCGCATTCAATTCGGAATGCATCTCGCGAATGCCGAACTTCGTTTCCGACTGGTCGGAGATCTTGCCATCGATTACAAACTGCATGTTGAGATCATGAAGATTCGGCGATCCCATCTGTTTCGGCCACCATAACTTTGGATTCGCTATGCTCAGCTGCGAAAACTGTCCCGGATCGAAGGTCACATCTTTCGATTCGTTGGCCGCCAATTCGATTTCCTGCGAGAACTCGATATTCTCAATTTTTCCTTTCAGCGTGCCTTTCACCGGCTGACTCGTCGAGTTCTTGAGCAGCGCGGTTACCGTCAGATCAGCTTTGTCGTTCGCCGGAGAATTGAGTTTCGTGATTACCGTGGGATAACGCAGAGCCACCGGACCGCTGGTTGCAACCTCCACTCCGCGCCAAATGCCCATGTTCCGGTCCGGAGGCGAAGGATTCCAATCGACGAACGTGATCGCAAGGTCGTTCTCGGTCGGCGCGTAAACCCGCACCGCCAGGACGTTGTTCTTTCCCGGCAATGCGGCATCCGTAACATTCAATTCGTAGGTGCGCCATGCGCCCGCAATGTCGTCCGATTTCGCGATCTGCTTCCCATTCAACCAAATGTTGGCGCGATAATTGATTCCGCCAAAGTTAAGCCAAATGGTCTTCCCCTTGTATCCGGTCGGAAGAACAAAATCCTTGCGATACCACCAGGAAACATAAAATGGGCTGTCCGGCGACATCGGTCCTTCCGAAAAATTGTGACCTATGGGATACGTCATGCCCGGCCACGAGCGCAAGTTCATGGCAAAGTCAGGGTCGGGATACACCTTGTGCTTGGCCAGCACCGCCGAAACCGTTGTCGGTACGCTTGCCCCGTACCATCCTTTGGGCAGAAACTTGGGCGTAGAGATCTCTTCGCCCTTCGCATCCACTTTGCACGAGGATTGCACCGTCCACCCATCGCTCAGCGAGAGATTGGTTGTGATCGGCGTCAACGGGTGATGGGCCGGAGTCTGCTGGGCCTGCATGTGCCCCGAAAAAAACGCACCGCAAATAATCACCAGCGGTCCCCACAGCAAACTGCGCTTCATCATGATGAATTCCTTGTAAAAGAGTTTAGAGATGACCGCTTACGGCGATCCATTATGCCGCACTTGACCTCGGGAAAAATGTGACCAGTCTTGATAACACGTTCTATTGATTCGTTTCAATGGCTGAATTTCGCAACATCGTCCCCATGAGACCCCTCTTCCTGGCGGCGCTCTCGTAGATAAACACCACTCTGGAATCGCGGGGCAGGGCCGCTGCTTAGTTTATAATCATCCATTCTGTCCTGTACTTCGGAGCGATACAAACATGATCCGTTTTCTGCAGACCCCTGGTCCTTTTAAGAAGATCGTCCTCAGCGGAATCCTTTTAGTATTTTGCGGCGCCATGGTCATCACCCTGATTCCCGGCGGCTTCGGTATTACCGATAGTCTCGGCGGCGGGCCCGGCAAAGGGGTTGTCGCCACCGTCGCAGGCGAGCCCGTCACCGCGCTCGAAGTGGATCGTGAAGCTCGCATGATGATCCAGCAACAATATCCGCAGATGGCGTCGCAGGCCCAAATGCTGATGCCGTTTGTAGCTCGTCAGGCAGCGCAGCAGTTGATCGATCAGAAAGCTTTGCTTGGCGAAGCCCACCGTATGGGTTTGCGTGCGACCGACGAAGAGGTCCGGGATGAACTCCAGAAGAATCCGAATCTGGCTCCCGCCTTTTTCCCTAATGGTGTTTTCATCGGAGAGGACAAGTACACGCAGCTGCTTCAGGAACATGAACTGACCGTCCCGCTATTCGAGCAAAGTGTCAGAGACGAGATCGTTTCCAACAAGCTGCGCAACCTGATTGGCGGTGGGGCCACTGTGACTGACGCCGAGGTTCGCCAGGCATTCGACAAGCAGGATACCAAGGTCAAATTTGACTACGCCGTGCTGACCAAAGATAGCGTCTCGAAAGAGATTCATCCCAGCGATGCTGAGCTCAAAGCCTATTACGACCGCAATAAACAGGCGTATAACAATTCGATTCCAGAAAAACGTAAGGTCAGCTACGTCCTGGTGGACAGCGCAAAAATTGCCGCCGAGACGCCGGTTTCTTTGCAGGATCTCCAAGCCTACTACGCTCAACATCGAGACGAGTTCCGCCTTCCCGAGCAAGTCAACATCCGCCAGATCGTGATTAAGAATCCTTTGCCCGGGCCGGATGGCAAAGTCGATCCCAAAGGAATTGAGGACGCCCGCAAAAAAGCCGAAGACATTCTCAAGCAATTGAAAGCCGGCGGTAATTTCGCCGATTTGGCCAAAAAAGATTCGCAAGACACGACTGCCAAAGACGGCGGTTCGCTGGGCTGGGTGCAGCGCGGCAGCTTTCCCTCGCCCGACATGGACAAGGCGGCATTCGGTCTTCCCAAAGGCGGCACCAGTGATGTCATCAATCTCGGATACGCCTTCGTCATTCTTCACGTCGATGACAAGCAGGACGCTCACATGAAGTCGATCGAAGACGTGAAGGGACAAGCCGAACCGGTCATCCGGCAGCAGAAAGCCGGAGCCGCTGCCGATTCGCAAGCCAATGCGCTGCTCACTCAAGCCCGAGCTGAGGGTCTGGACAAAGCCGCTGCCGCCAAGGGATTGCAAGTCGTGACCACGGATTTCGTGGGCCGCAACGATTCGCTCCCGGGGATTGGCACCTCGCAGCCGTTCATGGAAGCAGTTTTTGGACAGCCGGAAAAATCCGCTCCCGCCGAAGCGCCATTGCCGCAAGGCTTTGCCGTATTCCAGGTGCAGGCCGTGAAACCGGCAGTCCACGCCGTCTTTCGAGGAGATTCGCAGCCGCGTGGAAACAGAGTTCAAGAATGAACGCTCCAACCAATTGCTCACGCAAAAAACTCAGGAGCTCTCCGATCGCGCTAAAGCCGCCCACGATCTAAAAAAGGCTGCCAAAGAAGCGGGCGCCACCATGAAGTCCAGCGATTTTGTTTTACCCGACGCGCAGGTCCCCGATATCGGAGCAATGTCCGGTCCGGCTTCGGTTGCTTTTACTTTGAAGCCCGGCGAAATCAGCGGGCCACTTAACAGCGGGACAACCGGTGCGGTACTATCGGTGATCGAGAAGCAAGAGCCGTCGGATGCGGATTTTACCGCGAAAAAAGATCAAGTACGCGATTCGCTTCTTCAGAGCAAGCAATCCGAACTATTCGGATTGTTCGTCACCAGTTTGCGTGACCGGCTGACAAAATCCCATAAGATCAAAATCAATGACGACGAAATGAAGGGACTCACCAAAGGACAAGGTGGGCTTGGCGAACAGGGCGAATAGCCGGTCGCTCGCCCCCACAGTTTCAGTTTCCGCGCTCGAGGTATTCTGAATTGAGTTCTCCTCTAGACCGTCACGCCGGGAGACCCTGCCCGTAGTCCATCCATGGCCTTCGCCCGCGCTACCGGAATTCTGCTTCACCCTACTTCACTCCCATCGCCCGGGGGTATTGGTGATTTTGGCGCTGCGGCTTACGAATTTGTGGATTTCCTCGCGGTCGCTCGCCAGGGTCTGTGGCAGGTCTTGCCCTTGGGCCCGCCGGCGAATGGAAATTCTCCTTACTCCTCGACTTCGGCCTTCGCCGGCAATCCGCTTCTGATCAGCCTGGATCGCCTCTCCGAGCGGGGGTGGCTTGATCGTTCTTATCTGACGAAAATCCCGGCGACGTCCGGTGAAATCCATTATGACCTCGTCGCTTCCCGCAAACTGCCCCTGCTCACCGAGGCTGCGCATAACTTTCTCGATCGCGCTTCCGGTCAGGCGCGGTCGCGCTTCGAGCAATTTTGCAGTGAAAATAATTGGTGGCTGGAAGACTTTGTCCTGTTCGACGCTCTACGCGAACGACATGGCAATCAGGCGTGGAAGCAGTGGTCGCGCGAATTGGCCCGCCGCGAAACGGCAGCGATCGAAGACGCTCGTCAGAAACTGGCTTCTGAAATGGCGGTCCGCCGCGTCATCCAATTCTTCTTTTATCAGCAGTGGCAGGACTTGCGTCTCTACTGCGCGCGGCGTTCCATTCGCATGGTCGGCGACATCGCTATTTTCGTCGACTACGATAGCGCCG
Source organism: uncultured Acidobacteriaceae bacterium (assembly GCA_963794195.1). Classification (GTDB taxonomy): domain Bacteria; phylum Acidobacteriota; class Terriglobia; order Terriglobales; family Acidobacteriaceae; genus DATBAX01. The sequence continues at coordinate 292,171 of CAWCCU010000001.1, forward strand.
ACGTTTGGGCCCATCGCGACCTGTTCCTTATCAACGACGAACTCGAACCCGACGTGGTTTCCGGTGTCCCCCCGGATGCTTTCAGCTCCACCGGCCAGCGCTGGGGAAATCCTCTCTACAACTGGGACACCATGCGCACGCAAGGATATAACTGGTGGATACAACGCCTGCGCTGGGCCACGCAAACCTGTGACTACATCCGGCTCGATCACTTTCGTGGCTTCGCCCAATTCTGGGAAGTGCCAGCCACTGAGCCGACTGCAATCCACGGCCGCTGGGTTGATGGTCCCGGCGATGATTTATTCAACAAAGTACGCGAGGCACTGGGCGGCTTGCCCCTCTTTGCCGAAGACCTTGGCAGCATCACTCCAGACGTAAACGCTCTGCGCGAACGTCATCAACTCCCCGGCATGGCGGTTTTGCAATTTGGTTTTGGCGATCCCGGCGCGCACATTTATTTGCCGCACCGCCTCACGCCCGATCGCGTCATCTACACCGGCACGCACGACAACGACACCGCCCTGGGTTGGTGGAACTCCGGCGTGACGGACTATGAGCGGCGCGCGGTCAATGCTTTAATTGGAAGCAGTCATGAAGAAATTCACTGGGCGCTGATTCGCTTGGCCCAGAGTTCCGTCGCAAGTTTGTGTGTAGTTCCTCTACAAGATGTTCTCGGTTTGGGCAGCGAAGCCCGCTTGAATACACCGAGCGTTCCGACAGGGAATTTTCGCTGGCGTTACCAGCCCGGAGCTCTGACTCATCAACTCGCGGAGCGTCTGGCCTTCCTGGCCGAAGTCACAGATCGCCTGCCAGAGCCAGTCCAGATACCATCCACGCAGGATTTCGTAGCCTAGAAAAGAATAATCGGGGGGGGTGCCGTTTGCGCAAAAACCTCAACCCTTGTCATTCCGAAGCCGGCTTTATCGGCGAGGAATCTGCTTTTTTCAAACAGCGGCACAGCAGATTCCTCGCGCGATAATGCGGCGCTTCGGAATGAGAAGTCCTTTAACTTCTAACTACCCACTACCCACTACCTGATAATCATGTGGAATGCTCACGTGGGCGCGGACGCCCTCGTCTGCGCCGCGAACATCAGTTCGCAACTACCCAATAAAAGAGGCCGGAACCTTTCAGTCCCGGCCACAGTTGGCTGGTTGCCCGGATAAAAATTGAGACGCTTGCACGGCGGGAGCCGTGCGCCGAAATCCTGAGCGCAGCGAAGGATCTCCTACGCGCTGCGTCTAGGCCGAATCGTCAGGTCCCGCACCTGCGTCAGAATGCTCGACATCTGCATTCCATTCAGTTGCGAAACAAACGGCAGCAATTCCGCGATGAACGGGTCCTGCACGAGGTCGCGAACTTCCTCTTGCCGGTTGCGTTCTCCACCACTGAGCAGATCAGGCACGGTAACCTCCAAAGCTCGCGCCAGCCGCTCGAGTGAAGAGAGCGTCGGCGTTGCCTTTTCATTTTCAATCTTGGAGACGTAAGTCCGCGGCACCGACATGCGAAATGCCAGTTGCCGTTGGCTAAGGCCATTGCGCAACCGCATCGAGCGGATCGATGCAGCTAGATGCAAATGCCCGCGGCCATGCCCATTCGTCGGCATGACTTGCGGCGGCGGCATCGGCGCAGCAATTTCCGGTATTTCCTCATCCAATGAGGTGTGGCATTTGCGGCAAAGGCTGTTGGAAGTACGGAATTGAACTAATTGGCAGCGGTCGCAACGAACAACTTCCCTGGAATCAACTGGGGCAAGATTAGTAGCCATCTAGATTGGGAGGCCAGAGCGGGCAACTCCCGGAATCCAACTTCGATTCCGATCTGCAACGTAATTTGAGGCACAGCCCCTGTGGATGTCAAGTAAAATATGGGTTGAAATCCGGTATAGCTAGTAGGAAATCATAAATAACACTGTAGAAACCCGAAGAATACTGGTGAAATCAATGACCGATCGTGAAGCCGCCTGGTGTTTACTAATTGAGTTCACTCAATCAGAAAGTTTGCGCAAACATGCTTTGTCGGTGGAAGCGTGCATGCGCGCCTATGCTCGAAAATTTTCGGGCGACGAACAGTTATGGGGGATCGTAGGCCTGCTCCATGATTTCGATTACGACAAATATCCCAGCCTCGAAGATCATCCCTACAAAGGCAACGAGATCCTCAAAGACCGCGGCTACTCGGACGAAATCCGCAAAGCCATCATGTCCCACGCCGAATACACTGGCATCAATCGTGACACCCTCATGGAAAAAGCCCTTTTCGCCTGCGACGAACTGGCAGGATTCATCACCGCCTGCGCGTTAATCAAGCCAGGAAAATCTCTGGCCGAAGTCGACGTAAAATCCGTCCGCAAAAGAATGAAAGACAAAGCCTTCGCCCGCAAAGTCAATCGCGACGACATCATCAACGGCGCCGCAAGCCTCGGTATCGACTTGGACGAACACATCGCCTTTTGCATAGAAGCCCTAAAACCAATCGCCGCCGAATTAGGTTTAGTAGCCACCCCAACTCCGACCTCTTTGTCATCCTGAGCGAAGTCAGTTGATCGCAACGCGATCAACTCCCGCAGTCGAAGAGCTTGCCCTAAGCGAAGCCGAAGGGATCCCTGCGGCCATCACACTCACTGGGGGAGCCTCCGGGCGCCCCGTCCCGCATTTCTGAATCCCTGATGCATAACAGTTCTCGCGGAGGGCGGGATTCTTCGAGATTTCCAAGTCAAAAACCGGCGCGGGTGGCCGATTCACTCATCAATCACTTATCTATCGGGAAATGCCCCAAATACGGCATATTGAACACGTTCAAATATGTCTTGATTTGCGCCCCATGCCTATGGCAACATATTGAACATGTTCAAGCTAGTCGCTCCGGCCGCTGAAAAGCCCTCTCGCCACGAGCATATTCTCGACACCGCCATCCGCTTGTTCCGCAAAGAGGGCTTCGACGAAATCACCATGCGCGAGGTAGCCACCGAAGCAGAAATCGCACTGGGCCTCGCCTATCACTACTTTCCCGGCAAGGAAGCTCTGGTGATGGCTTATTACGAGCGTGTGCAAAAGGAACATCGCGCCATCGCCCGCGAAAAGCTCGCTCAAACTTCCACCCTGCGCGATCGTCTGGCCATGCTGTTGCATACCAAACTCGACATCCTTAAGGAGGACCAGAAACTCCTGGGAGCTTTATTCCGCTACACCGGCAATCCCACGCATCCCTTGTCTTTCCTGGGCAAGGCCACTGCCCCTCTCCGCGCTGATTGCATGAGCCTGTTTGCCGAAGCTTTCGAGGCTGAGCGCTTGCCTGAAGATCTGCGCGGGCTAATGCCACTGGCAATGTGGGCCTTGCACATGGGAGTACTGCTCTATTTCCTATATGACTCATCTTCGAACTTGAAGCGAACTCGCAAGTTGGTCGACGGCTCGGTAGACCTGGTGGTTAGTTTTCTGAAACTGGCAAAGTTCCCATTGTTGCGTCCAGCGCGCCGCAGCGTGCTGGGATTGCTACGGGACGCGGAATTAGTGCCAAAGGAATAAACGAATAGTGAGGCGCTATGCGACTTGATTTGTGGAAATGGTTGCTCACATGGGAAGGACGCGTCCAACGTCTCCCCTATTTTCTGGCGGGAGCAATTCTCGGTGCTATAAAGTTTGTCATTGATCGAACCGTTGCCGCACATTTCGGTGAGACGTGGCAAGTCAGTAATTACGTATTTCCCTCGCTACATTTCACTGTCTTCGATGATGGCCGCGGTCATGGCGAACTTTACATCCTGCTATGGGCGATCGCGATACCATTTTTTTGGGTTGGAATCGCTCTCACCCTGAGACGTCTGCGCGATGCCGGCAAATCCGCTGCCTGGGTTTTCCTGTTCTTCTTCCCCCTGGCGAATTTAGCGATGTTCCTCTGGCTATCGCTGATTTCAAGCGCTCCCGCGACAGGTGTGACCGACACCGAGGGAGAGATCTCAGGCAAGGCGGGGCAATTTCGAAAAGCGGCAATGGGAGTCGGCATCGCCGTCCCTCTTGGGATTGCGCTCATCGCCTTCGGTACTGGAGCGCTCAAGGAATATTCGTACGGTCTGTTTTTGGGTGTGCCGTTTTTGACCGGATTTGTCTCTTCATGGTTTTTGAACGTTGGGAACATCCAGTCGAAATTCGATACTATTAAGATAAACACGGCCACCGTTTTTCTTTTAGGCTTCGGCCTCGTGGGTTTCCGCTACGAAGGAGTGCTTTGTATCTTGATGGCGCTCCCGCTAGCCCTTCCGTTCGCGCTTGCAGGTGGTCTGACTGCTCGCTCCACATTGCAGCATCGCATGCGAACTTCCATGCCGCCTACCTTCGCGGCATGGCTGGCTGTACTTCCTTTGATGATGCTCGGCGAGCAGGCCGCCAAACTCGAACCGCCCGTCCTTTCCGTGACAACCAGCATTACGATCGATGCCCCGGTGTCAACCGTGTGGAAAAACGTACTTGCTTTTCCTCCACTAGCGCCTCCGGAAGAATGGATCTTCCAGGCCGGCATCGCCTATCCCACATCCGCCAAGATCATAGGCTCGGGACCCGGCGCCATCCGTTACTGCAAATTCTCCACCGGAGATTTTGTCGAGCCAATCACTGTTTGGGACAAAGACAGGCTATTGGCCTTTAACGTCACTGCGCAGCCGCAAGCCTTGCGAGAGTTGAGCCCATGGAAAATTACCCCGCCTCACCTCGAACAGAACTACATGCGTTCCCGGCATGGACAATTCCGTCTCGTAGCCTTACCCGGAAATCGAACCCTCCTGGAAGGCACCACCTGGTACCAGAACTATTTCTGGCCGCAGCCCTATTGGCGGCTATGGTCTGACAGTATCGTGCACAAAATTCACCTCAGGGTGTTGCAGCACGTAAAGCAGCAAGCTGAGGCTCGGGATGAAGTAGATCGGTTTTTCCCAAAACGGGAATTTTAACTAACTCTCACAATCCAATTCACTTCTTTCATGTGTACATACATTCCGGTAAGTACAGAATGTTCCACGTGGAACATTTCTCCATTTTGTATTTATGTTCCACGGGGAACACTACGCCGGCTTTGGGAGGGGACTAGCGCAGCGATTCAGCGATCTTTCCACTGGCAATCAGCTCGGCGATGCGGGCGAAGTCTTTGTACATCACGCGATCTTTATCCATGGTAGGAGACACCGACCGGATCGCCGCATGGGCTGCCTGTCCGCGCTTGCCGGTTTTGAGGGGAGCGACAAAGTCCAAAGCTTGGGCGGCCGCCATCGCCTCGATCGCCATTACGTTGCGGGTGTTGGTGACGATACGTTGCAGCTTCAACGCGGCCGTCATGCCCATGGAAACGTAATCTTCTTTGTTGCCCGATGTCGTAATCGAATCCACCGACGCGGGATGCGCCAGCACTTTGTTTTCGCTCGCGAGCGCTGCGGCGGTGACTTGCGGCATCATGAATCCAGAATTCAAACCAGCACCCTCAGCCAGAAATGGTGGCAGGCCTTCATTCAATGACGGATTTACCAGTCGCTCAATTCTCCGTTCCGAGATGCCGGCCAGCGCGGTGAGAGCGATGCCAAGGAAATCCAAAGCGAACGCCACGGGCTCGCCATGAAAATTTCCGCCGGAGAGAACATCTCCCGTAGCATCGCCAGTGAGGAAGACCAATGGGTTATCCACTGCGGAGTTGGCTTCGATTTCCATGATCTCGCGGCAATGGGCGACCGTGTCGCGCACCGCACCGTGCACCTGCGGAATGCAACGCAAAGAATACGCATCCTGTACGCGTCCGCAATCGCGATGCGATTCGCGCAGTTCACTGCCTTGCAAAAGCAGCCGCAAATTCGCCGCGGACTTTATTTGTCCAGGATGGGGACGCGCTTTATGAATGCGTTCATCGAAAGCGACGTCGGTGCCTTGGAGCGCGTCAAGCACCATCGCGCCGATCACGTCCGCGGAATCGACCAGCGTTTCCGCCGCGAGCAGCGCGAGAATTCCCACGGCAAGCATTCCCTGCGTGCCGTTGATTAAAGAAATCGCTTCCTTGGCTTCGAGGGTCAGCGGTTTGATTTCGGCACGGCGCAGAGCTTCAGCGCCGGAAATAAATTTGCGGTTGTCATCCGGATCCAAGCACTCGCCTTCGCCGATCAACACCAGTGCAAGATGGGCGAGGGGTGCGAGATCGCCGCTGGCTCCCACGCTGCCTTGCGACGGTACCATTGGAGTGACTCCGCGATTCAGCATCTCACAGAGCGTGTCGATGACTACCGCGCGAATGCCGGAGTGTCCTTTGGAAAGGGAATTGGCGCGCAGCAAAATCAGGGCCCGGGTTTCCGCAACGGCCAACGGTTCGCCGACGCCGACTGCATGCGACCGCAGAAGATTGACTTGCAGTTCGCGAATCTGTTCGCCGGCTATACGTACGTCGCTCAGCTTACCGACGCCGGTGGTAATCGCGTACGAAACCGTGTCACTGATGACCAGAGCATCGACGACGGCGCGTGCTTTGTTGACGGCCGCACGTGCATCAGGATCCAGCAGCACTGGCCTGCGTTCCGCTGCAACCTCGCGCACTGCTTCGAGGGTCAGGTCGTTGCCGTTAATGTGAAGAGCCTTCAAATGGTTTCCTCAGAGTAGGTCTCTGGTCACAGGTCTTGGCTCCCTGACTTAACCGGAGACCGACACCCAAGACCGTTTTATTTCCCCATCGCTTCTCTAAACGCATCCACATACTTTCGCGGAATCGTTGTGACCTTCATTTCCGAATCGGTGACCAGGTGCGTAGTCTCGCCCTCAGCCAGTAGCGTGGCGTCGTTTGCTCGCAGTAATTCGTAGCCGAAGTGTATCAGTGAGTCGCGAATGTTTTTGATGTGAGTGCGCACGATGATCTCGTCGTCGTAGCGGGCCGGAGATTTGTAGCGGCAGCGGGCGTCAACGACGGCGATGAAGCATCCGTCGCTCGCTTCCATGTCACGATACGAAAAGCCGAGCTGACGCAGCAACTCGACGCGTCCGACTTCAAACCAGATGAAATGATTGGCGTGATAAACCACGCCCATCTGATCGGTTTCCGCATAGCGTACACGTATGCGAGTTTCGCTGATGGTTGGTCGGCCGCTCACTTGCCACTCCAGCGCGGTTTGCGCTTTTCGAGAAATGATGCGACGCCTTCACGAAAATCAGCGGTAGTGCGAATCCGTGCGTTGTCTTCGATGGCGTCCGCGATTTGCTTGTCGAGTTGCGGACCGATGAATCCGTTGATGAGACGTTTGGTGGCGACCAACGATGACGGACTATTTTCCATAAGCTGACTGGCGAGTTCGCGAGCGCGAGTAATCAGGTTCTCCGGCGCGACAACTTCATTGACCAAGCCATAGCGATGCGCTTCAGCCGAATCGAAAAGCCGGCCAGTGAGCAGCAGGTCGCGGGCGATTTTGTGGCCGACCTGCCAGACCAGCATGGATGAAACGATTGCGGGGACGAATCCAATTCGTACTTCGGTGTATCCAAACTTTGCTTCCGGGACGGCCAGGGTGAAGTCGCACATGGTGGCGAGACCTGTGCCGCCGGCAATGGCGGCGCCGTTCACGGCGGCGATGGTGGGCTTAGGAAATTCATACAGTCGCCGGAAAATTTGAGCCATCTTTGCGGAGTCCGCGACATTGTCGGCGTGGCTTTTTCCGGTGAGCGATTTCAGTTCGTCCAGATCCATGCCCGCACAAAAGGCTTTGCCGGCTCCGGTAAAAATGACGATTTGCGCGGTGGAGCGTTCGATTTCGTCGAGTGCGGTAACGAGTTCTTCGACCAATTGGAAGTTGATGGCGTTGCGCTTGTCCGGGCGATTGAAAGTGATAGTAGCGATGCCGGAGTCGTGGGTGAGTTGGATGGTTTGATAAGTCATCGGGAGCTTGTCATGGAAATATCCGTAACTCGAATGAAAGTCAAAGCGCTAAAGCGCGTTTTCAGATCAGCAGTCTAAATGGTACGGCTGAAGCCGACACCCTGATACGAATCAAGAACCGGCCATTCGGAAATCTAATACGAACCAAAATCTGGCTCCATCGGTCTGTATTTTATAGGATCGGCTCTAATCCGCGGCTTGCGAGTTTGTGTATCTGGCTCCGATTTCCGCGGATGCTCGCAACAATGTATCCAGCGATTTCAGCGGCAGACTGGCGCCACGGGATGTCAGAGCTTCGATAACTTTTTCGGTTGGAATGTTTCCGACTAATTGATCCTGAGCGAAGGGGCAGCCGCCCAGGCCGCCTAGCACGGAGTCGAAGCGGCGGCATCCAGCATCATAAGCGGCTAATACTCTTTCAACGGCTTGATCGGGGCGGCTGTGCAGATGAACGCCGATTTCCAGATAGTCAAATTTCGAAATCACCGCCGAAACCAATTCGCTGATTTGCGCCGGGCCCGCCAGACCGACCGTGTCTGCCAGAGAAATTGCGCGGATGCCGGATGACTCGAGGAGATCGACAGCATCGACGACTTCGCCAATATTCCACTGGTCGCCGTAAGGATTGCCGAAGGCCATCGAAATATAAACTACCGTATTCATTCCGCCTTCTTCGGCTTTGTTCTTGATCTTTTCCAGTTCATCGATCGCTTGTTCCAGAGTCTGATGTTGATTGTTGCCGAGGAATGTCGGGGAGACCGAGTAGGGAAATCCCACGGTGTTTACAGCTTGCGAATCGAGTGCGCGCTGCGCGCCTTTTTCGTTGACCACGATCCCAATGATCTCGACATCATCGGGAGGATCGAGTTCTTTCAGGACCTCTTCCGAGTCGGCCATCTGCGGGATCGCTTTTGTGGAGACAAACGACGCTGCGTCAATGTGCTTAAATCCCGCGCTGATCAAGGCTTTCAGGTAGTCGATTTTTAGATGAGTGGGAATCTGGGCCTGAAGGCCTTGCCAGGCATCGCGCGGACATTCGATTAGTTTCACTTCTTTTGGCATCATTCACCACGGAGACACTGAGACACGGAGAAGAATCCAAAGGACTTTTCTTACAATGCCTCCTCGGACAAGTGTCGCAACGTGAAAGTTCAAGATTAAATCCGACACGCTTACCGGTCAATTTCAGATATGTGAGCAGTTGTGCTTCGTGGACTGGAAGGACATGTTCACAGCATTTCAGCTCGAGAATAACCGCATCTTCGACAACGATGTCGATGCGATAGCCGCAATCAAGGCTTACTCCCTTGTATTGGACTGGTAAGGGGAACTGGCGCTTGAACTTGATTTCACGGAGATGCAGTTCGTGACACAGGCATTCTTCATACGCAGATTCGAGCAAGCCAGGGCCGAGAGTACGATGCACTTCGATGGGGGCGCCGATCACATGCTCCGTGAGGTCCTCATGGAGCAGCTTCCTCCGTGCCTCTGTGCCTCCGTGGTTAATCATGTTTGGAGAACTCCGACCTTGAACTCGGCTACGTCAGGATTCAGGGCCGCAGCTTCCAGGGCTTGGGTGACGGCGTCGCGAGTTTCCACTGGATCGATGATTCTGTCGATCCATAAGCGGGCTGCGCCGTAGCGAGGATCGGTTTGCTCGTCGTAGGTGCGCTTTGTCGATTCGAGTAATTCTTTGCGCTCTTCGTCGCTTAATACTTTGCCGCTGCGTTCTAACTGGCGAATCTTGATTTCTACCAGAGTGCCTGCGGCCGCATCTCCGCTCATTACCGCGTAGCGCGCTGTGGGCCAAGCGAATACGAATCTCGGATCGAAGGCCTTTCCACACATAGCGTAATGTCCGGCGCCGAATGAACCTCCAACGATCACTGTAATTTTTGGCACAACCGAGTTCGATACCGCATTCACCATCTTCGCACCGGCTTTAATGATGCCACTCCACTCGGCGTCCCGTCCGACCATGAAGCCATTTACGTCATGGAAGAAAACCAGCGGAATTAAATTCTGATTGCAGTCCATGATGAAGCGGGCGGCTTTCTCCGCGGATTCGGTGTAGATTACGCCTCCAAATTCCGTTCGCTTTTTGCCTTCATGATCGGTGGCTTGCGCATGCAGTTTTTGGTTGGCGACAATGCCTACGGCAAATCCTCCGACGCGGGCATAGCCACAAACTAACGTCTTGCCGTATTCCGGCTTGTATTCATCGAAGCGGCTGCCATCCACGATGCGAGCCAGTACTTCTTTAATGTCATAGGGACGCGAAGGAGACGAATCGTAGATGCCGTAGATTTCCTCTGCGGGATGCGCCGGAGCTTCCGGCTTTTTTCTGTCCCAGGGAGATTGCCGACGGTAGCCCCACTTCTCGACGATGTCGCGAATCCGTGCCAGGCAGGCTTGGTCGTTGGGTTCACGGAAATCTACGGTGCCGCTGATGGCCGCGTGCATGGCTGCGCCGCCCAGTTCTTCGGCGGAAACCTTTTGTCCAATCGCGGCTTGTACCAATGCAGGCCCGGCTAGAAAAAGTCCGCTGCCGTCGGTCATGAGTACGTGATCGCACATCACCGGCAGATAGCCGCCGCCGGCGACGCACATTCCCATGATCGCAGCGATTTGAGGAATACCCATCGCCGACATCACAGCATTGTTGCGGAAGACGCGGCCAAAATCGTCGGTGTCTGGGAAAACATCTTCCTGCAAAGGAAGGAAGACTCCAGCGGAATCGACCAGATACACGGTAGGAATACGATTCTCGATGGCGATGTTTTGAGCGCGAATGACTTTTTTCGATGTCATCGGGAAAAATGCGCCGGCTTTGACCGTGGCGTCATTGGCAATGATCATCACCATTCGGGTCTGGATGCGCGCGAGGCCGGTAATCACGCCTGCGGCGGCTGCTCCGCCCCATTCTTCGTACATCTTGTGGGCGGCATAGACGCCTAGTTCAAAGAAACTCCCGGGATCGACCAGGAGCTGAATTCGTTCTCGCGCAGTGAGACGCCCCTTACCGTGCTGGCTTTCGATGGCTTTGGAGCCGCCGCCTTCGCGGATTTTTTCTTCTTCATTACGAACCTGCGAGACCATGTCGGCGAGGAAGCGCATATTGGCTTCAAAGCGCGCGGAAGTCGCATCCACCCGGGTTTCGAGGACCGGGGAAGTGGACGGCGTGGTGAAATCGCTACGGTCGGGCATGGGAACTATTTACGGTATATCAAACCTCGCGTTTTTACCACGGAGGCACCGAGGACACGGAGAAAATCTTGAGATTGATTGGTCAGTGACTATGGTGTTGGCAACGCTGAAGCGACGGAGCCACCCAAAATAGGAGCTTTTCCGCAACCTTTGGAGTCAAGGGCATTCCCGTTGCGCTACTTCGATTGTGCAGAGGTCCTTCGCGACGCGAAGGACGCTTGCTCAGGATGACAATGTTTTTTCGAGCCAGCGGTCGAGGCGGCATCCATCTTCTTCCAATAAAAACGTGCCGACTCCGAAGCATTCGCCGAAAATGCGATGGGACTCTGGATCCCGGGCGGCGCGCGGGATCCATTGCTTTCCTACTTCATATTGACTGGAGGTGAACCAACGTTGCGGCAAAACTTCCACCAATCCTGCTTGCAGATAGAAAACGTACAACGCGAACGCGGGATCGTCCGTACTCTTTGCCGGATAGCTTGTCGGCACGATGAGTTCATCAACATCGCGCAACTCGGGCGGCACTTCGATCTTATGCATGCCGGCAGGCAGAGCGAGCGGAACCTCGAAATCAGCGATGGGAGGGGCGGCGGAATAAATTCTTTCGCTGGAAGGCTTGAACCATCCTGCAAGTTCGGAAAGATCGAACGATTGCAACTGATCGGGATCGAAACAAACGATACGAATGTGGCGGCCTTCGGGACACCAGACACCGAGACGCGAATCGGGAGCGAGAAACGGACGGCAATAGGTGTTCAGTGCGAGATGAGCTTGATTGGATTCGCCCTGCAATCCGAGCGAGACGAGATAGCCGAGCGGCCCCTGATTGCCGTGATGAGTCCAGACAAAACGCTCGCCGGAGGCTGAGATGAAGGCCGGGAAAGTTTTCCAATACCAGGGCGTGGGACCGATGGTGTGTGAGAGACGCTCGCGCAAACGGGAAGTGACAATCTCGGTCATCAACCGACCGTGGGCAGGCCGCGTGGTTTCACATGGCCGCGAATGAACTGGACAATGTCGTCCATGGAGGTGCCGGGTTGGAAGATGGCGGAGACGCCGATCTTCTTCAGATTATCTATGTCCTGATCGGGGATAATGCCCCCGAGGACGAGGATGACATCGTCCATTTTATTTTGTTTGAGTAGATCGACTACGCGAGGGACGATTGCATTGTGAGCACCCGAGAGAATCGAAAGGCCGATGACGTGGACGTCTTCCTGAAGAGCGGCGGTGACGATCATTTCCGGAGTCTGCCGCAAGCCGGTGTAGATGACTTCCATGCCGGCATCGCGCAGGGCACGCGCGATGACTTTGGCGCCGCGATCGTGGCCGTCGAGGCCTGGCTTGGCAACGAGCACACGGATTTTGGGATCGGCCATCAGGTTCATTTAACCACAGAGAATGGGAAATGCAGAAGCTAGATGTCAGAATGCAGAAGTAATTTGCAGGCTTGTACTTTTGCATTCTGATTTCTTACTTCTGACTTTCCATGGTCTTGATGTCAAGGCTTTGCCACAGATACCAGCAGGCGATGCTGCGATATGGCGCCCAGGCTTTGGCAATCTTTTCCATGTCTTTCGGCTTCGGATGCTTACGCTTTTTGTAGTGTTTTTTGATTGCCATTTGTACGGCGTAGTCGCCGGTGGGAAGAATATTTGGGCGGCGCAGGCTGAACATCAGAAACATGTGGGCGGTCCAAACGCCGATGCCTTTGACTTGGGTGAGATGCTTGATCACTTCTTCGTCGGAGAGATCGGGGAGACGCGCGAAATCGAGTGCGCCTGACTCGGTTTTCTCCGCCAGGTCGCGCATATATGCCGACTTCTGTTGGGAGAGTCCCGCTGCGCGCATCTGTTCATTGGTCAGTTTCAAAATGCCGGCGGGAGTGAGCGGCTCGCCAGCGATGGCTGCGAAGCGTTTGAAGATAGTTGCGGCCGCCTTGCCATTCAACTGCTGATAGACGATGGATTCCGCGACTCGTTCGAATTGCGGTTCGGCAAACCGCATGCGGCAGGAGCCCACGCGCTCAATAATCGCCGCCAGGATGGGATCGGATTTCTTGAGGTGATTGACGGCCTTACGCATGACTTATATTTTTACCACAGGAGCGCTGGCTTTGGCGAAGAAAAGACGAATCTTTGAGGTTGCGGGTTGCAACCTCAAAGGAGAAAGTGATCCGTGTTTGAGCCACTACGGTTTCGTCGCCATGAGACGGAAACCGATTTTACGCCGCGTTGGTTGTTCGGGGGCCATGAGATGTTTGATCGCCCCGATGAGTTGGTGGATGGTTGTATCGTGGCCGTTTACATGAAGTTCAAGTTCGCTTAGTTTGGCGGCTAGTTGGCGATTGTTGGCCAGCATTTCCCGCAGGCGTACGAAAGCGCGAACTACGAAGACACTCATCTGAACAGCGCGCTTTGAGTTTAATACGGTGGCCGCCATGATGGCACCGTGCTCAGTGAAGGCGTACGGAGGGTAACGCCTGCCACCACTGCCCTTTTTTGAGGTTGCAATTTGCAACCTCAAAACTTCGCGCTCTTTGGCCGTGAGCTGAAACATGAAGTCTGAAGGAAACCGTTCCTGGTTGCGTTTGACCTGTTGGTTGAGACGCTTTACTGGCACGTCGTATAGTTCGGCCAGGTCTTGGTCGAGAATGATCTTGTGATGACGAAGGAGAAGAATTCGTGATTCAACGGAGAAAATAAGTGAGCACTTCAAAATTTCGCGCGAAACCCATGAATACTCTTATGCGTTCCCGTTTCGGGTCAAATCGGAGCAGGCGACTTTAGCGGTTGAGATTTCCGTTTGTCTAAGTAATGCTCACTTCGGTGTAGGTTCCGTAGACTTCGCGAAGGGCTTCGCAGATTTCGCCGACGGTGGCGTAGGCGCGGACGGCCTCCACGATGTATGGCATGGTATTTGCCGGAGAAATGTTTCCGTTGGTTCCTGCATTCGGTTGCTGAGCTGCGGCTTTCTTCAGGGCCTGCAGGGCGCGGCCGACTTCGTCATTCGAGCGGCGAGCGCGCAGAGCCTTGAGTTTTGCAGATTGCTGTTGGGCTACGCTCTCGTCGATGTAGAGAGTGTGGGGTGGTTCTTCGTCGATGACAAACTCATTTACGCCGACGATGACTTTCTCTTTGGCTTCGGCGGCACGCTGAAATTGATAGGAAGCCTCGGCGATTTCTTTTTGAGGATATCCCCGTTCAATGGCTTTCACCATACCGCCCATGGCGTCCAGTTTGCTGAAGTAATCGAATGCGCCTTTCTCCATTTGGAGGGTCAGGCTTTCTAGAAAGTAGGACCCGCCGAGTGGATCGACGGTTTGGGTCACTCCGGATTCATAAGCGATGATTTGCTGCGTGCGCAAGGCGATACGCGCGGCTTCTTCCGTAGGAAGAGCGAAAGCTTCGTCATAGGAATCCGTATGCAGAGACTGCGTGCCGCCCAAAACCGCTGCCAGAGCCTGAAGCGCAACCCGCGCGATATTGTTCATCGGCTGCTGCGCGGGTAATGAAACTCCTGCGGTTTGGGTGTGAAAGCGCATGAGCCAGGTGCGCTGGTTTTTAGCTTTGAAGCGGTCTTTCATCACCTGATACCAGATCTTGCGCGCAGCGCGATATTTGGCGATCTCCTCGAAAAAATCATTGTGGGCGTTGAAAAAGAAACTGAGACGTGGGCCGAACTCGTCTACCTCGAGGCCTCGCCGTTGGGCCCATTCCACATACTCGACGCCGTCATACAAAGTGAATGCCAGCTCTTGTAGAGCAGTCGACCCGGCTTCGCGAATGTGATATCCGCTGATCGAGACTGTGTTGAACTTTGGCGTGAATCTCGAGCCGAATTCGAAAGTGTCGACGACCAGGCGCATCGATGGCGCTGGAGGATAGATGTATTCCTTTTGTGCGATGTATTCCTTGAGGATGTCATTTTGCAGAGTGCCGGAAATTTTGTTCCAGTCCGCGCCTTGTTTTTCGGCGACCACAAGATACATGGCCCACAAAATCGATGCCGGGGAATTGATGGTCATCGAGACCGTGGTTTTCTCGAGGTCAATGCCGGAGAATAAGATCTCCATGTCCTCGAGCGAATCGATGGCTACGCCGCACTTGCCCACCTCGCCTTCGCTAGCGGGGTGGTCGGAGTCGTATCCCATCAAAGTGGGCAGATCGAACGCGACGGAAAGTCCGCTGCCCCCGCTTTGCAATAAATATTTGTAGCGCTGGTTGGTTTCTTCGGGGGAGGCGAACCCGGAGAATTGGCGCATGGTAAAAAGCTTGCCACGATATCCGGTGGCGTGGATGCCGCGAGTGAAGGGCGGTTGGCCGGGATAGCCGAGGTACTGATCGTAGTTCCAGTCTTCCGGAAGATCGGCTGACGTATAAAGACGCTTTATGGGAACGCCCGAAATTGTGGTGAAGCGGGCGTGGCCCTGTTCGTCGAGGTTTACGCCGGTCGGGGCGCCGATGGGTTTCTCAGGGGCTTTTTCCAGCGTAGAGGCCAACGTTTTTTCCCCCCAGGATTTTTCCGATGCGGAAGGGTGACGATTCTCGAAAACGTCCGCGATCGGACTTTCTTTGGTGGTTTTTGGCTTCTCGGGCATTGGCATCCCAGGGCTAACTCTTGATGATACAAGATTCGCAATGTACCTAACTTGAGCCGGTCTATTCAGTTAGTCATGGTGGAAATAGAAGAGGTTGCCGTCCAGATCCTCTACGGTAAATTGCCGCAAGCCCCAAGGTTTTTTTTCAAGAGGATCCACGATCCTCGCACCAGACGATTGTAGTTCCTGGTGGGACGCATCGATATCTTCGGCAAACACCCAGTGAACGGCAGGTTCAAACGGTGCTTTCCTCTTCCGAAAAAATATCGTCACCTGATCGCGTAATACGGCCCCAATCCCTTTGTCGGGATAAAGCCATCCGATCTCAAAGCCGAGTGTGTCTCTGTAATACAGTTGGGCGCGTTCGACATCAGCGACCGGCAACTCTGGCACAGGCTGGCCAATCGAGCTCTTTTTTTGTTTTTGTTTTGCGTCCATGGAGATCTCCTTGTCGGCAACCAAGCCAGTATAGATTTTATTATCGGGCACGAAGTAAAAGCGGCCCTTCGGGCGTGCTCTCGCTTTCGTTTTCCCACGGCTTGCGCCGTGGGCTTATTCCTACACCGCTCCGCGGCTGCGGGCTATGAGCCTTTCGGCGTGCTCCTGGCCAGTTCCCAGGCCTTCGAGTATTTCCACGACACGTAGACTGCGTGATAGAGATGCAGCAGCAAGCCTTCGCGGCCGTCGAGGAAGCCCAAACGGATGAAATAGTTGTAGACGAAAGTCAGCAGAGGACGGAAAACGATGTTCGCCAGACTGAAGCTGGCGCGGCCTTTTTCAATCGCAACGGCCGCGCCCATTGAGGAATAACTGTTCATGTGGTCGATGTACCCGCGAAGAGTGGGGTAGGCATCGTGGATCATGGCGTGCTTTAGCCGGCTAGTATGGCCGATTATTTTTATAGTTGGGTGCGCCCCGTATTCTTCGAATCGTCCGGCGCCGCGGCGAATCAGGCGCAGCTTGGGATCGGGATAGAAGCCGCCATGCTTGATCCAGCGGCCAAGGAAGAAATTCTTGCGAGGTATAAAGAAACCTGAAAGATCCTCGTCGAATCCGTAGCGGAATCCTCGATCTCCTAGATCCCTTAAGCGCACATCATCATCAGTAGGTACGCCGTTTCTGTTCCATTCCTCAATCCCGCTGAGCACCCAGCGAATCTCAGTTTGTAGCGCCGGCTCCAATGGTTCGTCGGCATCCAATTGCAAAACCCAATCGCAAGCGGCCTTATCGATTGCCGAATTCTTCTGCGCGGCGAAGCCTTTCCATGGTTCTGTGAAGACTTTTGCGCCGTAGGACTTGGCGATTTCTATGGTGTGGTCCGTCGAACCGGAATCGACGACGATAATTTCTCCCTGTCCATCGCGTACGAGGGCGATCACGCTTTCCAGAGTGCGCGGCAGATTCGTTTCTTCGTTCTGCGTGATCAGGACGACCGAGAGTGTCACCAAGAGAGGATAACTCGGCAAATGCCGTTCTGAAATGACGTCAGGGGTGCGGGTCATTTCCTCGGAGGCCCCGAAAGCCGCTGGCGCGGGTTAAAGCCCGAGAGCTTTTGACGAAGCGCTGAAGCTCTGCTCCAACCCTCAATCGAAATCTTTCAGCAACCGGTCAGGGCTTGGGTAAAGCTTCGGGGGACGTGTTTGATTGGGGAGCAACGAATGGAACGGCAGGCATGTGAGTGACTTCTCCACGCTGAGCGTCAGAGAGGATGATTCCGGCATGATCCAGCAGGAGCCCGGTGGAGCGGTCCAATTCGATTTGAGCTTTTTCGTAGCCGGCCAAGGCCGAGATCAATGTGGATTGCGCGGCCGTCAAGGCAGATTGCTGTTGCATGACGTTATCGGGATCGGAGACACCTACCTGCAATTTTCTTTGTTCGGCATAGAGCGATTTGCGGGCGAGCTCAACCGCGTCCTGGGCGGCTTTCACGCTTGAGCGATTTTGTTGCACGTCAAATTGGGCATTCCGCACTTCAATCCGAATCTGATTTTCGAGTTGCTGAAAACGCATTTGGGCCTGGCGGTATTCCAGTTCCGCACGTACCTGGTTGGCTTGGGCTTCACGATTGCGGATAGTGATGTTGAAAGTGGCCGCGACTCCGTAGTCCGGCGCGGTTCCGTTAAATGTTTGACCCAGGGCATTGCCGTAGCTTACGGGGCCGCCGTTTCGAAACGCGGTAGGGGCGTTGGCTGAGCTAAAGCATCGAAACGTTTTGGTGCCTGAACAAACTGCATTCGGATTCACAGCTCCGCCCAATCCCGACCCTCCGTAATAGACCGACGGATCGACGATGGGCAGAAGGGCATTGCTCACAGTGCGGTTGTTAAGTTCTCGCGTGGTCAAGTCAAGGCGCGACTCGGCCAATTCGGTGCGATGGGCAAGCGCATCGTTGACCATGTCCGCTGTGGAAACTCTAGATTCTTGCGGGGGCAATTGCACCGTTGAGGTCGGCACAATCTCAACTTCCGCGAGCGACGGGGTTACCAATGTCCGGCTGAGTGCGTTCTTCATGAGCAACTGTTGGAGTTCGAGATTGGTGCGCGCCAGAATCAAAGCCTGTTGCGCGGATGCTGCCGTGCTCTCGGCATTTACAATCTGGATGGGTTGCACGGTGCCATATTGCACCTGGGTGCGAGTGTCCTTGACGATGGTTTCCGCATAGGACAATGCTTCCTGCTGCACTTTTACGTTCTCGTAGGCGAAGGTCAGATTCCAGTAAAGGTTTTCAATCTGGTCCACCGTGGTAATGATCTGCAAGCGGAAGGCGACATCTGTGATCTCGCGATTGTTATGAGCGATTCGGATAAAGCGGGTATTGGGCAGTTTGCCGAAGCCTTGCAGGACCGGCTGCGTCACCTTAAATAAAGTACTGGCGGTAAGGTCCGGACTGAAAAAGTTGCGCGGACTCGTGGTAGTAATGTGGCTATTGTTAAAGGTCACAGATACGCCGGTGCCCCATTGCAAGCCTTGGAGGTAATTAAAATTTGCAGTGCCGGTATTGGTATTTATTTTGGGCGCTCCGTTCAGCGAGCTGCTTGAAGGGGTATAGAGGCGGTCCATTTGCAGCGTGCCGGAGAGAACGGGATCGAAACCAATAATCGTCGGACCGATTCCCAAGGTCGAGCTAACCAGACCATTGGTACCGGTGGCCGCACCTCCCGATCCGGGGCTGGTGCCGCCGCTACCGGAACCTACGGTTCCACCCAGCCCAGTGGGTGTTCCCCCGGGCGTATTTTGCACGATGCCGGAGTTCACACCCAGGGTCGAAGCGCCACCCTCGGTGCGCAGGATGTCGGTGTCCGCGATGGCGTTGTTGTAGCGCGCAATGGCGAGGTCGAGATTGTTTTCCAGAGTAAGCGCGATTGCATCGTCCATGGAGAGCAGGAGTTTGCCATCTTTTATCAGCGACTCAAGCCGTGGAGCATTCGACAAGTTTGGCGGATCGACCTGGTGCGCCTCATAGGGAGCAATGGGATTAGGACGATGCGTATACGGCTTGGAGTAGTCCTTTAGGACAGCTGAATCAGAGGATGGTCGATTCGCTTGAGACTGCTCCGCACTCTGTCCCCGGCAGGCGGAGATCAAAACGCCGGCCAAAGCTATCGTGGCCAGCAGGCGAACATTGGGATACAAAGCAGAGAAATGCATTCGTCTATCTCAATAGATAATGGCTGCTGCCGACGCCCCTTGTAAAGCTTCGCACTGTAAAGAATTGTCAGGCGGAATGGTCACGCTGACAAGTTGATTTGGGCACGATGCTAGACGCCTTTCCAAACAAATGGCAAGGCTTGGATGGAAGTTGAACCGGAAAGGATGCGTGGGACAATCTCCAAAAATCCGGAGACTGCCACACGAAGCCGTTACAGCTACTGCTGCGGAGGGGCAGCCGGTGGCGGCGTTGTTCCGTAGGGCGCGTCCCGGCGTGAGGTGACGTCTGGTACGTGAGGTGCATTTGTGACCTCGCCACGTTCAGCGTCGGATATCTGGATGCCGGTTGTATCCAGCAGGCGACCGGTGGCACGATCCAGATCGACGCGGGATTTTTCGTAGGCAGCCATAGCAGAGACCAGAGTCGACTCGGCAGTGGCCAGCAGAGATTGATTCTGCAAAACCAAAGTGGAAGTTGATGCGCCGAGGTTCAATTTCTTTTGTTCGGCGTCCAGGGACTGGCGGGCGTACGCTACTGCGGCTTGGGCAGACTCAACGCTGGCCCGGTTCTGCTGCACGGCGAATTGCGCATTGCGCACTTCAATGCGAACCTGGTTTTCGATTTGCTGCAAGCGCATCTGGGCCTGGCGATATTCCAGTTCCGAACGTATTTGGGTGGCTTGCGCGACGCGGTTGCGGATTGGAATGTTGAGCGTCACACCAACACCTTTATCCGGCGCGGACGAGTTGATCAGTTGATTCAGCGTGCCGCCATAGCTGGTCGACGCCGAAGGCGGAATGATCGGAGTCCGTTGGATCGAGGGATTCGGCCCCGCGCAAAAACCTGAGGCCTGTGCGTCGGCGGGCTGGTTAACGCAGAGATTGGCGGGATTTTGTGCGCCTCCGAGGCCCGATCCATTGTAGTAGGCGAACAGGTCAAGGGTAGGCAGCAATGAGCTGCGAACGGCTTTGTTGCTGATTTCCTGATTGGTGAGATTGATGCGGGCCTCGGCCAATTCAGTGCGATGGCCAAAGCATCGTTGATGAGGTCCTGCGTGGGCACAATCGCTTCTTGCGCCGGGAAGTTGCATGGTGGAGGTAGGAACCACTTCGGCATCCGCCAGCCTTGGGTCCACCAGCGTGCGGCTGATGGCATTTTTCATCAGCAACTGCTGCAACTCGAGATTGGTCTGGGCCACGGTCAGTGCCTGTTGATCGCTCGCCACCGTGCTTTGCGCACGTACGACTTCAATGGGAGCTAATGTACCGATTTGTACTTGCTTCTGGTTGTCCGACATGGTTTTTTGCGCGAAGGCAACCGACTCCTGCGCCACTCTCACATTTTCGTAGGCGTAAACCAGGTCCCAATACATGGTTTCGATCTGGTCGACGGTGGTAATAATTTGCAGACGGAAGGCAACGTCGGAAATTTCACGATCATTCTTGGCGATGCGGATAAAACGAGTGTTAGGTGCGAGGCCGAAACCTTGCAGTAAATGCTGCGTAAGCCTGAACTGAAAACCGGAATTCAGCAAAGGGCTCAGGCTGGTAAACGGGCTGTTGCTGGTGGAGCGAGTGTTGTTGAATCCCACCAACAGGTTCGTGCCCCATTGAAATCCCTGGTTGTAGGCAAAATTGTAGGTGCCCGTGTTTTGGGCAAGTACGGGAACACCGGTGAATGCGTTGCTGGACAGACTATCGGAGTGGTCCGACTGAATGGTTCCAGTGACAATAGGATCGAAACTAGTGATCGCGGGCCCGTTGCCCAAGGTGGAGCCGACCAGGCCGCCGAAGCCAGCGCCTGCGCCTCCCGAGCCTGGACTGGTGCCGCCGGTGCCCGAGCCGACTTGGGAACCGATGCTACTCTGCGCGCCGCCTGGCGTATTCGCCACGATGCCGGAGTTGATGCCAAGAGTAGATCCGCCTGCTTTGGCGCGGAGAATGTCGGTATCGGCGATGTTAAGGTTGTAACGCGCAATGGCGATGTCGAGGTTATTTTCCAGCGCGAGGGTGACGGCGTCGTCCATGGACAAATAGATTTTGCCATCGCGCAGCAACTGATCGATGCGGGAGGTATTGGTAAGAATTGGCGCGGCAACATGCTGCGCGGTGTACGGAGCGATGGGATTAGGGAAATGCGAACGCGGCTTGGCGTAGTTCTTCAGCTCGAACTGCTGCGGCTGGGGCGCCTGGGGCGACGGCTGTTGCCGGATCGGCCGGGGTGGACGGACTGCTGTTGAGCGTCCTGCGCCCAACCGCTAACAGACAGCACACCCGCCAACGCGATGGCCGCAACCTGCCGGACGACAACATTTAAACGAGGCAAAGACATTCGATTATCTCCATCCATAAGGGCTGAGAGTTGTTACAGATAACAAGGCCGAGCTCTCAATCAACAGTTGTTACGCAAAATCAGCGGCCCCAGGTTTCATTTTAATCGGGTCACCGGGGTGGAAATTGCCTGCGTTCTCGTTCGTCCGATCAAGTGGAATGCAATAGTATAGCTGACGCAGGACGCTCAATTTTTAACCGCGTTCCGCCAAATCAGGTAAAACTTTGTAAATACGGGTATAAGACGCTTAGATGAACGCGTCTCGCAGAGAAGACTCCATAATCGTCATGCGAAATTTCAAGGTCGTCCTGGCCTATGACGGGTCGGAATTCTCGGGCTGGCAGGTGCAGCCCGATGCCGCCACAATCCAAGGCACGCTGGCCTCGGCTATTGGACGAATTACCGGCGAAAAGGTCTTGCCGCAGGGTTCGGGACGCACCGACGCCGGAGTGCACGCTTTGGCCCAGGTGGCGACATTTGCCGTCTAGAGACAGCCGATTCCCGCGGAAAATCTGGGAAAAGCGCTGAATGCGAATGCTGCCGCCTTCGATTCGCGTTCTTGAAGTCGAAGAGGTTGCGGCCGAATTTCATGCCCGCAAGTCGGCGCGGGCCAAGACTTATCGTTATCGCATATATCGCGGCGCGGTGTGTCCGCCGTTTCTGGCACGCTATGTGTGGCATTATCCGTATCCGCTGGATGAGGACGCCATGGGTCAGGCCGCCGTGCTTGGTGATTGGGGAGCATGATTTCACTTCGTTTGCCGCTGTGGATCCCGAACGCGGACGCGAGGATGGAACAGTTTCGAATGTGAGAGACGATTTTTGCCTCCAGTTGGGAACGGCAGGGAGAAGAGTTCGTGTACACAGTTCGAGGCAGCGGATTTCTACACCACATGGTGAGAAATTTGGTGGGGACATTTTTGCTGGTGGGAAAGGGAACGTTGAAGACTGAAGATATTACGAGAATTCTAGAAGCGCGGAACCGATCGGCCGCTGGAGCAACGGCTCCGGCCAGTGGGTTGTTTTTGGTGGAAGTGGAGTATTGAATGTCCATGCAGAGAAGAAACTCTGAATCTTGTCAATTCGATCCGTAGCCGATGCGTAGGGAGGAATCTGCATTTTGCTGACATCTGTCCGAACATGACTTCTGAACTCCAAATCGCTGTTCGCAAAGTAGTCTCGATCAATCCCGCCACCGGCAAGATCCTGCGGGAATTCCAGTGCGCTTCCGAAATAGAAGTGCAGGCCGCAGTCGACGCGAGCCCGCGCAGCTCAATCCGCATGGAACGATCTTGGAGTGCGGAAACGAATCGCCATCCTGCGTAAGTTTCAGAAGCTCTTGCATGAGCAGAAATCGGAAGTTGCCGACCTGATCACCAGCGAGGCCGGGAAACCATCTGTGGAAGCGCTGCTCACGGAAGTGCTGGTCGTCCTGGACTCCGCGCGTTTTTGCATCGAGAACGCCTACAACTTTCTGCGCGAAGAGCCGGTGCCTCACGGCAGTCTGGCTATGAAAACCAAGACTGGCCGGCTCTTGCGCGAACCGCACGGCGTGATTGGGATCATCTCGCCATGGAATTATCCGTTTTCCATTCCCGCGACTGAAAGTCTTGCAGCGCTCGTCACTGGAAATGCAGTCGTGTTGAAGCCATCAGAATTCACTTCGTTATGCGCATTGAAACTTCGCTCGCTGCTTTACGATGCCGGAGTTCCCGCAGATGTTTTTCAAGTGATCGTCGGCGACGGCGAAACCGGCTCGGCCCTTGTGAACGCCGAAATCGACAAACTGATCTTCACCGGAAGCGTTTCCACGGGCAAGCGGATTGCGCAGGCGGCCGCAGCGCGCCTGCTTCCGGTGGTGTTGGAACTGGGCGGAAAAGATCCCATGATCGTGCTCGACGATGCCGACATCGATGTGGCATCCAGCGGCGCGGTCTGGGGCGCGTTCGTGAATGC
Source organism: uncultured Acidobacteriaceae bacterium (assembly GCA_963794195.1). Classification (GTDB taxonomy): domain Bacteria; phylum Acidobacteriota; class Terriglobia; order Terriglobales; family Acidobacteriaceae; genus DATBAX01. The sequence continues at coordinate 315,804 of CAWCCU010000001.1, forward strand.
CGGACAGGCCTGCCTGTCGGTTGAACGTTGTTACGTGCATCGCAGCGTTGTATCGCGATGTTTCTGGAGCGTGCGTCCGCAAGACGAAGCAGTTGCGGGTTGGACAATGGTCTGGACCAAGCAGTCGAAGTGGGTCCAATGATTCACGAGCGACAGTTGCTCAATGTCGAGTCGCATGTTGAAGAAGCGCGGGCAAAAGGTGCGCAAGTCTTGCAGGCGGAAAGCGATTGCGCTGATCTCGGACCAAACTTCTATGCGCCGACGGTCTTGGCTGATGTCACTCATCAGATGCGCATCATGCGCGAAGAAACTTTCGGCCCAGTCCTGCCAATAATGGCCTTCGACACCGACGACGAGGCGATTCATCTGGCGAACGATTCTGAATACGGCCTGGCAGCGAGCGTGTGGACTAAAGATCGCGCCCGCGGAGAAGCCATCGCGCGCGAGATCAACGCAGGAACAGTAATGGTGAACGATGCCGTCGCCTGCTTCGGCATCAGCGAAGCTCCGCACGGAGGAGTGAAAGCCAGCGGCATCGGACGGACCCACGGAAAATTCGGCCTGGAAGAAATGGTGCGGATCAAATATTTGGACTCCGAGCGCTTGCCGGGGTTGAAGAGAGTCTGGTGGTACGGATATGGCGATAAGTTCTCGCGGCAGATGGAAGGTTTTCTCGATCTAGAGTTTGCGCGAGGTCTGGTAAAACGTATGCACGGTGGGATGAAAGCAGCGGGAGCGCTACTAGGAAAGAAGTTGTAGTTCACGTGGGACGCCCCGTCTGTCCGGCCAGCGCCGCTCGCTACCTGAGGTTCGGGTAAAATCGACGAGCGCGATCGTACCAGGCATGAAAACTTCCGAACTCATCTACGACTGGAACCAGAATCATCCCACAGGTTTGCGTCCTGTCCGGGCCAGTATTGCTGAATGACGAAACCTTGCGCGATGGTTTGCAGTCGCCTTCCGTGCGCGATCCTTCCATCGAACAAAAAATTCAGATACTGCATTTGATGGAAGCGCTCGGAATCCAATCGCTCGATCTCGGATTGCCGGGAGCGGGACCACGCGCGGTCGAGCACGTAGAAGCGCTGGCGCGAGAGATTGTCCAAGGCAAAGCTGAAGATTCAAGCCAACTGCGCGGCTCGCACGCACGAGAACGACATTCGTCCGATTGCCGAGATTGTGCAGCGCACCGGATTAAATATCACAGCCGCAACTTTCCTGGGATCGAGTCCAATTCGCCGTTATACCGAAGGCTGGACTGACGATTTCCTGCTCGAGACTACGGAGAAGGCGCGTGAAGTTCGCGGTGTCTCTCGGACTCGAAGTCATGTACGTGACCGAGGACACCTCGCGCTGCGATCCGGCGATGGTGAAGCGTCTGTACTCCGCAGCGATTAATTTCGGCGCGCGCACCATCGTTGTCTGCGATACCTCCGGCCACGCCACGCCGATGGGCGCTTTCGCGTTGGTGAAATTCGTCGTCGATGAAGTGGTAAAACCTTCCGGCGAGAAAATCCGCGTCGACTGGCATGGACATTGCGATCGCGGCCTGGGCGTTGCGAACTCCATTGCAGCATTGATTGCGGGCGCCGATTGCGTTCATGCATGCGCGCTCGGAACCGGCGAGCGCGTCGGCAACACGCAGATGGACCAGATGCTGGTGAACCTGAAGTTGATGGGTGTTTCTCCCTGGGCCGAGCAAGATCTGACCAAGTTGAAAGAATACTGTCAGGCAGTATCGCAGGCGACGGGCGTCCCAATTCCGCCGAATTATCCGGTGGTCGGCGAAGATGCGTTCCGCACCGCAACCGGTGTACACGCGGCGGCGGTCATCAAGGCGTATAAGAAAAACGACGTCGAACTTGCGAACGCCGTCTATTCGGGCGTTCCATCGCATGTGTTCGGCATGGAGCAGGTGATCGACGTCGGCCCCATGAGCGGGAAATCGAATATCTTGTTTTGGCTGGAACGCCATCAGTTTCCGGCCGATGACGAAGTGGTGGAACGAATTTATAAGCGCGCGAAGGCTTCCGATCACACGTTAAGTGAAGCGGAGATTTTGGAGTGCGTTCGAAGTTGAATTTGACCTGATGTTCATTGACACCGTTTCCCCACTTGTCATTCCCAGAAGCGAAGCGCCGAGGAATCTTCTGTCTGCGTACTCCAAGGTGAGAAGATTCCTCGCTGCGCTCGAATGACAAAGGTTTAACGTTTTTCGGAGGTTTTCATGCGTCGTCTCCTGATGATTTTCTTTTTCCTCTCCTGCGTCCCGCTTTTCTCCCAAGCCAAACATCCATTCACCTTTGAAGACATGATGAAGCTCAAGCGGATCGAGGAGCCGGAAGTCTCCCCCGATGGCAAATGGGTGCTGTTCGCCGCGGTCGACGTCGATCTCGCAGCCAATACCAAGACACCGCATGTGTGGATCGTCCCAACCGCGGGTGGACAGGAAAAGGAAATCATTGGCGATCAGGATGCTGACCGTCCGCGCTGGGCGCCAGATGGCAAGCGATTCGCGTTTATCTCGACGAAAGAAGGTGGATCGCAAGTCTGGATCGCCGATTTCGAAGGTGAAACGGGAAGCGTAACCGCCATCCACCAACTGACCTCGATTGCGACCGAAGCGGGAGGCGAAATCTGGTCGCCGGATGGCAAGAATATTCTTTTTACCTCGGATGTTTATCCCGGCTGCCAATTTGATGATCGCGGGGAATATTCTTGCAACAGTGCAAGGCTGGCCGAAGCCAATAACTCCAAGGTAAAGGCGCTGATTTTTGATCGCCTGCTCTATCGCCACTGGAATGCCTACAAGCAGGGCAAGAGAACTCACCTCTTAGTAATTCAACCATGTCGCTGGGTTGTCCTGCCACGAGTTGATGGCGCGGCGGTCGCCGATTCCGCTTCTGATAAGGCAAAGGCGATTTCCGAGCGACCCTGTTCCGGGGTACCGCTTGATCTCACTCCCGGCGATTTCGATTCACCTCCGTTCTCGTTAGGTGGACAGGACAACTATGCGTTTTCGCCCGACGGCCAGGAGATTTGTTACGCCTCCAATCACGATAAAGTCGAAGCCACTTCCACCAACAACGATTTGTGGATTGTGCCGGTGAATGGCGGTCCGGCGAAAAATATCACCGCCGACAATCCCGCCAGCGATTCAACGCCGCTCTACTCGCCGGATGGAAAGTACATCGCCTATCGTGCGCAGCAGCGTCCGGGATATGAGAGTGACCGCTTTCGGTTGATGCTTTATGACCGAAACACGGGTAAGAAAAAGAACTTGACCGAGGGCTATGACAAGTGGGTGGGTTCGTATATTTGGGCGACGGATTCTTCGCATCTTTATTTCGTCGCCGAGGATAAGGGCGCATCGCCCGTCCACTCACTCAGCTTCGGAAGCGAAATCATTGGAGACAAAGGGTACGACATAACTATTCACCAGACGAACATCAAGATCGACGCGTTCCTTCCCGGATTCAATGATGACTTAGCAATTACTCCAGATGGGCAGACACTGTTGTACACGCAGATGTCACTGCAGTTCCCGAGCATAATCCTGTCATACCGGCTCGAAGGCCGTGCGAAGGGCAAAGTGGAACCTCACCCTTACAATGCAGGATGCCATCCGAATGAACACGGAACAATGGACGCCAAATATTGTAGCGTTGTCGAGGAATTATACGGAGAGATTGTCGCGAATCCGAACGGCGCTGTCCTTTCCCATGTTTCGATTTCGCTTCTCGAATCCTTCTGGTTCAAGGGCGCGTTTGGCGACGATGTCGAAGGCTTTCTGGTCAAGCCTCCGAACTTCGATGCCAGTAAAAAATATCCCGTGAAGTTTCTAATTCACGGTGGCCCCGAAGGCGCGTGGGGAGACGATTGGAGCTTCCGCTGGAATCCCGAATTGTTCGCGGCCAATGGATACGTGGTCATCATGATCAACTTCCACGGCTCGACGGGCTACGGACAGAAGTTTATTGACGCGATCAACGGAGATTGGGGTGGCGCGCCGTTTGAAGATCTGATGAAAGGTCTGGACTATGCTGAGAAAACATATCCGTTCATAGACAAAGACCGGGAGTGTGCGCTGGGCGCGAGTTATGGCGGATACATGGCCAACTGGATCCTTGGACACACCGACAGATTTAAGTGCATCGTTTCGCATGATGGCATGTTCAATGCCGAGTCGGCTTGGGGAGACACTGAAGAACTCTGGTTCAACGATTGGGAATTTAAGGGGACGCCGTACGACAATCGCGAAATGTATCGGAAGTGGTCGCCACATGAATATGCGAAAAATTTCAAGACACCGACACTGGTGATTCATGGCCAGCTCGATTACCGGCTGGATGTCTCGCAGGGATTCGATTTGTTCACGACCTTGCGGATGGAGAATGTGCCGTCGAAAATGCTTTACTTCCCCGATGAAGGGCACTGGGTGCTGAAGCCGCAAAATTCGCAGCTTTGGTATAAGACGGTGAATGATTGGGTAGACCAGTGGCTGGGGAAGTGAAAATCCCGAGCTCCACGAGTGCCGTGGTGCAGTAAGGGATCCTTCAAGTTCGCTCAGGATGACAGGACTTTAGTTTGTTGGTAGTGATTGCATTTGGAATTGCTGGGAAGCATTTCCTGCACTGGCTGTTCCCAACACAACCACCGCGCCTTGGATTCCGCCTGTAGATGGTTGGATGGTCGCCAGACCGTTGATATCCGACAAAACTGTTGCTTGTGACGACGACAAAATTACTGGCATGGGTTGTTGGGTCGAAGTACTCTGGCCGATCCAGAGGATCGGTTCATTATTGGGCATCCGTCCGACCAGGGATTGGAATACGACGCTGGCGCCGAGAACTGGATCGGGCGAAGCCGATGAATCGGTCACGCGAACGGTGAAGGGCTGAAAGGCCTGTCCGACGAGCGCTTCCTGCATGCCGCCGGTGACGGATTGCAGTCGCAACGCGGATACCGGCACGTCCGTCCCATAAAAGCTTTGGCAGGGAGCGTTGGCAGGCGCCACACAGATACTGACTTGCACGTCGCTTGCGAAGTTGCTGAGTTGCAAAGTGGTTGTCGCGTATCCACTGGAGTTAGTGGTTGCGGTGGCGGAAGAGAATGTTCCCGATCCCTTGGTGATTTTGTAGTTTACCGTGCGGCCGCCGTCGGGCGTTCCATTCGAAAGTACTCGGGCCGTGAGAGGCGCGTTCACAGTTGCGCCCTGAGCAATCCAGGCATTTGGGGACGAAAGAGAGATGTCCAGAGACGAAGACGTGCCCAATAGCGTGGTCTGAATTTGTTGCGGAGGCGTGTAAGACGCAGGAGCCAATTCTTCGGAAATCGTCATGACGCTCGCGGTGAGAACAGTCATCTGAGTGGACGCTTGTCCGGTTTGATCGGTCAGCACCGTGCAGCTTATGGCGCCCGAGCAAGCCGAGAATGCGACCGGCGGCGTCGAGGTGAAGAACACGCTGGCGCCGGACACCGGCGTCACTCCGTCCCCAGCAAGAACGGCGACACGGAGGGGGTAAGGGGCTTGTCCGCCGATGGGCGTGCCTGGGTTTGCGCCCGAGAGCATGACAATTTTGTCCGTCGGTCCGGCGCCATAAGTCAGGGCTCCGGTCATGACTGACGCCGCGCCAGTCAAGGCATCGTTCAAGGCGACATTCTGGATACCGTCCGGCAAAGCGGGCGCAGTGGCGAGTAACTGGGTTGAGGAAAGCGCCAGCAGCGGAGCGGACGCCGTGGCAACCGCCATTGTGATGGCTGCTTGAAAACCGAGTCCTCGAATCGCGAGCGGTGTTCCCCCAGCTACGCTGGCCCGGACTGGAGTGATGGAATCGCCATACAAAACGCGGGCGTGATAGTGATAGTCGGGGCGTCCGTCGCCGCGGTAGTCGGAGATCGCGACGCGAAAGCTGGTGTTTTGCAAAAGTTGCGCATCAAGTCGCGTCTCTCCCGCGTAAATCGTATTGAAAGACGAAGGAGTGTTCGCCGGTGCGGGAAATAATCCCGGGTCCGCGAGCGACCACATGCCAATCACGGGTTGAGCTTTGCTTTGCGAGATATTCCCGAGATCGTCGAGTGCAGTTACCACTACCGACAGTGTTCGGTTGGCTTGAGCGTTGAACCAGAAATAGTCGGTATCACCGTAGGGGCCGAGCGTGGCCATCCAGTCGCCGACGACAGGAAGCACGGCGGGAGAAGCGTAGCTGGTGGGATCGAACCACTCTTGCGCGGCGATCCCGCTGTTCTGCATCAGAATATCCTGATGCACATCTTCCCCCAGAGTAACCGTCACGTTAATGGGTTGGACCGCTCCGGAAGGTTGTACCTGCCAGGGTTCGTATGGGCCAACGGTCTCTGACAACATAGGATCGATCGGCTCGACTGTCAGTTGATATTGCGCGCTGGTGGCGGAGTTGGGAATTTGTAGTCCGGCGAGATCGAAGAATCCTTCCAGCGTTGGATCGTTAGAGCCGAAGCGATTGAAGGGCAGGCCGGAGGCGTCATTGAATCCGGTCGCTGCGTTTCCAGCATTTCCGGAAAACAGAAATCCTGAAACTGAACTTGCGGCATATGCGCCCGACGGCAATCCCGTCGCGGGATCGACCCAGCGAGCGACGACGTTCACGCCCTGCATTCCCTGCGCCGAAAGCCCCGCGGCATTCACAAAATTGACGCTGCCATGAATTCGGCTGGTCTCCGCTGAGAAGATTTGTTTGCCGGGAAAGCTCGACTGATTTTGGCTGGTTACTGGATATAAACGTGAAAGCGCAGCCTGGTCATCAATTTTTGGTTGATAAGGATTGATCTGATTGCTGCCGGCGTAGCAGGAAGAAATGGGAATGCAGTTTAGAGAATCGATCGCGTGCATGATGGCGAAACCACCGTAGTCGTTGGCGGTCGCGGGGGGCATATTCGTGATGACGTTGAGATTTAGCTGCGACCAGTCGAGTCCTAAGATTCGGCCCAGCACCCGCACCAGCCGGTATTCGACATCCGGCACCTGTGCGGAAGTTTGAGCGCAATTGCCATTTATTACGACGAGAGCGTGGAGAAAGTTGGCGTTTGTCCCAAGGTTATCGAGTCCGCCGAATACCGCGTCGGTGAAGCAATTTAAAGGATCGCCCGCCCCCTGGCCAAGTAGCGCGTCGGTGACCGAACCGTCAGAATCGTAGACAATGCCGATCGGTGTCGTGATGGCTGTCGGCATAATGTCCGCGTGCATGGTGATGGTGCCGTCTCCGTTGACCAAAACATTGCCGCCATTTACGTCTTCGGCCAGTTGTCCCGAATGCGTAGCTGCGACGGCTGCGGTTGGAATGGATGTCCATTGGCTGAAGGCGTCAGCGACCAGCGCGTCCGCAGCGGCCCCGGCAAGGATCGGACTGAGGTTGCCCTGGTCGGTGTAATAACTGACAGCGCCCTGCGCCCAGGTCAGTGGCACTCCCGTCGTGCCCGGATCGAAATAACTGACCCCGGCAATATATTTTGGGCCGCCTGCATGGGCGAAGGCCGGAAGAATGATTAGAAGAAGCAAACCAACTACAAGAGCGTGCAGCACGCACCAAGAAACCTGGGTCAGTCGTGGATAAAGATGAACTGAGCCAGCGAAACCAAAAGACCGTGAGGCCATCGTTTACTCCTCTTCCGCCTGATGAATGGCGCGGGCAAAATCGGTGACGCTGATGCGAATAGTGCCAAACCGGCCCGGCGCCGTAGCGGAATTGGGGAACCAATCCGCCGCCTGCTCCTCCCGCAGGATGGCCATTCCATTGGCATCAAGCTTCAGATGGCCCTGCTTGCCTCCCACCGGGCTGGTAAGTCCCAATTTGCTGGGACGATACAGGAAGAGCAACACACGTTCGCCGCGCCGATAGGATTCGCCTGTCTCTAGAACGCCGGCCCATTCGCGGACGACCAGTGTTTGTCCTTTGGTTACACCACGGATCGCTTGATCTACGTGGAATGTGATTTTCGTGCCTGCCACGTTACTCGGGGCTGCCGGCTCCACAGCGGTGACGGTGCCGGCAAAGATATATCCCGACTGGCGAGTCAAGCGCCGCAAAGTTGGCGCGGCCGGTAGTGGGCGAGGGAGAGCTGCTGACCAGGACACTCCAGTCAGCAGAAGACTTAAAGTCAGCGCATACAGCTTCTGATAAGAACAGAACATGGCGAGCCTGGTTGTGCATTGAGAGGCCACGCCGTGACGGGGAACTTATGAATAGTAAAGAATTCGGTCCCGGGAAAGCTGTGTTCTGCATCACACAAATTCTGATTTAGAAGCACTTTCTCTGAGGAAATCCCACCGGCTCCAATTCGGGAAGGTTACAACGGTATTTGTGTGTAACTGGAATTCGGCGGGTACCGGGGAACTGCAAGAATCCGAGGCTTAGTACCGCAGTATTTTTCGGGCTGATAGATGGGCGCCCGTCAGCAGCAGCATCCCCGCCAGGAAGGCCCATAACATCAGGCTAACGGACAAGGCGAATGGTCCGTAGACTTCCTGGAAATTCAGATGGGGCAGCGCCCAAATATATGAATACTTGAGAAGTTCCAGGAGCAAGCCCATGATGACTGCTGAGGGTATGACGGCGCGGGCCGGGACTTTTCCGTTGGGCAGCAGCCAATAAATGAGAAAGAAGATCGCGATGCTGACTGCCATGGCCGAAACTTTCATGGTGATGTACGTGGCCATCCGGATGACAAAAATATCGTGACCGAAAGACATCGTTCTCATCATGCCGATGTTGCCGGCGGTCAAGGCAATCGATAGCAGGGCGAGCACACCGCAGGCAAATGCCAATCCCAAAGAGATGAGCTGGTTTCCGAAATAAGAGCGATTGTTGGGAAAACGCCAGATGCGGTTCAGGGCAACTTCCAACGGCATGAAAATTCCGGTTGAAGTTACCAGCAGAATCAATAGTGATGCCACTTGGGCCCGTTGCCGGGCTTCGACCAACGCATTCAGGTTGCGAATCAGGAAGTCCTGGCCAGCCGGCAGATAATCGCGAAGTAGCTGCACCACCACTTGATACATGGCAGGCGAGTGAAAAACCCGCCGGATTAAAGTCATCAAGAGCAGCATGAATGGAAAGAACGACAGAATGGCATTGGCCGCAACCGAGAACGCGAACGTATGTACTTCAGTCCGCAAAAGATATTTCACGGTTGAGACGGACACCCCGGCGCGGGTCTTTGCAATCCGCGGCGGAATCGCGGGCGGCGTAATCGAAGCATCTGGAGAAAGCGAATATGACTTTTGGTCAATCACGAGGATTGTCGTATCTTATCAGACGGTTGCAGACAGTCGGTTGCTTCTGCTCACAGAACGGCGGTCGGCTGCCGATTGGTATTTTCACGCCTAATCCAAACTAACAGCTTGAATCGATTCAAACTCCGAATTTATCTTCTTGCCAGAACTAAAGTTCCTGCATATTATCTTTTGCTCATTACCAGTTGTTGGTTTTTTAGATTCAGTTTTTCGGGTAGATGTTTCGTGCATTGCAGTCAAAACTCGAGCAACTACGACGGGCTCCCCAGCTTTGCGCCGTATTTTCTTTAGACGGCGTGAAACTCAGGAGCCTTCCCATTGTTCGAAAGACGGCGGTTTACGAAACATTGCTTGAGGGGGATCTCAAGTTCTCTGAGGGGGTTGTACGAAGCAGGAGCTTCACGGAGAATGCGGGACCAATCACTTCGTATAGGCGAAAGGAGTTCTTGTGAGAGAGAAGGGAACAGTCAAGTGGTTCAACGGGGCGAAAGGATATGGATTTATCCAGCGCTCCACCGGGGAAGATGTTTTCGTTCATTTTTCGGCAATCCAGGAAAACGGTTACCGGACATTGAATGAAGGCGAAACCGTGGAGTTCGATTTGCTGAAGGGCCCGAAAGGGTTCCAGGCAGGAAATGTCGTGCGCGCCACCGCAGCAGCCTAAACCTCGTTACACATCCGCAGACCCTCCCGGCTTCCCCTGGGAGGGTTTGTATTTGGGGCGATAGGCCCGCCAAAATTCAAGGTTCCCTGTCATCCTGAGCGAAGTGAGTTGATCGCAATGCGATCGACTCACGCAGTCGAAGGACCCCTAGTATCTGCAGTCTGTGTGAAGGAGGGGTCCTTCGACTCTGAGGAAACTTCGTACCTCAGTTTCCTCTGCGCTCAGGATGACACGAGGAATAGTTTTTACTTTGCACAACAAAAAGCGCGGCCCGTAGGTGCGTCCTCGAATCAGAAAGCAGGTTCGACTCGCTACCTGCTGCTCTCTTTCGAACCCTTCTCGATCAATTTTTTCGTCAGTAGCACCAGGCCAAAGATCTGCGTCCATTCCGAGACAATATTCCCTACCACCTGTCCCCACTTGGCCTCGGAGTTGACGTGAATGTAGAGAACCACCCATCCGATCCCGGTGATCAATAGAAAAATGGTCAAGGAATGATTGCGCAACAGATTGCGGACTGGGCTCAACCATTCTTCGGGATGAGGATCGCGACTCTCCGCCGAGCCTTTCTCGTACATGTACTTGGTAGCGAGGACGGTGACGACCACCCCGCTCCAGTCTGCGATGGCATTGCCAAAGAACGAACCCAGGTGAGTGCTGGGGTCGGAGTAGCTATACAGGACGATCCACAGGCAAAGTATGAGGACGGAAGCGATACTGAGAGAATGTTTACGGATGAATTGCTCGGGATTCGGTTTTAAAGGTTTAGGCATTCGGTAAAACCTTTCTGGTCGACTACTGCAATTCGAGCGAGACCAAATCCCCACTGGCCTTCCCGCCTGCCTTGTAGTTCACGTCCACGGCGCGGTTTTGCCAATCGCAGGAAAATTCATCGGCCCCGACTAATGTGAGGGACTTGTAATTCCCGGTGCGCAGTTTTAACGTTTTCGTTCCTGCGACAACTGTGACAATCGCGGCTGGCGCCTGGGTACAATCCACGCTCACCAGTTTTCCTTTGAGAAATTGCAACGGCCGTTTGTCGGGTTGAGATTCCGGTGCAGGCTTGAAGGGATTGTCAGAGGATGCCGAATCTTCCGGGGAAACGTCCACTTCGGCAGGAGGCGTCTCGGGTTGCGGCAACAAACCGTATTTTTTCAAAGTCGGCAGATCATTCAGATTTTTTTGGGCGGCGTGCGCGACTTGCGAATTTTCGCTGGTTCTTAGACGTTCGAGTAATGCGGTGGCGGCGTCCCATTGCTTGGCGGCTATTTCGATCGATGCCAGGTTCAGCAAATAGGTCTGACTGCGAGGATTGAGTGCAATGGCTGGTTGCATCGCTGCCAGCGCCGAATGCGCGCCTCCGCCCTCCAGTCTCGCCATGGCAAGCATGTTGTATGCCTCGGCGAAATCGGGGTCCCAGTCGAGAACGATTTGCAAATCCTGCATCAAGTTTGGCAAACCTTGAAGATGGCCGTCGGATTGAGCGGCATGATAAGTCAGCAGGGCCAGTTCATAGCGCGTCCACGGGTCTTTGGGATCGATCTGCAGGGCCTGGTTCAGTTCTTCGGTGCTGGCCGCGAATTCTTTTCTTTGCATGTGGTCCCACGCCAAAGCGCGATGCGCGACCAGTGTTTCCAGTTTAAGGTTGTTCACCAGCGCATTGAGCCGGATCACCGCAGCGTCGCGGCGTTCGGGAATGCGCACGGCCATTTCCGCGACCAGCGCTTCGCCTTCCGTAAAAGGGATGTCCTTGACGCTGGTGCCAACGTCGTCTGCCTGGATCGGGGACGGAAAATGAAAAGTCTGTCCTTCCGCCGATTCGCTCTGCTGCTTAGACGCGTCCAAAGCCAAAAATAATGGCTTCAAAGTGTTGAAGTAATCCCTGATTGCTTTGTCGAACTGCGCTACGGTCATGCCATAGGCTTGCAGGATCGCCTGGTCTACCGGGAGTTTCCGATTTTCGACCAGATCAAAATAAGTTCCGGTTTCAGGCAGCTTGTTCTTATTCAGCAGGTAATGCACCGTGATCCACGACTGCGCGTAGAACAGAGAATGATGACCACCTTCGTGAAAGTCGGCGGTGCTGTGCTTCTCGGTGAAAAGGTCAGGCACTGCGAGCCAGACCGGCGCGCTCAAAAGTTCGGTGAGCGACTTTGCCGGATCCGTGGGGTGCATCGGGCCGATATCTGAGTGGCGGGCCGAACCCAGTTCGGGATCGCCGCCAATCTCCACCTGGGTGTTGTCCACGCGGATGGGAGAAAAATACTCGGCAACACCTTCATCAAACCACGGCTGAGTGGGAGGATAGTTGTAATTCAATAACAGGTGGGCGTATTGGTGGGTGATGGCACGCCAGCTTTCGTCCTCAAACAAATTCAACACGATGTAGTTGCGGTCTTCGCCGGGCAAAAAAAAGCCGGGTGCGGTAATCGGCTGTCCGTCACGAAGTGGCGCGATTTGGGCGTATTCTTTGTCGGTCCGGAACGCGATGATTTCGAGGGGCTCTGGCATTTTCAGTTTGTTCTTGAACAAAAGCTGGCCGAACACGGCCCGCATCTGTTCCATGCGGACGACAACTTCGCGGCCCTTCTTCATATCGGCATCGGTGAGAACCGAAAAATGGTCGGAACTGACCCGAATCCAATGCGGTTCTTTGTCGTCAGGATGTTTGGAGGCCGCAAAAAGAAGGCTGCATGACAGGCAAAGTAGAAGGACAAAAAGCGATCGTCGCAGGAAGGTGAAGGCGGAGAAGATCATGAGCGCGACATCAAGGTGATAAATGATGCTACCACGGAGAACCGGCGCGAATTGACGATCGGTGCGGTGCGGGCTATCCCGTATGATGCAGGACGAGAAAAGAAATAGGAACCTTTGGGGTTCCCACTGCGTACGAACTCAGTGAGAGAAGTCAGGTAGGAGAGGAGCGAGCTGGAATGCCGTCGATGAGCGCGGAGCCGAGGCTGGAACAATCCCGTATGAGCACCATTGGGCTGCTCGGAATCGCGGCGATCGTGGCTCTTGTCCATTTGCTTACCAACAATCGTTACGGGTTTCATCGCGACGAGTTCCAGTTTTTAAGCGATGCCCGGCATCTCGATTGGGGATTCGTAGCGTATCCACCGCTGACGCCTTTCCTGGAGCGTATCAGCCTGGGAATTTTCGGCGTGTCGTTAGTCGGATTGCGGCTTTTTTCTGTAATCGCGCAGGCATCGGCAATTGTGGTTACCGGACTAATGGTACGGGAGCTTGAGGCAGGCCGGCTGGCCCAGTATGCGGCGGTCCTCAGCGTTGCGCTTTCACCGTTACCCCTGTTCGAAGGGACAGAATTCCAATATTCAAGCTTCGACTATTTGTGGTGGGTGCTGATCGCCTATTTCGTAATCCGGCTGTTGAAGACCGAGAATCCGCGTTGGTGGCTTGCCATTGGGACGACTGTCGGCATCGGTTTGATGACCAAGTACACCATGTGTTTCTATGTGGCTGGAATACTGGGTGGACTGTTGCTGACGCGCCAACGGCGGTTTCTCATGACGCCGTGGTTTTGGGGCGGGACTGCGCTGGCGGTGCTGATTTTTCTGCCCAATCTTCTGTGGCAGTTACGCCATGGATTTATCTCACTGCACTTTCTCCAGCACATTCATCAGCGCGATGTAAGGCAAGGCCGGGCCAACGGGTTCTTGTTCGATCAGATTAAGATTTGTACGAATCCATTCGCCGCGCCGCTGTGGATTACAGGCCTGGTAGGATTCTTGCGCGATCGACGTTACCGTCTCCTGGCGTGGATGTACTTGATTCCGCTGGGGCTGTTCTTGGGTCGGGAAGGGACGGGGGCTATTACCTGGCGGCCGCGTATCCCATGCTGCTGGCGATGGGCGCGGCGGTTGCCGAGCGTTGGGTCGCATCGCTGCCCCAACTGGGCCGTCGGGGGGTTGAGGCGCTGTTCTTTACTGGACTCGCCGCGTGCGGATTATTCGCGTGCGCAGTGATTTTGCCGCTCGCGCCGGATGGGCCGCTTAAGAATTTCGCGCTCAGAAACAATGGCGATCTTCGCGAAGAAATCGGTTGGAATGATTTGGTCAAGACTGTCGCGGGCATTCGGGATTCTCTGCCAACGGAGCAAAAAGCGAGTGTTGGGATATTGGTAGGAAACTACGGCGAGCAGGGTGCCATCGAGATTCTGGGCCCGGCCTATCACCTGCCGATGCCTATCAGCATGACCAACTCGGCGTGGCTGCGCGGCTATCCGATGCCGCCTCCGTCGACCCTGATCGTGCTTGGTTTCTCGCAAAAATCCGCCGAGAGAGCTTTCACCTCGTGCCAGTTAGCCGGACATATCAGCAATCCGGGGGAAATTGAGAACGAGGAAAGCGCCGATCATCCCGAGATTTTTGTTTGCGGCGGGCCTCGGTTGTCCTGGCCGGAATTCTGGAAGGAGTATCAGAGCTTTGGCTGAGGGTTTCCCAGCTATGGCGTCCCGACGCCAGCAGACGGTTAAAAGCTCTTGAACGAAGCAGACCGCTTCAATCTCGCAACTTGTCCTTCGACCATCGAGCCATTTCGGCGACGACGGAATCTTCGTCGAAAGCAAGTTTCTCTAAGGCGGGCACGAAACCATGATCGCCGCTGTTGCCCTGCAATCACAGCGTTGCGCCGCAGGCCTGAGCGTTTGGCGCGGCGTATCGGCGAGCCACGGAACTCTTTGCGAAATTCTTCCTCGTTGATTTCCGCCAGCCAGTCGAGCGGGATTGACCAGACTTCGCGGGGATGAAATTCCGCCGCAGAGGTTGGCGGGGCTTTTCGGTTCCAGGGGCAGACATCCTGGCAAATGTCGCAGCCGAAAACGTGGCGTCCCATGCCGGCGCGCATTTCTTCTGGAATCTCGCCGCGTTTCTCGATCGTGAGATAGGAAATGCATAAGTTGGAATCGAGCTGGTAGGGCGCGATCAGGGCGTCGGTGGGGCAGGCGTCGATGCAGCGCGTGCAGGAGCCGCAGCGGTCGGGCGCGGGCAGGTCGGGCTGGAGTTCGAGCGAAGTCAGAATCACGCCCAGGAAAAGCCACGAGCCTATTTTCTGATTGATGATGCAGGTGTTTTTTCCGATCCAGCCGACTCCGGCGTACTTAGCGAAAACGCGCTCGACGATGGGGCCGGTGTCGACGTAGCAACGTGTTGACGATATCCGCGGCGTGGTCGGCAGGCATGCTTGAGCTTTGCTGTCGACCGCGCGCATGACTTGCCGTAGCGACGCAGCCTTCGTGATAGTCCTCGCGGCCCCAGGCGTAGCGGGAGATCCATCCGCGTCGTTATGAGATCGTGGCACTCCGTCGAATAGGGCTGCGCGGTGTTGTAGTTGATGGCGCAGACCATCACGCTTCGCGCCCAGGGCGCGACCCGCGCCAGAGATGCGCGCTTGAGATCTCCGCGCTCATCGCGGGCTTCCATGTATTTCATTTCGCCGGCGCGTCCGGCGGCGATCCACGCGGGAAAGCGATCGAGGTCAGGAAAATCGCTGATGGGGGCGATGCCCGCGAGGTCGAAGCCTGCAGTTAAGGCTGCCCGTTTGATGAGTTCCGGAATTTCGCTGAATTGATTCAAGGGTAGTGGTTACTTGAATTGGAGCTTGATGGATTCCGAACGCAAAGACAAGTTAACAAAACCCGGATCGCTCACATGCGATTCATTATCCCAGTTTGGTTCGTGGGCCGCTGCCCAAAAGCGGAAATCCACAATGTTTGTTTGGTTACTTGACCTTGTGCTCGGGGCTCGCTGGGAATTAGTTTGCAAAACGGTTGACGCGCAATTCTTAGCGCGTTCTTCAAATTCATTCATACAGGAGAAATAAAATGCCGCAAATAGCTCCCATGCAAATTTCGATTATCAATGCCAGCACCGTGTTGTCGGACGCCGAAATTCGTCCCGTCATGGATGCTTTGCAACACCAGGTTACAAATGACTTCCGGCCGGTGTGGGGAGTCGATGCCGAACTCGCATTCGTGCCGACCGGTGCCGAGCCATCGGCAGGAACCTGGTGGCTCACCATTCTCGATGACTCTGACCAGGCCGGAGCTCTGGGTTATCACGACCTCACTCCAGAGGGATTGCCGATCGGGAAAATTTTCGCCGGTACAGACCTGAAATACGGATCGAACTGGACGGTCACGGCCAGCCACGAATTGCTAGAAATGCTTGCCGATCCCAACATCAATCTGACCGTGATGGTGCAGGCGAGCGATGCGAATGCTGGAAGGCTTTATGCCTACGAAGTCTGCGATGCCTGTGAAGACGATAGCTTCAGCTACAAGATTGGCGATGTGAGCGTTTCGGATTTCGTCTTTCCCTCATGGTTTGAAGACTTCCGGGCGACGGGCTCGACTCAGTTTGATCAGACCAAGAAAATCAATGGGCCGTTGGATTTGCTGAAAGGCGGGTACATCGGGGTTTTCGACATCAATTCTGGGAGCGGATGGCACCAAATCGATGCTGAAAAGCATCCCGTCAACCTGCAAAGCCGGGGGAACGTCGGCAGCCGCCGCGAGCGCAGAGCTACGCCCCGCTATGAATGGATGCCAAGCCTGACCCACAGGGAAATCGTCAGCCGCGCAAAAAGCTATCGGCAACGAATACAGCATCTGGTTGCACGACGGCCGGCAGCCTAGCCGGAACGTGGCCACGGATTCGCCCAGATTTTCGCGGATCTTTTCAAGGATTTTCGGATTCGCGAGGATCCGCGCGATCCGTGGCCAGCAGTTACATGCCGAGCTTTTTTACTTCTTCGTTGTAATACTTGCGGTAGAGGATGTCCCACTCCTGGCTGCCTTCGAGGATGGTTTTCTTCTGGTTTTCGATCTTATGCTTGGCCGCCTGGTCGATTCTTTCTTCCTGGTTGAGCAGAGTCTTCCAGAATTTTGCGCGACTTCCAGCCGGATGGTGTTGCGGTCCTCGCATGAAAGTCGACTTCGGGCATGTCGGCGAGCGCGTCGGTGACCACGTGCGCAACTTTATTCACTTTGTCGCGGCTGATTCTCACAACACCGCCTTGTACTTACGCGTCAGTTCGCTCTTCACTTTGCGGAACATTTCCTGGTAGTTGGCGCCGCTGTTGCGCATTTCCTCGGCATAAGCTTCCAGAATGACCCGTACTTCGTCGTTGATGCGGTCTTCCAGCGACAATTCATCAAGGATCGCGGCATGAACCTTCTCGGTGACCGCAGGCGACAGCCTTGGTCTCGATAAGTCCGCCCGCAATCAATTTTTTGGTGACTTCGCGGGCCAGATAGCCCACATATTCTTTGGAAAGCAGCATAGTGCGGATCGGAAACGCGTGAACAGAAAGTGTAGCACAGCGGAGGGGCGCCGTTGCTCGTTGCTCGTTGGTCGTTGGTCATTGGCCAAACCCAGATCTACGGCATTTTGTCCGCCCCGCCGATTTTGGCGAGGGGCCAATGACCAATGACGAACAGCCAACGACGGTCCTCCCCAGTTGCTCCCATCTCCCCACTTCATGCACAATGCTGATACAGAGTATCCCTTATGTCTCCTGTTGGTGACGATCTCTCGAGCCTGAAAGATGACATGATTGCCTTCATTGAAGGCCACGGCATGCGTCGTTTCCACGGCTACGTGGACCACGAAGAAGTGCAGAGCGTCATGTGGAAGGCGGAAGAAAATCCCGATGGCTGGAAGGATTTCGTCGAACTGGCGAAAGCTGCCTCAGCGCCTTTTCTGACCATGGATTCATGGAAGCTCGAGCCGCAGGAATTGGACGAGATGATTGCCCGGCTGGGAAATGCCGAGTTCAGCAACGATGAAGACGTGGAAGACGCTCGCTGGCTGAGAACCTATCTCGGCAAAACCGGATTCGTGCAACTGGGTTTTGCGCAGCAGGGCGTGATGATGGTCTTCGAAGCCTCCACCGAGTGGTACGAACGCTATCAGCGCCTGCTCGAAGTGGCCGACGATTTCGGCGGCATGTCGATCGACGAGCCCGGCCTGGACGACGAAAGCTAGTCGTGCGCTGGAATCCTTGCGAACCGCCGATCGCCGCAAAAGTGCAATCGCTGGCCGAGACTTTACGGTACTCAACCCGAACTCAAACTCAAAAGATCCAGGCGTCGCGGCTACGGTCGCTCGTCTGCTGGTCATGCGCGGCATCGACGAACCCGAAGCTGCTCTGCTGTTTCTTAACTCCTTCGCTTGATCAACTGCATTCGCCGTATCTCCTGACGGGAATGAAAGCCGCTCTCGATCGGCTGGAAGCGGCGCTGGATCGCAAGGAATCGATTCTGATTTATGGCGATTACGACGTCGACGGCACCACCGCGATCGTCATCTTGAAGACTGCGATTGAACTCTGCGGCGGTACTCCTGACTTTCACGTGCCTCACCGCATTCGAAGAAGGCTACGACTTGCGCGGTGATGTGATCGAACGTGCGGCTGCGGCCGGTACGCGGCTCATCATCAGCGTGGATACCGGGATTCGCGCTTTCGCCGCGGCTGAAACCGCCAAACGATTGGGCGTCGATCTGATCGTTACCGATCATCATCTGCCCGGGCCGGATGGCATGCCGCCGGCGCTGGCAGTGTTGAATCCAAATCAGCCGGGCTGCGAGTATCCCTGCAAATCGATCTGCGGCGCTGGAGTGGCATTCAAACTGGCGCAAGGACTAATGGAGCGTCGGCTGGCTGGCCGAGATCAGAACAAGTTGCTGATGTCGTTCATGAAAATCGTGGCCATCGCCACGATCGCCGATTCGGTGCCCTTGATCGATGAGAATCGCGTCTTCGCCAAGCTCGGTCTGGACGGGCTGCGCTCGACCGTCAATCCTGGACTCAAGGCGTTGCTCGAAGTGGCGAAGCTTGGCGGGCGTCCGCTGACTTCGGGCGAAGTGGGATTTCGTATCGCGCCGCGCATTAACGCCGCCGGACGAATGGATGTCGCTCGCGACGTCATCGAACTTTTCAGCGTCAAAGATCCTGCACGGGCGCGAGAGATTGCCAGCAAGCTCGATCAACTGAACAGCGACCGGCAGGCGGAAGAACGCAAAATTTTGGATTCGATCAAATTGCGCATCGACGAGGAAATCACGTTGAGTGAAGCGTATTGCATCGTGATCGATGGCGATGGGTGGCACCGTGGCGTGATCGGAATCACGGCCACTCGCGTGGTCGAGCGTTACGGGCGTCCGACGCTGGTGATTTCGCGCGACGGCGAGGAAGCTCACGGTTCGGGCCGATCGATTCCCGCATTCCATTTGCTGAACGCGATTGGAATCATGCTCGAGTTTGTTCACCAGATTTGGCGGACACGCGCACGCCGTGGGATTTTCTCTGCCCAGCGGAAACGTGGCCGGCCTGCGCGCCCATTTAGATGCCTATGCGCGCGAACGGCTGACGCTGGCCGACTTCGAACCATCGATGAAGATCGACGCTGAAATTCCGCTGGACCAGGTGACTCCGGAGTTATTTCAATCTGTCTGCCGGCTGGAGCCATTTGGCATGGGGAATCCGGAACCAGTTTTTGTCGCGCGTGAGGTGCGCTTGATGACTGCACCGCGGGTAATGAAAGATAAACATGTGAAACTGCGCGTGGCAGGGATCTTCGAAAAACGGCGATTGGCGAAAATCGGTCGCGTTTAATGCCTTGGGATGGAACCTGGCGGAAAAATTTCAGCAGTCACAAATAATTGCTGGAGACACATTCGATATTGCTTTTACTCTGGACCACAATGAGCATCCGGATTTCGGCGGGCTGGAATTGTCGTTGAAAGATTTCCAGGCAAAGCCGGCCGCAATCAAGAAAGAGTCCCTGGTACAAGCACAGACCACGTAGAGACAACACCGCCCAGGCTGTCCCTTATGAGTCCCGCAGGGACGATCAAGCTTAGCCCAACGCGGCAGCGCACTCCGGAACGGTAGTTGGGAACAGTCACGGAATTCGTTTCTCGCGCAAAGCCTTAGGTGCTAAACTCCCGGATCGAAGCGGAAGGTGTTTATGCGCCTGCTCGTTATGTTGCTTGCTGCAATTTCTCTGCTTGGTTTTTCCCAAGCACAAACCTCATCTCCAGCCAAGGCTGTCCCGCCCAAGGCGAAGGAATCCCCGGCTTCCGTTGAGAGCGCCTCCGACGCGCGTCTTCCCATTAAACGGGTCGTGCTCTACAAAAACGGCGTGGGATATTTCGAGCACTCGGCCAAAGTTCATGGTAGTCAAGATCTCTCCATCGACTTCACCACCGCCCAACTCAACGATGTGTTGAAGTCCCTCACGGTGGTGGACCTTGGCGAGGGACATATTGCCAACGTTCGCTACAACTCTATCGCCCCGCTGGATGAGCGATTGAAGGGACTGCGCTTGCCTTTCGGCGAGTCGGTCACTCGCGCGGATTACCTCACTGCGATGCGAGGCGCCCGAGTCGAAGTGCATAGCGGATCGGCCACGGCTACGGGCCGGCTTCTCAGCGTCGAAAAAGAAAAACGGTTCAACGAAAAAAGCGATTCCTATGAAGTGACCGAATTTTCCATCATTACGGACAGCGGCGAGATGCGCAATTTTGATCTGAGTGCGGGTACTTCCGTGCGGCTCGCCGATCACGATTTAAATGATGAAGTAGGGAAGTATTTAAATCTGGTCGCATCCTCGCGGGCCCGCGACCTGCGCCGCATGACCATTTCGGCGGCGGGCACTGGAGATCGGAATATTTTTGTCAGCTACATCAGTGAAGTGCCGGTGTGGAAGAGCACGTACAGAATTATTATTCCGGCCCGGGCCGATGGAAAAGAAAGCGGCAAACCGTTATTGCAAGGTTGGGCAATCGTCGACAACACTGTAGGAGAAGATTGGAAGGATGTCCAGCTCTCGCTGATCGCCGGAGCGCCGCAGTCGTTTATTGAGAATATTTCGCAGCCGTTTTACGCGCGCCGTCCGGTCGTGGACTTGCCACCTTCAGTGATGCTGACTCCGCAGGAACATGAGGGAACACGGGACCGCCAGTTTGATCGGCTTGATCAGTTTGGCAAATTGTCAGTGCCCCCGCCTCCGCCACCTCCGGTTGGTGCATCCAGTTTGCGGGGGACTGTCAGTGATATGACAGGCGCCGTTGTCCCCGGAGCACGGGTGACGGTGCGCAATGATCAGAATGGCGCGACACAAACTACGACCTCGGATGCGCGCGGCATTTATCAGTTCTATAACGTGCCGGTGGGGAATTCCGCTCTATTTGTCGACTCGCCCGGATTCAAGCGCTTCGATCTAAGTAATTTCTTTATTGGCAATGGCCGCAGCAACGAGATTGATGCCCGGTTGGAAGTAGGCACCACCGCAGAAACCGTCACGGTGGAAGGCACCGCGGAAACGCTGAACACCGAAAGCCTAGAAGTCAGTTCTGTGAATTCCGCCATTGCTAAGCAGCACGTCGAGGCCGAAGGCAAAGCCATGGGCGACTATTTCCAATACGACATCAAACAGAAAATCAGCATTGGCAAAAATCAATCCGCGCTAGTCCCGATCTTGCAGGCGCGCATCGAGGCCGAGAAGGTTTCGCTCTGGAGCGAAGGTTCGCAGGAAATCCGCCGCGCGCTCTGGATCACCAATTCCAGCGGCCTGACTCTTGATTCCGGCACGTTCAACATTCTTGATGCCGATACGTTTGCCGGGGAAGGTCTCTTGGATACGGTCCATCCCGCCGAGCGCCGATTGATTTCCTATGCCGCCGACCCGGCCCTTCGCATTACCATGGACGAAGAAGGAAACGACAAGCCCTCGACCCACGTGCGCATCACCAAAGGCATCATGGTGCTCACTCACGAGCAGCGCGACAAACGCAAATACACGCTGCATAACGCAGATACTACGCCGCGACAGGTGGTGATCGAACATCCCGCGCGCGAAGGTTGGAAATTGGCCGAGGGCGCAAAGCCGGAAGAAACCTCGGCATCTTTCTTAAGATTCCGCGTCGGCGTGGGGCCGGGCAAAACCGAGAATCTCGAGATTGAGGAATACCATCCTGAAGACACTCAATACGAACTGAGCGAACTGGATGACAAGCAAGTAACCCTCATCACTCAACAGAAAGCGGTCACACCCGCGCTGCAAGAGGTCTTTCGTAAAGTTTTGGCACAAAAGAATCTGGTGGACAATCTTGAAACACAGATCAAACAGCGCCAACAGGAAGTGGAGGCCATTACCAAGGACCAGGCGCGGTTACGCGAGAACATGAAGGCATTGAAGGGCAGCGCCGAAGAAAAAGCCCTGTTGCAGCGCTATACTCACCAACTCGATTCTCAGGAAGATCGTCTGAGCACATTGAACAAAGAGATTTCAGAGCTGGATGACAAAAAGTCACAGGCGGACGAACAACTCGATCAGATGGTGCAGCAGGTCACTCTGGACGAGAATTTCTAGCTCGCGTGGGGGTCGACGCCCCTGTCTGCCCCGCAGCCGTGAGCCTAGCTCAAAGATTGCTTCTGTCGCTGATCAGATGAGGCGTTCAGGCTACGTGATTCATCACGGGATTTACCACATATGGTAGAAGCCATCGTGTTGCGCCAGCTTTACCTCAATCCCAAATAGCGCGGCCAGTCGCTCAGGTTGCAGCATTTCTTCTTTGCTGCCATCGGCCACGATTCTGCCTCCGGACATCAACAGCACGCGATCAATCTCTGGAATGATGTCTGAAAGATCGTGGGTGACCAGAATCACTCCAATGCCGGAGTTTCCGAGCGAGCTCATGGTCTGGCGCAAGCTGTGTCGCGCGAAAACGTCGAGAGAGTTGCTGGGTTCATCGAACAGCAGCGCGCGCGGATCGTGGACCAGCGCTCTCGCCATCAGCACGCGACGCGCTTCTCCCGACGACATCTCGCTGACAGGGCGATGGGCCAGGTGAGAGATTTTCAATTGGGCCAGCGCAGCGTCGGCTTGCTCATTCTGTCCCCGAGTGACGGTGTGATTGGGGAAGATGTCGGTGCTGCTGAAGAAACCGGAAAGAACCACGTCAATCCCAGTCGCCTCTCCAGTGCAGGCGGACATCAGATCGTTCGAGACGATCCCCAGCATAGAGCGCAACTCGAAAACATTCCACGAATCCTGGCCAAGGATTTTCATGGTCGAATTGTTCCGAACAACGGGATAGCATTCGCGTGTAATGGTCTTAATTAAGGTCGATTTCCCGCAGCCATTCGGTCCAAGAATGGCAACACGTTCTTGGCTATCGACACGAAGCGTGAAATCGTCGAGTACGATTTTATCGCCGCGCATCACGCGAACGTTCTGCAGGTCCAACAGAGCGGGAGGGATTGAAATCATAGTCGTGAGAGTTTAAATGACGCGGGTCCAGAAAGCCTTCCGTAAAAGACTTTACACAAGACCTGAGCGCAGATATATTTCTGGCTCATGAACGAAGCTATGATTTTCTGCAACCGATGCGGCACTCAAAATGTGCCGACTGTCCCGCTCTGCACCAATTGCGGGACTGCTCTGGGAGCAAATGTCGCGGTCGCGCGGCCATTTGTGCCAATACATTGGGGCGGGTTCTGGATTCGTTTTCTCGCGGCAATCATAGATGTCATGCTGATTCAAATCGTGCTCGCGCCATTTCGCCTGATGGGTTTTGTTGGCGGTGTACTTGGTTCAAGGATGCACCCTTCTTTTCCAGGCGGGGCCAATCTGTTTGGGATTGTGCCAGCGCTCTCAATCGTGGCCTCCTGGCTTTACGAAGCCCTTATGGAGAGTTCTGCCTATCAGGCTACGTTGGGCAAGATGATCTTTGGATTGCAGGTCACAGACCTGCAAGGCAACCGTGTTTCGTTTGGCCGCGCCACGGGGCGTCATTTCGCGAAGATTATTTCCGGGATCATTCTTCTGATCGGTTTCATCATGGCAGGTTTCACCGAGCGAAAGCAGGCCCTGCACGACATGATCGCCGGCACCCTGGTCCGCTATCGCTAGTACCACTTCTTCTGTTTCCTCGCACGCTTCGGGCAGCGAACAAACCAAAGCCCCGGCAGGCAGCATCAAGTAAACTCTAGGCACATGCCTCCACAAATCTCCCGCTTGCGCCGCTGGTTTGCGCTAGCCACGATCTTTTCGGTCCTGGTCGTGGGCGGGATGTATCTCTACGCCCGGCATAAGATCCAAAACGCCCTGAAGCAGGTTCCGGAGAAGATTGGTCTGGAGTTTAAGCAGACCGCGAAAGGTTTCAGCATCTCCAAGTCGGAGCAGGGACGCACTCTTTTTCGGATTGAAGCGAACAAAGCTTTGCAATACAAAGGCGGCCGCCGGGCCGAGTTGTCCGACGTGGAAATTACGCTTTATGGGCGGGACTCCGGCCGGTTCGACCAAATCTACGGCAAGAATTTCGAATACGACCAGCAGACCGGAGATGTGATCGGCAAGGGCGAAGTGGATATGGATTTGCAATCCAATCCCGGAGGGATTGGCGGCGCAGACCAGGCGGCACCCAAGGAGCTCAAGAACCCCATCCATCTTAAGACTTCGAACTTGATCTTCAATCAGACGACGGGAAACGCGCGTACTACCGAAAGGGCCGATTTTCGCGTACCCCAGGCCAGCGGATCGGCTGTGGGCGTGACTTACGACGCCAAGAGCAGTGTGCTCACGCTCATGTCCGACGTGCACATTGTGCTGAACGGGAAAACTCCAGCGACGGTAACCGCAGTCCACGGAACGATCACTAAGGATCCCAGAATTATTGTGTTGGAGCATGCTCATCTGGTAGATGGACTGCAGCAAGCAGACGCGGATGAAGCGACGATGTACTTAAAGCCGGACAACACCGTGAAGCGCGTCTTCGCCCAGGGAAATATTCGCGTGGAAACCAAAGGCGACCAGCCGGCGCAAGTGCGGTCCAAGGAACTGGAGTTGTTGATGGCATCTCGGGCCGGCGACGAGCAACGCAGTTCGTTGCATACCGCCATTTTTACCGGAGACGTTCGATTGGATACCGAGGGTGCCCAGCCGATGCAGGGGACTGCGGGTCGCGCCGTCCTCGATTTTGTCGAGATTCGCGCAAAAGCAAAGAATGCTGAGAGCACGAGTGTCCTGAAAAAAATCCATGCGGACGAAAATGTGAAGCTGTTGCAGCATCAGAAACCGTCGTCCGGATCGTCAACTCCGCAGGATTTCGAATTGACCGCGCCCGTCATTGATTTCTATCTGGCCGATGGGCGGCATTTCGAGCGAGCTGTCACTTCGGGTCCTCCGCAGATGTTGGTTCATCCGACAACTCCTGGCAGCGGGCCAGCAGACGACGGTCGTAGCCGAAAAATTTGAGGCCCGCTTCGATGATCTGGGCCAGCTTGCTTCCGTACACGGCGCTCCCGCCGCGAGAATTGTGAATAGCACTCCGGGACAGCCAGACCGCGTCAGCACCAGCGACACGGTCGATGCGGCGTTTACTCCCGGTACCGGCGTGCAGGCGATTGTGCAGCAAGGCAACGTGGCTTATGCCGATGGCGAACGTCAGGCCTGGGGAGACAAAGGCCGCTACACTCCGGCCGACCAGATCCTGACTCTGACGAACTCAGCACGGGTCATCGATAAAAACATGACCACCACAGCCCGCACCATGCGCATGAATCGCGCCACCGGGGATGCATTCGCCGACGGAGATGTGAAAAGCACATACTCCGACATGAAGCCGCAACCGAATGGAGCATTGCTGGCTTCGTCCAGTCCGATTCATGTGACGTCACGATCGATGACAGCGCATCGTTCCCCGGCGGTCGCACTTTACACCGGCGACGCCCGGTTGTGGCAGGATGCCAACCTGATCGAGGCGCCGTCGATCGAATTTGACCGCGACCGCCGGACGGTGACGGCCCACTCATCGGCCAGCCAAAAAGTGTCGACAGCCCTGGTTCAGACCGAGAAAAGCGGGAAATCCACACCCGTCCTTGTCACGTCCGATGACTTGAACTACTCGGACAACGACCGTAAAGCCCACTTCGAAGGCAGCGTCGTAGCCAAAGGAACCGACTCAACGATTACCGCCAGTCGCATGGATGTTTTTCTTCAGGCCAGAAGCCAAACATCCCCGAATCAGTCAGTTACGTCTTCTGGAAGGATTGACCATATCGTTGCTGAAGAGAACGTTGTCATCACCCAGCCTGCCCGCCGCGGCACCGGAGATAAGCTGGTTTATACGGCTGCGGATGACAAATTTGTCCTGACCGGCGGACCGCCCAGCATTTTTGATGCCGAACACGGGAAGGTTACCGGGGTTTCGTTGACTCTCTTTAGACACGATGATAGGGTACTCGTAGAAGGAAGCAAACAGACCCCCACTGCTGCACAGACGCGAGTGGCACGATAAATGCACACGCTGGCCGCCGACGACATTAGTAAGTCCTACAAAGGTCGCCGGGTTGTAAATGGCGTCAGCATTCGCGTCGAGCAGGGCGAAGTGGTTGGATTGTTAGGGCCTAACGGGGCCGGCAAGACCACAACCTTCTACACCATTGTTGGCCTGATACCCCCAGACGCAGGCCGGGTGTTAATCGATAACGACGATATTACGGACGTTCCCATGTATTTGCGGGCGCGTCAGTATGGCATCAGTTATCTCCCCCAGGAGGCTTCGGTTTTCCGCAAGCTTACCGTTGAGGAAAATATCCTCGCGGTGCTGGAGGCGCAGCCCATCTCCTGGCATGAACGCCGCGAGAAGATGGAGAAACTGATCGACGAATTGGGGTTGGAGCACATTCGCCAGAACCAGGGATATGCGTTATCTGGTGGCGAACGGCGCAGGGTCGAAATTGCCCGCGCTTTGTGCATCAATCCGACATTTATTTTGCTGGACGAGCCGTTTTCCGGGATTGACCCGATCGCCGTCCTCGATTTGCAGAAGATTATTAGCAGCCTGAAGGCTGGCGGTATCGGCGTCCTGATCACGGACCACAGTGTGAGGGAAACGCTGGCAGTCACCGACCGGGCCTACATCATTGATGAAGGCAAGATTTTCGCCTCAGGCAATCCGGACCAGTTGGCGAACAATGCCGATGTAAGACGGGTTTATTTGGGAGAGAGTTTTTCGTTGGTTTGAAGAAGGCCGTCGTTGGTCGTGCGTCGTTGGTCGTTGGCTTAATGCCCTCGGCCACTGAGTTTTGATTAAGACTAACGGCCAATAGCAAAGGGCCAACGACGCGCGACGAACGACCAACGACTGAATCTATGGTAATGCTGTCACCCAAGCTGCACCTGAGAGTCTCACAGCGGCAGATCCTGACACCAGGTCTGGTGCAGATGGTCAGTGTGCTCGCGCTTAATAAACTTGAGCTGCGGGACATGATCACGGCCGAGATGGTGGAGAATCCGGTGCTTGAGGAACTGGAAGATTCCGTTCCTCTGATTGATGACGTGAACCGCCGCGAGGAAGAGCGGGATCGAGTCGCTCCCGAAGAAAATACCGTTACCGCGGTTGAGAAAAAAGATCCGTTTGAAGAAATTGATTTTGGTTCGTTCTTCCAGGAATATCTCGATCCCGGGTATCGCAGTCCGGGCGAGATGGAAGAGATTGAACGTCCTTCGTTTGAGAATTTTCTTTCCAAGCCCAGCAATCTCGCGGACCATCTGCGGTGGCAATTAGGCGCGCTTTCGGTGAGTCCGGAAGTGCGGGAAGCTGCGGAAGTGGTCATCGGCAATCTGAATGAAGACGGATATCTGATTGCCAGCGATGACGAGTTGCTCGGTATCGCGCCACCCGCGCCGCCGGAAGTCGATGCCACCATCGTAGAAAAGGTCGTCAAAGAAGCCGCAGCACTTGGGCTCGATGCTTCGCTAGAAGATCTTCCGATCACCGACGACAACAGCGACATTGATTTGCTGGCAGATGCCGGAATCGCCAATGGAAATTGGAGTGGCATTTCCACCGACAGTGCCGAGATCGCTTCTTCCATTACTTCGGACTTAAGAACCGGCAGCGCGGCTGCAACAGCACCGGCACCCGAAGCGTTCATCAGCACACCACAAGCGAAACCTATTATTGAACAAGCTCCGGCGCCAGCCCGCGCTCCCGCGCCAATCTTCAAGCAAAATTTCAGCCTCGCCAACCTTCACGAAGCGATCCAGGTGATACAACAGATGGATCCTCCGGGCGTCGGCTGCCGCGATTTGCGCGAATGCCTGATCTGCCAATTGCGCTATCAGCAAGAGCTGGCGACGCAGAGGCTCGACAACGGAAATACCTTCGGCAACGAGGAAGAAATCGCGCCGGTCCTTGCCGATGCAATCGTTGTCGTCGATTCACATCTGAAGGCCCTGCAGAATAAGCAATATAAAGAAATAGCCCGAGCGATGACGCGTCCAGTTGAGGCAGTGCAAGCAGCGCTCGAATATATTCGGACACTCGATCCGCGTCCGGGGATGCGTTACAACCTCGCTCTGCCGCGGCTCATCGAGCCGGACGTCGCCTTCGTAAAGCATGGAGACGAGTGGCTGGTGATGATGAACGATGACGACGTCCCGCAGTTGCGCTTGAATCCGACTTACAAAAAACTTCTGACCCGCGATGTCAACGACAAAGACACTCGCAATTACGTGAAGGAACGCTACAAGAGTGCGATTCAGCTCATCAAGAATATTGAACAGCGCAAGCAGACGATCCTGAAAGTTTGCTACACCATCGTGATGCGTCAGGGCGACTTTCTGGAAAGCGGAATCGACGAATTGAAGCCGATGATGATCAAGGAAGTCGCAGAGGAAATTGGCGTGCATCCTTCGACGGTGAGCCGCGCGGTGGCCAATAAATATGCGCACACGCCCCAGGGTGTGTTCGAGCTGCGTTACTTCTTCAGCGAGAGTGTGAACGGTCCTGAAGGCGGCAACACTTCGTTGCTAATTCTCAAGCGTCGGGTCAAGAAGCTGATTGAAGATGAAGATCCTGCCCGTCCTCTAACTGACGAACAGATCACGAGGATTTTGCAATCGCAAGGAATTCAAGTCACGCGGCGAACTGTTGCCAAGTATCGCGAAGATATGCGGATTCCGAGCACGCACCAGCGAAGAGTGAAGAAAAGTTAGAAGTAAGAAGTCAGAATGCCGAAGTCAGATGGTCTTCGATTGGTATCAGAGTGCGGCTTCAGCCGCGCCGTTTGAAGATGTGAAAAATGGGCTTTAGTCGCCGGGATGTCCCGGCGGTCGGACCAACCCTCAGGCGCTGAAGCGCGTTATCAAGGCTAAGATCCTT
The DNA here is from genome assembly GCA_963794195.1 of uncultured Acidobacteriaceae bacterium. Lineage (GTDB taxonomy): Bacteria > Acidobacteriota > Terriglobia > Terriglobales > Acidobacteriaceae > DATBAX01. The sequence continues at coordinate 344,935 of CAWCCU010000001.1, forward strand.
ACGGCACGCCTGAAGGCGATTGCCCTGACACGAATCTACGGCTTCGGATTTTACTTCTGAATTCTGACTTATAACTTCTGCATTCTTTGCTTCCCCATTCCTAATTCTGCATGCTGACTTCTGATTTCTGACTTTTTCTCAAACTTCCAATGTAAGTGCCCACGACATTTAGGTACACTCTGAAAAGGGGGCGCCCATGAACGTGGAAATTACCGGCAGACATTGTGACGTTACTCCCGCCATTCGCAAAGAAGTAGAAACCGGCCTTACTAAAATCCGTAAAATTCTTCATGACAAGTTCGAAACCAAGGTCGTCCTGAGCGTGGAAAAACGCCGCCATAAAGCGGAAATCACCATCACTCTGCGAAAAGGTCCACTGGTTGCGTTGGCGCAAGCCGGCGAAATGAAAGTGGCCATCAATCAAGCCATCGACCACCTGGAAAAACAGGCGGTGAAATATCACACCAAGTCGCGCAGTAAGAAGCGGCATGACCAAAAGAAATACGACGGAGAATCCACTCAGGAATCGGTGCAAGTGGCAGTGGGACTGTCTGAGACGACGGCCGTGCCGATTGTCGTACACAAATTTCCTTCGGTCGCAAAAACTACCGAAGTTCATTTGATTCGGACGATTGACGCTGTGGCGATGCGCCCCATGACGCTCGAAGAAGCCATTAAGGAAGTCCACTTTCGCGATCGGGACGTTTTTATCTTTCGTGATCCCAAGGGCAAGTTGATGGTTCTGCATCGCACGCGAGATGGCAAGATGGAGTTGATCGAGACGCCTTAGAGCTGTCCGCTTTCAGCTAGACAACGTGGGGACGGATTTCGATCTGTCCTCGCATAATTCATATCCTTGCGTACAAAACACGCTGCCGAGCGTATGATTCTCCTCGCCTTCGCCAAAATTCACTTCGAGGAGATTTCACTATGAAAATAATTTGCCGTCTTGTGGCTTTTCTATTGTTGCTTGTCCCAGCAGTTCTCGCTCAAGAGCACTACACCGAGGGTCCAGTCTGGCGCGTCCAGCTGATTCGTGTGAAACCCACCGCCATGGACGCTTATCTGACCAGCCTGCAACAATCTTCAAAGCCGATTCTCGATGAAGAGAAACGCTCGGGGACGATCCTGGATTACAAAATATTTCTGAAAGAAACCAAGAACAATCCCGAAGATTGGGACCTCTGTCTGGCCGTTCAATACAAGAACCACGCCGCCATGGACGGGCTCGCCGCGAAAGGCGAGATGCTGCGCGATAAGCTCCTCGGCGGCAAGCAACCAGCGCAACAACTTTCGGAGAAGCGTTCAGAAATCCGCGAACTGATCAGTTCGGAACTGTTGGACGAGATCATTCTCAAGTAGGTTCTCAGAAAAAGCGGTTTCCAGGGCGGGATCTTGAGATTCCGCCCAATTGTTTAAGCGTCCCGATGCACCGTATCCAGCCCGAATGCTGGCAGGCACACTGCAATGTACTCGGCGCCACCTTCGAGCGGAGTGGAATACTGCACCCACTCGCCGCCGTGAGCGATCACGGCCTGTCCCGCGTTCACGTCCATGTCTCCGCCTTTGTGACGCAGCCGCAGCGTACCTTTGAGCACCACCGTGAACTCATCGAACTCCGGAGTCTGCCCGGGTTCGGCCCATCCCTCCGGACTACGCATGTGGGCCACGCTTAGACTTGTGGTCTTGCTGTTGACGCGCCCGATGTATTCATCGATCAACTTGGGTTTTGTTCCGGCGCAAGGGATGTGTGTCGGCTGGGCGACTAGAGTGGGCATTTGAGTCTCCTATGAAGAATGAGAGACCACTCTAACAAGAAAAGTGAAAATCAGGGAACCGAAGGGCTTGCTTGGTTGGGCGGCGAGCATGCTTTAGCGCCCAAGAAGCCGTTTAGCGATTCGATCCTGCGGACCGGGCCCGAGTTTTTTGTTCCGTCAATTGTGCGAGAGTCGGAAAAGAAACAGGTTCATTCAGTGTACGTTCTTGCGGCACTATGGTGGTCAGTATCGCTTGGGCCAGCATTTCGACAGCTTTTCCAGCATTCGGAGGCACAACAACAGTTGCAGCAAGAAGACCTTTGCGCACCCACGCTTGTCCGGTTTTCGGCATTCCATCGCAGCCGGTAAAAGGCAAACCGAGCCAGCGGTCGCGTGCCGCGTTGTCGGGAAGTTCCTGGAACGCTTTTCTTGCCCCCATCGCCATCGAATCATCCTGCGCGGCAATGAGATCGACGGGAGTCTGGTGCGAAGTAGACAACCGCAGCCAGGAGCTCAGCGTTTTATAAGCGCTGGCTTCCGTCCAATTGGCTTTCATCAGCTTGACTTGCACATCGACGGGTTTGGTTTCGTACATGCCGCTGGTGCGTTGCTTGGCAGCCAAACTCTCGGAGGGCCCCTGAACGTAAAGTGCCGATCCACCCTTGGGAAGGAGCGCGGCAAACTGCCGGCCTTGAATGCGTCCGATTTCTTCATGGTCGGCGGTGAGTCCGAAAATGGGTACGCGATGAACTTTGCGCAGATCGGAAACATAATCCACATCGCGGTTGAGCACTACCCAACCGATTCCGGCAGTTGCGGCCGCCCGTGCCACTTGCGGCAAGGCCGTCCCGCCGACCGGTTCAAAGATAATTCCATCCGGGGTCGAGCCCGAGCCCGATTGAACGAATTTCAACAATTGCTGACTTTGAATGATGGCGTCATTCTCGGCGTAAATGATCTGCAAGCCCACTCCCAGGCGGCGTGCGGCTTCCTCCGCCGCGGAGGCCTGCTCGATCTGGTAGTCGTTATCATCCGTCGTCAGGGATAGTACAAAGTTGAGTTTTTTCATGGCCCAGTACCTGAATCATACGCGTGACTTCGTTACCGCACAGCGTGACTAGAGTAACCACGAGGGCCGGCAACCTGATCGACGTCCGCCCGGAATTCAGGTACTACGGCTCCCGAAGGAGTGTGCAATCCATTCGATGAGGAATGTTAGAATTGCGCCGCTTTAGGGGGAGGATTTTTATGTGGCAGACCTCGGTTGTTTTACTGTCTTTCCTGCTGTTTGTGGCTCCATCATGGGCCCAATCCAAACTTTCGGTGCATTGGGAGGAATTGACCGCATCGGACTTTCGCAGCGGGATCCAGCAATCGCAGGGTTCTTCGACTCCTCAAGAGGTTCACTCTCGGGATGACAGATGGTTGGGAGTTAGTTTGCCGGCAATCGATCTCTACACGCTGTTCTGATCGCCGCATGCTACAATCCGCAGTCGTAAGCATGTCTACCTTGCCCATTGCCGCTGTGCGCGAGCCGCAAGCCAAAGTATCGGTGTCGCCCACAACCAGGCTGATGTCGCTCGATCTGTTTCGTGGCGCAACCATCGCTTTGATGATTCTGGTCAATGATGCGGGCAATGAGGAAGCTTCTTATTGGCCGCTTAAGCATGCAGCGTGGAATGGCTGGACGCCTACAGATCTGGTTTTCCCCTTCTTTCTTTTTATCGTTGGCGTGGCCCTGGCATACTCGTTCCGTTCCCGGCTCGCCCGAGGGGAGTCCCGCGAAGACCTTATCAAACATGTGCTTTGGCGTGGCTTTCTGATCCTCGCTCTGGGCGTGTTTCTGAATGGATTTCCCAACCACTACCACATCCATACATTGCGTTTCTACGGCGTCCTGCAACGCATTGCGATCTGCTACGTGATTACCGCTATTCTGGAATTGTGGATTGGTTGGAGGGCGCAGGTTGCAGTGATTCTTGCTTGCCTCGTCGGTTATTGGATTCTTATGCGGTACGTTACCGTTCCTGGTTTCGGCATTCCGACCCATGACATGCCGATACTTGATCCTGACCGCAATATCGCCGCGTGGCTGGATCGCAAGCTTCTCATGGGACACCTTTATGAAGGCACCCGCGATCCGGAAGGCGTCCTGAGCACCATTCCGTCGGTAGCGACCTGTTTGTTGGGCCTGCAAACCGGCAAATGGCTTCGTTCTGCCCGTGCGCTCGCCAGCAAGGCGACTGGATGGCAGTTGCTGGAGTTGTGCTGTTTCTGGCAGGGGAATTCTTCAACACCTGGTTCCCAATCAACAAGAAACTCTGGACCAGCTCCTTCGTCCTGGTGACTGCTGGACTGGCCCTGATCATTCTGGCGCTCTGCTATTGGGTTTTGGATATCAAGCAATGGCGCGGGGCATGGACTAAGCCATTTCTCATTTTTGGGATGAATGCGATTGCCGCCTACGTATGTGCGGCGCTGGTGGCCCATCTGCTGATCTACACAGGTTGGGGAGGAGTTCTGTATAGCAAATTCATAGAGCCCAATTTCAATCCAGCCAATGCTTCGCTGGTGTTTGCGTTGAGTTTCGTATCGGTTTGCTGGCTGGTCATGGCGATCCTGTATCGCAAGAAGATTTTCCTGAAAATCTGACCCACTAATCTTTATCCGCGTCGATATTCCCCAGATAACTTGAGTAACTTTGGCACCCCAATTTCCCGTGGTAACCTCCTCGAATAGGCAGGAAAATCAGTAGTTTCCAAGGATTTATGCTTCGCTGCCTGGGTGTCCGAATCTGAGTCTGCAGCGGGACATGCAAGCTAAGCCCGCAGCCCTCAGGATGAAACACACTCGCGCGAAGCGATACATAGCGATGCCACGCATTCCCATCTTCAGACTCGGCTCTGCTTCGGAAGACCTGGCACCCCCGCGTCTGGCCTCTTACACGCCCGCACTCTCTCTGGCGGGTCTCCAACTGGGCGTCGACAATCTGCGGCACGACGTTCACCTGAGCATAAAGTTTGTCGAGCAAACCCGCTCGCATGTAGCGCGATTGATCATGCGCTACGGCAATGTCGAATCATTGCTGGCTGCCGAAGCGCCCCAGACGTTGCAATCCAACCATTTTCTGCGGGCGAACCAGCCAGCGGGACGAAGCAAGACGGGCCCCTCCGACTTAAAGCCGCTGCTGGCGGAAATGCATCTGGCGGCGTTGAATCGCGCTAAAGCGGAAGGTAACAACTCCGTCGATTTACTTGCGCGCGCCGCCATCCTTAAATTCCTGCGCACGGAATTGAACCTCCAGTTTGCGCAGATTCTCGAGCGATGCCGCGTCATGTTGAAGAGTTACGAAGGCGTCCGGCAGCAGAAAGCTCTGGAGTATCGCGAGCGTCTCGCCGCCTTCCAGGTGGCCAAGAAAATCATTCTTCGGCAGACTGCGCAAGAGCTGTTCCGCACCCTGCGTGAGATTGAAAAAGAAACACTGCTGCGCACCCGCCGTTCGCTCTTTGGGAATGAACCGGAGTCCGAGTATCAGTTGTTCTCGAATCCATTCATTCTGAGCGAAGATGGCCGCGATCCCTATCTCTGTGCCGAACACTACGTCATGCTTGGCAACTTTGAGCGCGATCCCGACACCTTCGCGAATGTTCGCCGGATCGCTTGCGACTTTTTACTCTCCTTAGACCTCAAAATCGACGAAAGCGAGTTAAGTGCTGTACTCGACGGATGGCTCAGCGTGCCGGAAAATGCGCTGGAGTTGGTGGGGGCCGGCGCTCCGGACGAGTCCACGCGGGAAGGGCGGTCGCAGAGAGCGCGCCTGACGAGGTGGATGGAACTTCTGGAGCAGGAAAACGTGATGGAGTACGTGCTCGCCTCCTATGAAGTCGTGCCTCTGTTGTCCGAATATTCGCAGCGAATCAATCCGCAGCAATTAAAGAACGGCCTCATTTCGCGGGACGAACGGGAAAGAGTCGAGAAGCTCATCAAAGAACACGGCAAGCTTTCACTCACCAGCTTTGCGGGTGCAGTGGGCCGGGTCGCCAACTGCCGCGCGGCGGAACGGGCCAAAATTGCAGGACGTTTTCTGCGTGATTTCATTCTTTATCATCGCGACCTGCGACGCCTGGAAGTGCTCAATGGAGCGATGGACAGCATCAATCTGATCGGCAACGCAAAGTTGCGGGAGCTCTCGTCGCTCAACGGCACGCTGTATGAGTTGTTATTGCCGGAAGAAAAGAAACCTTCGGAAGAAAAAGTCATTCGGCACGTGATTTTGAAGGCGGATGTTCGCGATTCCTCCCGCCTTACCCGATCGCTGCTGGAGCGCGAGATGAATCCGGCTTCATACTTCAGCCTGAATTTCTACGATCCAGTGAACAAACTCTTGCAGAAATACGGAGCCACGAAAGTATTTCTCGAAGGCGATGCGATCATCCTGGCATTTCTCGAGCGTGAAGGCGAACCGCCTCTGGCGGTCAGCAAAGCCTGTGTGCTGGCGCGAGAGATGATCGAAATTGTTCGCGGCTATAACCAGTTGTCGGAACGCGCAGGCCTGCCTTCGCTGGAATTGGGCATTGGAATCTCTTTCCAGGACTCTGCTCCCATGTACCTGATGGATGGCGAGCAACGGATCATGATTTCCGATGCGCTGAACGAAAGCGACCGGCTTTCTTCCTGCAACAAGCGGGTGCGCAAAGCCATGGAACAAATGAAGACGCCATTCAACGTCTATGCTTTTCAGACAGTGAGCGATGACGATGCCCTGGAGAGCCCGGAAGACTTCATCATGAAATACAACCTGAGTGGCATCCGTTTGAGCTCGGCGGCATTCCAAAAACTCCAGTCAGAGATTTCTCTCGCACCCTTACACCTTCCGCTCCCCGCTTTGTGGGGCAGCGAAGAGTTCCGGCTATACAGCGCGTTAGTGCCCGTGGGGAATGATATTTTCCGCAAAATTGTTCTCCGAGGCAGCCGTATTCCACAGATCGACACTCATGATTTCACCCTGCAACACTGGACCGAGAAGTGGTATTACGAGGTCTGCACCAACGCCGCTATCTATGCCGCACTTGAAGGGAAATCCGCAGCCGGGAAGTAGGGCAGGCGCAAGAGTTTCTATTCGAGAACCGCCAGACGGCGTGCGAATTCGCAGAGCATCTTCAATCCGCAACCCGTACATCCTTGTTATTCCGAAACCATAGCCGACAGGCGAAGGGAGGAATCCGGTCGTCTCAGGCTGCGGATAAGCAGGAGATTCCTCGCTACGCGTCGGAATGACAAGAGTGTATGAGTTGGGACCAAGAGGGCCGAGATATAGGCGGCTGTAAGGAGCGTAATAGAGCGGATTATTGTCCTGCGCGGAGAGGCGAGATCAGCAGATGTCCGACGGCCTTCTTTTTCGCGCCAGCCTTGTCGGGATTGTAGGAAAGATCCATCGATCCTTCCGAGCTGGCCGAGGCGTCTGCCAATGTGTCGGCGAGGGAACGATAGGAACGACTGATGTCGTCGTTGCTCTGCCAAGCTACGGGAGTGCCCTTGTCGATGGCAGGTGATATCGATTGAAAATTATTGGGCAGCTTCCAAAGCAGCTTGCAGTTGGTGGCTTTTTCTACGTCTTCGTCCGTGAAACCGGGGATCTTTTTATAGCGATTAATGATCAGGCGCACTCGATCGCGTCCACCCCCTTCTTCAAGGAAGGTACGGATGCGGGCGGCGCTCCACAACGAGACCACATCCGCCTGTGCCACCAGCAGAACAGCATTGGACAAATCGCAAAGCAGCCGCGCGGTTTGGTCCATACGGCTGGAAGCATCGACGATCACGTAGCGGAAATGCGACACCAGGAGATCGAATAGTCGCGCGAGATCAGCGGCATTTGGTTGCAAAGTCAAAGGCTGCTGCGGCCCCGCCAGCAGTTGCAACCCGCCTTTGCAGGTGGTCATCAAGCCTTCGAGCAAAGAAGAGTCCAGCCGATGCAGGTTCTGCAGGGCGTCCATTACACCAAACGCAGGACGCAGATTCAGATGCAACGATGCATGGCCGAGGGGTGCAAAATCAACCAGTAAAACCCCGCCGTGGGATTCTTGCAGCGCAATCGCGGTGTTGACGGCCGCGGTAGTCGCTCCGGCCCCACCTTTGGCGCTGGCAAATGTAAATACGCGGGCACGTCCGGAGGTCGTGCGGGCCTTGCTGCGAGAAGCCGAAAAGCGAGTCAACGCTTCGACCATGCTGGAAGGGCTTGCATCGCGCTCCAAATATTCACGTGCGCCGGCGCGCATCGCCGAAACAATGGTTCCCGGATCGTGCATGCTGCCTACGGCAAAAATTACGATGTCGGAAGTGTTGGAATGAATCAGTTCGATGGTATGGATGGCACGCTGCGCGTTGTGGGGATCGATATCGACCAACACCACTTCGGTACGCACGTCCTGAATCTGACGCAAGCTGGGGTCCGTGGCCGAGGACGGGAAGCCCACATGGGCAAACACAATCCTGCCGGTTTGCGTGCTCTCCAAACGGTGCTGGAGAGCCGAAAGCCGTTCCTTATCTTCGGTGAGGAGAGTGACTGCTACGCCTTGCATTTCCGGGGCCTGACTCCAATCTCTAATACGACATGTTATGAAGGGATTGAGGTTACGCCAAGTGACTTACGTAACGTCCGCTAAACCCTTCATTTCGGGACGAAAAACAGCTAACGGCAGAGACGAAGGACATACACAGCAGGGAAAGCCCCGGGCGGATGAATTGTCTCTGGAATCTGTATTCTATGCGAAACGGAGGGGCTTGGAAAGCGGCGAATCTTGTGGAAAATCCACGCTGCGCAGCCTTTCCGCGCGGATGTAATCCAGAAAGACTAATCCAAAATTAATGGGACAGGTCGCTTCGCATTTGAAAGGTGTGCGCCGTCATTTCATTCTCTGGACTCTCATCGCGCACTACGGCATCGCGAGTGGCGATCGCTGCCTCGGTTAAATATTCATATCCTTCGAGGTGGACAGCCACTCCAAATTTTGTTCCAGCCAGGTCGGTGCTCACGCGCATCACTTTTCCGCGGCAGCGTACACGCATACTCTCAGTGAGGGTGATTTCAGATGGCATGGACAACGTCAGTTCCACGGCATCGCCCTCGGCCACCGCGAGATCGGTATAAAGCAACGCTCCACGAGCGCTCAGGTCTTGCGTAAAACCGGAACTTTCAGTTTGCTTGTCCGCTAACCGGATGGTCACGGGAATTTGGAAATCGAAACGTTGAGTGGCGCGGCGCTCGAAGCTAACTTGCTCAGTGCTCATGGAACTCTCCGCCTACGTCGACGACTTTTGAAATCTATACCTGCCAGTTTCTGGCCAGAAATCAGGAACACAACTGTACCCGAGCCGAAGGCAGTTGGGAAGTCCACAGTTAGTCACGGGGTAAGTTGGTTCTGTTTTGAAACTACGCCGGGAATGGGCGGAATCTGAGTCGGTTCAGGTTCTTGAAACATCAAAGGTGCAGGCCGTCCCGATTGAAAATAAACATGAAATTGAAGCTTCCAGCGGGTGTTTTCAAAGCCTATCTATTCGATTGTGATGGCACCATCGCCGATTCCATGCCGCTTCATTATGTTGCATGGCGCGCGGCTCTCGCAGAACAGGGTTGCGAATTCACGGAAGATCTCTTCTACGCCTGGGGAGGGATGCCGGTGGTCGAGATCATCTCAACCCTCAATCAAAAACATGGCCTGAAGATGCCGGTCGCGGATGTGGCAAAACGCAAAGAAGAACTCTACTTCAAACTTCTCCCCCAGTTGAGTGCCGTCCCGGAAGTTTTGGAGCATATTGAGGTCAGTCACGGACTGATACCTTTTGCCGTGGTCTCCGGGAGTGCGCGAGATTCGGTCACGGCGTCCCTTCAGACCCTAAACCTGCTCGACCGTTTCGACACGATGGTTTGCGCCGGCGATTATCAGAAAAGCAAGCCCCATCCCGAAGCGTTTCTTATGGCCGCTTCAAGGCTCGGAGTTGCGCCTAAATCCTGCCTGGTCTTTGAAGACACAGATATGGGGATCCAGGCGGCGACGGCAGCCGGAATGGCTTGGGTGAAGGTGCCTCCGCCATGGGAACGGAAGCGCCGGCGGAGCGACCAAGCTTAGTGGTGCGGTCAGAAGTTAGAGGACTTGTCATCCCGAAGCGCGGCACTATCGTGCGAGGCATTTGCTGTGCCGCTGTTGCGAAAAGCAGATTCCTCACCGATAAACCTGGCTTCGGGATGACAAGGGTTGAGATTTCTTGCTCAAACCGCACCACTACTCACGTCTTACCCTCATCGACAACCATCGCTCGAAAATGAAAGAATTGGGTCATCAGCAAGAAATCCAAATCGCCGGGCCGAATGTCTACCACGGTGCGTGCTCTTAAGCACCGCAACTTCCAGCTTTTCTTCAGCGGGCAGCTTATTTCGCTCATTGGCACCTGGATGCAGAGCGTGGCCCAGTCGTGGCTGGTCTATCGCATGACCGGTTCGTCATTGCTGCTGGGCTCGGTGGGGTTTGCCAGCCAGATTCCCGTCTTCCTGGTTGCGCCTTTAGGCGGGATTGTGGCCGATCGCAACAACCGTCATCGTGTGGTGATCGCGACCCAGGTCGCTTCCATGGTGCTGGCGTTTATTCTGGCTGCATTGACTCTTACTCACAGAATTCAGATCTGGCACATCTTCGTGCTGGCGGCACTGTTGGGTGTGGTAAACGCTTTTGATATTCCCGGACGCCAATCTTTTCTTGTGGACATGGTCGGGAAAGAAGATTTGATGAATGCAATCGCTCTGAACTCCTCCATGTTCAACGGCGCACGAATCATTGGTCCCGCGATTGCAGGAATTCTGGTAGCGAAGATCGGTGAAGGATGGTGTTTCCTGGGAAACGCCGTGAGTTATATCGCGGTCATCGTCGGGCTGCTCATGATGAAGGTGCAACGGCCGGTTTATCACGCGCCGCCGGGATCGCCGCTCGATCACATAATTGAAGGATTCCGCTTCGCGAAACGGACCACCCCTATCCGGAATATTTTGTTGCTGCTCGGCGTGGTGAGTCTGGTGGCGATGCCTTACACCGTGCTGATGCCAGTATTCGCCCACAATCTGGTAAAGGGCGGAGTCGGCGGCCTGGGAATCTTCATGGGAACGAAGGACGATCCCCGAGCCGTAGGACTGGGAATTCTCATGGGAGCGACCGGAATCGGTGCGCTGCTCGGCGCGTTGACTCTGGCGACGCGCAGCGGCGTCCGCGGCCTCGGCCGATGGGTGGCATTTTCCTGCGGAGGGTTTGGCGTCAGCCTGGTTTTATTCTCGGTCTCGAAGAGTTTCTGGCTTTCGACCGCCATGCTTCTCCCGGTCGGCTTCTGCATGATGCTGGGGATGTCATCGTCCAACACGCTGATCCAGGCAATGGTGCCGGATCATCTGCGCGGCAGAATCATGGCTGTCTACTCCATGATGTTTATGGGGATGGCCCCGTTCGGAGCATTTCTTGGGGGCGCGCTAGCGGACCGGGTAGGAGCTCCAGTTACGGTTGCGATGGGCGGTGTTTGTGCCATTGGCGGCGCAGCCATCTTCGGAGTGAATCTCTCGAAAATTCGTGTCGAGGCCCGCCGATTGATTGTGGCGCAGGAAGCTGCTGGCGGCGAGCCGTCGCAAGAGATGACAGCGCAAGTCATCGAAGAGTAATACCAAACCCAACGCCCTCAGCTCGGGATCTCATCCTGAGAGAAGCGAAGGACCTGCGTATTTGGAAGCGCCGAAAATGCATAAGTCCTTCGGTCGCAAAAATAGGCTCTCTCAGGACGACAGCGTTACCATTCCTCACCAGCATCTTCCCGCTCGACGTCATCTTGGGCGCTGCGAAATCGAAGCACCCCTAAGATCATCGTCTATTCGACGAATCCTAACTTATCCCTTTTAATAATCTGCAGAACCCGCCAGGCCCTCATCAGTTGATGCCGTTCGGTGGCACGATCGCTCTGGTGTTGCAATTCGTCCAGCCGGGTAAGCACGGCGGCCTGCGCAACTTCGACTTTCTTGAAGAGTTGCGCCGTGTCTGCCTCCATCACGGCATCCCCGTATTCGCCTTGCCATGACGGATAGCTCAGCCGGGTAGCGCTTTCAAACCGCTTCTGTTCTTCGGCCAGCAATCGGTCTTCCGGAATTTCCTTCGGTTCGGCCTCTGGGCTTGCCCAAGGGGCAATATTTTCTGGCGCAAGGATGGCGGAGTGCTCGCCGCAAATCTGTGCCCAGATATTCGGTGTCTCGGGGATGATGAAAAATCTGAACGGGATAAGCACAACGTACCGCAACCGTTTGCCCTTGGACCAGTTCCGTGGCCCACTGCTCCAATCCTCAGCACGTCATCAAAATTCCCCCTGGCCCATAACGTGGCGGAACTCTCTCCGAAAGAGAAAACGCGGGGGTTTTCGTTTTGGATTGAGGCCATGATTTTGCCAAGAATGTTTCCGAAGAATTCCGACGCGCGGCTTTCATTGAGCTCGCCGTTCGCGGTGAGCGCGGCGACTGCGTCGTTCACATCGAGCGCAACATAACGGCCTTGCTCGGTGGCGGCGTCCATGTCGCTTTGGTGTGGCCTGAATCGCGACGCCAGCGCGGAGAGGTGTTGCTTTGTGGCGACGCAGAATGCTCCATCACCCGCGTCCACGGCGCTGCGCAGATAGGATTGCATCCCATCGATCATTAAGTCGTCGTCCGAGTAGAACAGCGCGTCGTGTCCCGGAGGACCTGTCAAGGGACACTGCGGCAATTGGCGAGAGGGGACGTCCATGATATTGTGTGCCTGCCAGCACAATCCTATCTGAATGCTGGGGAGACCGCATGGATTGCTTTCCGGGACCCCCGCTCGATGCTGAAGAAATTGTCGGCGAAAGTCCGGCGCTCAAGAGAGTTCTCAACCAGGCGATGAAAGTGGCGCCTAGCGACGCCACCGTACTGATCCTGGGCGAGACCGGCACTGGCAAAGAACTCATCGCGCGCGCCATCCATCGCATGAGCTTGCGCAGGAATGCCAGCTTTATCAAGCTGAATTGCGCTGCCATTCCGGTTGGCTTGCTGGAAAGTGAATTATTCGGACACGAGAAGGGCGCATTTACGGGTGCCGTCGCCAGAGTAATCGGACGGCTCGAAGCCGCGCACCACGGAACTTTATTTCTGGATGAGGTTGGAGAGCTTCCCCTCGAATTACAGCCGAAGTTGCTGCGAGTTTTGCAGGACGGAGAGTTCCAGAAGCTTGGAAGCAATCAGACCATAAGGGTAGACATCCGGCTCCTTGCCGCAACGAATAAAAATCTGGCCCACAGTGTGGCGCAGCGCAATTTCCGTCCCGACCTTTACTACCGCTTGAATGTATTTCCCATTCGCGTGCCGGCCCTGCGCGATCGGAGCGATGACATTCCTCTACTCGCATGCTACCTCGCCCAAAAGCATGCCCTCCGTGTGAATAAGAAAATCGAAAGCATCACCAATGAAAGTCTTCAGGCATTAGCGGCCTGGCAATGGCCAGGAAATATCCGGGAATTGGAAAACTTGATCGAGCGATCGGTGATCCTTTCGGATGGGCCGGTTCTGGAGATCCCGCTGGCCGAGTTAAGGGATTTCGCGAGCCGGAGTCAAACCGGTGCCCTCGATAGCATGTGGCGAGAATGCATTCTGCTAGCTTTACGCGAAACCCAAGGCCTGATCGATGGCCCTGGTGGCGCGGCCTCGCGCTTGGGGATGAACCCGGAAACTTTCTCTTCCATCATGCAAAAGATGGGGCTGCCGTGGAAAAACTAGAAGAACAAGCTCCGGAGGAGCCGCCCATCCTAGTAGGACGAAGTCTTGAGTAGGGATGCGAGTAGACAATGCGCCCAAGGCGCAACCGCACTCCACATAGAAAGCTGGGGAGTGTATAGGGCTGCTTCGACTTCACTTCATGAACGTTTGTCTGCGGTCAGGATGACAGGTAGCTGGATTTATTAAGAGGCGCAACGATCCCAACTATCGCCAGCCAAACCCGTCCCCGTGGAACGGCACGATGGTAAAAGTCAGCACCAGCATCACCAACCCGAGCAACGCCAGCCACAAACGGAAGCCGCGAATCCCCGGATAATCAGGCGCCTGGTGTTGACGCCATGACAAGATATTCATGGCCGCCACCAGCCCTGCCCACAGGCGCCAGCCCACAAAGTGCCATCCCATATAGGCGAGAACGAGAACCACAATCCACGAAACCAAACGGTGAGCCCGCGGCCACAATGCATAGACCATATGGCCGCCATCGAGTTGGCCACTGGGCAACAAGTTCAAGGCGGTGGCAAACATTCCCACCCAGGCGGCGATGGCAATGGGATGAAGAGCCATACGATCAAGCGGGTTCGATGCAATGCTTCCCGGCGCCATGACGGCGAGCACACGATGCACAAGATGGAAAATCCATGGATATCCCAACTCCAGGTCGGGACGGCCCATGATCGAGCCCGCAGGTTTGGACAAAACCATCGCAACGAAAAGGGTCACTACTGCCACCACAAAGCCCGCAATCGGCCCGGCTATGCCGATGTCAAATAGAGCCGCACGGGAACGTATCGGCGACTTGATGCGAATCACTGCGCCCAATGTTCCAATCAACGTCGGCGCCGGAATGAAGAACGGAAACGTGGCGCGAACTCCGTAATATCGGCAGAACACGTAGTGGCCCATTTCGTGGGCCAGCAGAATAAACAAAAGGGTCGCGGAGAAGGGAATTCCGAGAAGCAGACGGCGGGGTGCAGCGAATATCCATTCAATGGGAAAGAACGGCATCCACTCATTGCCGGCAGTGAAGTTCGGAATATTGTGATCAAAGTTGAACTGCATCCGCGCGCCGACGACCAGCGTGGTGAAGATCGTAATCAGCAGCAATAAGATGTGCAGCCAATAGCGCTCCTTAGGCGGCTTCACAGCAAACACTTCCATCGGACGGTAATATTCGGTGGTTGATAAAACGGGATGCGAAGAACTTGGTGGGATGATTTCGGACATCAGGAATTCACAGGCGCTAAGCGCGGATAAAGAGGGCGGCGTCCGCAGTGCGGAGAGGCGCCCACTCAGTCGATCGACTGTAACTCCTTGCCCGGCTTGAAGCGGACGGCTTTTCCCGGCGGAATGGAAACTTCGGCGCCGGTGCGCGGATTGCGTCCAATGCCAGTCTTGCGCGGACGCACATTGAACACGCCAAATCCCCGCAGCTCAATACGATCGCCCTTGGAAAGCGAACGCTTCATGCTTTCGAAGACCGTTTCCACGGCCAGTTCGGCCTTGGTTTTGGTGATTCCGGTTTTATTCACCACTTCGTTGATGATGTCGAGCTTAATCACAGGCGTTCTCCCCGGGGCGGAGTTTGTGCATAAAGTCCACCAAGTGCTTGATGCTAAGGGAGATATCCAAGATTGTCAATCGCGGCTAGTATCCCGTAAGATGACGGCACCCGCAGTATCAACTTTCAGCCAATCATTTGTAGACACACTTAGCTCGTAGAGGGATTTTCCTGAAAGCTGATAGCTGAGAGCTGAAAGCTGCATTTCCAAGGAGCCTCATGCTGAAGAGTGACCGCTGGATCCGCAAAAAAGCCCTCGAAAACGACATGATCAACCCGTTTTCCGAGAAGCAGGTACGCGAAGGTGTGATTTCTTACGGGCTTTCTTCCTATGGATACGACCTGCGGGTCGCCGACGAGTTCAAAATTTTTACCAACGTGAATTCCACCGTGGTCGATCCCAAGAATTTCGATGAGCGGTCGTTCGTCACGGTACGCTCGGATGTTTGTATCGTCCCGCCGAATTCTTTCGCGCTCGCCCGCTCGGTGGAATACTTCAAAATTCCCCGCGAGGTGTTAACCATTTGCGTGGGCAAATCGACTTATGCACGGTGCGGGATCATCGTGAATGTGACGCCCTTCGAACCCGAATGGGAAGGCTTTGTGACGCTGGAGATTTCCAACACCACGCCTCTGCCCGCAAAGATCTACGCCAACGAAGGCCTGTGCCAGATTTTATTCTTCCAGTCGGATGAAGTTTGCGAAGTGAGTTATGCGGATCGGAAGGGCAAGTATCAGTCGCAGACAGGGATTGTGCTGCCGAAGTTGTAGAGAGAAGCTGTCAACTCTGAGCCGTCAGCCGTCAGCTAAACAACGAGAAGACTTTTCTGCACACTGAGAGCTTCGACAGTCCCCACCCTCTGCAAAAATCGCGGAAGGGTAGGGCATCCGGATTATTCCGTTTCAGAATTGGTTGAGATGATCTGGCTGAGAGTAGACGGCTGATAGCTGACAGCAGGGAAAGCTACTTCCCGCTATTCTCGCCTTCTTTAAAGAGGTACTTGATCGCGGGCTTGTAGATAAGTAAATTTGCTCCGCCGTTGCGAACAACCTTAATGCACGATTTGTCATACCACTCGATGACTCCGTGAATCTGCTCGCCGTCGCGCAGCACGATGACCATCGGCGTTTTCGACTGCATCTGCTTTTGATAATAGAAATTCTCGGCGTTGGTCTGCTCGGGAGGCGCAGTTTTCTTACCCCCGCCACCGTTGGAACGATCATGCCCTCGCTCGGGACGCTCCCGGCGTTCGCCCGCGCTTTGCGGAGCGCCGTTATGTGGCGAATGGCTGTGCTCGGTGCGATTCATCGCCGGACGGATGAGCTTGCGGTTGGCGAAACCTTCTGTTTCGGAGGCTGGAAGTGAATCGACTGCATCTTTCATGAAACCACCTTCGGCACGTTTTCCAAAGGCCACAATCTGGCGCAAATGATTGCGGAAGGAGACCGTGAACTTTCCCTAACCGTAGCACAGGAGCGGGAAGGGTGACAATCGTGAAAATGGGGAGAGAAGCATTCAGCACTTAGCACTCAGCATTTAGCCATTTTTGGTGTTCGCGCAGGCCCACTAAAGGCTCATTTGCAAAGCATACCGTACCAGCGTCTGGTAACTGGTCCTTGGTGGCTGGATGCCGAGTGCTGATTGCTGAATGCTATTTTTCCAACGCCACCGCGAACGAATCCAACGACAGCGACCGCAACAAATTCCTTCGCATGCCGCGTTCCACTTCCGCCAGGCGATCGGCAGCGAGAGTAATCCATTCGAAGCTGGCGGATTCTCCCAGCTTTTGCAGTTCCGGGAGAATGTCGGTGTTGCGAATAAATTGCGGCGTGCCGGAATTCACGAAGGTCAGGTCCTGCAAGAGCGAGTAGAGGGTTCGCAGTAAGTTTTCAATTTTTGTTCGGCCATCGGCCCCGGCGCGATAAGTTTCCGTGATCTTGAATAGCTCGCTGTGGTCTCCGGTTCTTAGCGCCGAATTCAGAATCGTGAGTGCATGAGCACGGGCAGCCGTATACGCCGGCAGATCGAAGGTCACAGCGCGTCCGATTCCGCCTTCCGCAAGACGCGCTACCAGCGAGCGTTGTTTTGAAGTCCATTCAGGACGACGTTTCGCGAGATAAGTCTCAATTTCTGCCACTGGTAGAGCGCTAAGCGAAACAATCATCGACCGCGAGCGCAGGGTCGGCAGCAACTCCCCCACGTTTTCGGTCAGCAAAAATATCGTCGCGAACTCGGGCGGTTCTTCCAGTACTTTCAGCAGCGAATTTGCTGCCTCTTTCATGAATGCGGAGTCGGTAAAAATGTAAACGCGCTCTTTCGCGTCACCTGGACGGTAATAGATCGTCTCAATCACGCGCCGCACCTGGTCCATCTTGATCATCATTTGCGGCGGATCAGGCGGAATGATCAGGACATCGGGATGAGTCTGAACAAAAAGGCGAGTTTCTTTCTTGTCCGTCTCCTTGAGATTTTCGCGTGCTTCGACGGCCTCGGCAAAACGAGCGTCGAGATCTTCTGATTGTGCGATGCGGGTACAGTTCGAACACTTACCGCAGAAGTCGGGAAGGCCATCGGTTTCGATGGGATTAAGACAATTCAGGTCTTCGCCAGCATCAGGGCCAGCGTGTATTTTCCGGAACCGGATGGCCCAGACAGGATTATTGCTTGTGGAAAATGCTCACGACGCAGCATATCGCGCAGGCGATTGACGATTTCGACATTACCGTGAAAATCGGAAAAGGGCATAAAAGAAGCTGTCAGCTCTCAGCCGTCAGCTTTCAGCCAAAGAACGCGATTGGCATTTGATGTTTGGCTGGGTGGCGATTTGGCGAGTCTAGCAGAATTCCTAAGGGCAAAAAGAATGCCAAGTGCCAATTGCTAAGTGCCTGTCCCCAGCTTCAACTTCTTTCGCACAATTTCCACAATCTGCGCGTGCGTTTCGTCCGGAGTGCCGCGAGCATTGACCACGGCGACCCTATGCGGCTCACGTTTGGCAATTGCCAGGTATCCATTGTGCACTCGCCGGAAGAAAGTCCGGCTTTCCTGTTCGAATCGGTTTTCATCGGCGCCGTTTTTTCCTTGCGTGCTGTTGCGGCGGCGGGCACGCTCAATGCTGGCGGCGACGTCGGAATCCATCAGGATGGTGAGGTCAGGCTGCAAATTTCCGCAGAGTACACGATGCAAAGCCATCACTGGCGCGGTACCCAGCTTGCGTCCGCTGCCCTGGTAGGCTTCGGTCGAATCTGTAAATCGGTCGCAAAGCACGATGCTTCCCTTAGCCATCGCCGGTTGAATCACTTCCTGGATATGCTGCGCACGTGCAGCAAACATAAGTGCCAGTTCCGCGAAAGGAGCGAGTCCATCAGTACGAGTATCCAGCACGAGCTGACGAATCTTTTCGGCGGTTGGAGTGCCGCCCGGTTCGCGAGTCAACACCACGGATAATCCCTGCGCACGCAGAACCGCCGCGAGCTTTTTCAGTTGCGTGCTCTTGCCGCAACCGTCGAGGCCCTCGAAAGTGATGAATTTTCCGCGCTGCTGCATCGCAGTCATCATAGAGGAATCTTCTGTGGCAGTCATCGTCCGACCGGTCTACTTCACCAGATGTTGGTTCTCTTAGCGTTCTTTGCGGTTAAGGGCTTTCGATTGTGGTTCAAGAGCTTTTAACCGCCAAGAACGCAAAGAGAATCGAGATGGGCTGTACGTCTGAAACGTCTCGCTGATATAGTCATACGTTCGCTATCCGAGGGGGACCATGAATCGTTTTACGGCTGGAATTTTATCGCTTATTTTATCGTCAACGTGTGCAATGTTTGCGCAGATCAAGGCACCAACCATCAAGATTTCCGTAGACGCCAGCGAAGCGCCTCGCAAAATATTTCATGCTCAACTTACGATTCCCGCTACCCCCGGCACCCTGACTCTTTATTATCCCAAATGGATTCCCGGAGAACACGCGCCCGACGGCCCGATTGACGATCTGGCAGGTTTGAAATTTACCGGCAATGGGCAGATATTGAAGTGGCGTCGCGATCTGACTGACAACTTCACCATCAATGTAGAAGTTCCCGCCGGAGTGAACGAAGTCAATGCTTCGCTCGATTTCCTTTCGCCAGCGACGCTTGAGGCTGGATTTTCAGGAGGGTCTTCGGCGACCGCAGCTCTTACCATCATCAGTTGGAACCAGCTCTTGCTATATCCCAAGGGCTGGCCTTCGGACGAAATCATGTATACAGCCAGCATTCGTTTGCCCGATGGCTGGAAGTTTGGGACATCGCTGCCGATTTCCTCGCAGTCGGGAAGTGAAATCAATTTTGCGCCGATTTCTCTCACCATGCTGGTCGACGGTCCGGTGCTTGCGGGAAAATTTCTGAAAGTTGTTCCACTCAACGAAGGACAAACTCCACCCGCCGAGATGGACATCGCCGCGGACAGCGCCGCCGCTCTCGAAGCTCCGCCAGAAGTTTGGGCGCAATATCGCAATCTGGAAGCGCAGGCCGGCAAGTTATTCGGGGCGCATCATTATCGCGACTACCACTTTCTCTACACTCTGAGCGACCACGTGGCGCACTTCGGCCTGGAACATCATGAATCGGACGATAGCCGCGTCGCCGAGCGAGGCTTAGTGGATGAAAAACTGCGAGGGCTGTATGCCGGGCTGTTGCCGCACGAATACGTGCACTCCTGGAATGGCAAGTATCGCCGTCCCGCAGGCCTGGCCACTCCGGATTACGAGAAGCCGATGCAAGACGATTTGCTCTGGGTCTACGAAGGCTTGACTTCTTATTTGGGAGATGTACTGACGGCGCGCAGCGGTTTGTGGACACCGGAAGAATTTCGCGAAGATGTGGCCGACATCGCAGGAAGATTGGACCACGAGCCCGGCCGCACCTGGCGAAACTTGCAGGACACGGCTGATGCCGCGTCCGATCTGTACTTCTCGCCTAACGCATGGAGTTCCTGGCGCAGGACGGTCGATTTCTACGACGAAGATGTGCTGAATTGGCTGTGGGTCGATACCATCATTCGCCAGCAGACGCATGGTCAAAAATCCATTGATGATTTCTGCCATTTGTTCCACGGCGCTCCCAGCGGGCCGCCCATGGTTAAGCCATACACGTTCGAGGACGTGGTCGACGCTTTGAATCAAATTGCGCCTTACGATTGGCGTGGGTTTTGGAACGAGCGTCTCACGACCCATAATGCAAACGCACCCCTCGGCGGAGTCGAAGGCAGCGGCTGGAAAGTGGTTTACAACGATATTCGTTCGGCAACGGTGAAGGCTGCGGAAGATAGCGGGAAAGAGATGAACGCGTCTTACTCGATCGGATTGCTCCTGAAGGACGAGGGCGGCATTGTGGACACGATCGAAGGCTCTCCGGCCGCAGTTGCTGGAATCGGTCCTGGGATGAAAGTGGTCGCCGTGAATGGCCGCGCCTTCTCCACCGACGTGTTGCGTGATGCACTCATGGCGGGTAAGGCTGGATCTGAGCCCTTAGAGTTGTTGATCGAGAACACCGAGTATTACAAGACGTACAAACTGGATTATCACGGCGGCGAAAAATATCCCCACCTCGTGCGGGATGATTCAAAGCCAGACATGCTGGGCGACATCATCAAACCGCGATAAGGGAAAGGCAGAAGTAAGAACTCAGAATGCAGAAGTAAACACATTTGAGTTGCGGGTTTTCACTTCCGACTTCCTACTTCTGCATTCTTTCCTCTTTCACGCCCGCGAACAAATCCGTTTCCTGTACTATCGGCCCGGGGATCATCGACGCTGCCAAATGAAACATCTCCCGCTTGCCGCGCTGGCGAATATTGTTTTCCAGAATAGGGAAGAGCGGCGCCTGGCTAATGTGGGCCTTGAATGCAGCAACCTTGATTTCGAAATAATCGCCGATGTCGAGAATCGCAGATGGGGGAGGCAGCGTGATGGGTTGGCGATTCGGCAAGGCAAAGTCTGCCGTCGCGTAGTAAAGCTTTTGCGCGCGATGCGGGGCGAAACCATCTTTTAACTGGTCCGGATAGCGATTGTCACGTCCCGCCCAGTGAAATGCCAGATTCGCAAAAACGGAAGCCATCGAATGGTCAGGATGCCCAGTCACCCCACCCTCCGGCCCGAAGGTCAGAATCACTTGCGGACGAAACTCGCGCACCTGTAGCGTGAGGTCGCAGACCACTCGGTATAGATCCTGACGATAAAGCTGACCATCGGGATAATCCAGGACGAGTCCACGCGACACCTTCAAAATCTCGCAGGCTGCTGCGAATTCTTTTCGCCGCATGGCTGCCAATTCCTGGTCGTTTCCGGCGCCACCGCGATGGGTCGCAGCCTGGCCGGGGGTCAGGCAGACGACGCAACTCTCCACTCCGCGCTCATGATACAGACTTAGCGCACCGCCAAAGCCGCCGGCTTCGTCATCAGGATGAGCAGTAATACACATCATTCGAAGCATGTTTTGATTGTATAGCGGCCGCGCAGGATAAACGCCTTCCTATGTCCCCGGAGGCGAGGCCCTGCGCGTCCAGACGCGAGCTAAAGCTCACGGGACAGACGAGGCGTTCATGCCACGCGATATCCAGGTGGTTGTGCAAAACTATGCACCCAAGCGAAGCCCAAGAAAACCTTCAATGAATCGGCGCACTCGAATAGAATAGCTGCCATCGAGATGGAAGGGGCCGTTGCTACCTCCAACTCCTGGGGAGTTCGCGTGCACGTTCTGGTTACAGCTGACACGATGAGTGGTGTATGGACGTACACGCGCGAACTTGTGACCGGCCTGGTCACTCGCGGAGTCCGCGTCACGCTTGTCAGCTTCGGCGAAATCCCGCTGCCGCAGCAAATCTCCTGGATGGAGAATTTGCACGGATTGGAGTATCGTCCCACTGCCTTTCGGCTCGATTGGATGCAGGAAGGCGAGCAAGACTTAACCGACTCTTCCGCTTATCTCACCGCACTGGTAAAGGAAATTAAACCTGATCTGCTGCACCTAAATCAGTTGTGCTATGGAAATCTGCCGGTTGCAACTCCCCGGGTGGTGGTGGCTCACGGCGACCTGATTAGCTGGTGGATGGCGGTGCATGGGCGCGAACCCAAACCGAGCCGCTGGCTGCACTGGTATCGCGACGTGGTGATCGAAGGACTTTTGACTGCCAGTGCCGTCGTTGCTCCGACCACCTGGATGCTGGACACGATCCATGCTTGCTACACCCGGCCGGATCGCGAGAGTGTGATCCATAATGGCCGCAATCCAATTTATTTCAATCCCTACGTCGACAAAGATCCGTCGGTGCTGGCGGTGGGGAGAATTTGGGATGCAGGCAAGCAGGTCTCATTGCTCACGCACCATACGCATCCGTTGCCGGTCTGCATCGTCGGCGCCGACTCTCCGGTGCCAGCGCCCAAAGTCCCCATTCGCGCCGATGTGAAGCTTGATTTGGACAATATTCGCATCGCGCTGCGCGGGCCCCAAACTGAGGCCCAACTGCGGACCCTGTATAGCCGTGCATCCATTTATGCGGCCACCTCTCGCTACGAGCCATTTGGTATGGCGACACTCGAAGCTGCGTTTTCCCGATGCGCCATTGTTGCCAACGACATTCCGTCGTTCCGCGAGATTTGGGGCGAAGCCGCGTTGTATTTCCGAGCGAATGACGCTAGCAGTCTCGCCGACGTGATTCGGCAACTCAGCGATGAACCAGAAACCTGCCGCAACTATGCCAACCAGGCATTTCAACGCGCCCGTGAACGTTTCACCGCCCGGCGCATGATTGATGAATATATGACGCTCTACGGAAGTTTGCTTCAGGAAGAATCAGCAGCAGCGTAAACCTTTTCATCTTAAAAAGTCATGTCATCCTGAGGGCAGTGGAATCGCTCGTTTTGCGAGCGATTCGACGGAGTCGAAGGACCCCTACACCCAGCAATTCTGCCGGAAGTAGCGGTCTTTCGACTGCGAGGATGACAAGAAATTACGTAGTCGGTGTTTGCTGAGGAGCTGCCGCGACGTGCTCGCGGTCCACATCCTTCAAGCGGGCAGCCTTGCCGCGAAGTCCGCGCAGATAATACAGCTTGGCGCGGCGGACCTTGGAGGAGCGAACTACGTCGATCTTGTCGATGACTTTCGCATTCAGCGGGAAGATGCGCTCGACGCCCTGACCGAAGCTCATCTTGCGGACAGTGAAGCTGGCCTGGGGGCCCTTGCTGCGCGAGATGACGACGCCTTCGAACACCTGAACGCGTTCTTTGTCGCCTTCCTTGATCTTCACATGGACCTTAATGGTGTCGCCGGGTACGAACGACGGAAGGTCGGTGCGTTTTGCCTTGGCGAGAATTTTATCGATAATCAGGTTCGTCATTAGCGTGTCCTCTATTTCTAATTTGATCTTTTATTTCTGGGCTGTGATCTGCGCCAGTAATTTCTTGTCTTCTTCGCTGAGCGCCGCTCCATCTAAAAGTTCGGGGCGATTCGTCAGCGTTTTTTCGAGCGCCGTACGGCGGCGCCATTTTCGAATCTCTTCGTGATTGCCCGAAGTTAGAACTTCGGGAATCACCATGCCGCGAAAATCCGCCGGCCGCGTGTAATGCGGATAATCCAGCAATCCGCCCGATCCACAGGTCGAATTCGCGCCGTGTCTGTTGCGTGCGGCTCGGCTTGCGTGGTGAACGATTCCTGCTTCGATGAAGCTTCGTTCCCCAGCGCGCCTGGGATAAGCCGGGTGACCGTATCCAGAATCACCGCTGCTCCCAACTCTCCGCCGCTTAGCACGTAGTCGCCGATCGATAACTCGCGGTCGGCTAAGATGTTGCCCTACGCGCTCATCCACGCCTTCGTAGCGTCCGCAGATCAGTACGATTCGATCGACAGTCGCGAGTTCGGCGGCTACGTTCTGATCGAAGCGCTTTCCTTGCGCGGAAAGCAATATCACGCTTTCTTTGAGCGCTGCGCTGTTCACGATCTGCAATGCCCAGCGATTCAATACATTCAAAGATCGGTTCCGGCTTGAGCACCATGCCCTCGCCGCCGCCGAATGGGCGGTCGTCTACAGTTTTGTGCCGATCATGCGCAAACGCCCGCAGATCGTGTACTTCAATCGTCGCCAGTCCCGCTTCGCGCGCCCGGCGGACGATGCCAAAATCCAGCGGTCCGCGAAAAAAATCGGGAAAGATCGTTAAGATATCGATCTTCATTTAGACCCCTTGTCATGCTGAGCGAGTCGTAACATCTCTACTAGCTCCCCTATTTGCCGTGGTGATCGTAGGGGTCCTTCGACTCCGTGGATGCTTCGCTTCGCGAAACATCCACTCCGCTCAGGATGACAAGAACTTTTACTTTCTTTGCTGCTCCTGCTTTTCTTCTGCCGTGAGCGGGCTGTTGACTTCCAGCAGGCCCTCGGGCAGTTGCATCAAAATCTTTCTTGCTTGCAGATCGAGCTTTCGCAGATACGCTTCCGCGTAAGGGATCTCGTACTCTTTCGTTCCCGATCGAACGATCAGCAGCGGCGCTTCACCTGCGCCAAACTGCAAATCGGCAACTTTTCCGATCTCGCGATCTTCGTCGAAGACAGTGCATCCGACTAAATCGCTGACGTATGTCCAACCTGATTCGAGCGGCGCGCGTTCCGCCTCAGGAACCTGCAAGTCGCACTTCAAAAGCGTTTCAGCTTCAGAAATTGAATCTATGCCGGCAAACTTGAGGACCACTTGTTCTTTGTGCGGCCAAAAGCCTTCAACTCTTAATTCGCGCCGCTTGCCGTCCGCGGTCAGCGCCCACAAACGCATGCCTTCGTGGAATCTGTCAGGAGCGTTGGTTTGCGGCTCGACGGCCACTTCTCCAACGCGTCCCTGGGTTTTGCGGACCCAGGCTAGAGTGATGAAGCCGTCAGACATGGCCGACTCCGCACACCCACTATTCGAGGACTTCCAGAACGAAGCGCTTGTTGGCCTTCACGCCCGCCGCGCTCACCAAATTCCGTAACGCGCGAACGTTGCGTCCCTGCTTGCCAATCACCTTGCCCATGTCGCTTTCGGCGACGGTGAGTTCAAGCACCGTTTCCGGACCTTCTTCCACCTGCGAAACCGACACCGCGTCTGGAGCTTCGACCAGCGACTTCACGACTTTTTCGATCATCGTCCGCAGGTTCGGCTCAGTGATTTTCGGCTCAGTCAAAGCGGGCTCCTGATGGGCTGGTTGGGCTTTCTGGGACACGCACTTGGGATTTAGGCAACCGGAGCAGCAGCCGGTACAGGCTTGGACACGATCTTGTTGACCCGGTCCGACATCTGGGCGCCTTTGGAAATCCAATAAGTGATGCGCTCACGTTTGAGCTCGATGCTGGCGGGTTCGGTGCGGGGATTGTACGTTCCCACGACCTCGACCGGCCGGCCGTTGCGGGCGCGTTCCTTCTCAATTACGACGACCCGATAATGCGGTTGCTTGCGCGCACCCGTGCGCGATAGACGAATCATTAACACTGAACTTGTTTCCTTTCGTTAGTCCATCCCGGCTGGGACGAGACAAACCATTATTATGCCGTAACTTAGGCTGGATGGCAAGGATGGAAAAACAGCAAAAACTTGAACCACCAAGTTCACGAAGTATCACAAAGGAAAGCCCATTCTCGAATTGGATTTCCTTGGTGTCCTTAGTGTCCTTGGCGGTTGATCGGGTTTCGGTCCTGCCTTGTTGACTGAGTATGTACGGTAGGTTTCCAGGCCGCGCCGGGGTAGTAGAATCTGCCGAAAAGGTTCCCGCTTGCTTGGGCGGGACGGCGCTGGACAGATTGTGCGCGCCCAGAAGTGCGAGTGAGCGAAACCACCACAACGGCAGTCCGAGCCTTAAGTCGGACCAAGCTAAGGAGAAATTATGAAGAAGAAAACGATAGGCATTCTAACGGTGATGGCCCTGATGATGGCTTTCACTCCAACCTCACCGGCATTTGAACGGCATCCAGAGATCCAGGCGGCCCTTGATGCGTTGCACAATGCCAAATACCACCTGGAACATGCGGCGCACGATTTCCACGGACATCGCGTGGATGCGATCCATGCCATTGACGAAGCCGACCGCCAACTGCGGATCTGCATGGAAGCTGACTAGGTTTGTAATGAGCTGACAAAGCCTGGGCCGGGCATCGGCTCAGGTTTTCGTTTTCAGCTTGGCGAGAACCTCGGTTTTGGGTGGAGCGGCGCTTGTAGCGCTGCGTTAAGGCCCTTATTTTTAGGAGCGCGTTTCGGCGCATGAGCTACAAATGTGCAGTCAGTTTCATCCCGTATTGTGCAGCCCGGCAGCGATTCCGTTGATGGTAGCGCCGAGAGCATAGTTCAATTCGTCCGTGTTCGCGCCGGCCCGCTTGCGCCGAAGCAGCTCCACCTGAATCAAACTCATGGGATCGACATAAGGATTGCGCAGCCTTACCGACCGCGAAAGAACGGGGTTATTTCCCAGCAGTTCTTTCTGTCCCTTCACCTTCAGAATCATTCGCCGTGTGCGTTCGAATTCTCTTTCCAGC
Organism: uncultured Acidobacteriaceae bacterium; assembly: GCA_963794195.1. Taxonomy (GTDB): domain Bacteria; phylum Acidobacteriota; class Terriglobia; order Terriglobales; family Acidobacteriaceae; genus DATBAX01. The sequence continues at coordinate 371,577 of CAWCCU010000001.1, forward strand.
ATTTGCCACACTCGATCACGGATGCCGGCGTCTTCCACCAGAGCCGCATAAAGACGAGCAATGGTGAAGTCAGCTTTGGCCATGGCCAATTCCACGTTGCGAATTAAGTCAGAAAACAGTGGGAATTCGCGCATCATTTCCCGCAGCATTTTTTCTTGCGCGGGACCGCCCGACGCAAATCGTTCCAAAGCATGGCCGACGCCGAACCATGCGGGAACGGCATGGCGGCTCTGCATCCATCCAAATACCCATGGGATTGCGCGCAGATCATCCAACTTGCGGCTGGCGCTGCGGCGCGCCGGACGAGAACCCATGCGCGCAAATTCAAGTTCATTGACCGGCGTCGCCTGTTCGAAATACAGCAGCACTTCAGGATTGTCAGCAATGTTCTGCCGGTAGAACGCAAATGCATCGCCTGACATTTGTTCCATGGCTGCATCCCATTGCCGGTCCGCGCCGGCGACCGGGCCGTCGGGACGAGTGAGAGCTTCGAGGCATGCGGCAATCATGATTTCCAAATTCCACTCTGCTAGCACCGTGTCGGCGTACTTCCAGTTGAGGACTTCGCCTTGTTCGGTGATGCGAATCTGTCCGGAAAAATCTCCTACGGGTTGCGCGAGGATGGCACGATGCGTGGGTCCGCCGCCACGGCCAACGGTGCCACCGCGTCCATGAAAAAGCCGTAGCTTGATGTTGTGCTTTCGCGCCACGCCATGCAATTCACGATGCGCTTTGTACAACTCCCAAAGGCTGGTGAGCATACCGCCGTCTTTGTTCGAGTCCGAATAGCCGAGCATGACTTCCTGCCATTGTCCCCAGGAAGCGAGCAGCGGTTTGTAACTCGCCGTACTCCACACCCGGTCCATAATTTCTGGCGACGCACGCAACGATTCGATGGATTCGAACAGCGGAATCGGCATCAAGCCGGGATCATCGCCGGCAGCGGCAACTTGCACTCCAAAAATATCGGCCAGGCGAATGACAGCGAAAATGTCGGCTTCAGATTCCGCGCCGCTGATGACATAATTCCGGATCGCCGTCGGTGGATATTCCTTTTTCATCCTGACGATATTTTCGAACGTTTCGGCCAGGTCGGGACCTTGCGGCGTTTCTATAGTAGGAACGGAGAGTTCCGCCAAAAACTTAGCGTGGACTCGCGCATGTTGACGGATATCCAAAGTGGAAAGACGAAATCCGAAAGTTCGGACTTTTCGCAAAAAGGGATCCAGCAGCAGCTTGGCCAGGCTTTGTCCGCGATTTTGCTGCAAGCTGTCCCGCACGATCGAAAGGTCACGCTCGAACTCGGTGGCGGTTTTGTATCCGTCAGTTTCGTTGAGTTCAGCCGACTCGCGACGGCTTTGGCGAAGCCGGATGGTCACAAAGTTCAGGAAGCGACGATAAAGTTCGGTCTCTGAAATTCTCGCCAGTCGCGAATGTTCGTCACCAATCCGCGCCGCATATTCGGCCAGTTGAGATTTCAACTCTTCAGAAACCGAAACTTGCTGAAAGGAAGAACTGAGCTGAGTACTGACCCGCTCAATCTCGCCGATGTAGTGGCCAATGATCGCATTCCGCGCCCGTTGTAGCGCCTCGCGCGTGGTTTCTGCGGTGACGAACGGGTTTCCATCCTGATCGCCGCCGATCCATGAACCGAAAGAGAGCAATTCAGGAACGTCTTTATCTTCAAGTTGGAGACCGTAGACTTCCTTGAAAGCATCAATAATTTCCGTGTACAGGCCCGAGAGCGAGTCGAAGATTGACATTGCATAATGATCGAGGCCCATACGGATTTCGTCGGTGACCAGCGGTTTCTCAACGCGGACTTCGTCAGTCTGCCAGAGCGCAGTGATCTCAGCCTGGATGAATGCCTCGAACTGTGCGGCATCCGGGTTCGACAAAGGCAAGTGATCGAGACGCTCAAGATGCTTCGCGATGCGGCGGCGCTTGAACAGAACCGTGCGCCGCGCAACTTCGGTGGGATGCGCAGTGAAAACCGGGATTACTTTTACTTCTCGCACCGCAGCCAGAGCATCGGTCGCGTTCATCCCTTTTTCCAACATCCGAAGCAAGGTCCCGCGAAAAGATCCGGGCAATGGCGGCTGGTTGGCATGCAGTTTACCCGCGCGCCGCCTGCGTTTGCGATGATTGGTTTCGGCAAGATTGGTCAGTTCGAAATAAATCGAAAACGCCTTGGTCACGCGATAGGCTTCGTCGGTCGAGAGCCCTTCGACAATGCGACGCGCTTCCGCCATCTGCGGATTTACCGAATTGTCGCCGGATTGCAATTGCTCACGCTGGCTGATGAGAAGCCGCCGCAGTTGCTCGACGACTTCCAGTAACTGTTGTCCCGATTGTTCGACCAGAACTCGCCCCAGCAGCATTCCGAGAGAACGTACATCACGGCGCAGTGGCAGTTCTTTAATTTTATTGTCGGCGGTGCCAGCCGTCAGCTCGATCAGTCGCTGATTCTGGTCTTCCGCGCTCCAAAGCGGCGTGTCCATGGGTGCATTCATAGTAATGCAAAGCAGGCATTTAACCACCAAGGGCACGAAGGTACACCAAGGAAATCCTAAGCTTGCTTTCCTTCGTGTAACTTCGTGCCCTTGGTGGTTGAAGCCCTCGCCGGGGATTATTTCGATGTTAAAGCTTGCAGGATTTCCGCAGGCTCAGGCCGCTCAGTGTAATCCGGATTGGCCGAGGCATAAAGAACGGTGTGATCGGGATCGAGAATAAAAGTCGCCGGAACAGGAAGCTGCCAACTGTCATCGCCGTTGGCAAACGGAAGATTGACCATGGCGCGCTGATAAATCGCTTGCTGATACTCGGGCACTCGATACGCGAGTCCAAATTGCCGCGCGACTAGATTGTTGGGATCGCTGAGGACTGGAAATCGCAACTTGTGCTGATCGACCATGAAGAAAGATTGCTGAACGGTTTGCGGGGAAATCGCAATCAAAGACGCTCCAACCTCTTTAATCTCGGGAAGAATGAGATTCATGGCCTCGAGTTGGCCAACGCAGAACGGACACCAGCGTCCGCGAATGAAGCAGATCACGAGACGGCCTTTGGTTAGGAGATCCGCAGAAGAAATTGTCTTGCCGTTGTGATCTTTGAGTTCGAAGTCTGGAGATTTGGAGCCGACGGCTAAAACTCGATCTGCAATGCCGGATTGTTTCAGTTCCGCGATGGCGCGGGCATGGATTGCTTGGGTGTCCGGCGGAACATATTTGGCGATGAGTGCTTTTCGCTCGGCAAAAATTTCGCGCAGCGGACGGATGTCAGTCGAATGGGCCCGATTCTTCGAGGGAGCGCCATTTCATAAGAGTCAGCTATCAGCTTTCAGCCGTCAGCTTTCAGCAAAATCGCGTAACGCTTTCGCGGAGAGCTTTAAATGCGGAAGCGATAGGGCCAAAAGCTAACGGCAAACCGCTAAAAGCTTTCTAAGCCCCAGGCAGCTTCATCCCAGCCATTCTTCTAGCAAAACTCGGCTTCCCAATCTGCTTGAACATCTTTTTCATCTGGACATATTGTCTGAGCAGATTGTTTACTTCCTGCACGCTGGTTCCGGATCCGCGGGCGACGCGTTTGCGGCGGCTGCCGTTGATCACTTCATGATTCATCCGCTCGTGGCGGGTCATGGAATTGATGATGGCTTCCACGCGGTCGATCTGTTTTTCGTCCACGTTGTCGGCGGCTTTTTGCAGACCGGAAAATGGCCCAACGCTGGGGAGCATGCCCATCAGGCTCTTGATCGATCCCATTTTCTTGACTTGCCGTAACTGGTCGCGGAAATCTTCCAAAGAAAATCCCCCGCCGGAGAGAGCTTTGCTGGCCATCTCCTCAGCTTTTTTCTTGTCGACATTCTGCTCGGCTTTTTCGATTAGCGAAAGAATGTCGCCCATGCCCAGGATGCGGGAAACGATACGGTCAGGATGGAAAGGCTCAAGCGCATCATATTTTTCACCAACGCCGATAAACTTGATCGGCTGGCCGGTGACCTGACGGATCGAAAGTGCCGCGCCACCGCGAGCGTCGCCGTCCATTTTTGTGAGGACGACTCCCGTAATCGAAAGCTTCTTGTGGAACTGGTCGGCGGAGTTGACCGCATCCTGTCCGGTCATGGCATCGGCCACGAACAGAATTTCCTGCGGATTCAGGATCTTCTTCAGCGACTGCATTTCATCCATCAACTGATCGTCGATGTGAAGACGCCCGGCGGTGTCGACGATGAGCACGTCAGATCCACTGATGATGGCTTCTTTGCGCGCTTCTTTCACCAGCCGCTCAACGGTCGCAGTGTTGGCCTCGCCAACTTCACCAACATAAATATTTGCCTTGATGGCGTCGGCAACAACTTTCAGTTGCTCGCGAGCGGCGGGACGATAGACGTCGACTGAGACTAATAAAGGACGATGTCCACCGAGCTTCAGCCAATTAGCCAGTTTCCCAGACGTAGTCGTCTTACCAGACCCTTGCAGTCCGGCCATAAGAATGACGGTAGGCGGCTGCGACGCAAATTTTATTTTGACAGCGTCATTGCCAAGAGTGGCGATCAATTCGTCGCGGACAATCTTGATGACCTGCTCGCCCGGCGAAAGCGCCGTCGCCACCTGCTGTCCAACAGCCTTTTCCTGTATGTGCTCGATGAGTTGCTTGACAACTTTGAAGTTAACATCAGCTTCGAGCAGCGCAAGCCGAATTTCGCGCATGGCCTCGCCAATATTCTCTTCGTTGAGGACGGCTTGACCACGCAGGGTCTTGAACGCACGTTGCAGCTTTTCCGAAAGATTCTCGAACATAAGGGTGAGGGCTTATTTTAGCAGTTGAGGGGACGCAAGCCGAAAATGTGTCGCTGGAGGCGTCAATCCTCGTGTGCGTCCACTGGATAAATACCGATTCTTCAGCGGATTGAGTCACATCGGTAATACGAACACTTCTTTTGCTGCCGCCACCGTATTGCAATGAATCGTGACCGTGTCTTGCACTCTTCGGGCATAGCCTCCAGCGTACGTAACCATCATCGGAATGTTTCTCGCGCGGGCCACGCGAAATACTAATTCGTCGCGCTTTTTCAATCCTTCGATTGTCAGCGCTAATCCGCCCAACTGATCTTCGCGATAGGGATCGGCGCCGGCGATGTAGCAAAGCAAGTCGGGCTGGAATTGGCGGAGGCCCGAACTCAAAGCATTGTCCAGCCAGGCGAGATAATCGTTGTCGCCGATGCCGTCGGGCAAATCCACATCGATCGAAGATGGCGGTTTTCGCGCGGGATAATTATTATGTTGATGGAGCGATATGGTGAAGACAGTTCCGGCGGACTGAGCTGGTTGCAAAGCAGATCCGCTGGTTGAAGGCAAGACATCGCTGCCCGCGGGCCTCGCTGCAAAAATCGCGGCTGTCCCATTCCCTTGATGGACATCACAATCCACGGTCATCGCCCGGATGATTTTCTTTTCTCGCTGCATGTGACGGATGGCGACAGCAACATCGTGAATCATGCAGAAACCCTCGCCATGATCGGGAAAGGCGTGATGGAATCCGCCGCCGATGTTGAAGGCCACGCGGTCTCGCAACGCATTCTGGGCCGCGAGAATGGACCCACCCGCCGCGAGCCAGAACGCCCGCACAAGCTCAGGAGAGAATGGAACCTCCATCTCAGCTTGTTCATGGGCGGAGAGTGTTCCGGATTTCAATTTGTGAACATACTCCGGCGTATGCACCAGCAGGATGTCCTCATCGGAGGCGGGCTGCGGTTCGCGGAAATCTGATGCCTCCGCGAAGCCCGTCTCCAGTAATCGCTCATGGACGAGCCGGTACTTTTCGGCGGGGAAAACATGCGCCCCTATGGGCAGATAATAGTTGTCGCTGTAGATGAGTTTGAAGGGCAGCATCTTTACCAAATCATACCAATCCTCTGTCATCCTGAGCGCAGTGATTGCGTCGCGCAGCGAAGCGATCACGGAGTCGAAGGACCCCTACCGCGCCGATGCTGCCAAGGATCTAGAGACGTTGACTGTCAAGATGACGCAGAGAAGATCGTAGGGGTCTTTTGACTCCGTAACTGTTTCGTTTCGCGAAACAGTTACTCCGCTCAAGATGACAGCTTTTTTGGGGTTTGGGTAGCAATGGCGCTACAGATCCGCTCAAGATGACAACGGTAAAAGCTATTTTTTTCTGACAGGCGGCGGTGTTACAAAAGCACGTCTAATCGGTACGATCGCACCTTTCGACGGATCGGCTGCGGCGTTGGCGCGCGACAGCACTTCTTCCTGAATATATTTCACGAAGTCTTGTATCTGGCGTTGCATCTCTTCCATGCGCTCGCGCATCTGCAGGATGATCGCCATCCCACTGATGTTTACGCCGAGATCGCGAGCCAACGACAAAATAAATTCCAGCCGCAACAAATCTTCGTCGGTGTAGAGACGGGTGTTGCCTTCGGTGCGGGAGGGTTTGAGCAGGCCTTCGCGCTCATACAGCCGCAGTGTTTGCGGATGGATGCCATACATCTCGGCGACGGCCGAGATCATGTATGCGCCCTTGGATTTCCGCTTAGTCACAGTTTCTCTCGATTCGTCTGCAAGTCAATCCGTAGTTTAGCGTAGAACCGATATCCGCTGCATTCTACCGTGGCTTCCGATTTTTTCCGAAACAACCGCTTGTCCCGGACCGCATCGAAGGATGCAGGAGGCAATCATGGATCAAAATAATGCAATCAGCGTGGTGGAGAATTTAATCGAAACCCTCAAGGATGGCCAGAAGGGATATCAAGACGCCGCTTCGCATGCCAAGCGGACTGATCTGGTTACGTTTTTTAACGAACAAAGCTTGCAGCGGGCAAAGTTTGCCGGTGAACTTCAGTCTGAACTCGTGATCCTGGGCAAATCGGACAACAAAGAGTCCGGTTCCATGAGCGCAGCCGTGCACCGGGCATGGATCGACACTAAAGTGGCCTTGGGTGGAGGCGACAAGACGATCCTCGAATCGGTTGAACGTGGCGAAGATAGCGCCAAAGAGGATTATGAAAAGGCCCTCAGCGGTTCGCTTCCGACCAACGTCACGGAAATCGTGCGACGACAGGCGGCGAGTGTTAAATCAGCCCATGATCGCGTAAAGGGATTGCGGGACGCGGCCTGAGTTTCTTCGCTTATCAATAAGAAAGCCGGGACATTTGTCCCGGCTTTGTATTTTTATTGGGTTGTCATTATGCGGCTGGTTGCGGCTTTTCCACGGCGATCTGGCCCCATCCGGACGGCTTCAGCGAGTGATTCACAAAGTAGGCCACCACGCCGCCGGCAATCAGAATCATCCCGAAAGCAAGGAACTCATCCCCAGCACCTGTTCGGTCTCACTGCGAAAGATTGCGAGGCCGAGCAGGAGCATGGGAGCGACACCAATCGCGCAAGCCCCGAACATTCCGCCAGGTACGCGGAAGGCCCGCGGCAAGTTCGGTTCGCGGACGCGCAGCGCGATGAGCGCGACAAACTCCAGACCCAAACTGCCATCCGTAAAGAAGGATGTCGATCGTGACCAGGCGCTGAAAGCCAAGTCCCAGGCAAAGGGCCCAGCCGACCGCGCAAACCGAAATCGCGACCCATGGCGCCCTGGTCTTGGGGTGCAGCTTGCCAAATACACTCGGCAGCATTCCGTCCTGGGCCATGGCCAAAGGCAGTCGCGAATAGCTCATGACGAGAGCGTTGAACATTCCGAAAGCGCTGATCATTCCGCCGAGGACCAGCCCAATCCGCAGAAACGGGCCGCCCAGCATTCCGGCGATGTCCGCCCAGGAGCCGGTTTCCCATGCGCTCGGCGCGAGGCCGGTCATCCAGACGGCTGCCGTCGGCAGAATGTAGCTCAGGGCCACGATGCCGACCGCGACCAGCATGGCGCGAGGATAAGTCCGCTGCGGACGTTCCACTTCCGCCGCGATGGTGGACGCGTTGTCCCAACCCATGTAATTCCACATGGCGATCAGCAGGCCCCCGATCATATCCACCTTGGAAGTGGTTGGCGTGGTCACGGCGTGCAGCAAAGCTCCGTACTTAAACGGCGCCAGAAAATCATCACACGAATGGCGCGGACAAGCGCGAAGAACAGCCAAAGGGAAGTGGTCGAGACCACTTTCACTCCAGCAATATTCAACAGGGCGCAAGCGACGACTACCGCGAGTCCTACTAACCATCCACGATGTCCCTCGGCAAACCACGGGAACATGCGATCCAGATACAAAACGAACAGTGTGGGATAAATGGCCATATCGAAAATCGAGGCCACCAGCGAAAGCCAGGCCTCCTGGAATCCCCAGAAATCGCCCAAAGCGCGCCGCACCCAGGCGTAATAGCCGCCTTCGGCGGGCAGGGCGCTGGAGAGTTCTCCGATCATCAAAGCGGTCGGCAGGCTCCAGAGAATTGGAGTTAGCAGCAATATAAGGATGGCGCGACCGTAACCAGCGCCATGCACAATGTCTTCCGTGCCATAAGTGCCGCCCGACACCATAAAGAAGGTGGCAGCGACAAGGGGCCAGAGCGTGAGGCGAACTGATTTTTTCCGGCTGGGGATGACGGTGGGTCGTTGGAATTGTTGACGAGGAGCGCTAGCTGTTGCCAATTTCGATGTGTCCCTACCTTGGGCGACTCACTCTCAGCCACTCCGTTGCACGTTCGGAACGCGCAACAGGTCTTCTAGTTGGGGTTCGATTCCAGAAGCTGCGCTGGAGTTAGTTCGCATCCATGAGATTACGGGAAATTTCCACAGATGCAAGATTTTTTTTGCAAATTTTTGTCAGTGAGAGCGGTACTGAGGTAATGACGTGAAGAACGTCCACCGCCAAGTTCGCGGAGTACGCCGAGGAAGGAAATCTCGAAATGATTATCACTTGATGATACAAATTCGTGTCCCCGGTGGTTTTCTCGATTTTGGTCTTGCCCGGTGTGCTCTGCGATTGAAAAGGTGCTATACCTATCGGCGTCGCAACACAATCGTTCTCATAGGAGGCTTACAACATGAAGAAGTTGGCGATTTGTATTTTCCTGTTAACCGTGGCAACTGCGTTGGCACAATCTGAAAAGCCGCAAAATGCTTTTACTCCCAGCCAGGTAAAGTTCGGACCTGCGCCGCCATTCCTGTCGCCTGGAGTGCAATTGGCCGTGATCGAAGGCGATCCCATGGCGTCGTCGGGCGACTACACCATCCGCTTGAAGATGCCGGCCGGATACAAGATCGCACCCCACACCCACCCATTGCGCGAGAATGTGACAGTAATTTCCGGAACGCTTAAGGTCGGCATGGGAGACAAATTCGACGCCACCCACATGATGAGTTTTCCCGCCGGCAGCTTCGCTTATCTCGATCCCGATATGCATCACTACGCGATGGCCAGCGGACCGACTGTTATCCAGATCCACGGGATGTCTCCCGTAAAAGTGATCTACATCGATCCCACGTACGATCCGAGCAAGGTGAAATAAAACCCCTTGTCATCCTGAGCGGAGTGGCTGCTTCGCAAGAGCGAGGCGGCCACGCGGTCGAAGGACCCCTACGACCATTACAGCCGCGTGAAGCCATCTTCGGGATTCTCAGAATTTCTCGCCATCCGCGTATAATTTGGTCATGGCACGAGGGTGGGGAAGCAAGTCAGTTGAGGACCAACAGGCACAAGCGGCTTTCATGGTAGATCCCTCCAAACCAAAGCTGACTCCCGATCAACTGGCGAAGAAGCGTGAACGCGATGGGCTCATTCTCACACGCAAACGGGTCGTGCAGCAGCTGGAAACCGCCCAACACCCGCAGCGCCGCCAAATGCTGGAAACCGCCCTCTCCGAGGTTGATGGAAAGCTGGCAGAACTAGGCTAAGTGCCTGTTTAGGCGTACTTTGGTCACCTCCTGACGTATAATTGCCTTTACCTCCATGAAAGCTTACGTGTACGTTTCTCTAAAGAAGAGTGTTCTGGATCCGCAGGGTAAGACCATCCAGGGCGCGCTTAAGAAAATGGGCTACAAGGGATTGGAAGAGGTCCGCCAGGGAAAGTATTTCGAGCTGACCCTCGATGGCGGGCTCGAATCGGCCGAAGCCGAAGCCGAAGTTGCACGCATCGCTCGTGAAGTGCTGACCAATCCGGTGATTGAAGAGTTTCGTTTCTCCCTCGAAGACTGACCGATCCCCCGGTCCGTGTCGTGCAGTGGTTAATTTCGCCCTGGATGCCAGGATTGTCATTTCATAAGAATCTATCGGTGTCTCCCAGCCGAACCAGGAGTCACTCTTAAATGTGCGGAATTGTTGGATACGTTGGTAAGAAGAGAGTAGTGCCCGTCATCATGGACGGACTGCGCCGGTTGGAATATCGCGGATATGATTCGGCCGGCATTGCGGTTTGCGGCAATGGCGATGGCTTGCAGATTCGCCGCGCCGAAGGCAAGCTGCGCAATCTTGAAGAAGTGATTCGCCTCAAGCCGCTCGACGGCACCTACGGCATTGGCCACACGCGCTGGGCCACCCACGGCCGTCCCACGGAAGAGAACGCGCATCCGCATCGCGATTGCACCGGGCGGATTGTCGTCGTTCACAACGGCATCATCGAAAACTACGTCACGCTGAAAAAGCAGTTGATCGAAGAAGGGCACAAATTCACCACTGAGACCGATACGGAAATCATCGCGCACATGGTGGAAAAGTATTACGTGAAAGATGGTAACGGCACTCGTCCTTCGCTCGAAGAGGCGGTCCGCAAGACCGTGAAATTGTTGACTGGCGTGTTTGCTTTGGCCGTAATTTCCGTGGACGAGCCCAACAAGATCGTCGCCGCGCGCAATGGGCCCACCCGTCCGTAATTGGTTTGGGCAAAGACGAATATTTCGTAGCCTCCGACGTTCCCGCGATTCTGTATCACACTCGCGATTTATTTTTCCTCGCCGATGGCGACATGGCCGTCCTCACGCCAGATGGCGTGCAGCTCACCGACTTCGATGGCAAGCCGGTTGTCCGCGAAGTCCAGCATGTGACCTGGGACCCGATCATGGCGGAAAAAGGCGGGTTCAAGCATTTCATGCTCAAGGAGATTTACGAGCAGCCGCGCGCGGTGCGGGACACTACGTTGGGACGGATTTCGCAGGAAACCGGCCACGTATTTCTCGACGAAATGGAGATCACGGAAGCCGAATTCAAGTCGGCGAAGAAAATCAACATCGAAGCATGCGGCACCAGTTGGCATGCCGGACAAGCCGGCAAATTCATGATTGAAAGCCTCGCTCGCATTCCCGTGGAAGTGGATTACGCCAGCGAATGGCGCTATCGCGACCCATCGTCGGTGCGGACACGATCACGATGGTGATTTCGCAATCCGGCGAAACCGCCGACACCATCGCCGCCCAGCGCGAAGCCAAAGCCAAAGGATCGAAGACACTGGCCATCTGCAACGTGGTCGGCTCGATGATCACGCGCGAGGCTGCGGGCACGATCTATACCCATGCCGGGCCGGAAATCGGTGTGGCGTCGACCAAAGCTTTTACTGCGCAACTCACGGCGCTTTATTTGTTTGCCCTCTATCTCGCCCAATTGCGCGGCACCATGACGGCAGAACAGGCCAAAGCGGCGGTGCATGAACTCACCCGCTGCCAGGAAAATTGGAGCATCTGCTGACGCACGATGAAGATTGCGAAGCTCTGGCGAAGACATACGTCCGCGCACAGGATTTTCTGTTTCTGGGACGCGGCATTCACTATCCGATCGCTTTGGAAGGCGCGCTCAAGCTGAAGGAAGTTTCCTACATTCATGCTGAAGGCTATCCCGCGGGCGAAATGAAGCATGGTCCCAATGCGCTGATCGACGAAAATCTGCCGGTAGTGATTATCGCGACGCGCGATCCGAATAATGCGCTCTCCATGGTTCGCTACGAGAAAACTATGTCGAACCTGAAAGAAGTGAAGGCCCGGTCAGGAAAAGTAATTGCCATCGCCACTGAAGGCGATGAGGAGATCAAAGAAGCCGCGGACCACGTTCTTTATGTTCCTGCCGCGCCGGAAGAATTGGCGCCGATTTTGGAAATCGTGCCGTTGCAGTTGCTGGCTTATCACATCGCTGTACGCCGTGGATGCGATGTCGATCAGCCGAGGAATTTGGCGAAGTCGGTGACGGTGGAATGAAACCCGTCGTTGGCCGTTCGTCGTTGGCCGTTGGCTAAACCGCGTTAAGACAGGCGCTAAAACGCGTGTTCGAACACTGGCCTATATTTCAACACTCAAAATTGCTTTGGAAAGCCACCTCCAAGACCGACCTCTGTCATCACTCACAGAGTCGAAGGACCCCTACCTCACCACCACCGCCATGGAGCTAGTAGGGGTGCTTCGACTCCCTCGCTCAGCATGACAAGGGATTGAATTGGGGCGATAGCCGGCTCAGGTCGCTGATAGTTCTTTTTCCTTGCAGTATCATCTAGATGACTGATGGCTTTTCAAACCCACACCGCGCACCTGGTGCGATCCGTCGATCTTTCTGGATACACCAAGCACCTCGAATTTGAAGTCCGTGGCGTGCCCCGTTTCGGCTTCGTCGCCGGGCAGTGGCTGTCGCTGAAACACAACCAAGCCGACGGCGAGGAAATCACTCGTGCCTATTCGATCGCCTCACCGCCGGGTGAGAGCAATCAGTTCGCCCTCTGCCTGAACCGGGTGCAGGACGGTTTCATGTCCAACTTTCTCTGCGACATGAAAGTCGGTGACGAGATTTCGGCGCAGGGGCCGTTTGGGGATTTCATTCTGCGTCCCCCACTGCGGGACACAATTTTCATCGCCACCGGCACCGGAGTTGCGCCGTTTCGAGGAATGTTGCACTGGCTGCTGGCCGACGAGTCGCGGCATCTGGGGAAAAACTTGTCGTTGGTTTTCGGCAACCGGACCGAGCAGGATATTTATTATCATGACGAATTTCTGGGACTGGCCGCGAAACATCCGAACTTTCACTATCTTCCGACACTAAGCCGTGGCGCTGATGAATGGAAGGGACTACGAGGATATGTGCAAGAACACGTGTCCGCTATCGCTCAGGGGCGGACTGACATGCATGCCTACGTTTGTGGTCTTGACAAAATGGTGAAGGCGAATCGAGATTTGCTGAAATCTTTGGGATGGGACCGCAAGTCGATTTTGTATGAGAAGTATGACTAAGGTGGTGTGATGAGTTCGAAAATCTTGAGTAAAACGATTGTTCCGAAGAAGAAAATCGTTGCCGCCATTCGTGCCGCGGCGGTGAAACAAGGAAAGAACAAGTTATCCATGCGCGAGATTGACAATGAAATTCGTGCCTACCGGCGCGAGCGGGCTTCGGCCGCTAAGTAACTCCACCACCCGCTAATTCAAATCAGAACAACTCAATCGCAACCGCACGACCGGAAGCGGAAGCCAGGCGGGCATCACGGGTCACTAACGTAGCGTCGAGTTTTTCGGCGAGCGCCAGGTAGGCAGCGTCATAGGCGGAAACGTTGTGGCGAAGCTGCCAAATGCGGGACAGGAACACGAAATGGGGATAGCGCGTTACCCGGAGGTCCATCAGGTCCTGAATCGCTTCTTCCCCCCGCTGGGCTGAGATCACAGTTTCCCGAACCAGGCGCCGCAATACTTGGGCCACCTCGAGGTCAAGTAGGTGGGGCGCATGAAGAGTTTCGTGGCCGGAGTAAATCCGTTCTTCGATCCGCTGTCCCGCTGATGTTTGCAGCAGCCAATCGACTGCGGCTGATGCGTCCACCACGATCACCGAGCCTCGCGTTCTTCCTGCACCAGACGAGCTGTATCCAGTTCGGCTCTGACCGGCTTGCGGGTATGCAGACGATCTCTCATCTCCGCCAAAGTGGGCCGGTCGGCAATTTCCTTGATTTCCGCGAGCAAATAGTCTGACAACGACATACCTGCCATGGCGGCTCGGGCTTTCAGCCCACGATGCAGCGCATCCGGCACGTTGCGAAGCTGGATCATTTTAGACATGTTGGTAGCATACTTTCATGTGCATCACATGTCAATAGGTCCTGCATATCGAGGGCAGAAAAGCGAGTATAGGTCTTTCCACTCCCGGGCGCTCAAGATGGCAGAGAACTTGTAGGGTTCGCCGGGCCACCACCTCCCAACTCCCTTGTCATCCTGAGCGGAGTTGTCGTCCGCGAAGCGGCCGACAACGCAGTCGAAGGATCCCTGCAATCTTCAATTAAACCAGCATTCCCTGCATCCTCTTTCACCCCTCCGCATCTAAACATTGACAACGATACACTCAGGTCTTATGATGGCCTCGTCTATCGTTATCACGAGATTGATTGTAAAGCACTTAGCAGTTTCAGGAGGAGCCAGATATGGCCAAAATTATTGGAATTGACCTCGGAACGACCAACTCTTGCGTTGCTGTTATGGAGGGTGGCGAGCCCAAGGTCATCGCAAATGAAGAAGGAGGGCGGACGACCCCTTCGGTCGTCGGCTTCACCAAGACGGGAGAACGCCTGGTCGGCCAGGTTGCCAAGCGGCAGGCCATCACCAATCCCGAAAATACGGTCTATTCGATCAAGCGGTTTATGGGCCGCCGCTTTGACGAAGTGACGGAAGAAATCAAGATGGTGCCCTACAAGGTCGTGAAGTCCGGCGATCACGTTGCCGTGCTGGCGCAGGGCAGCGAATACACGCCACAGCAGATTTCCGCCATGATTTTGCAGAAGCTGAAGAAGGCTGCGGAAGATTATCTTGGCGAAAAAGTGAACGATGCCGTGATCACCGTGCCTGCGTATTTCAACGACGCGCAGCGCCAGGCGACCAAGGACGCCGGCAAAATTGCCGGGCTCGAAGTAAAGCGCATCATCAATGAGCCGACGGCGGCCGCGCTGGCTTACGGACTCGACAAGAAGAAAGACGAAACCATCGCAGTCTACGACTTCGGCGGCGGAACTTTCGATATTTCGATTCTTGAAGTTGGCGAAGGCGTGATCGAAGTGAAAGCCACCAACGGTGACACCCACCTCGGCGGCGACAATCTCGATCAGCGCATTGTGGATTGGTTGATCGACGAATTCAAGAAAGACGAAGGCCTTGACCTGCGCGGCAAGGGCAACGAAATGGCCTTGCAGCGTCTGCGTGACGCGGCGGAGCGGGCGAAGATCGAACTCTCCACAACCATGGAGCATGAGATCAATCTGCCGTTCATCACTGCGGATGCGGGCGGTCCGAAGCATCTCGTCAAGAAGTTGACGCGGGCGAAGCTCGAGTCGATGGTCGAAGAAATCATTCAGCGCTCGGTCGGGCCATGCAAACAGTGCATGAAAGACGCAGGCGTGGATGCCAGCAAGATCGACGAAGTGGTGTTGGTCGGCGGACAGACGCGTATGCCTCGCATTCAGGCGCTGGTGAAAGACCTGTTCGGCAAGGAACCGCACAAGGGCGTGAATCCTGACGAAGTGGTTGCCATCGGTGCGGCGATCCAGGGCGGCGTGCTCGGCGGCGAAGTCAAGGACTTGCTCTTGCTCGACGTGACTCCGTTGTCGCTGGCGATTGAAACGCTGGGCGGCGTGGCGACTCCGATGATTCCGCGCAACACGACGATTCCGACCAAAAAGACGGAAACGTTCTCGACCGCGGCGGACAGCCAGACGTCAGTCGAAGTGCATGTGCTGCAAGGGGAACGTCCTCTGGCGGCGCAGAACCGGACGCTTGGCAAGTTCCACCTGACGGGCATTCCACCCGCACCGCGCGGCGTGCCGCAGATTGAGGTGACGTTCGACATCGATGCCAACGGCATTCTCAACGTGACGGCGAAAGACAACGCAACCGGCAAAGACCAGAAGATCACGATCACGTCGTCTTCCGGCCTGAGCAAGGACGAAGTCGAACGCATGGCCAAGGAAGCGGACGCGCACTCGGCGGAAGATAAAGCCCAGCGCGAGTCGATCGAGTCGAAAAACCAGCTCGATTCTCTGGTCTACAGCGTCGAAAAGATGCTGAAAGAGCAGGGCGAAAAGATCTCCGGATCCGATCGCGCCGACGCAGAGAACGCCATGGCCGATGCCAAGAAGACGCTGGAAGGCGGCGACAAGGCGGCCATGGACAAAGCCCGCGAGACCTTAACCCAGGCCTCGCACAAGTTGGCCGAACAGATGTACAAGTCGGCACAGGCGCAAACGCCTCCGACGGCAGGCGCCGAACCTGGCGCCAACGGCAACGGTGAAGCCAAGAAAGACGAAGGCGTCATCGATGCCGAGTACGTAGACGTAGAAGATAAGAAGTAAAGAACTCGGCCACGGATGACGCGGATTCGCACGGATTTTTCAAAAAGAAGTATCCGCGAGAATCCGTGAAATCCGTGGCCAGGTTTTGGAAAGGGGCATATGCAATTCGAAGTGAATGGTCAGGAATATTTCTTAAACCTTGTGGAGGATGAGTCGCGCTGGTATGTCTTCATACCGTCTTTGACGGGATTACAGAAAATGCCGGTGTATGTGGATGTCCCGAAGTTCGAGCGGATTGGGATTTTGCAGAAGAGCCGGCATAAGATACAAAATTAAGAGCGGTGGTAAGAAAATCGCTTCTGTTTAAATTGTAGGGTCCTTCGACTCCGGGGGAAATTGCGCTAGGCGCAATTTCCCCCTGCGCTCAGGATGACAGAACTTAAAAATAATAAATGGCAAATACCGAAAAAAAAGATTATTACGGGATGCTGGGTGTAAAGAAGTCCGCGTCGGCGGACGACATCCGCAAAGCGTTCCGTAAACTTGCGCGCAAATATCATCCCGACGTCAATCCCGGGGACAAGGGTGCGGAAGAGAAGTTCAAGGCCATGTCCGAGGCCAACGATGTTCTGAGCGATCCCAAAAAGCGCAAGATTTACGACCAGCTCGGTTTCTATTCCGACAACATTGATGCGGCCACAGCCGACGCCTATGCCAATGCAGGCGCCAATAGCGGCGGTGGTGGCGGGTATTCAGCGCGTCAGCCCAGCGCGGCGGCGGGTTTCCAGGGATCGAATTTTGATTTCGGCGGCTTCGATTTTTCCGATATGGCCGAAGGCGGCCGCGGACGAAGCGCCGGCAGCGGCAGTTTCAAAGACATCTTCTCAGGAATTTTCGGCGGGCAACGCGGCGGCGTCTCGCAGGAAGGCCCAGAGCCGGGAGCTGATCTTGAATATCAGGTCAACGTGCCTTTCTGGACAGCCATTCGCGGCGGCGTGATGCGTCTGAACATTACCCGCCGCGATTCGTGCGCGAATTGCCATGGACAAGGAACCATTGAAGCTCCCGGCAAATGTCCGGAGTGCGGTGGCACCGGTCAGGTCACGCAGACCGGCGGACGCATGAAGTTCAATACGCCGTGTCCTCGTTGCCATGGCTCCGGGAAAAATGTTTCTACCTGCCCCAACTGCCACGGTGAAGGCAGCGTTGAGCGCACCGAGCCGCTCGAAGTTCGCATCAAGGCCGGCACGCGTGACGGTCAACGCATTCGCATTCCCGGCAAAGGCAACGCCGGATCGCGCGGCGGACCTCCGGGAGATATGTACGCCATCATCCGCACGGAGAGCCATCCAGTTTTCCAGCGCGATGGCGACGACATTCGATTAACCGTCCCAGTCAGCGCGACCGAAGCGGCATTAGGCGCGAAAGTCGAAGTTCCGACTATCGATGGCCGCGCCATGTTGAAGATCCCACCGGGCACACAATCCGGACAGAAACTTCGGTTGCGGGAAAAAGGCGTGCCGTCGGCGACCAAAGAAGGCGTGCGTGGGGATGAGATTGTTGAGATCAAGTTGACCGTCCCCATGCCGCGCGATGAGCGATCGAAAGAAATTTTGCGTGAGCTGGCGAAGTTGAATCCGGAAGATCCGCGGGAAGAGCTTTGGAGCAAGGTCTAGTGCCTGGTGTCGGAAGAGCCGGAGACCCTCTCTGGTTTGCGATTGGGTTCGCTTCCAAACACGGGTGAAAACAAGTTGGAGTCGTGATCAGCCTAGTAGGCGGGCTCGATTCATCAAACTAATCCAAAGGCACTAATCATGCCATGCTGCCAATCCAAAGGGGCACTGAAAGTGACATCACTAAAAATAAATAGCTTGCTTTCGCTAAAAAGATAGGGCTAACATCCGTCTCAAAGTCGGTTGTAGTTGTTTTGAGGAAGCATTGCACGAGGGGGGCTTCCTTAGTGGTCTCGCGCAAATGGTTCCTGAGCCGCATTTTGATTCAAGCGGTGAGCTTCATCGCTATCAGACGCTGCTGCAAATGGCGGACCTGGTCGTCCACCATCGCGGTCTTGGCGATTTGTTCCGTGAGTTGACGGAGCGTCTGCGGGACTTCGCCGCCTTCGAACTCGCCAATTTTTCCATCCACGATCCCTCAAAAAATGTGATGCGGGTGCACGTCTGGGACGGCCCCGGACTTGCTCCCAAGGATCGCCGAATTGCCAGTGGAAAGCTCTCGCCGTGGGACGGGCATGGAAAAACCAGCAACCTTTCGTGGTCCCCGGCCAGGAGATGGAAAAGTATTTACAGGCCGCATGCGGACGGCGAAGGAAAGGGTATCCGGTCGTATTGCGCATTGCCCTGACGACCACCCAAAGGCGGTTGGGCGCCCTGGGCCTGGGAAGTTCGCAGGAGGGAACCTACACCGAAAGAGACCTGCAGATGTTGCAGCGGGTGCTGAGTTGGTGGCGCTGGCGGTGGAAAATTCCCTGATGTACGGAGCCCTCCAATTGGAAAGGCAGCGGCTTCAGATGTTACTGGAAGTGACCAACAAGCTGGTGACGAGCCGCGACATCCGGCAACTCTTCCCAGCGATTGCGGGATTCATCCGCAAAGTAGTCCGCCAGGAATATGCCAGCGTTGCAGTGCACGACGATGACGACCCGGTCTCTCCACATCTATGCTTTGGATACGTCACTGGCGGAAGGATCGATCGTCGCCGACTACTACGATCTCGGTGCAGGAAGCAACCGCCGGCAGTGCGTTTCTGGAAAAAGAAACCTAATTTATAACCATGGACAATAGTGGGAATGCGATCCAATTTCGTGGACCGGATGCTGGGACAGGGAATCCAGTCGCTGTGTTGCATTCCACTGATCACACGGAGAGGTGCGATCGGCACACTTAATCTGGCGAGTACGCAGAACAACGCTTTCGTCTCGCAGGACTTTGGCTTTTTGCAACAAGTGGCAGCCCAAGTTGCGGTCGCATTGGACAACGCCCAAGTGTATCGGGAAATTGCCAGCATCAAAGACAAACTGGCGAATGAAAAGTCGTATCTGGAAGGTGAAATCCGCTCCGACCGAAATTTTGAAGAGATTGTCGGCGAGAGTCCGGCGTTAGCGGCGTGTTCTGTCGCAGGCCAAGACGGTGGCTCCAAGCAATGCGACTGTGCCTGATTTTCGGGGAGACTGGAACCGGAAAGGAGTTGATCGCTCACGCCATCCACCGCATGAGCTCACGGAAGGATGCGAGTTTCATCAAGTTGAATTGTGCCGCCATTCCGACCGGGCTGTTGGAAAGTGAACTCTTCGGCCACGAAAAGGGCGCTTTTACCGGCGCCGTCAGTCAGAAAATCGGGCGTCTTGGAACTGGCGGACAAAGGAACGTTATTTCTGGATGAGGTGGGAGACATCCCACTCGAATTGCAACCCAAATTGCTGCGAGTGCTGCAAGATCAGGAGTTCGAGAGGCTCGGCTCAAATCGCACCATTCGGGTGAACGTTCGCCTGGTTGCGGCCACGAATCGAGATCTGGCGAAGAGTGTGGCCGAGCGGGAATTCCGCAGTGACCTGTATTACCGGCTGAATGTTTTTCCCATTCGTATGCCGCCTTTACGGGAGCGAGGCAAAGACATTCAACTCCTGGTCAGCTACTTCGTGCAGAAATATTCCCGCCGCATGAACAAGCAGATTGAAACCATTCCCGCTGGAAACGATGCACGCTTTGGCGGACTGGGAATGGCCAGGGAACGTAAGGGAACTGGAAAATTTTATTGAGCGCTCGGTGATTTTTCGGAAGGCTCCATCCTCAATGTTCCATTGGCCGAGCTGAGGCCATCGGAATACGAGAATTCTCGCAATGACGGAACTCTGGAAGGCCTGGAGCGGGAGTTGATCACCCGTGTCCTGCGCGAAACCGGAGGAGTGATTGCGGGCCCACGCGGAGCAGCGGCACGGCTCGGACTGAAACGAACCACGCTGCAATCCAGAATGTTGAAAATGGGTCTGTCGCGCGATGAGTACGCGCGGGGTTATTGGATTTTCTCTCGAAGATATTTAGTTTGTCTTTGCGACCTTTGCAAGCCCGGATTCTTGGAATCGCAAGCCATCGGGGCCGTGTCCAAATCCCATCATCCAACTGCCGAACCTACGGCGCTCTGCCTGCATATCGTCAATTAAAAGCGCTACTTCTTGCGCTCCATGAACATCATGGTCCTTCTAATCATCCGCTTACGGTCCGATTCCACTTTGGAACTCAAGCTGCCATGGACATTACTCGCCTGGTGAATTGGAAACTCAAGGATTAGCGCCGGAGAATAATGAGAGTTGGCAAGGATTCAACTGAAAACTGGCCAAATTGGAGTCTGGGTAAAAGGATGGGATTGCAACCAGCCGCCCGCCCGGTGTGCGGCCGACCGCCGTTCCCATTCCCATAGTAGCCGACCCGGCGATGTCCGGACTGGCTCAAGCCCCGTTCACGCAAAGATGGCCGACGGCGAACACATGGCGAGCGCATCGATCCCCTGTATTTATTCTTCTGTAGCACGCAGTGGCACCGCGACGGAGATAGCACAGCCGGTTGGGAGTTGATTCATGGGCTCCGCTCCTGGGACCGCGGCGTGCGGGCTGTGTCGGCAGCTTTAATGGCGAAAACCGAGAATCGCGTTTGCTGGTGCGGGACTTGCGCCGGACAAATCCGGGCTCGACATTTTGGCGGCAGAATACGCAATCAGACCCACCGGGCAAAGCCCCGACAAGGTGGTGGCAATGAACACTCCGTATGGATTGGAAATGATTGATAGTTGCATGACCTGCAAGTTGCGGAAGAGTCATTGGTTCTGTCATCTGTCTTCGGAAGTCTTGCTGCCATTCAGCGGCGGCGAGCCATCTCAGCACCTATCCGGGAGGCGCGCTGCTTGTTTGTGGAAGGACAAGTGCCGCGCGGAGCGTTCGTGCTCTGTTCCGGCAAAGTGAAACTCTCAACCACATCCCGCGACGGCAAAGTTTTGATTCTGAAAATGGCTGAGCCTGGGGAAGTCTTGGGATTGAGCGCGGTCATTTCGGGTGAGCCTTACGAAGTGACGGCTGAGACGGCGTCGCCTTGTCAGGTAAATTTCGTGGAACGCGAGGCTCTGATGCGGCTGATGGAGAAAAATAGCGAACTGGGACTTCACTCGGCTCAAGCTCTAAGCAAGGAATTCCAATCGGCTTATCGGGACATTCATGATCTGGTGTTCGCCCGTTCCTCAGCAGGGAAGTTGGCGAGATTGTTGCTTTCGTGGACACCTGGCCGCGAACGCGGTGACTCTGACGGAGCAGTGAATCCGCATCCGTCCAACCATGACCCATGAAGAGATGGCGCAGATGATCGGATCGTCACGCGAAACCGTGACCCGGCTGCTCAGCGATCTGAAGAAAAAAGAATTCATCCGGATTGACGGGACGACTCTGGTGATCCGGAACCGGACGGCGCTGGAGGCGATTGCGGCGTAAGTTCTCAGCCCACCTTGTCATTTCGAGTGGAGCGAGAAATTTGCTGTTTCCTCACTACTGGTAAAAAGCACGATTTCCTCGTCGCTGCGTTCCTCGGAATGACAACATATGAGAGGGCTAGAAGTGAAATCCCAACTCTGCCGACAACGCTCGCGGGGTCACAAAATGCGTTCCGCTGAACGTTGACAGGAAGTTATACAACGCCACTTTATTCGCAATGTTGATCGCGGTTAATCGCAGACTCCACTTGAAACGGTCAGCATGAAACAGATTGTCATCCCCAATGCTCACATCGAACAGATTGCGTGGACTGATGCGCGGCGGATTGTGATCGTCATTCTCCGTTCCCGGTGCCGGTATTTTACCCGCGTGGATCCATACTGCGATGGCGCACAAGTGGTGAGCGGCGTCGTTAAGCGTGGGATGCACGCTTCCGCAAAAAAGCCCAGCTTGCATCTGCTGGTCGGCGGTGAGTCCAGTGAGATCGACCGGCGTGGTGTGGATTTATGCGAACGGAACTGCTCCGGCCACCAGACCGCTGTCATAGCGCCAATTAAAGCCAATCCACGGACCGGCTCTCCACGGCTGGTATTGCAGGTGCGTGGTCTGGTTGAAGCTTTCGTCGTGGTCGATGCGGAAGGCGGAGCCGCTCTGTCCAACGGTGGTGCCGAGTCCGCTGGTTTGCGGCGGAAAGAATCGCGCGGCCACGCTGGACATCACCACCAACGCGGTAAACCGTGAAAGTCCGGCACACTCAACGCGAACCGCGTATCCCGGAATTTTCGACTTGCCCAGCCGAATCGGAAAGGTAATCGGGGTATGCGCCCAGCACGCTGAAATCGTAGGCATTATGCGTGTACTTCCAGATGTAATCTCCGCTCATCACACGAATAATGTCCGATCGCCTGTTGCAAGCCGGCGTGAAATTCGTTGCGATAGCCGGGCGTGTTGACCGCAGGGACGCATGGAATCAGAGCGGCGATGACGGGATAATTGCAGCCTTCGTTGGCGAGCACAAGATTTTCGTTGAACGGACGTTTCCAGAGTTCGCGCATATGAAACTCGCAAAACGGTGTTGGTCGGCTTGATGTTGTAAGCGACGCCGAGGCGCGGTTCGGCCTGGCGCGCGACCGTCAGCCCGTTATAAAGTCGCCGCGAAATCCAAGATTGAACGACCAGTTTCCTTTGGTGATCGTATCCTGAACATACAGCGCCATTTCTTTCACATCAGTGTGTCCGTGAAAAAGATACGAAGTGCTGTAGCAACATGCGGCAGTTGTCGGCGCGCGGGCGCAGGCCGCGTCAGATCGTAGACAACCCAGTAGCGGAATGAAAGGCGAAGTCGGCATGCGGATTGGCTGCCACGTTCGGCTGCATGGCCATTCGCGCCGCAATCTGCGAAGGATCGGTAAATCCCGCGACCGGAGCATTGGGATTCGCGGCAGTCGCCAGAGTTAAGCACGGCGAGTTGAGCGTAGGAGAAACGATCCCCAGTCCGAAATTCTCGGTGAGAAAAGTTTGCTCGTACGTAACTCCGACCTTGATGTTGTGAATGCCCTTCGCGTAGGACAAATCAGAGCGTACGCCCGTATTCGCCAACGTGCGATTTTGCCCGATCGATCTCACTCTGCAGATCCGCCGGTCCCAAGTCCGCAAAAGGATTGTCGCTGGGATAATAGTTGTAAGCGTCGCGCCGCACGAATCCTCCCAGCGTAAAAACCGTCATTCGGATTGATCAGATCGAGTCCAAGTCGGCGCAATATTAAAAGTCTGAATCTGCGAGCGCTGATCCGTCGAGCCCACCGGATTTCCCAGTTGATCGACTCACATTCAGATTGTCATAAGAATTCGGCGTCTGAAACCACGAACGGGTAAAGCCCAAGTTCAGATGAATCGAATCCGCAGTGGAGAGTTGGTAGTCCACGCGATCGAAAATGTTCTCTTCGTTGCCCTTGTCGTGAATCACTACGAATTCCGGCGGATCGAGAAAGCGTCCGCTGTCCGTGCCCATTTGCTGAAATAAAATTTCCCCACTTCGCCCCGCCGTACGCCAGATTAAAGCCGACTGTCGCGAAGTCCCAAAGCTTCCGTAAGAAGTTGTTAGACTCCCATGCGGGGTGGTGACGCCCTGTCCCGAACGCGTCGTCGCCACGATCACCAGACTCGTCTTGCCTCCATACTCCGCCGGCGGCGCTCCGGAAATCACTTCCAGGGACTCAATCGAATCGACCGGAATCTGGTTCGGAAAATACTTTGCTCTGCTGATCGGTGATGGGCTGGCCATCCACCGAAAACGAGTTGGAAGCATGATCGCCCAATCCATGAAACAGGCCGTTCGAATCCGCGGCGACTCCCGGCGATGCGAGCGTGACCAGCGAACTCACCGACGATGTCTGGTTCTCCAGCGGTAATTTGTCGAACAATCCGCGATCCACGTCGGTGTGTCCCGTGGGATCGTTTTCGACCAGATCACCCCCGCTCTCGACAGTTACTGTCTCAGACGATCCAGCAATTTTCAGATGAATGTTGACATTGACCGCTACAAGCGATCGAACGTCGACATCCTGAGAGAACGGGGCAAACCCGTTCGCCGTCACGCTCAGATGATAGGGATTAAACGGAACATTGGGAAAGCTGAAATTTCCCGCGCTGTCGGTCGTCGTCGACCGGTCAAACGCGCTGACCGGGTTGTGAATTTCCACCGTCGCGTTCGCGACCACCGCACCGGAAGAATCGACGACATTTCCGCTGATGGATGTCGAATTTCCAGATTGCGCACTAAGAGACAAAGAGAAAAGAAAAACTACTACAAAAGCCGCGCGCAGCGACTCCTTATAGGAAGCCAGCATAATTCCTCCAAAGAAATGAATAGGGTTGGGGAATGGGACCTACACGCTATCCCGCAATAAATATTTTTGGACCCTATGCTTGTGGAGGCGGACGAATGCGGAGGGAAAAAATAAAACCTGAAGACTGATGAATAACATCCGGCGTAACAAATAAAGAAGATCGGACGAATACCGGAGAAGGCCGATAAGTCGCAGAAGCAATTACGCCCGAATGCGCCACCGCGCAAATCGAACATTCGTGGCTGGGAACCTTGGCGTTATCGGCGTGAACGTGAACTGCTTGGGCGAACCCGCTGAATCCAACTAACAAAACGCAGATCAGACCCAAGGCTCGAACGGGCCAGTTCTTGCACGTTTTGTTAAGAATTTCCATTAATCCAGAAGCCCCAGATACACCGATACGTTAAAAGTACGATGCGCGGGCCGGAGGGGATGGTTGCCAGAAGATCGCACTCAGCACTCAGCATCCAGACTTGTGGGTTTCTTGCCGATGCCAGCGGGATGGCTGAATGCTGAGTGCTGACTACTGACTGCTCTCTTACAGCCCAAACAATTCCCGCAGCCTTTTCGTCTGCGCGCGGCTCACCGGAATCTCAGTCTGTTTCTTGTCATCCATGCGCAACTGGTACGAACTCTTAAACCAGGGGACGACTTCCTTGATGCGATTGATATTGACCAGGTAAGAACGATGGGCGCGCCAGAAAAAGTTGGGATCAAGGCTATCCAAAAGTTCTTCGAGCGTGCGGCAGTTGGATTGACCTTCCATGCCGCTGACCCCGGTAGTTACTACACTGATAATGCCATCCTCGATAGAGGCGTAACAAATATCTTTCTGATTGACCAGGAAAAGGCGGCCCGCGGCTTTGAGCAGGATTTTCGAAGTCTGGGGTTTCTGCGACTCCAGCATGCGGACCAGAGTTTCTAATTTATCCGAGGAGACGCCGTTGGTTTCGGTTTTGGCTTTTGCCTTCTGGATGGATTGCGCAACTCGCTTTTTGTCGAAAGGTTTCAGCAGATAGTCGACCGCATTTACTTCAAAAGCTTTGACCGCATACTGGTCGAAGGCAGTCGCGAAAACGATTTTCGGTAATGGCACTTTGCGATCCAGCAATTTCTTGATCACGCCGAAGCCATCGAGCCCCGGCATCTGGACGTCAAGAAAAACCAGATCGGGATTATGCTCGCGGATAAGATTGACTGCTTCGAGTCCATTCTTGCCTTGAGCGACAACGTCCACGTCCTCGATATTTTTCAACAGGAAGGCGAGCTCGTCGCGAGCTAGCTGCTCGTCATCTACGATTACGGTTGATAGCGGCATTGCTTTTTACCCGTTCGATACTAGGGGAAGTATAGCGAGTTTCAAGGCAGTGGGAGCACGGTTCGAGGCGAATGGGGCCAGGAAAAGGCTTAGCGGCGATATTGGGAAGGGAACTGGAGGCCGTCCCGACCGCTCGTGCGGAAGAATGATCTGGGACGCAGCATCTATCTTCGCATCGCGCTAAAGATCCCATGTCATCCTGAGCGAAGTGAGTTGATCGCAACGCGATCGACTCACGCAGTCGAAGGACCCCTACTATCGGCACTCCGCGCGAGGTAGTGGGCCTTCGACTGCGCAGGATGAACAGATTATGGGGAACGTGTTTACACTACATTCTCAATCGCCAGCGCCATTCCCATCCCACCACTCACGCAGAGCGTCGCTACGCCGCGTTTTACTTTCCGCCGGATCATCTCGTGCAGTAGTGTGACGATGATGCGTGTGCCGGTGCATCCGATGGGATGTCCCAGCGCAATGGCCCCACCGTTGACGTTGAGTTTTTCCCGGTCGAAATGCAACTCGCGATCACACGCGAGCACTTGCGCAGCGAACGCCTCGTTCAATTCGATCAAATCGAAATCAGCGAGCGGAAGATTATGTTTCTGCTCAAGCTTTCTTAAAGCAGGAACCGGGCCGATTCCCATGATGCGTGGGTCGACGCCGACCGAAGTCACGGCCACAATTCTCGCCAGTGGCTTCAAGTTATTCTTCTTCACGAAATCTTCACCCGCGATGACCACCGCAGCAGCACCATCCGTAATGCCGGATGAATTTGCGGCGGTGATGGTGCCGGTCTTCGAGAATACGGGAGCCAGCTTCGCCATCTTTTCCATCGTCGCGCCGGTAAAAAGATGCTCATCTTTATCGAAAGTCTGTGGACCCTTCTTGCTTTCGAGAATCACCGGAACGACTTCGTTATCGAAACGTCCAGCCTGAACGGCAGACGCAGCAAGGGTTTGCGAGGTCAGGGCAAATTCATCTTGTTCTTCGCGCGTGATCTTGTATTGTTCGGCCAGCACTTCCGCGGTCTCGCCCATCAGCATTTTCGCCATCGGACAAAAAAAGCCGTCGCGATACATGCCGTCCACCAGTTCCTGATTGCCCAACCGGTATCCCCAGCGAGCGCCTTCGAGATAATAAGGAAGCCGCGACATCGATTCAGTTCCGCCCGCAAGTACGCAGTCGAGATTGCCCACGGCAATCTCCTGATATCCGAGTGCGACAGATTTGATTCCCGACGCACAGGCTTTGTTCACCGTGTAAGCAGGAACTTCCTGCGGAACCCCGCTACGAATCGAAATCTGCCGGGCGGGATTGGGGCCGCCTCCAGCTTGACGCGCGTTGCCGAAAATTGCCTCTTCGATTTGATCGGGACGAATACCCGCACGTTCGATTGCAGCTTTAGCGGCGACCACGCCCATATCGGCGGCGGTCATGGAAGCCAGCGAGCCTCCGAACTTGCCGATGGGCGTGCGTACCGCGGAGAGAATGTAAACGTCGTTCATGATTAAGAGCCAAGAGCATGAACCACCAAGGACACGAAGGATCACGAAGGAAATCCCTGCATAAGATTTCCTCTGTGTGCCTTCGTGTCCTTGGTGGTTTAAAAGATCTTGATTCAGTCTAGCATCGGTATTGCCCCTGGCCTCGCTCCAAACCCCCGCAGGCGGTAAACTTACCTCTCATGAATTACATCTACGGAATTAACGCCGTCGTCGAGGCCCTCAAGGCCCGGGGACGCACCTTTGCCTGGGTTGGCGTTGCTAAAGAAAGAAACGATCTGCGCCTGAAGCAGGTCATCGATGAGTCTCGGCGGCAGGGCATTGCGGTGCGTTTTGTTACTCGCGCCGAACTCGATGAGTTGGCCGGCAACAACGCGCATCAAGGCGTAGTAGCGGTCACGTCGGCACGGCAATACAACGAACTCGACGACGTGATCGCAGCCAAGCGCGGACAATATTCGCTCCTTGTTGTGCTGGATGGAATCGAAGATCCCCACAATCTCGGTGCGATTCTCCGCACCGCCGATGCCGCAGGCGCTGATGGCGTTGTTATTCCCGAGCGACGGGCAGTCGGTGTGACTGCGACCGTGACCAAGGCTTCCGCGGGCGCGAGCGAACATTTGCCCATCGCAAAAGTTACGAACATCGCGCGCACAGTTGAAGAACTAAAAGAAAAAAATATCTGGATGGTCGCTCTGGATGAGCGCGGAACACAGCTCTACGACTCTCTCGACTACAACATGGATTGCGCCGTTGTGCTTGGCGGCGAAGGTAAGGGCGTGCACGATCTGGTGGCGAGGAAATGCGATTTCATGGTTTCGATTCCAATGCTTGGGAAAATGTCTTCATTGAACGTATCGGTCGCCGCCGGCATCATGTTGTACGAAATCGTGCGGCAGCGGCGTAACCGCGAAGATCCCCCTCCCGCAAGGAGCGGCGGAAAGACGGGACATCCGGAAGCAAAATCAAAATGAAGTTCATTTTTTTTCTTTGTATTTTAGGGATGTCCGTGGCTAACGGCCTTGCCCTCGATCGCGAGGCTTTTACTTTTACCAAATACGATCTCGACGTGAGGATTGAGCCCGAGCAGCAGCGGTTGGCGGTTCGCGGCAAGATTACTCTCCGCAACGATTCGGCGTCTCCGCAGAAAAACATTTCACTGCAAATTTCCTCCACGCTCAGCTGGAGGTCTATTCATATTGGGGACAAAGCGGTCCAGTACGTTACTCAGTCGTACGCCTCCGACATCGATCACACCGGTTCGCTCTCGGAAGCGATTGTGACTCTGCCGCAGGATCTCCCGCCCAAAGGCACAGTCGAACTCGAAATCGGATACGAAGGAACGATTCCACTCGATGCCACCCGGCTAACCAGAATCGGTGTACCAAAAACAATAGCAGAGCACAGTGATTGGGATGCGATTGGAAAATCATCTGCCGCAGTACGCGGGATTGGATATGTTGCGTGGTATCCAGTGGCCACGGACTTCGCGAATCTGTCGGAGGGCAATAGCGTTTTCGAAGCGGTTGGAAAGTGGAAGGCGAGGGAAGTGCAGGCGGAGATGAAGGTTACGCTGAATTATATTGGGGGCGACGCCGACCACTCTCCAATAATGCTGTGCGACGGCGGACAAACGGGACTGGCCTCGAAGCAATGTTCGTTCGCGCCTCTAGGTCTGAGGGTTCCGGCTTTCGCGGTGGGCGAATATTCTGTACTGGATGAGCAGACGGTAACCGTCGACTATTTGAACGATCACAAGTCGGCTGCAGAAAACTATGCGCTGGCGGCGGAGCTGGCGGCTCCGTTCGTAACCGAATGGTTTGGAGCTCCTAAGGAAAAACTACAAGTCGTGGAACTCGCCAATGCGGAAGCCTCGCCTTTCGAAAGCGGAACGCTGCTCCTGACGCCGCTCACCAGCAGCGATTCTCGCTTGTACCGCCTCAACGCGATTCATCAGCTCACCCATGCGGCTTTTCCATCGCAGCGTCCCTGGATTTATGAAGGTCTCGCCCATTTCGCGCAGGCGCTCGATCGCGAGCAGCAGTCCGGTCGGCAGGCTGCGCTGGATTTCATGACTCCGCATCGGGCTCGATTGCGGATGTGGAAAAAACTTTGGCTACGAATCGCAAGAGTGATACGAATGACGCCCTGATCAATACCAGCAACGAAGAGTTTTACCGCAGCAAGGCGATGTTTGTGTGGTGGATGCTGCGTGACATGATTGGCGAACAACCGCTGAAAAAAGCTCTGGCCGCGTACCGGCCCGATCAGGACAAAGATCCTGGCTACATGCAGCACCTGCTTGAAACGCAATCCGGCCGCGACTTGCAGTGGTTCTTCGACGGATGGGTCTATCACGATCGCGGCTTGCCCCAAATCCGTGTGGAGTCCGCCTATGCGCGCGCTACCACCGGGAATGGCTATGTGGTTACGGTGACCGTGGAAAATCCCGGCGATGTGGGTGCCGAGATTCCGTTGACTTTGAAAATGGCTGAGGGTGAAATCACGCGGCGTTTGGAAGTGCACGCCAAGGCCAAAGTCTCGGTGAGGATCGATTGCTTGTCCACTCCGGTCGAGATTGTGGTCAACGATGGCAGCGTGCCGCAGAATGAGGTGAGCAAACCTTTCAAGATTGAGATTCCAGCTATCCCGGCGAAATAAAATCGATCAGGAGAGAACATGACCGAAGCTGATTTCAAAAAACATCTCGAGGCTGCGGAGAAGGGTCCCAAAGCTGACGGCGCTTGCCGTGTCCGGACTACCGGAAAAAACGCTCCGCTACAAACCATCGCCAGAGAAGTGGTGCATCCTGGAAATCCTCGGACACCTTGCCGATGTCGAGATTGTTTTTGGATATCGCATTCGGCAAATTCTGGCCGCGCCGAATTCGCCGATCGTGCCTATGGACCAGGAAGCATGGGCGCGAAACCTCGGATATCTGGAAACGTCGCCCGCCGAGATGATTGCGCTCTATGGAGTCAACCGCCATGCCAACTTGCAAATATTGCGCCGTCTCGAAGTAGCCGACCTGGAGAAGTCAGCTTTTCATCCTCAACTGAATCGCGAATGGAAACTCGCCGAGATCGTGGAAAAGCTGGACACCCATAGCGCCAAACATCTCGAGCAGATTGAAGCCTTGAAGAAGAGAGCGAGTTAGGTGGTTGTGAAACGAACTAGCGCTTCGAGTTTGAGGGCCGCCGCGCCAGAGTCGATCGAGTTTACCGCGAGCGGAAGCGCATCCGAAAGATGATCGACCAGGCCTGCGGCCACCAGCGCTGCGGCCGCGTTGAGCAAAACTACATCGCGGTGCGGGGATTTTTTGCCGCTTAGAATTTCACGAATGATGGCAGCATTGGCGACCGCATCTCCGCCTGAGATCGATTCGATGGGCGCGCGCTTCATTCCAAATTCTTCGGGCGTGACTTCGTAGGTGCGGACATTGCCTTCGCGAACTTCCGCGATGCGTGTAGGCCCGGTGATGGTGATCTCGTCGAGGCCATCTAGTCCATGCACAACTAAAGCCCGGTGCAGTCCCAACATGCTCAAAGCTTCCGCAAGCTTTTCTACTAACTCTACGGAATAGACGCCGACTACCTGCGCCGAAGCGCCTGCGGGATTTGTCAGCGGACCAAGCAGATTGAAAACTGTTCGCAGACGCAACTCGCGGCGGGCGGTTTGGACATGCTTCATCGCCGAGTGCATGGCTGGTGCAAACAGAAAAGCGATGCCGACCTCCCGCAAACATTCCGCGAGCCGAGCCGAAGGCAAGCCGATGTTGACGCCGAGAGCTTCCATGACATCGGCCGATCCGCACTTCGAAGTCACGCTGCGGTTGCCATGTTTGGCGACGCGCACACCCGCTCCAGCAACCACGAATGCAGTCGCCGTCGAAATGTTGAAGGTGCCACTGGCGTCGCCGCCGGTACCGCAGGTATCGACCAAGGCATCGCGTCCGGTCCCGCTGACGTCGAGGGTGGAGTGTAGATCCATCGGCGAGGCTGCGGCGCGAATGGCTTCGGCGAATCCCACGATCTCTTCGACCGTCTCGCCTTTCATGTGCAGGGCGACTAGCAGTCCCGCGACCTGCGCATCGGTGCATCGGCCGGAGAGGACTTCCGACATGACGGCGCGCGCTTCGTCTCTTGTGAGCGACTCGCGGTGGTTGGCGATGCGATGGAGGGCGTCCAGGATCATGGAGGATTAAGGGTAGCATTGGCCTACAAAATGGAGAAATGTTCCCCGTGGAACATAACTGCGATTTGCACAAATGTTCCACGGGGGACATTTTGTATGTATGGAAATGTATGTACATAATCTGAAAGTGATTTTGATTGATGAAGTTGGCGAAAATTACCGTTTTGGGAAGGGAGTGGGGAGAATAAGATTTCGGCGTTCGTAGTTCCCATGTCTCGCAAATTCGGCGAGACATGGGGCATCCTCGGTTTGGTGGTTTCTGGGGGTCGAATCTATTTTCGGGCGGAACATTTTGCTGGACGCCGGGTTACCATTGAAAAACTGCTGATAGGGATGGACCGTCTTTGAAGAAACTTTGCATATTCGCTGGGTTGCTGTTTGCGCTGCTGCCAGTCCTGGCGGTGGCATCCCAGGCCGATAAGAACGCTCCATTGGTTGTGGACGAGAACAGCCACGTGGTGGTGATGGAATATGAGGCGTGGTTTGGTCCGAAGGCCTTGACCTTTCAGGGATTCTCGGCCTTTCCACTGCTGCAGTCGGCGGATATGCAGGCGATCGGAGGCGGTTACGACAGCGCCGATCCGGCCGTGATCAAAAAACATTTAGCGTGGCTGGAATACATGGGAGTGGACGCCGCTATCAGCGAAGTTACTAATAATGTTAGCTGCATTTTCGATAGCGAGTGGTTCGTCCAGAAATACGTTCACAATTGCACGCCGTCGTTTCGTAAGAATAATCGGAGCATTCGGGACAATACCGGAAATCTTTATCCGGCGTGGGCAGGGCTCGCAACTCGCCTCAAATTGATTCCCATGCTCGGCGGCCTTGATAGCAATGTGTTGATTAAAGATATCGATGGGAAGACCGCGTTCGAAAAAGAAATCGAATATTTTGGCGCGCGGTTGCGGCGATATCCGAATCTGGGCGTGATTTATGAAGGCAAGCCGCTGATGCTGATTTTTCTGGGGGCGGCGCAGGATCCAGATTCCGCCGACCGTCCTCTGTGGTTCCGGCTGGAGCAATTTCTGCAACGCCATCCTGAACTTGGCAAGAAATACACTTTCAAATTCATGGCTGGATATCTCGACAGCCAGCCTGGTCTTTGGGCGACACAGGGCTCGCCCACGGGACCGATTGAAATTAATCCGGCTTACGGATTCTGGAGCTGGGTGGATCGGCTGAATGCTGCCTGCACGGGCGCTTTGTGTCCGTACTATCCGACTTATAATCACGTGTGTTCTCGGGCCGAAAACTTTACGGTTTCCATCGCGACAGCGGGGCAGAATGGCTGGGGCTGTCCGATTTCCGATGCGCCGCCGTATTGTTCCGATGACGCGCTTCGTTTCGGAGACGACAAAACTTATGCCACGTTCGCATCGTTCATGAACTATGCGAAACAGGTGGATCCCATCTTTTTGGTGATTCATCAGTTCAATGAGTTCGGGCCGCCGGATGAGGGATTTGACGCGGACACTCACGACGATATCGAGCCCGCAAATCTTTGGAGGTTGGGGGCGCTGGAGACGGTGAGGCGGGAGATTAAGGAGTATCGGGCTTCGGATCTCGGGCGATAAAGCGCGTTTTCAGATTTGGCAGTTTTACGGCCCGACTGAAGTCGGACCTTCCCGTGTCTGCCCTTTGCGTGTTTCGTGTCGCAAGCAGGCAGTGGTGTAGTTGGAAAAAGATTCGTGTCAGGGCATCGCCTTCAGGCGTGCCGGGAAACTCGGAGTTTCGATCACGCGCGTATCGCTGCTTTTGATATGCCGCGCTCTCGGGGGCTAAAGCCCGTTTCTTTTGACGTTGCTTCGGCACGACTGAAGCCATGCCCTGACACGGATCTTTATTCAAGCTGCGCCACCACCCGCAGCTAATCTGGTTTGCCCTATTCTGCTCCCCTTCTATAGAATTAGTAGTTTGCCGCCCGAGTTTCAAGCTGCAAGCTCGACCTGCCGATTGTCATAAAATTGAATTAGGAATCATTATGAAAATTCATGAGTACCAGGCCAAAAGCATCCTGAAGAAGTATGGGGTTGCGGTGCCGCGCGGCGAGATGGTGGAGAGCCGTGAACAAGCTGAAGCTGCGGCGAAGAATTTGTTTAGTGCTGGCGCAACGGGGGTCGTGGTAAAAGCCCAGATCCATGCTGGCGGCCGCGGCAAGGGCGGTGGAGTGAAGATCGCCAAGTCGGTTGAGGAAGCTGGCGAATTGGCGTCGAAGATTCTTGGCATGACCTTGGTGACGCATCAAACCGGGCCTGAGGGCAAGTTGGTGCAGCGGTTGCTGATCGAAGAGACGTTGCCGATCGAGAAGGAACTTTATCTGGGGATTGTGATCGATCGTGGTGAAGCCAAGCCGGTATTTATGGCGTCGGCGTCGGGCGGGATGGAAATCGAGCAAGTGGCGGAGGAAAATCCGGACGCCATTCTTAAAGAATACATCGAACCGAAAATTGGATTGGGCGCGTTTCAGGCGCGGAAGCTGGCGTTCAAGCTGGGATTGAAACCGGCGCAGATTAACGACGCCGTGAAATTCATGACTGGCTTGTACAAGGCGTTTGAAGAAACCGACTCTTCGATGATCGAGATCAATCCGTTTATTACTTGTACGGATGGACGACTGTTTGCTTTGGATGCGAAAGTCGCGTTCGATGACAATGCGCTGTTTCGGCATCCCGATCTCAAAGAGTTGCGCGATGTGACTGAGGAAGATCCCCTTGAAGTTGAGGCTTCGAAATACAGTTTGAATTACATCAAGCTGGATGGCAGCGTGGGTTGCATGGTGAATGGCGCTGGATTGGCGATGGCGACCATGGACATCATCAAGTATGCGGGTGGAATGCCGGCGAACTTTCTTGATGTGGGTGGCGGGGCCAATGCCGAGCAGGTTACGCATGCGTTTGAGATTCTGCTTAGCGATAAGAGCGTGAAGGCTGTGCTGATCAATATCTTTGGGGGGATTTTGAGAGTGGATACGCTGGCTAAGGGCGTGGTGGAAGCGGCTACCAAGACCAAAATCCAGTTGCCGATTGTGTTGCGGTTGGAGGGGACGAACGTTGAGCAGGGGCGGGAGATTCTGAAAGAGTCCGGCTTTAATTTTATTGTGGCGGAGACGATGAAGGACGCGGCGGAGAAGGTTGTGGCCGCGGCTCGCGGGTGAGAGGGCGGTTGAGATTGTAGAGGTCCTTCGACTCCGTGAGTGCTTCGCTTCGCGAACCACTCACTCCGCTCAGGATGACAGGAAACTTAAAGAGATGACAAGATTAAAGAGATGACAAGGGTCAGAAATTTTAGAGACGAAATCTTATGAGCATTCTGGTTGATAAATCTACGAAGGTGATTGTGCAGGGGCTCACCGGCCGCGAGGGGACGTTTCACGCCAAGGCTTGCGCGGAGTATGGGACCAAGATTGTTGGGGGCGTGACTCCCGGCAAGGGTGGGACGACGTACGAAGGCTGGCCCATCTTTAATACCGTGCAGGAAGCTGTGGACAAGACTGGCGCGGATGCGTCCGTTATTTTTGTGCCGCCGCCGTTTGCTGCCGACGCCATCATGGAAGCTGCCGATGCCGAGATTGAATTGATTGTGTGCATCACCGAAGGCATTCCGACTTTGGATATGGTGAAGGCCTGGGAGTTTCTGCAGACTCGGCGATCGCGATTAATTGGTCCGAATTGTCCGGGAATTATTTCTCCGGGGAAATGCAAGATTGGGATTATGCCGGCGCGGATTCACAAGGAAGGTTCGGTCGGGATCGTTTCAAGGTCGGGGACACTCACCTACGAAGCCGTGTATCAGCTTTCTACGCGTGGGATTGGGCAATCGACAGCGATCGGGATTGGTGGCGATCCTATCATCGGAACTAATTTCCTCGACGCTTTGGAATTGTTCAATAAAGATCCGCAAACGGAAGCTGTCATCATGATTGGCGAAATTGGCGGCAATGCTGAAGAACTGGCTGCCGAGTATGTGAAGACCCGCATGAAGAAACCGGTGATCGGATTTATTGCGGGGCAGACTGCGCCTCCGGGGCGGCGGATGGGGCATGCTGGGGCGATTATTTCTGGCGGCAAGGGAACTGCCGAGGAGAAGATCAAGGCGATGGAGGCTGCCGGGATTCGCGTGGCGAAGTCGCCGGCGGACATTGGATCCACGCTGGTGGCGGCATTGGGTGCTACCGCGAAGGCTTAGAGGTTGCGGACGGGGATTCCTCGGCGCTGCGCTTCTCGGAATGACAAGATTAAATAAAGGATGAATTTTAAATCTATGAAGACTCTGCAACGTACTTTTACGATCGTGAAACCGGACGCAGTGAAGAAGAATGCGGTTGGGGACATTATTGAGCAGTTTGAGAAAAATGGCTTTCGCATTATTGCGATGAAGATGCTGGAGATTTCGAAGCATCAGGCCGAGCAGTTTTATGCGGTGCATGCCAGCCGGCCTTTTTATGGATCGCTGACGGAATTTATGTCCAGCGGGCCGATCGTTGTCCTCGCGCTCGAAAAAGAAAATGCCATTGCCGATCTGCGCAAGCTTATGGGCGCGACCAATCCGGCCAATGCGGAAGAGGGGACGATTCGCAAGAAGTGGGCGTCCAGCATTGAGTACAACGCGATTCATGGTTCGGACGCGGAAGATACGGCGCGGTTTGAGCTGAGTTATTTTTTTGCGGGATATGAGTTGGCGCAGTAAGGAGAATTTTCATGCCGATGGTGCAGATTACGATGTTGTCCGGGCGGACTGCGGAGCAGAAGCGCAAGATCGCGCAGCGGGTCACCGATGTATTGGTAGAGGATGCAGGGGCGAAGCGCGAAGTGATTGTGATCGCGTTTCATGAAGTGTCGAAGGAGAATTATGCGTCGGGCGGGGTTTTGATGGTGGATAAGTGAGGGCTGTCAGCTCTCAGGCGTCAGCTTAACCAATATCTTTTAGTCGCGCGGCGATGAGTGCTGGGAGGTTGAGGGAATGAAAATTGCATCAGGGATGGCACGCGGTTGTGATGCGGGACTCTGCGGTGATCCGACTGATAGAGTGAGATTCCTCGTGGACTGAAGTCCGCTCGGAATGACAAGATTAAATATTTTTGTCCGACTCGGAATGACAAGATTAGTAAATTAATTCACTTCATCCCAACAGTTCGTACAGGTTGCCTTCTACTCGCTCTCCCACCTTGGGTAGATCCTTCTTGGCGTATTGCAGGAAGTGTGGGGCGGCGCGGTGGGCTTCTAGCCCGGCGTCGTCTTTGTATTGCTCGTAGATGAAGAAGCGGCGCGGTTCGGTTTTGTGACGATGCACCTGATAGACGACGCAGCCTGGTTCTTTGCGCGATTCCTCGCTTAGCTTCGAGAAGATTGCGGCGACTTCCGCTTCGTGACCTGCTTTCGCCATCCACGTTACTGCGAGCACTACCATCGATTCTTCCTCCTAAAGTGAAAAACGTCGTTGGCTAAAACCCAACTCCCAGAGGCCGATGACGAACGGCACGTAAATTATGTTGCCCCGTTGCCCGTCAGCGATTTCATCTCTTCGGCAAAGTCGTCCACGAACATGGTTTGCTCGCGATCCGGGCCGGTGGAAACCATGCCGATGCGAGCGCCAGTTTCTTTCTCGACGAAAGCCAGATATTCTCGCGCGGCTTTCGGCAGCTTTTCGTACTGCTTAATTCCTACCGTTGGCGTGCGCCATCCTGGCAGAGTTTGATAGACGCATTCGATGGGATCGAAGCCGCTGGCATGCGCGGGGATTTCCGTCGTCGTCTTGCCATTGATCTTGTAGCCGACACAGACGGGAATCTCAGCCATTTCGTCCAGCACGTCGAGTTTGGTCACCACCAGCCAGGAGATGCCATTAATCATGCCAGCGTAGCGCAAAAGCGGCAAGTCGAGCCAGCCGCAACGGCGAGGACGTCCCGTGACCGCGCCGTATTCGTTGCCGCGGGCACGGAGCTGGTCGCCGGTGGCGTCCAACAGTTCCGAGGGGAACGGGCCGCCGCCAACGCGTGTGCAATAAGCTTTGGTTAGGCCGATCACCGTGCCAATCGACGTTGGCGGAACGCCGGTGCCGATGACCGCGCCGCCGGATGTCGCGCTTGACGATGTGACGAACGGATATGTGCCGTGATCGATGTCGAGCATGGTGCCTTGCGCGCCTTCGAACATCACGGATTCGCCGTTGGCGATGGCAGTGTTCAGCATGAGCGCGGTGTCGGTCACGAACGGCGCGATCTTGGCGGAGGCTTCGGCGTATTCGTGGTACATCTTGTCGGGATCGAGTGGCTCGGAATTGAACAGAGCGTGCGCGATCATGTTTTTTTCGCGGCAGGCATTTTCGATGTGCGTTTTTAGAAGCGGGAGATCCAACAGGTCAGCTACGCGCAGACCACGGCGTCCCATTTTGTCTTCATAGGCGGGACCGATGCCGCGGGAAGTGGTGCCAATTTTTACGCGTCCGGGAGCATTCTCGGAGGCGAGCTCGATCATGCGGTGGTAGGGCAGAATCACATGGGCGCGATTGCTAACGAACAAGTTGCCATCCACTTTTACGCCGGCGTCACGCAGGCCACCGACTTCCTTGAGAAAGGCCATGGGATCGAGCACGACGCCATTGCCAATGACGCTGCGGCATCCGGCGCGCAGCACGCCGCACGGGACCAGTTGCAGAATAAATTTCTTGCCATTGATGATGACAGTGTGGCCGGCGTTGTGTCCTCCAGCATAGCGCGCGACGATGGAAAATTCCTCGGAGAGGACGTCGACGATCTTGCCTTTGCCTTCATCGCCCCACTGGGCGCCTACGATGACAGCGGTTTTACCCTTGCTCAATGCTCGCTCCGTGAAGAGGGTTCGCACACACTCGTTGCCCCAGCGAACGGCAAATCTACTGAATTACAGGGATATGAAGGCGCTTAGAGGTGTACTAAGAATCATAACCTGTGGGGCTGTGGATGGGCAATGTTTGGGATGGAGAACGCAGGCGCTGCCGCGCTTTCGGTGGCAGCCTCCGAACGGCATGCCTGAAGGCGATGCCCTGATACGAACCACGACAAATCGAGACTAGGTTTCGAAATCGTGTCAGGATACGGCCTTTTTTAGCCGTGCCGAAGTAATCGCAAACAAGAAAGGCTTTAGCCGCGGGGTTCGCGGCGTCATGCCCGAAAGCGATGTTCTAAGGCGAAATCTACTCGAATCATGAGCGGACGCTCCAACGCTTAATTCCGGATGCCTGTAAACTATTTTTTCATGCCTGAACTTCCTGAAGTCGAAACGATAGCGCGCGGACTGGCCAAACGGGTTAATGGGGATGTGATTGAGTCGGTGTGGCTGGGATCGAAGAAAGAGCCGTTGAAATCGACGGCTTCGGAGATCGCGGGTACGTTGGAATCCAGTCGGATTGTGAATGTGCGGCGGGTGGGGAAGCATATTGTTTTTGATTTGGAGAAGGCCGCTCGGCAGTCGAAAGGGAAAAAACATCAGCCGGCCCTATCAACCAAAGCGCAATGGATTGTGCATCTCGGGATGACGGGACGCATGCTGGTTTGCGAAGGTGACGCCGAGATTGCAAAGCATACACATGCCATCGCGAAGCTGGCTTCGGGGAGGGAATTGCGGTTTGTTGATCCCCGGCGATTTGGACGCTTGAGCGTTTCAAAAGATTTTTCAGCCGCCGGATCTGAGCCTCTGGAGGTCGGACGGGACCGTTTCATTGAGCTGTTCCAGGGACGGAAGACGCCGATCAAGAGCGCGTTGCTGAATCAAAATCTGCTTAGTGGTGTCGGGAACATTTATGCCGATGAAGCGCTGTTTCGGGCAGGCATTCGGCCGCGGCGGAGGGCGTCGTCACTGACTCATGAAGATCTGAAACGGCTTTATCTTGCGGTGCGGGAAGTTTTGAAAGAGGCGATCAAGCTGGGAGGGTCGTCGGTTTCGGATTATGTGGATGCAGATGGCGAAGAGGGATTTTTTCAGTTGCGGCATCGGGTCTATGGGCGCGAGGGTGAGGCTTGTCTGGTGTGTAAGACTCCGATTAAACGCATTGTGATTGCTGGGCGGAGTAGCCATTATTGTTCGAAGTGTCAAAAATAAAGCAATTAATCATCAAGGACACTAAGGATCACCAAGGAAATCCTCAGAGTTGCCTCCTTAATGAGCCTTCTTGCCCTTTGGTGGCTGAGTTCTGTAGTTGATCGAAAAGGAAATATGTCTAATTTTTCCATTGGCGTCGATCTTGGTGGGACCAATCTCCGCATTGCGGCGGTGGATGAGCAGGGCAAGCTGCTGGAGAAGATTGCGCTCGATACGCAGGTAACGCTGGGCCTGGATCGCGTTATTCGCGATATGTGCGGGGCCATCGAGCAGCTCCGCGTCAAATACAAAAGTGGTGGAGTGCTGCATGGGATCGGCATCGGGGTTCCGGGAATTATCGATATGAAGACCGGGATGCTGCGGGAGTCCGCTAACATGCCGGGCTGGGGCAACTCTCCGGTTCAGGCTGAGATTGAGGAGCGGCTGGGCGCGCGAGTGATTTTGGAAAACGACGCGAATGTGGCGGCGCTCGGAGACAACTGGTTGGGAGCGGCGCGCGATGTGGACGACATGGCGATTCTGACGTTGGGCACCGGCGTGGGCGGTGGCATTGTGCTGGGCAGAAAGATCTGGCATGGCATGACCGGGATGGCCGGGGAATTTGGACACACTACCGTCGAACCTGACGGTGTGCCGTGTGGCTGTGGCAATCGCGGCTGCCTGGAGCAGTATGCGTCCGCCAAGGCGGTCGTGCGGATGGCAAAAGAGGCGGGCGTGGATCATGCATCGGCGAGAGCGGTTTACAGCCTCGCTGTTCAAGGCAACGAAGGCGCGAAGAAAGTTTTCGATCGTGTGGGACGGGCGCTCGGAATCGTGATTGCCAGTGCGGTCAATGCGCTCAACCTGCCGATGTATGTATTGGCCGGCGGCGTCACCAGCGCCTGGGATGTGTTCTCGCCAGCGATGTTCGAGCAGGTGCGGTTGCGATCGGTGGTGTTCGCGGCGACTGCGCCGGAAGGTTCAGCGGGTGCCGGACAAGGTGCGTCAGCGCAAGTTGCGCCCGGTGGTTCAACGCGAACAATTATTACGAGGACGACCTTGGGGAGCGACGCTGGTCTGTACGGCGCGGCCCGCCTCGCGATGATGCGCGAGCGCTAGACGGCCGTTGAGAAGACGACCGCGAATTGAATGGGCGTCCGCTCGGCGGGCGTCCTCCGGACGAGCGTTCTCCAGATGAGCGTGAGGAAAACTTCGGCCGGTCTGGGTTCGCAGTTTTCGAAAATGATCCGTTGGGCTTTCCGGGCGTCGATGGTCGGCGGTTCGAAGGCCGTGCACTCGAAGTTCGCGGCCTGAAACCTGGACGGGTGGGCTTTTCGCCGTCTCTAACAAATGGCCGGTTGGGCCGTTTGGATTCTGAATCGCGTGAGTCCGCCCGTGGAGTAAAAGTAGATCCGGACGGCTTCTTGCCGTATTTCGCAAAGGCGTTGGGCTTGGCGAACTTTGGCGGCCGTTCTCCGTTTGAGCGCGGAGAAAATTCTGGCCGCTTCGGATTTGAAGTCTTGCCAAATGACCCGGTGGGTCTGGGAGTTGACGGGCGCGCACCTGATGGGCCGCGACCGAAACTGGGCTTCGTTCGCCTGTTGTCCGCCCTGGGGAAAGGCCCGGCGTTTTTCCCGGACATCGAAGCGCGCGAGTCCGGGCGCTGCGTAAATTTCGGACCGGCCGGCCTCTCCCCAAAGCTCTTAAATAATTTATCGGTCTTCGTAAACGTCGAAGTGCGCGGCGGAGCGGAGCGCGGAACAAATTTAGGTTGAGCCGGTTCCGTTGGTTTCGCGTACGTAACTTTCGGCTTGGTGAAGATTGGAATGAACCTCGCTGGATTTGCACCCGGCTTCGTCATCGCTTTGAGCCGGTCGACTTCCTCGGTTGTTAATTTTCTGAATTTGCCTGGATGCACATCCAGCTCAAGATTGCCGTAGCGAACGCGCTTAATCTTTTCGACGTGATGTCCAATCTCTTCAAACATTCGTCGAATCTGGCGATTCTTGCCTTCGATCAAAGTCACTTCGTACCAGGGGTTATTGGCCTCGCGGATTAAGTTCACGCGGGCGGGCGCGGTTTTGACTCGTCGTCCATCTTCGGATCCGATAAATAATCCCGAGCGCAGTTTGCTGAGGCCGTCATCTTTAGGCTTGCCGGCCACTTTCACCATATAAGTTTTTGGGACGTGCGATGCGGCCTTCATCAAAAGGTTGGCGAACTCGCCGTCGTTGGTGAGCAACAGCAGGCCTTCGCTGGCATAGTCGAGGCGGCCCACGGGATAGACGCGCGCGCCGACACCGTGAAGTAAATCCATAACGGTGGGCCGATGTTCAGGATCGTGGAGAGTGGTGACGTATCCTTTGGGCTTGTTCATCAGCAGATAAACGTGCCGCTCGGGGCCGTGAAGAAGTTTCCCATTGACCCGGATGTGATCGACGTCTGGATCGGCCTTGCTGCCAAGTTCGGTGACGACTTGGCCGTTTACGGAGACAAGTCCGGTGGTGATGATTTGCTCAGCTTTGCGGCGAGAAGCAATTCCGGCGGCGGCGATAATTTTTTGCAGACGTTCAGCAGGCATGTGTGGGTAGGGCAACAAAAGACACGGCTAATTAGACTGGATTCGATCGATTATGATTCGGTTCGTCGGGTCAGAAATCCAGGCAGTCGGGTAACTTCTATTGTAACCGTCTCTGGCTGCGCGGGCGAGTCGCCCACTCCCACAACTTCATCTTGTTCTACTTACGAACCGGAAGGCTTGCCGTGCTGGCCACCAACTCCGTCGCTAGACCCGGAATCGCCGTCTCCGGGATCACCGTCTTCGGTCGATCCGGAGTCGACCTCGACATCCAGAGTTTCGACTTCGACTTCTGTCGTTTGTCCATGGCCGGTGGGTTTGCCGTGCTGCCCGCCGACTCCGTCGTTAGTAGATGATGTATTTTTTGGCATATTCTCATCTCCTGCGTCGCCGTCCGTCGCCGGCAACAAGTCGCTTTGAAATGATTCTGCAACCAGCTTCTCGAATTCTTCCATGCTGGGCAGTTCGCTAACGTCCTTGAGCCCAAATCGTAGCAAAAATTCCTTGGTGGTTTTGTAGAGAATTGGCCGGCCAATAACGGCCTTTCTGCCGGCGGTGGTGATCAGCTTGCGGTCGAACAGGGTGGCGATCACTCCGCCTGAATCGACGCCGCGAATCTCGCTGATTTCAGGCACGGTGACGGGCTGTTTGTAGGCAATCACGGCCAGCGTCTCCAACGCGGGCATGGACAGGCGGATCGGCGGCTTGAGGCTTTTGGCGAAAGCACGCACCACGTCATGATGTTCGGGCTTGGTGGACATCCGGTATCCACTCGGCGATCTGGCGGATTTCGATGCCGTGATTCGCGTTGCCGTAATCGCTGCGACAGTTCTTCCAACGCCAATCGAACTTGAGACTTGACCGCGGCATCGTCGGGCGGGCCACCGTTCGTGCACCGAATCCTTGACCAGGTGGATCATGTTGTCGAGCGTGATCGGCGTTTCCGCCGCGTAAATAATGGCTTCGAGTTGGGCTTTAAGGCTCATGGTCAGTTCGGTTTCGGTCGTTCGAGTCCATCGGTCGTTTGGCGTTACCGTGCGACTCGAGCGCCCTTTTACCGCCAATCATCGCGTACCGCCGTTTGCTCCGTCATGACTCGCGTCGAATTCTGTGATGCTTGCGCAGCAAAATCTCGCCGAAGAATGTTCCTGTCGCAACTGGATCGCCTGCAAGCGAACCAATTCGAGCAGCGCCAGAAACATGCATACCAGTGTCTGCCGCGAATCCACGTTTCGCAACAATTGCTTCAGGCGAATCGGCTTGTCTTCCAGCGACAAGCGCCGTCGCAGATAATCGATCATCTGCCCGACGGTAACGGTTTCTTCATCCACTTGAATCATCGGACGAGTGCGGGCGCGATCCAGAATCTGCTGGAAAGTCTTGACCAGATCGATGACGTCGGCGGCAATTTCGGGATCCGTGCCCTCATCGTCCATGAATTCTTTAATCGCCGGGTTTGACAGACCGCATCTTCGATCTGCTGCTTCTGCATCAGCATCTGCGCCGCGGACTTGAATTTCTCGTGCTCGATCAGACGGTTGACCAGTTCAGCGCGGGGATCGTCCAGTTCCTCGGAGGATGCGGAGCGGATCGCGCGGCAACAGCATCTTCGACTTGATGTGAATCAGGACCGCAGCCATGTAGATGAAGTCGGCGGCAATGTTTACATCGAGTTCGCGCAGTTTTTCAACGTAGACGAGATATTGCGAGGTGATTTTGGCGATGGGAATGTCGTAAATGTCGATGTCCTGCTTGCGGATCAGATCGAGCAGGAGATCGAGCGGGCCTTCGTAGACATCGCCGACGGAAACCGCGAAAGGGAAATCGCTGTCGTCTTTCTTCTGCTGTAGTTTTTGTGCAGCGCGAGTTTGTTCGGAAGCGTGGGGCGAAGCGGTGGCTTCGGAAATCGGTTTCAAATCCGCCGGCAATTTG
Organism: uncultured Acidobacteriaceae bacterium; assembly: GCA_963794195.1. Classification (GTDB taxonomy): domain Bacteria; phylum Acidobacteriota; class Terriglobia; order Terriglobales; family Acidobacteriaceae; genus DATBAX01. The sequence continues at coordinate 415,682 of CAWCCU010000001.1, forward strand.
TTGCTCATCGCGCTCATAACTGTTACTTCATGCCTACGGAGCTATCGTACGCCAGCGACATGCCCATCGACTTCGCGGACCTCGTTCATCGTCGCGGATGCGACTTTGCCAGCCTTGAGCGGCGCCCGCCTCCAGAATATCCCAGACGAGGCGCGGATTGTCCTCGTATTTCTTGCGGCGTTCCTGCATGGGAGTGAGGATCTGGACCAGCGCATCGGCGGCCCACCCCTTGCACTCAATGCATCCTATACCCGCGGAACGGCAGCCCTCATACACTTTCGCTAGAGTTTCTTTGCTGCTGAAAAGTTTGTGCAGGTCGCCCACCGGGACAAACGTCAGGGTTGCCGGGATCGGTGCGTCGGACGCGCGCCGGATCGGTGACCATGGTCTTCAATTTTTGCCGCACTACCGATTCGGGATCGGTAAGCATGATGGTGTTGCCATAAGACTTCGACATCTTGCGGCCATCGGTGCCGGGCAACTTTGGCGTGGGCGTCAATAATGGCTTGGGCTCGGGGAAAACCTGGACTCCGCGCAGGTTATAAAATTGATTGAAGCGGCGTGCAATTTCGCGAGTTAGTTCGACATGCGGCACCTGATCTTCGCCCACCGGAACGAAGTCGCCTTTGTAGATCAAAATATCGGCCGATTGCAGCAGCGGATATCCCAGGAAACCATAGGTGTTCAGATCTTTACCTGTAACATTTTCCTGCTGCTCTTTGTAAGTCGGGACGCGCTCCAGCCATCCCAGTGGCGTGATCATGGAAAACAGCAAATGCAGTTCCGCATGCTGGGGCACGTGCGATTGTATGAACATGGTGCAGCGTTCCGGATCCAGGCCGGCGGCCAGAAAATCGCGCATGACTTCCAGCGAATTTTCTTTGACTTTGGAAGTGTCAGCGTAATCGGTCGTCAGCGCGTGCCAGTCGGCGATGAAGAAAAAACATTGGTATTGGTCCTGCATGCGGACCCAGTTGTCCAAGGCGCCGACAAAATTACCCAGGTGCAGTTTGCCGGTGGAGCGCATGCCGCTGAGCACGCGTTTGCGTTGATTTGAAGGAGCAGAAGACATCAATTTTTGCAGAACCTTAACGAAGATTCGGGCGCGAGATTGGTTTTGATATTACCATGCGGAGCCGGGATTCCGCGCCACTGGCTGGTAGCGCGGGTGTCTTTCGATTCGTGTCAGGGCATCGCCTTCAGGCCATCCCATCTCAAAACGCGCTTGCAGCGCCTGCGCTAAGCATCTGAATACCGCAGCGGCTAAAGCCGCTTCAAATCGATATCGTTTCGGCACGGCCGAAGCCATGCCCTGACACGAATCGACGTCTGAAGGAACTGGCGTCTTTAATGCCTCTCGAATCCCTTTTTCACTTCTTCGGGAGCGATCGGTTTCACTTTAATTGGCTTGGCCGGGATTCCTGCCACCACATTGAAAGGCTCAACGTTCTTCGAAGCCACTCCCATCGAACCAACCATGCCATGCTCGCCGATCTTGACTCCGCTCATCACCGTAGCGTGATAGGTGACGCGCGCCTTGGGGCCGATCTCAGTGACGTGATTGGAAACTATCATGCCATCGTTCAAGTCATGCGCATGGGTATAGACATTGGCGAAGTCCGAAATCGAACTGCCTTCGTGAATGATTAATTCGCCGCGGTCATCCAGCAGAACATATTTGTGGATGGTGCAGTTGTCTTCAATCGTCAGGTTGTAGCCGTAAGGAAACTTCCACGCCGTGAAAAATCTTCACGTTTTTCCCGCAATATTTCAAGATGTGCCGCGCGAGCATCGCGCGTAAACGAAATCCCAGCCAGTGGTTTAATCCAACCGGCGAGCGGTCATACATCATCCAGAACCAGATCAGCGGCTTGCGTTCGGCATACTTTGCGGGATCCACGTCGCCGTAATATTCCGGTTCGAGTGACGCGTTGCGGGGATCGAAAGAATGGATCAGCGTCTGTTCCGCTAGGGTCGCAAAAGGAGTGACGCCAGCGTATGGCTTCCCGAGATAAAGCTCGTACAAATTGTCGCGAACGACCAGGCTGCGATGTTCGGGATCGCGATTACTGAACTCCTGATCCAGGCGTTCAATCCATTCCAGAAAGCTCTTTTGCGCCTCTGGAGTCGGATTAACAGGACGATATTCGTATCGTGGCATGGTGGCCTCACAAATGGATTAGGGCGGGTTAAACATAGCATACCGGCTGGCCCAGACTCGATGACAAGGGTAGACTGCTTGGTTACACTCAGCTGGCGTGATTGGCCGCGATCATCAAGAGGGAAGAATGAATCGACATTTTTCGTGGGGGATTAAACACTGGTTACGTCTCGCCATTGTTTTGCTGGCGGGAGCGCATTCACTGTGGTCGCAATCGCCGGCTGCGCAGTCTTTCGATGTTGTCATTACCAATGGACATATCATCGACGGCACCGGCTCACCCTGGTATTCGGGAGACCTGGGCATCCGCGATGGAAAGATCGCGGCGATCGGGAATCTGAACAGTGCGTCCCGCAAACAAACGATTGATGCGCAAGGCAAGGTCGTAGCTCCCGGCTTCATCGACATGCTCGGACAATCGGAAATGACAATTCTCGTGGATCCGCGTCTACCGTCGAAAATCTATCAAGGGATCACGACGGAGATTACCGGGGAAGGCAACTCCGCGGCGCCGTTGAATGACGCCATTCTTCAGACGGACCGGGCTGGGTATGAGCATTATCACTTGACGCCTGACTGGCGGACTTTCCGGCAGTATTTTGCCAAGCTCGAAAATCAGGGAATCGGTATCAATCTGGCGAGCTATGTGGGTGCCACGCAGGTGCGGCGCATGGTGCTTGGCGATGACGACAAACAGCCCACCGTCGAACAACTCGAACAGATGAAAGAGTTGGTGCGACAGGCCATGCGGGATGGCGCCGTAGGCGTTTCCACGGCCCTCGAATATGCTCCCGCCCCCTATGCGAAAACAGAAGAGTTGATCGCGCTGGCGGGGGAAGCGGCAAAGTCGGGTGGCATCTATGCCACGCATATGAGGGACGAAAGCAATTCTGTTCTGGAGGCCATCGATGAAGCCTTGCGTATCGGACGCGAGGCGCATATCCCGGTGGAAATCTGGCATCTGAAAGTTGCGGGCAAACAAAACTGGGGCCGCATGCCCGAAGTGATCGCTAAAATAAATGCCGCACGGGCGCAAGGGATGGATGTGAGCGCGAACACCTACGCATATCCGGCATGGTTCAATTCGTTTTCCGCGTTCATCCCACCATGGGCGCACGATGGCGGGGATGCAAAATTGGTCGAACGGCTGAAGGACCCCGCATTGCGGACCCGCATCCGCAAAGAGATGATGGCCCCGTCAAACAACTGGGACAATGAGTGGTTGGAAGTTCCGGGGCCGGAATCGATCCTGATTGGCGTGGTACTCAATCCGAAACTCCTTCCGATACAGGGTAAGACGCTGGCCGAAGTGGCGAAGACTTCGGGGAAAGATCCGATGGACGCACTTTTTGATGTGCTCATCGAAGACCCGTTAGCGGAAGTCGCAGTTTTTGGTATGTCAGAACCCGATGTTGCCTTGGCATTGCAGCAGCCGTGGGTGTCCATTGACAACGACTCGTCGGGCACTTCGCCGGAGGGAATTCTTGGCCAGGAGCATCCGCATCCCAGGGCCTATGGCACGTTCCCCCGCATTTTGCGGAAGTATGTTCGGGAGGAGCACAAGCTCACGCTGGAAGATGCCATTCGCAAGTTTTCAGCGCTACCGGCGCAACGCATGCGTCTTACCGATCGTGGGGTCTTGAAGGCCGGCATGTGGGCCGACGTCGTAATCTTCGATCCAGCAACGGTGCGTGATCTGGCGACTTTTGACAATCCCAACCAGTTGTCGCAAGGGATGGATTTTGTGCTGGTGAATGGAGTGTCCGTGATTAGTGCGGGAAAGATGACCGGCGCGAAGCCGGGCAGAGTGCTGCGTGGAGCGGGCTACGTGCAATAGTTATTTCTGAATGAGAGTCAATTTTTGTTGGCCGATAGCTGCTGAATCAACGCGGTCCGGCAAACTGAATTTCGAATCGATTCCGATGTTCGGATATTTCGGCTGCACAAATTTCTGCACGAACAATTGCAGGATTATGGCCGGGATCTCGTTGTCGTCCAGAATCACCGAATCAACGTGAACAAATCCCTGACCGCCCTCCCCGTGAGCGTGGGCAACTACGACGACCGTGTGGACTCCGCTAAACATTGACAGCAGAGGATTGCCCGAATTGCGGCCGCCCTTGATCTGATCAAAATTTACTTGCGCACTCGCGCCAATCATCCCCGGTTGTGTCTGAAAGCTGACAGACTGCACCCCGGCAGGCAGTTTTACTTTTCCTGTCGCGAAATAGGAATTGACTTCTTGATCGCTGATTGTGGTGGGAGACGAATCGGGCCGAGCCGATTTCCCATTGCTTACTATGCGCTGCAACTTCTTTTCCATGCTGGATGCGGCAGCCGGATCGGTGTCGGTTGCGGTTTGGGCCCGAGCTGGGACTAGAAGCATTGCTGCCAGAAGAACAAACGGGATGAAGATCGACGCCGAAGTTTTCATGGCTTGAGCGCGGCCCGAGTTTCTGGAGCCACGACCGGGGCGACACGGGGTTCCGTCAGCGTACCCGTGATGTTGAATCCGTGGCCGCCGTCGCGGGAGAGGGTAATATCCAAATCGCGAGCAAACGACGCGGTGCCGTTCATCTGATAGTTGCCGCTCGCCGTTTCAATTCTGCCATTCTGAATTTCGAGTTTGCCGTCACGAACGACGAACTGGCCGATGAACCGTTGTACCTGTAGCGGTGCGGTTGTGCCGCCGAGAACGATGTGCGGCAGGCGCGCATCCTGGGCTTCGATTTGTAAACTGGCGTTTGCAGAAGTGAGCAGATCAGCAACGTTCCAGCCGGATCCTGCCGCCTCGTAACTGGCGCTTGCCGTTCCGCTGATCCATCCGTCATGCATAGCATCGGCGAGTTGTCCCAGGGCGGCGTGTTCAAACGTACCACTGCCAGTATATTTTGGCGGCTTGACTGTGAAATCCGCTTTCCACTCGCCGGTATGTCGTCCGCCGAGAACATTCCCTCGCAAATCAGACAAGCGCAGCTTGCCATCCTCCAACTCAGTGTTGGCCGAAATGCCAGTAGCAACTAACTTATGAATCAACATGCGGTCGACTGCGAGTCTTCCCACCGCGTGCAAGGTTCGCAAGTAAGGAATCGCCGGGGACGATGAAGAAGTAAATTGATACCAAGCCCGTTGGCGCGACTGAGGATTCAGGATCTGCGCGAAGTCGTCGGTTGAGACTTCGTCGGCGTGGAAATCGAAGCGAAGAGCGCAACGTCCCGGCGTGGCGCATTGCCGGGGTACGGCCAGCGACCCGTGCCAGACGCTTCCGGCCAGAGAGGCCGTCACATTTCGTATTTTGATCTCGTCCGCTTCCAGCGCGAGATCTGCTGAGGAAATTTCTAAAGGCGTGTTCAATCCGGCCACGGGAGTATGGACGGAGTGGAGTTGCACTCTGCCAGTCGTGCCGGGAGCCTTAAATCCGGGCCAGTCGCCGGCGACTCTTAGATCGAACCTGGCAGTTCCGTCGCCAACAATGGCAGGCGCCGGTACTCCGATGGTTCGCGCAAACTGAAGCAGACGCTGCACCTGGCCGTCGCCCTGGAGCGAAAGGCCGTAGCCTGCACGCGAGATCCAGCCTCGCGTCACGGCCGGCGACGGCCGTCCCATTGCCAAATTAAATGGCCCAACTTCCAGCCGGGTTTCTGATGCGCTCTGAGTAATTCCCGAGTGGGCGGGGAACCCCGCGATTTTCATCGGAGGTATAGCGGTTGCTTTGGCTGAGATTGCGAAGGGGATCTTATCCATCAGCAAGTCAGTCTTGGTGAATTTCGAACTCAGGTGCAAGCCTAAAGCTTCACCCCATCCCGTCCATACACCGGGACCCGCATGTGCGCTCCTGACGTACTTGGCATTCGCTTCCAGTTTTCCGGTCGCCACCAAATCCATGGGTATACTTTTTTTCGCGCGACGGGCTAGTGCGGCCAGGGATTGCATCGGCACATGTTGTGCAACCACGGCAAGGTCGTACTCCGGAGGGCCGGGCAAACCAGAAACTGCGCCGTCCACGGTCACAACGCCATCTCCGACCGGAGCGCGGCAGGCGAGCTTCGAAAGGACCTGATCGGCAGTGCTGTAATGAGCATTGCACTGGGCCGCCAGCCGTAGCGCACCTCCTCCGGGAATGTCGTAGCGACGGAAATCCGTAACCGACGCTGCGGTTCCGATAAAAAGATCACCGGGCGTGCCTCTCAAAGTTGCTGCGAATTCGATGGTGCCTCTCCATCCTTTGTCGTTCCCGTATATCAGCTTGGAGGCTTGTCCGAGTTGTGCCCGCTCCCACAGCAAATTGAACTGAAGAGGAGTCGCCCGCAGGGCGGTTGCTCGTTGCCAAGTTCCGTCGACTGTCAGCAGTCCGGTATCGCTAAGATTGAAATCGGTACGTACTGGCTGCGCTTTTAGGCGCATGCCCCAGGCGTTTTCGGAGTCCTGCCAAAGTCCAAAATCTGCATCAGTCAAAGCGTACGGTTTCTTTTCCATGCCGAACTTGACGTTGATGCGCCCACGATCGGCCTCAATATAAGGGAAGCCAGGACGGATTTCGGTCCTTGCTTTGCTAGTGGGAGCAATGGGAGTCTTCGCGGCGCGTTCGAGAAGGCCCTCAAGGTTCCATCGTCCTTCGCTATTGCGAACCAGGTTAAGGCTGGGTTCGGTGAGGCTTAGACGGGCAATCTCCATGCGTCCGCGCAGGAGAGAGCTAACTCGCAATGAGGCTGTGACCTGTTCCGCGCGCAGCATCGGTTCGGCACTGAAGGCTGGATCGTCATGGACGACGAAATTCACCAACTCGAAACCGGGCCGCGGTAGTAACTGGAGCGTGACCGAGGCAACGTCTACTTGTCTGCCCAGCGCCAGGCTAATGGAGTGAACAATCCTCGTCCGCAGGCGGTCCGCTCCCGGCCGCACCAGGAACAGGCCCAGAACGAACAGGCCCCCGATCATCAGAAGCCCGCGCCTGGAGCGGAAGAAATTCACCGGACCACCTTCAAAGTACGTTTCCACTGGGTCCTATCGAAGAAGTGAATCACCACCTGCGCCACAAAACTCAGGCGGTCGATGATGCTGGTCTTCTCGTACTGATCGCGTGGCGTCTCGAATGACCAATAAATGAACATGGGCCGTCCGACTACGTTTTCCTGAGGGATGAATCCCCAGAACCGGCTATCCAGACTCACATCGCGATGATCGCCCATGCCGAAATAGCTGTTCGCCGGGACCACCAGATCCTCGCCTTCGACATGGGTTTGAAGATCCATTTGCCGGTCCGAATACTGCCCGCCGGGTTGCGGTGGGACAGAAGGGAAATCATCACGGTAGCCTTCAAAATCAAGCGGGTTGTGCGGAATGGTATAAGGTTCATCCAGTTTCTCGCCATTGCGATACACCACGCCATTCCTGAGGTGAATGCGATCGCCCGGAATGCCAATGATTCGCTTTACCACATAGAGGCCCGGTTCCGCTGGAGAAAGAAATACCACAATATCGCCACGATGAACCGAGCGATAGGGAAGGAGCGGACCCAGCCAACGCGTCGCCGGCGAAAATTGCACGCGATTCACAAACACATGATCGCCGATCAGCAACGTGTTCTCCATGGAACTGGAGGGAATCTCGAAGGCCTGCAAAATGAACGTGATTATGAACAGTCCCGTCACCAGCACGGTCGCCAGCGAAGCCATAAACTCCACGGTCGTCTCTGTTGGTTTTTCTTCCAGCTTGATTTCTTTCTTGGCCACTAATCAATCCTCTCACGGTTAGAAATCAACGGACCATTTTGAAGGTACGGGGCCATCGAGTTCCATCAAAGAAATGGATCACGATGTGGGTAAGGAAACTCAACCGGTCCATTATGTCTGTTTTCGCTACCTGATCACGCGGCGTTTCGAATGACCAGTAAATAAACATGGGTCGTCCGACCACGTTCTCTCTTGGAATAAAGCCCCAGAACCGGCTATCCAGACTCACGTCGCGGTGGTCGCCCATTCCAAAATAACTGTTCGGAGGAACCACGACATCATCGCCTTCGATGTGGCTGCGAAGACTCATCTCTCCGTCCGGATACTGCGGGTTGTTTTCCGGTTCGCCCGAAGGGAAATTGTCGCGATAATTGTACGAATTCGGCGGGATCGTGAGGAATGATGTAAGGCTCATCCAGTTTTTCGCCATTCCGATACACCACGCCATCGCGCAGATGTATACGATCGCCGGGAATCCCTATAACCCGTTTGACCACATAGAGGCCCGGCTCTTGAGGATGAAGGAATACGACAATGTCCCCGCGTTTAATCGCGCGGTAGGGAAGCAGATGGTCCAGCCAACGAGTCACGGGCGCGAATTGCAGACGATTCACCAGCACATGATCGCCGATCAGCAACGTGTTCTCCATGGAACTCGACGGAATTTCAAAGTTCTGGAAAATAAATGTGATAATGAACAGGCCTATTATCAGCACGCTCGCCGACGAGGCGAGAAACTCAACCAGGGTCTCTCGTGGTTTTTCTTCGCTCTTGATTGCTTTCTGGGCCACTAAATCGGTCCTCTACCTGACGATCCGGAATGTACGGTCCCAGCGAGTTAGCTGAAACAAATGAGTTGCGGCATACGCGAAATGGAGAAGTTTATCACCCGCGGTGGGCGATCTGGGCAAGTCGTCGTTACCGTTTCTCACGGACCAATAGATGATTAAAGGCCTGCCCACGATGTTTTCCCGGGGCACGAAACCCCAATAACGGCTGTCCTTGCTGTCATCCCGATGGTCCCCTAGAGCAAAATAATTTCCTTCGGGGACGATCAATTGGCCGTCTTCGACGAGTTTCTTCATAAGTAGCCACCAGTCGCCCTCTTCGTCAGGATCCAGCAAGTCCGGCGCGGGGGAATTCATCGCGAAAGACATTATGCGTGGTGGTGCTGTAGTGAGCGTAGGGCTCGGTCATAGGTACGCCATTTACATAAACTTTTTGGTTTCTGAGTTTTATATGGTCGCCGGGAATGCCGACCACGCGCTTCACAAAATGCTGGTTGGGATCGATGGGATAGTGGAACACGATGACATCGCCGCGATGCACCTGGCGATACGGCAGGATCGGATCGAAGAAACTTCCGCCGCCATAGCGGAATTTGTCCACCAGCAGATAATCCCCGATGAGCAAAGTATTTTCCATGGACTCGGAAGGAATCTGAAAGGCTTGCACGATGAACGTCATTACAAAGGTTGCGATGACAACGGCGTTCAGCAGCCATTGCACTGAACCGGGCCAATGACTCAACGATGATCGTTCGGTCGCGTCCATAATGACTTGGCTACGAACGCCCTTTACGCTGCGTTTGCGACATGACTTCTTCGGGTATCGACGCCAGATACTCAAGCGCCTGCCGGGCAGCGTCCTGTTCAGCGTTCTTTTTAGTCGAACCCTCAGCGCGGCCCACGAATGCCGCCTTGCCGTTTTGACCCGGCGACTGCAGCCGGGCTTCGACGGTAAAAGTTTTGCTGTGATCCGGGCCGTGTTCCTTCACCAGCACATAATTGGGCTGAGGGCGTCCGCCAGCCTGTAGTTTTTCCTGAAGGGCTGATTTGTAATCGGTTACGGGCAGGCTACTGCCGTTTCGTTCCAACTCGGGCGTGACGATCCGCTGCAAAACAAATCGCCGCGCGCTTTCCATGCCGCCGTCCAGATAGATCGCGCCCAGAACGGCCTCCAGGGCATCCACCAGCATCGCCGTCTTCTTGCGGCCGCCACTTTTTTCTTCGCCTTTGCCCAATCGCAAGTACGACCCGAGTTCCAAGTCCTCGGCTACATGGATCAGATGTTTCTCGCTTACCAGGTGGGCGCGCAATTTTGAAAGCTCGCCTTCCCGAAAATGCGGGAAGTGATGAAACAATTCCTCAGTCGTTACCAGGCTGAGGACGGCATCTCCCAGGAACTCAAGTTGTTCATTGTCTCCCACATGGATCGTCTCTGCCGGTTTAAGTGACTCCAGTTCTCTAGCCTGCGATGTGTGAGTTAACGCCTGCTGCAATAGTTCCGGACGCTTGAATTGATGCCCCAGGACTTCTTCGAGGGTCGCAATGTCGAAAGACTTCATCATCTGAAAAGCTGAAGGATGGACCCTAACCGAGCAGGGACAGCCACTCTCGGCCGTCCGCTCCGAACAAAGCAAAACTCTGCGCCCCAAACGTTCAGGCTTTTACTGACGGCTATTTCTTGGTCGCGGCCGGCGGCGGGGCGGCTCCGGGAACCAATTGAACCAGACGGGCCTGTTCGGAACGCGCGGCTTTTCCGACATTCGTATCTTCTTTCGTGAGCTCCACCGCATGATTGGCTACCTTCAACGCTTCCGGATACTTATCCTGCTTGTCCAGCGCCAGGGCCAGCCGCAAGATGGCCACCGAGTCCGGTTGGGCGGGATCGGCATCGATCGATTTGCGCAGCGAAACCTCAGCATCGGCATACTTTTCCCTCTTGTACTGCAGGGTTCCGATAAGCGAGTAGGCCGTGGATCGCACATAGGCCTTGTAGGCATCCACCTTCTCCTGCGGAGTACCGGCTGGGATGGTTGCGTCGGTATCGATGGTCTCAAGAGAATGCTGCGCATATTTCGTTGCCTGATCGAAACGCTGATCTCTATCAAGGTCGCTATCCTGGGTGCGATCGACCAAAACTTGCGCTACCACTACCAATGCGTCGGGATCATCCGGATCCAGAGCCAAAACTTTTTCGCCCGTACTCATCATCAGGTCGCCATTGTTCGCCATTTCGGCGCTGCTCATGGCGGTCTTGTACAGCAGGTTTCGTAACTGGCTGTCTGGATATTTCGTGGCAAAGTCGTCGGCCGCCTTGGCCATGGCCGGGGCATCCTTGACGCTCGCCATCGCCGCGTTATACGCATCATATTCGGGCTGCGTTTTGGCTTGCGGCGGACGTTTCCCGGCAGGGGGAGTGGTTGTGCCTTGCGCGGGAGCCGCGCCCGGATTGGTTGCGGGCTGGGTTTGGGCGGCACAAACCAATGCCGTGAGGGCCAGCATCCCAACTAACATAGCTGCTCGCTTCATGCGTTCTCCTTAAGACTGGACTGTCAAAATTGTAATATTGATGCGTGCGTCCCGGCTGCAAGCCTGTTCTATTCCGGATGGCTTGGAGGCTCATAAGGTTGCTGCAAACCTGCTTGCGCCGCAGCCTTGGCCTCGGGCAATTGCTCGCCGGCATTCAACGCGGCCCGGTAGTGGTCCACCGCGGCGTCACGCTCTTCCTGCAAGTCGAAAATTCTTCCCAGATAAATATGAGACCAAACAATTAATTTCGGCTCGTGCGCCACCGTCAGAGTTTTCTCGAAGTAGTTGCGTGCGCCTTCCATATCCTTGTTCTTGACCGCAACCTGCGCCAGGATGAACATGGCGCGTCCTGGATCTTCACTCTTCTCATCCAGCGCCTCCTGGGCCAGCTTTTGGGCCGCCACTACATCTCCGCTGGCAAGTTTTTGCTCAGCCGTGCTCAGCAGCTTGCCTTCGAGAGGCGAACGCGCCAGGTGCAGCACTTCGGGATCGGCGCTGGGCGCGAACTTGATCGACGCCGCCAGCCTCTCCTCTTTGCGTACATCGATGGCACCCAACATGTTCCCGTAAACATTCCGCAGACCGGCATCCCCTTTTTCAAAGGGCAGCAACGCATCGTAAAAATACTGAGTCAGTACAAAACCCTGCTGCATGGAATCTTGTACTGCAGCCTGCCGTTCCGCCTCAGGTGTGTTGCTGGGCCCAGAGGTCCGCGCTTCAATCGCCCGAATCAGGCATTCCGTCGACAGGATCGCCGGGTCGTCCTTGAAGCTCTCATCCATCGGGGCGCTCTTCAGCGATTCGAGCAAAGGCGCCAAACGCTTGGTCGCTTCCGGATACTTCATGGCCAGAGGATCAAGCAGGTAATGCAGATAAGTGTGACGGATCTGTTCCATCTTCAACGATGGAACCTTGCCCGGAGAAATAACAACGAAATAATCCGAAACATAGTTGCGGGCATTGGTCTGGCTCGGGGCACCCATCGGATCCAGATACACCGTGAAGCCTCGCCCCAAATATCCCGACGACGGAACTTTCAGATAAATCTCCGTGTCAAACAACATTTTGGCCAACGGCGCGTGGTAGGCCTCGTTGAAAGCCGCATAAGCCGCCTGATGTTTATGCCAGATCGCATGCAAGCCTGCGTCGGCATAGAACTTCTGTACCATGGGCAGAATGCCTAACACCGGCACCGCGTCGGGCGCAAGATCGGCCTCTTTGACTTTGAGCGTAAGCGCCGGCGGAGGGTTCAGATAAAGTGCCAACGAAACAAACTGGGCGAGATTCCGGGCAGTGTCAACCTGCGTACGCGCCTGATAATACTGGCACAAAACTCCCACCGAATTCTTCAGCTCCTCGGATGCGTCAATGTTCTTATTGACTTCATCGCGAATCTCGCTTCGCAGAGGATCGGAAATGTCCAACTCAGTATCGTATCCGCAAGCATTGATTGCAGTCAGAACCGTAAACAAGGTCTCACTGCTGTCGAGCGTGATCTGGTTCGCAGAAGCCGACTGCTGCGCCGGAGACACCCGCACCATCAGCCCCAACAGCGCTGCGCACAACGAGATCCGTATCCTACGATTCAGGGAGAAGCCTCCTACAGGCTGGCAAACCGACGAACCGGTTTCACTGTCTCAGTTTAAGGGCTTCGCGGTGCAGGGTCAAACGAATCAGGCAGGGGTCCTTAGACTGCTTGAACGCTTCGCTTCGCGAAACATCCACTCCACGCAAAATGACACTGGATTTTGGAGCGGGGAAATCGGGTCGGGCGTTCTCCCATTCTTAGGGAGGCAGCTTGTCTGCACGGATCTGAGATGGGTCATTCTCAGAGCCTTTCAAAATTCGCAGCACTGCCAGTATCGTGCTCCAACTACGGGTTGTGGCCGGCGCACCAAAGAACCTGTCGATCTCGCCGAGATATCCGATCGTCTTCATGTGGCGTCGATAGACTCCGAACACCAGCCGCTCTCTCGCTCCCATGATTCGCACAAACCACTTCTCCCCTGGCGGAAATGCAACGGGAAGAGATTCCTTGCTTCGACTGGCTTTGGACAAGATGCTCACAAAACGAACAACGCCCTTGTCGAATGGCTCGGACCCGAAAGGATTATCTATCTGTAATTGGAGAAGGTCACGAACATCGCAGCATGAAACCACCGCTTCAAATGGCAACTTTCGACGCAGTTCAGCAAGGAACTTAGTGCGCGACACAGGCTTTCTAACAAGAAGTGTTCCGGCGGCGCCAACGTTCACTACATCGTAGGCGGACAAGTCCCTCGCGAGCAGGCTTGGGCGAAACGTCCGGTGCCCGCCAACATTGATTCCTCGGAGGAAAACTACCAGTGCCATGCTGGCTCCGCAAAACCGGATTTCCCTGGCCTTCTTTGCCTATTCTTTCCGGTCTCCAAGTTTAGGCGACGATGGCGATGATCTCGACCAACCCAAGAACTATCCAACAGGTTGCCCGCTTGTGTTCCCCAGCAAACCAATAGCCGATAGCGGCGCTAAAACAAAGAAATGAGCTCGTCCATCCACTGCCCCAAGCAGCTGGCTTACTCAGCATTTGTAGGAATTTCATTCTGCCATCCTAAACGAAGAGACCTGACCTGAATGACCATTCCGATAGGGCTCACCCTTTCCCTCCCTGCGAAAACCGCAAGTCCCCCTGTGAGAAATGAGGATTTCCATGATGACCCTTGCTGTCCTTAGGTGGTTGATTACGGTTTTCCCCATCATCTCACCGAACGCCACACGATCCTCCGTTGGTTTGGTATTACAATCATCACGGCCCGCCTGCTCGCCCGGCAGGTCCAAGATTCCGGTCCCAAGGAGAACTCCCCCAATGCGCATTTCACGTTTCATCCTCTTGCTGCTTACAGCCTCCGCGACCCTGAGCTTTGCGCAAAAAACCGCGACTCTCCATCAGCCCAAATTGACTGTACAAAACAGCGGTACTACTGAAGGATTGATTTCGGTGAGTGCAGTGAATGACAAAGTGGTTTGGGCATCCGGAAGGCAAGGAACGTTTGTAGTCACCACCGATGGCGGAAAGACCTGGAATGCCGGTTTGGTGAAGGGCGCCAAGGGACTGCAATTCCGCGATGTGCAGGGCGTCAGTGACAAGATTGCCTACCTGCAATCGATTGGCAATGATCCCGCCGACTTTCGCATCTACAAGACTGTCGACGGTGGCGCGACCTGGACCATTCAGTTCAAGAATAAGACCGTAGGCGCGTTTTACGATTGTTTTGCTTTTTGGACTCCGGACCGTGGAATTTCGCACAGTGATTCGGTGAATGGGGTCTTTCCGGATATTCGCACCACCGATGGCACTACATGGCAGAGCATTAGCAGCAACATGCCGCCGGCATTGGCGGGTGAAGCTTCGTTCTCGTCGAGTGGTACTTGCGTTGCCACCCAGGGTGCGAATAACGCCTGGATCGCAACCGGCGGTGCGTCAGTCGCCCGCATTCTCGCGACCACAGACGGCGCCAATACCTGGAACGCTTACAACACTCCGATCGTGAGTTCGCCTAGCGCGGGCGCGTTCACGGTAGATTTCCGCGATGCCTCGAATGGCATTGTGGGCGGCGGCGATCTCGATCCCCGCGACCCCGATAATGCCCGCACCGCAATTTCCGCCGATGGCGGTCAAACCTGGGCGCTTACCAACGCCCCTCCAGTGACCGGAGCCATCTTCGGACTCAGCTATGTGCGGAAGATTGGCGCCTGCACCACAACACTATGTCAGGATCTCATCCGTTACGTAGTGGTGACCGCCGATACCGGCGGAGCCGCGTGGACTCCCGATGAAGGAACTACCTGGTACGTGTTGCCTGGAGTGACAGGGGGATGGGCAGTGGCATTCGCTGGCCCCACCGCAGGATGGATCGTAGGTACCGGAGGCCAGATCACCAAGGTCAGTTTTTAGCCCTCTGGCCTTCAGGCTTGCAGGTCAATCACCGGGGAAATTCCTGGTTGGATTTCCTTGGCAACCTTCGTGTCCTTGGTGGTTAAAAGGGTTAGGAGCATCAAAACGGAACTCACTCGACGCAATTTGATCATATCCGCCGGCAAATTGACTGCCGTGGTGGCGGCGTCGCCGTTGATAGAAGATGCTCATGCCTCGCAAAGTTCGGTTGAGCGAAAACTTAAGGTGGTTGTATGCGGCGGCCATCCCGGTGATCCCGAATACGGATGCGGAGGCACAGTCGCTCTCCTCACCGCCCTCGGACATCAAGTCGATCTTCTTTATTTGAATGATGGTGCCTGGCCGCCAACTCCGGCATCGACTCGCGCGGCCGAAGCCGCCAAGGCCTGCGAGATCCTGAAAGCCAGTCCGGCGTACGCTGGTCAGGTGAATTCGGGTGCTGTTGTCGATCCGGAACATTACGCGGATTTTCACAAGTTATTGATGGCGAAAAACCCTGACGCAGTCTTCACTCATTGGCCGATCGATAACCACGCCGATCATCGCGCCATCACCATGCTGACCTATGACGCGTGGAACAAATCCGGAAAGAAATTTGCTCTGTACTACTACGAGGTTTCGAACGGTGAGGATACGCTGCAGTTTTCGCCGAATCGATATGTGGATATCTCAGCAGTCGAAGCCCAAAAACGAGCGGCCTGTTACGCACACGCCAGTCAAACTCCCGATCGCTACTATGGGCTGCAAGATGACGTTGCTAGTTTTCGCGGGGTGGAAGCTGGATTCAAACGCGCAGAGGCTTTTCTGCTGCAATCGCAAAGTCCCTACGACTTTTTCCCTGTCTCTCAGAATTATTTTATGAAGTAAACCGGGGAGTTCTATCGTTTCTGGCGTGCCGGAGTGAGCTTCTCCGAGATTTTCTGAAGGTTTTCCCGAAACCTATGCCAGCCGTCGAATGAAATGCCGGCGGATGTTGGTTTTTCTTCGGCATCCCCAAAACCGGCACTCTGCATCTTTTCGGCGGCGGCGGTGAATCGTTTCGCGCTGACGTCGTCCATTGCAACAAAGCGGAATGCTTGCGCCAGCGCTATGCCATCGGCACCGGTTTGCAGAAATTCAATGTGAGCGCTCACTTTGCCGAAAACTGTTCCTAAGATCATTTCCCCGGAACTTCCCTTCGGAACCGACCCTTTAGCCAGTACAACCGATCCCCCAGTCGCCGAGAGGCGCTGGATCGTGCCCAGGAGTTTCTGGTCTTCGACCGTAAAGATTGCCCGTTCTTGATTCGGGACCCGGATCCTTGGCGGCCGATTATGCTTGCCGACTTTGATAACCTTCCGTGACATTGTTAACAGGATTGCAACTAGTCCGTGAACCGTCAACGTTACGTAAGTGCCTGAGTAAAGGAGGCTACGCCGGAACCGCGTATTCAGCGGCTTTCCGCTGCTGTTTGCATTTTGGACAATTGACCCATTGCAAGATTCTCTTAGCGTTCTTTGCGGTCAACAGCTTTAGATCTTTAACCGCAAAGATCGCAAAGGCAGCTAACACGAGCAAAGAAAACCCCGAAGACTCTGCGTCAAACCGCCGTCAAACTCATCCAATAAGAAGCCCAATGCTGGTTCTGGCCCGGCTTCGAAATTACGAAGTCTTGCCGCATTGGGATGCGCGCTTCGCGCAGGAGATTGAATACTCATTGAAGTCCCGGATCGCTGTTTTTGTCGCAATCATTCAAACCATTTTGTTGCTTGGACATTGGTTCCTGTATGAAACCCTCACCGCCTTCTTTCCTGCGGCGGACGGCCAGCCTAGATTTTGGCTTAAGCTGACTCTGGCTCTTCTGTCTGTCAGTTTTATTGCGGCGTCGTTGCTTGCCTGGCGTTCCTTCAACGTTGCAGCCCGCCTCTTTTATTCGATCGCTGCGGTATGGATGGGAATCCTAAACTTTTGTTTTCTGGCAGCCTGCTCCTGCTGGATGCTTTGGGGCGCGGCCCGTCTTGCCGGTCTTCAGCCCGACAGAGAGCTGCTCGCGACGATAATCTTTGGCATTGCGCTGGCAACAAGTTTGTACGGCCTGGTGAACGCTGCCTGGACTCGAGTCACGCGAGTCACCGTGAAGTTACCCAACCTGCCCGTATCCTGGCGCGGACGCATCGCCGCTCTGGTCAGTGACACCCACCTCGGCCACGTTCGCGGACATCGTTTCCTTCGGCGCATAGTGACCATGATTAACCGTTTGCAACCGGACATCGTCCTGATCGCGGGTGATGTGTATGACGGCACCGTCGCCGATCTGAACCGGCTCGCCGCGCCGTTGACTAAACTGTCGGCTCCATTTGGCGCCTTCTTTGTGGCTGGAAACCACGAGGAATTTTCTGATCCTTCCAAATATCTCAACGCGGTGAATCGTGTAGGCGTGCGGGTCTTGAAAAATGAAAAGGTGGTTGTCGACGGCCTGCAGATTGTCGGCATCGATTATCGCGATTCGGTCAACGATGACCATTTCCGAAACACCATCCGGCTCACTGCGGTGGATCGCACTCAGGCGAGCATTCTGCTCACCCACGCTCCGGATCGAGTGAAGATTTCACAGGAAGAGGGTTTCTCCCTTCAGCTCTCCGGACACACCCACGGCGGTCAACTCTTTCCATTTACCTGGATCACCCAGCGCATCTACGGCAAGTTTGTCTATGGCTTGCAGCGCCTTGGAGACTTCTTTGTCTATACCTCGTACGGCGCAGGCACTTGGGGCCCTCCGCTACGGGTCGGCACCAAACCTGAAATAGTGCTGATTCACTTCGAATAGGGAAAATGCGATAACTGCAACATTCTAAGCTGCTTCATACATTTCTGTACGTACGCGATTGCAAGTACGGAATGTTCCCCGTGGAACACTTCTCCATTTTGCAGGACGCAAAACGGACGCGAACTACACCACTCTGATTGCCCTGCGGCGCGAGGCCGCGCCTTGCAAGCTGGCCCCCAGCTTTCTTTTTCGTGTGGTCACCGCCGCGGCCAGCAACTTTCGGATCTTGCGATCAGTGTTGCGGAGATGAAGCTGAAGAGTTTCCCAGGTAAAGTTGGGATCGAGCTCTATGGCTCGAAGCCTGTCATCCATAGTCAGCCGCTGCCGGTTCATCATAATGGCAACAGTTAACCAGCGGCCCAGGGCCATTACAATACTGCGTTTCTACTAGCCGGGGCACGAATCCTGAATATTACCCAGCGGTTACCACTGCGCGGTTACGCGAAAGAGGATTGTCGGGAACTAATTTTCCCTTGCGCGAGGGAAAAACATTTCCCTCGCCTGTGGACGCCCCTGAGCACATGACCGCAACTCTTTGAATCGGTGTCCAGTTAGAAGCTCTCTGAACTTTGGACATCCCCGTGCTCCATTGCCTGTAGTCCAGACCACCTGGGGTGGTTATGCCCAATTTTGGTCGGCGCGTCTTCGCAGGGAGACGTAAGCATGAAGGAGCCATCCGTTGAAATACGCTGATGTCGATTTTCTGAGCGAGGCATTTATGAAGAAGCTTTTGCGGTCGATCCCACTACTTGTCCTGGCTGTACTCACAGCTTGCGGGGGCACCAGCTCCAGCAACCCTGGCGGAGGCGGCAGTGGAACTCCCACGCTCAGGTCGATTCAGGTCACCGCGCCAAACTTGTCGATACTGACCAGCGCGACTGATCAATTTACCGCGACCGGAACCTTCAGCGGCAGCGGGGGCACGCAGAACCTGACCAGTACGGCCACCTGGAGTTCGTCCAATACAGCAGTCGCCACGATTTCTGCCGGCGGATTAGTGACGGCCGCAAGCCAGGGTACGACTACCATTACTGCCACAAAAGGAAGCGTGAGCGGCTCGGTAACATTGACGGTCACGGCCACGCTTGTGTCACTGATAGTGACACCGCCCACGGCGTCAATTGCGCCCGGTACAATGCAGCCGTTTAAAGCGGTTGGAACCTATAGCGACAGCAGCACCAAGGACATCACTTCGACTGTCACCTGGACTTCCTCCAACACCGCGGCAGCCACCATCAGCAACGGTGTCTCAACCCAAGGACTGGCGACGGCGGTTGCGCACGGCAGCTCGACCATCACAGCGACGTCGGGAAGCATTTCGAACACCGCGGCTTTGACAGTCACCAACGGAGTGTTGCAGTCGATCGTGGTGACTCCGGCGAACTCCACGCTTACTTTAGGTTCGGTGAAGCAGTTCACCGCAACCGGTACCTTCCTGGACGGCACGACCAGTTCGACTCAGGACATCACCAACGTCTCGACGTGGAACTCGTCGAGTGTCAGCGTGGGCACTGTCACCATCAGTGGTGCGGTGACCGGTCTCAAAGTTGGGACTACTACCATCACCGCGACCTGGAACTCGATTAGTGGAAGCACGCAGTTGACGGTGAATGCGGCGAATCTTTCGTCCATCGCAATTCAGCCCGGCAATAGCACCATTGCGTTGAACACCACCATCCAGTACACCGCGATCGGAACATTCTCAGACGGCAGCACGCGCAACATCACCAACCAGGTGACGTGGGCTTCCTCGAGTACCGGGGTCGCGTCCATTCAGAACAGCACGGCGGCGGCAGTGAGTCCGGGCCAATCGACGATTTCGGCCACGCTGAACGCGGTTAGCGGTTCCGTCACGCTCGTCGTTTCCGATGCAACCATCTCGTCCATTTCAGTAACGCCTTCGGGACGTTCCATCGCGGCCGGCACTCAATTGCCGTTCATTGCGACGGGCTCGTTTAGCGATTCCAGCACACAGACGATCACTAACAACGTCACTTGGTCATCGAGCAGCACGACTTTTGCCACGGTCAGTAACACCGCAGGCAGCAAGGGCATTGTGTCGGCCGTGAGCCCGGGGACGACAAACATCAAAGCGACCTTCGGCGGGGTCAGTGGTTCGTCGTCGCTGACCGTCAATACCGCAACCCTAACTTCGATCGCGCTGACTCCCACAACCTTTGTGCTGGCTCCGGCTTCGAGCAAGCAGTACGACGCGATAGGACACTACAGCGACGGAACCACGGTCAATATCAACACGGTGGCCACCTGGACTTCGTCTGCAACCACCATCGCCACGGTCACCAGCTTTGGAGCGGTCACGGGCCAGTCGGCGGGAACGGCCGACATTACCGCGAAAATGGGTTCGGTCACCAGCAATGCGGCCAGCCTGATTGTCAGCGCTTCGCCACTGGTTTCGCTCGCGGTGACACCTGGAACCGCCAGCGTGCCGGAGACGATAGAGTTTGCTTTTACGGCAATCGGCACTTTCGGAGACGGAAGCACTCAGGACCTGACGGGCGCGGTTGCGTGGACAGCAACCCCGGCGTCGGTCGCAACCATCAGCAACGTAGGCGGCACCAATGGCGTCGCAACCGGCGTTTCGGCCGGGAGTGCGAACATTGCCGCGGTGTTTGCAGCACAAGAAGGAACGGCCACGCTCAACGTCACCAATGCGACCCTGACTTCGATCGCAATAACACCGAACAATCCGCATATCGGCGCGGGCGGCACGGAACAGTTCATTGCGACTGGAACCTTTAGCGATGGCACAACCCAGGTCGTCACCGGCCAGGTTACATGGACTTCCTCCGACGTGAGCATCGCGGTGATTAACGCGTCGGGCCTGGCTAGCAGCACCGGCAAATCGGGTACTGCGACCATCAAGGCAGTGTTGAACTCGGTGAACGATACGACCGTGTTGTCGGTCCCGTAAACAACTTTGGCCACGGATTGCGCGGATTTAAGCGGACTAGAATCCTTAATTCTTTTCTGCGATTGATCTGTGACGTCCGTGGCTTGCTTAACTTGAAGACAGCAGGCGTAGCCGCTCGGCTGCGATTTCCGGCGTGATGTCGCGCTGAGGGGTTCCCAGTAATTCAAATCCCACCATAAATTTTCGGATCGTTGCAGAACGTAACAGCGGCGGGAAAAAGTGTGCGTGGAAATGCCATGCGGGATGTGGTGCACCGTCCGTGGGAGATTGGTGAAGTCCCATGGAGTAGGGAAATGGGGCGTCAAACACGCGGTCGTAAGTGGATGTGACCTGCTTCAATATCTGAGCAAGTCCAGCAACTTCTTCCGAAGTGAAATGGTTCAGAGTTCCCAGGTGCCGCCGGCTGACGATCATGACTTCGAACGGCCATACCGCCCAGAACGGAACCAGCGCGACGAAGCTTTCGTTCTGGTAAACGATGCGGACTTTTTGTTGCTCTTCCAGTTTGGCGTATTCACAAAGCAGACAGCTTTGATGGCTTTCCAGAAAACTTCGCTGCGCCGCCAATTCTTTTTGAGGGATTTCCGGAATCGAGTTGCTTGACCATATCTGGCAGTGGGGATGCGGATTGCTGGCTCCCATGGCGGCGCCGCGATTTTCGAAGATCTGCACATGATTGATCTCCGGCATGGCGCCAAGTTCGCGGAATTGCTCCGTCCAGGTGCGGACCACAGTCTCGATGTCTTTCAAAGGCATGGTGGAAAGTGTGAGATCGTGCCGCGGCGAAAAGCACATAACACGGCAAATGCCAGGTTCGCCCTCGGCCACAAGTAATCCCTTATTCTCGATGTCGAGACGAGCTTTTGCTACATTTGGTTTCAGCGCGGCGAAATCATTTTCAAAAACGAAGGTATGAGTGTACGAAGGATTATGCGCCCCGCCGGCGCGCGCATTCCCTGGGCAGAGGTAACATGTGGGATCGTATGCAGGCTCTTTGAGGACCGGGGATTTGTCGACGTGACCCTGCCAGGGACGGACCGCCCGATGCGGTGACACCAGCACCCACTCGTTGGTCAGCGGATTGAATCTTCGATGTGAGTCCTGGGTGAGGTCCAACTTGCGGTTCAACTTTCAGATGAGTCATCTCATCAGGGACTGGGTACGCCAAGTTGACTTCGACTTTATGCCACCGTATGTTTGGCGTGGTTATCTTAAAGGTTTCGGGAGTCCTTTCCAAGTTTCTGTCCTGGACTAGAGCTCTAACCACCATGGACACGAACGTACAGCAAGGAAATCCGGTAAAACTCGCTTTCATAGTTGAAGACCAATGCTTCCTTCAGAATTGACGCGGGACTTTCAAAATTTGTTTGGCGTATCGCCCCGGATTTTCAGCGCGCCCGGCCGCGTAAATTTAATTGGGGAGCATACCGATTACAACGACGGTTTTGTGATGCCGTGCGCGATCGGCATGTCGACTCGGGTGGCGATTTCGCCTCGCGAAGATCACAAACTGGTTCTGCGGTCGCAGGAGTTTCCCGATCAGCTGGAATTTGACCTGGACAATTTGCCGCAGCACGGCGTGGGTGCGTGGAGTGACTATGTGCTGGGAGTCGCGGTCATGCTTGAACAGATCGGACATCCATCGCCCGGTGCCAATCTGCTGGTGCGCGGCGAAGTTCCAATGGGCGCAGGGCTCAGTTCTTCGGCGGCAATTGAAGTTGCCAGTGCGCTGGCGTTCCTCAACCTGAATGGCGCGAAGTTGCCCCTGCCGGCGATTGCCAAACTTTGTCAGCGGGCGGAAAACGTATTTATTGGGGCGCGCGTCGGCATCATGGACCAGTTCGTTTCCTGCCTGGGGAAAGCTGAACACGCGCTCATGCTCGATTGCCGTTCGCTGGAGTTCAAGCTGATCCCGATCCCCAGCAATGTTCGCCTGGTAATTTGCAACACCATGGTCAAACATGAACATGCCGGCGGCGAATACAACCAGCGTCGCGAGGAGTGCGAGGCTGGAGTCAAGATTTTGACGAAGTGGTATCCGGGGATTCGGGCATTGCGGGACATTTCATTACAGCAACTGAACGAACATTCCGAAGATTTGCCGGACACGATTTATCGGCGGTGCCTGCATGTGGTGCAGGAGAACCAGCGCGTGCTGGACGCGGCAAGGTTGCTGGTTAATGGCGATTTGCAGGGCGTCGGCGAATTGATGCGAGAGTCACATCGCAGTCTGCGCGATTTGTACGAAGTGAGTTGCCGCGAGTTGAATGTCATGGTCGATGTGGCAGAGGGTTTGCCCGGTTATTATGGCGGACGCATGACGGGCGGCGGCTTCGGCGGCTCGACAGTGAATCTGGTAAATGCAACGGATGCGGCAGCTTTCGCCGAGCAGGTTGCCGGGCGCTACCAACGTGAAACAGGGACGGAGCCTGTGGTGTATGTATGTTCGGCTGCGGATGGAGCACACGCGGAGCAATGAAACACGACTGCCTGCAACCCCAAATTCTCAACCCCCAAGGACACGAAGGACCACCAAGGAAAACTCTCTGAAGGGTTTCCTTGGTGGTGATGAATTTCGTAGCCTCCTTTGCTCAAATTGCGGCTACGCCTCGTTCCTGGTTGCGGATGCGGATGGCTTCCTTGACTTCGTAGGTGAAGATTTTTCCGTCGCCGATCTTTCCGGTGGCGGCATGTTTGATGATGGTGTCAGTGGTGATCTTTACCAGTTCGTCCCCAACTACCAGTTCGAGTTTGATCTTGGGCAAAAGATCGATGCCATATTCGCGTCCGCGATAAGTTTCGGTGTGGCCTTTTTGGCGGCCGTGTCCACGGACTTCTGAAACAGTCATGCCTTCGACGCCGATTTCGATCAGCGCGCTCTTGACCGCTTCGAAGGTGTTCGGCTGAATGTATGCTTCAACTTTCGTCATATTTCTCCTCGGATCTCTAAGGCCAGATTTTACCGGAGGCAGAATTTTTCTGCCTCCGGGCATCAGCCGGAGCCGGCCAGAATCAGCTGGCATGGGCAATTGGCTTGGTGGATGTGCTGGATTTGGTAGAAGATCCCGGCACATCCTGCGCCATCCCGGCGGGCGCCGCTAAGGCCGAGATGACGTATTCCGGATAAGCGGAGATGCCGTGCTCGTGCAGGTCCAGGCCGTACAGTTCGCCTTCCTCCGAGACGCGCAGCAAGCCGGTTGCATTGACCGCATACATGACGACCATGGCGACGGCGAAGGTGGCCAGCGTGATGACAGCGCTGCCGATGAATTGCGCCTTCAGCACCTGAGTGCCGCCGCCGTAGAACAGTCCCTTCAGCGGAGCGGAGTTGTCCGGACCGATCGGTCCGGTTGCTCCGTATTTTCCGCAGGCAAACAGACCGAGCGAGAGCGTTCCCCAGATGCCGCAGATGCCGTGGACCGGAACCGCGCCGATGGGATCGTCAATGCGCAGCCATTCCAGCAGGTCGACGCCGAGGACCACAATGACGCCGGCGATGCCGCCGAGGAGGATGGCGCCGGTGGGAGCTGACCCAGTAGCAGGGGCAGGTGATGGCGACGAGGCCGGCGAGGAAGCCGTTGGTGGTGAAGCCCGCGTCCCACTTCTTGCTCGAGGATGTAGGCCGTAGAACATGGCGGTCAAGCCGCCGGCGCAGGCGGCGAGCGTGGTGTTGGCGGCGACGCGGCCGATGCCGACGAAGTCCATCGCCGAGAGCGTGCTGCCGGGGTTGAATCCGTACCAGCCGAACCAGAGGATCAGGCCGCCGGTGACGGCGATGGTCAGATCGTGCGGCAGCATGGGACCGCCGCCATCGCGCTTGAATTTGCGGCCGAGCCGCGGGCCGAGAACGATGGCGCCGGCCAGCGCGATGAATCCGCCGATGGTGTGAACGACCGTCGAGCCGGCGAAATCGTGGAAGCCCATGCCGAGGGAGGGGAAGAAGTGGCCGTCGCTGCCCATGGTGGCCAGCCAGCCGTCCGGGCCCCAGGCCCAGTGACCGATGATCGGATAGATGAAGCCGGAGACGGCAACGCTGTAGAGCAGATCGCCGACGAAACCGGTGCGGCCGATCATCGCGCCGGAAGTGATGGTCGAGCAGGTGTCGGCGAAGGCGAACTGGAAGATCCAGACGGCCAGGAACGCGACGCCGGTGGTTTCATAGGTAGCGGGCGCGTTCTGCAGGAAGAACCAGTGATAGCCGATGAAGCCGTTGCCGTGGCTGAACATGAAGGCGAAACCGAAGGCGTAGAAGAGAATGCCGCAAAGGCAGGTATCGACGACGCATTCCATCAGCACGTTCACCGTTTCGCGCGAGCGGCAGAAACCGGCTTCCAGCATGGTGAAGCCGACCTGCATGCCGAACACCAGGAACGCCGCGACCAGCGTCCAGGCCGTATTAATGGGGTTAATTGTGTCAGAAGCTTTGACTTCGGGAACGCCGGTCTGGGCATACACATGACTGAAGAAGATGGCGGAAATCATTGCTATAAGCAGCAAAACCAATCCGATGCCCATCATTTTGCCGGCCAGGAGCGAAGCGCCAAACCTGCGCCACTCGGGATCGCGGAGCCGCGAACCCAGCCGCGACAATTTCCCGGTAAGAGACAGTCTCTTCCCATTCTCGGCAATTGCAGACATTGAATAGACTCCTTAAACGGTTTGAATATTTTTGAGGGCTTAACGCAAGAAAGGCAACTCTACTGATAAATTCTGTGTCCACCAAGGAAGAAAGTCCAATTCAAATTTTTTATTTGCACAATCCCCAATTCACCTAGTCTCTGGATGCCGAATCCCTACGGTGGCGGGAAGCTTTTAAGTCATCGCTCACGATCACGGCTTCGGCGATCTCCCTCATGGATTTGCGCCTTTGCTGGCTCTCCCGTTGGATGAGGCGATAGGCTTCGTCCTCGCTGAGCTTCAGGTCACGCTGCAGGATCCCCTTGGCGCGTTCAACAAAGGTACGAGTTTCAAGCTTGCCCTGGAGCAGGGAATTCTCATTTTCCAGGCGGGCCCGTTCGATTTCCGCGCCCACCAATAATCCGATGGTCGAAATCAATGTAACTTCGCGACCGCTGTAAGCGTGAGGCGCAAGATTTTGCAGATTGATGACACCCACCAGCTGACTGCGGCTCAGGATAGGGACCGAAAGGAAAGCTTCGAAGCGGTCTTCAGGCAGTTCGTTGAATCTTTGGAAGCGGCGATCTCCGCAGGCATTTTCCGATACGACAACGGGTTCGCGATGTTCGGCGACCCAGCCGGTGATGCCTTGTCCCAGCTTGAGTTTCAGGCGGTCGACGGCTTCCGGATGCGGGTTCTTCGAAGCCCGCAAAACCAAATCGTTGCCCTCGAGAACATAGACGAAGCACGAGTCGCACCTTACCACGGATGTAGCGAACTCGACGACTTCTTTCAACACCTCTCCGAAGGGGGCCGCGGCGGACATCCGTATCGCAATGCCATGGAGAACGGCGACATCGGCGCTGTCACGAGGCACTCTATCGGGCATCTTTATCACTGCAAACGACGTATGATTCAGCGGCCAGCCGGGAGGAATATTCATCCCACAAAACTAACAGCACCCGGCGATCGGGTAACTACCCAAAGTATGGGCGGCCATCAAAAATAGTTATAGCAGGAAAAGATGATACTTATCGGGGGCGGGAAGCTGGCTGGAGCGAGGGAATGCGTGGGTCCTTAGCTGCGCCCGGAATGACAGACGAATCTTATGAAGTCGCGCCAAATAGCCACACCGCCCACCCATCCAGAACCTATCGCCAAGCTGTGAGATGGAGTACGATGGTGCGGTTTCGAGATCAAGGAGTGACGCGATGACGCTTCGATTAGACAGCCGTCCGGTGGGTGAAGTTTTGATCATTCAGTGCTGCGGACGGATTGTTGCCGGGAAAGAAGTCTCCGCGTTGCATTCGTACGTAGGAGATTCGTTTCGCAAGTATGGCGATGTCGTGCTGCAACTCGATCAGGTCGATTTCATCGACAGCAGCGGATTGGGAGCGCTGGTGCGCCTGATGCAAGCGGTGCGAGCCAAGGGCGGAGACCTCAAACTCAGCGGAGTGGCACCCAATATCCGCAAGGTCCTTGAGATGACGAATCTGCTGCCCCAGTTCGAAACTTACGATTCGGTGGAAGAAGCGATCACCGCTGCATATCTGGGCTCGCGATATTCGCGCGGAAAAACCGGCGACGCCAGGCCTCGCATGCTCTGCGTTTACGAGTCGACCGATGTGGGCGCCTTTCTGCGAGAGGTATTATGCAGCGCCGGATACAACGCCCTGACTACGGCGAGCGTCGACGACGCACGAATTTTGCTCAGAGCAACGAAAGCAAAACTCGTGGTCATTCCTGCGCGCATGCAATCCGTGCATGGCAAACCCACGCGCCAGGCTTTGGAGGAAATCGATCCTGCTGTTTCGCTCCTGATTTTGGACGACAACTTCGCCAGCCAGGATCCCGGAGAAGCGGCTGAGAAACTTCTGAGCGGCGTGGCAAGCAGGCTACCGCAGGCCTGATATTTTTGCCGACACTAGAAACTCGCAGCCGCTGCCACGGCCGTGGGATGCAGTGCCACGATCTGATGTACGTTCGTCATCTTTAATACTTCTTCGACATGCCCGCTGGCACCGGCGACTCTCAATTCGCCGCCAGCTTCCTTCAACTGCCCTGCGGACATTACGATAATGCCGATTCCAGTGCTGTCAACATGGGTCACGCCCGTCAAGTCGAAGATGATCTTTCTGCGTTTCTCCTTCAGCAGGCTTTCAATCGTCCATTCCAGATGCTGGCAATCTCTGCCAATGGTGATTCTTCCGGATATTTCCAGCACGGTAATGTCAGGGGAAAATGGTTTGGTTTGAATCTCGAGCATAACAACGCTCCTGTCTGATTAGCGACTCGTCTGGGCGTCCATATTAGGGCGGGCGCTGCAGCAAGTCAATTTCTTCATCGACAGTCCGAAGCAGATTTTGTTCATGAAATAACGCGGGCTTACGCCCGCGGGCAAATTGGACGCCGCCCTTGCGCAATCCCGTGCTTTTGAAAGAAATTTTCTAACTTTCGGCTATGGTGCCGGGAGGGGGAGTTGAACCCCCAAGACCGAAGGTCGGCGGATTTTGAGTACCCAGCAGCCTTCTGAGCCGATCTGAAAGTTTTCTACGCTACTATATTCCTCAATCAGTTACGACGTTGGCGTCTTGATCTCCGGTGATCTGATTTGTGCCGTTATGAACATGGAACTACTACAGTTTTACTACAGTCGACGAAATCCGAAACCCGAAACCTGGTAATAGCCGTGATGGCATCGGCCCAAGGATTATGAAAACTTTGCCCAATAGGGATTCTTCGCGCAAGACTATTTCTTGGTGGAGAAAGTAGATTGCGGTCGAAAAATCGCGATTTCACCCAACACCCCTCCTTTTGGGTGATAGTTGGTGAAATTGCCTGTTCACAACAGTAGTCATTCCAATGAAGGCTCAATGATGGACCTCAAAAAATTTCAATTGGGCGAGATTCGGGTTCGACTGCAGCACGGCGGGGGGAGGCACCTCATCGGATGATCGAAAATGCACTTCGCCGCTACGCGACAGCGTTCGGTGTCGGAGCGGCAGTGAATGATTGAATGGCGCTTGCCTCGTCCGCTTCTATATGGAAGACCGCCGACAGTTTCGTTATATGAAGTAGGTCTTGCACCCTCTTGCTAGGATTGACCAATCTCAGCTGCCCTCCCTGATTGCGCACGGTGGTGTAAGCCTTAACGAGCTCTCCAATGCCTGAACTATCCACATATCCAACATCGTGAAGATTCATCGCAATTTTTTTGTGGCCGGCATCAAGCAACTGGCATACCACGTCGCGCAGTATGACGTTGCCCTCGCCCATTGTGATGCGGCCGCTGACATCCACAATAGCAACGTCTTCGACATGGCGGGTTTCCGTCCGCATCTTCACCGGCGTCTTTCCTTCAATGCTAAGACCCAGCCGATCAAGGATTGCACAGGCCGAGCCAGCTGCTTCCTTTGACTCCATTCGGACCAGGACCAGCGAGCGTCCCTGCTTCAAGACCTCTCGGAAGAACAATACATCCTCGGGGCATTTTTCGTCCGAGGTCGGCTGTGGGTTGTCTCCACCTTCGGTAAAGCTCTTACCCACAGCTGCGCCGGTTCCAGCGCCGGCTAGCCCCAGCAGCGCAGCTGCGCCAAAGCCTAAGGCAAATACCGTTCCGATGCCGGTGAGCATCAATGTCGCGACAGCGACGCCAGCCGACATTCCGGTCGCGACACCCATGAAACCGCCGACGGTCGCGCCGGCTTGCTTGCCGGAAGCCGCCGCTTCAGACTCGGACCGGGTCAAAAATACTATCGCTTCTTCTGGTACCCGGCTCTCTAATAATTCCCGTACCGCCTCTTCTGCGCGCTCGCGAGAAGAGAACACTCCAATTGCTGTTTCCATGGCTTCCCCCCGCTTTCTGAATCGCCAAGAATATGCTCCTTAATTGCTCCGAAGTCAATACCGACTTTTCCTCCGACACCGACCTTGGCGGTCCGAACTCGAATTTTCAATCGGCCACGCGAGGAAGAGGCCAGCAGGAGGAATTTATGTTCTGCGCTAAATGTGGAAACAGTATCGAGCCGCAAGGTCGCTTCTGTCGGGTCTGTGGAAATGCACCGGCCTCGATTGTGGTCGCTTCGCAAAAAGGCCTGACTATCTCGCGCTTCTTTGTATACGGATCAGTGGTCTTGGTTGTCTTACTGATGGTGGGACTCAGGTCAACTTGATCGTACGCCCTGAAGCGAGCACTCCAGCAAAGTCTGATTCGGCCGGATCAGCGCAACCGTCCGAAGTTAGACAAAGGTCGATGAGCACGTATCCGCTGGTTATTGGGCATATCGATGCGAAAGCGCAAAGTGGGCAGGATAGCTTTCCAATCGACGGCGGGTACCTGCGGCGAATAGCGAATGCTAAGTTTCTCGTTGTCGATTTGAGCTTTCGGAATAACGATACGTCGTCTAGTATGCTTCCCCCCGCAAAACTCCTAGATGACGCGGGCAGAGAATACGAAATGAGCCCCGAGCTCAGTGTGTCCCTGACGAGTTTGAATTCGGGCGTGACGGGAAGGGGGAATTTGGTCTTCGATGTCCCACCGGGAAAATATTTTTTAAAGCTCGCTGGAGGATTTACTTCAGGCGAAAGCGTGCAAATCGAGATGCCGGTACGAACAAAGTGAGCTTTGGCTGTTCGTTTGGTTTTTCCTAAATCAAAAGTCATGGCCTGCGTCTTCTGTCAGCAGACTCGCCAGCTACAGTCGCAATCCGTTTTCTAGCTCTCTAACCCTGGCGGAATCTCGACCTGATTTTAAACCGGGCGCTAAACCATCCCATCATTTGCGCGATTTATGACATTGGTGAGCAGGACGGCGGCGTTCATCGCCATGGAATATCTGGACGGGGCGATGCTGAAGTATCGGATCGCCGGACGTTCGCTGGATACCGCTTTGCTCCCGTCGCTTTCCATCGAGATCGCGGATGCGCTTGTTGCAGCGCATGCGGCGAGTATCATTCATCGCGATATCAAGCCAACGAACATTTTCATCACCCAACGCGGGCACGCCAAAGTTTTCGATTGCGGACTGTGTTCCTAGGGCGCTGTGCGGAGCGATTGGACAGGCTGCGATTACCTTCGTTACTTGTTACTCCCAGACCCCCGACCTACGATCCAAGATGGGTACGACCGGGCCCGAATGCTTTCGAGTAAGGGTGGTACGGGATGTTGAAATCAATCGCTGTTTCGTTGTTCTTCATTTCACTAACCATTGTCAGTGACCTAGTCGCCCAGAGCAGCTATCAAGTTGTATCAGTCGCAAACGCGGGAACCGTCACGGGCACGGTAAAGTGGTCAGGCCCGATGCCGCGCCCACTGTCATTACCGATCACCAAAGATCTTGAAATCTGCGATCCTGAATCTCATAAGAGAGTTGACCTCGAACGCTTAATTGTTGGTCCGCAGGGTGGAGTCGCGAATACGGTTGTCTTCTTAAAGAACGTCTCCAGTGGGAAAGCCATGGACATTTCGCAGCAGCGCAGGTTTCTGGACCAAAAGCATTGCCGCTACGAGCCGCATATCCTGCTGGTTCCCCAAAACACGTCACTGCAGATGAAAAGTTCGGATGCCACGCTTCATACCGTTCACATGGATGGAGCGGCCACGTATAAGTTGCCTTTCCCCTTCACCAACCAGGTCATTTCCCGGGACATGCCCAACGTTGGCCTGGTAAATCTAAAATGCAACGGCGGGCATGTGTGGATGAATGCAGAGATATTAGTGGTGCCGCACCCGTACTACGTGGTCACTGATGAGAGTGGAAATTTCGAGCTTACTGACGTACCCGCAGGTGAGTATGAGATCGTCGCCTGGCACGAGGGATGGAACGTCGCTCGGAAAGAAGGATCCTATGATGTTCTCACCGAGAAGAAGGTTGAACGGCCCATTTTCAGCGATCCCAGAACTTGGGAAAAGAGCGCATTAGTCCACGCCGATACCACAGTCGTAGTCAATTTTATTGTTTCAGACAGCAAATAGATCGAGTTCATGCCAGATATTCCCTGCCCTCAATTGCTGGCCGGCGTCGGAGGAGGCGAAAAAAGCTCCGGCGGATCGAAAAAGCATTTATGCCAAAAGGCATCGTCGGAGAGAGTTCCTGCCTTCCACTGTTGAAGAGCCGGAAGAGTTGCAGCCACCATCCCGCCATCCTCTGCATCGAAAATTAATACGATACCCTGGGAGGCGGAAACTACTTCCGCATATTGCTTGGCAAATAGTGCCTGAGCGAACTCCTTCTTCGCCTCCGGACCAGGGTTCGGCGCGTTCTCGATCGATTTCTGGACTGTCACCACCTTTACGGTTTTGCCTCGAAGTGGTTCCCAGTCACCTGGAAACGGGGCAAATTGCTGGCTGCTCACACGAAATGGATCCGCACTGTCCT
The DNA here is from genome assembly GCA_963794195.1 of uncultured Acidobacteriaceae bacterium. Taxonomy (GTDB): domain Bacteria; phylum Acidobacteriota; class Terriglobia; order Terriglobales; family Acidobacteriaceae; genus DATBAX01. The sequence continues at coordinate 447,554 of CAWCCU010000001.1, forward strand.
CGGGTTTGCTTGTGTTGGATCCTGCGTTAGCATCGTCAGGTAATTCAAGATTTGAGCGCCGAATCCAGCCTCGCGAGAGACCCGAAATTCGGACATGCACCCAGTCCGGATTGACGTCCAATATCTCAAATTCATCTCCTGCCGTCGCTGCAAACAATGTTTTGGCGTCCACGCGGGCACCATCCAAGACAGGCGTGCCCGTCTTTCGAACCGCAACCAAATTCCTCGGGTTCGATTGATTGTGCAGGATTTCTTCCAGACTCTTGGCGTCGGCAGCCAGGTCTCGCTCGTGTTTTTCCGCGACTTCGGTCTGCGTGCTTAGGGACGCTGGCACATCTTGTTTGGTCAGACTGCGGGATAGCGCTCGTCCGGGAATCGTCGAGTCTGGAATCCTCGGCATCGGCGCCGAAATGGTTGGCGAGTTTGGATCAGGCTTAGTCGGCGGCGGGCCCGCCGAAGGAGTCGGTGCATTTGGGACGGCGGGTTCTGCTTCGCCAAGTGCGTCTGCCAACTGGTCGAGTAAATCGCTTTCGAGCCTTCCGTTCGAAAGGACGGTCTGGTAGCCGACTTGAGATGGAACCAGATCGGCATACCAGGCGGTGATTGTAGCGTTCACCCTCACACGCGATCCTCCGGAAGGCGTCGAGCTTACGACGACACTGCATTGGTAATATGCTCGCTGGAATTTATCGAGGGAGCGCTGTCCGGGCACGGCAAAACCATCCAATATTGGGAGGCGTCCAGCGATGGGCGTTTGCAGTTTCTTAAGAACCTGTTCCACCGCGGCTTTCGGTTGTGAAAAGGTCCGTTCAGTCTGGAGATTTTGTGCGCCGCTAGAATCGATGCTGCTCGCCAGGACTACGGCACAGACGAAACTTCGCACCAATATTCCCGCGAACCGTGTGCTCCCGTTCCAGTCGGTCATGGCAGAGGATCCAGGTCATCCCGGAAAATCCAGCCGTGTTGGCCTTCCTGGGTTTCGACTCCGAACCAGTAGGAGGTTGAAATCAGAATGATAACTTCCGAACCTGCCGGAAGCGATTGGAGGTTGGTTGCGGTGCGGAACGGAGCGGACTTCAACGGAGCGCCTGGCGCCTTAACCACTCTTTCCACTTGCCGGCGGAGCTCTTGCACATGCTGCTCAAGAGTTTGCGCGGACGATCGAGCCATTACCAGGCGAGAAGCGCTGTCATCGTTATGACTACGATCCAGTACATGTTTCGCGAGGTCCTCCTCGCGTTTCTTTTCGCTATCGATGGCCTGTTTTTTCTGCAGCTCGAACGTGTCGATGTGGTCCTTGATGTCCTTGTACTCTGCATTTTCCACGCTGCCGTTCGAAGGGTGAATCGCGCGACGAAAATCTTCGGCGAAAACGGCATCAATTCGCAAGCTGGTGATGGATGGATCTTTCGCCTCGACTACGTAGCGAACCGCAACCGTGCCCTCATCTTGAGTCTCTTTAAAATTCTGAGGGGCCAGAGCCTCTTTACGAACTTTGTAGAAGACTTTGCCAGGGCCGATCCACTTCGGAAATAGGTCCGAAGTGGTGGCAGGCTCCGCCTTTTCGATGTACTGGTCCCGGCTGTACTCTTTGCTGCCCTGAATAATTCCGTCCCCTACCACCTGTTCCAGAGCGTCGAGAACTTCGTCTTCAGGAATTGTGAGATCGACTGCAAAGCCGAAGCCGTAATTCTCTTTCGGTTGTTTTTCGCCGGCGCGAAGGCGCGGAGGGAGAACAAGCAACAAAACGGCGAGAACGATGAGCTGGCTGGAAAAGCTGCATCTTGAAAAACTGACGACCAACGGAATACCGAGTCTGTCCATATTTTCAACTTGGCCCGTGTCAGCGTTCTTCGCTGCGGCTGTCTTGACTTTCTCTCCTCCCGGAGAGTCTGTCAACTCGGTTATGCGGCGATTTGTGTCGGCGTGTTTGTAAGAAATACAATAGCGCTTAACCTTCGCGAAGCGAAATTACAACCTTTTGACATCTAGTCCGGCGAGGCGATGATAGCGTCATAACCCCGAGGTGGGGGTAGTGAGTTCGCCGAATATTGACTTAGAGGGAAGAAATCTGACACGGAACATTGCTCTATCGGAGAACGTGGTCTCAGCGACGGAAAAGCCGCGTCTGAGAAAACGGGATCGGCCTGCCAAACAGGAGGCGCTTATCCTGGCGGCGAAGAAACTCTTCGCTTCCAAGGGATATGAAGTGACGACCACCCGTGAAATCGCGGCCACGGCGAACTGTGCCGAAGGCCTGATTCACCGTTACTTCAAAGGCAAAGCTGGGCTTCTCTCGGCGATGATCGAATATCAGGTCTCCCGTGAAGTGGTGGATCTCCGCCACCAGCTACGACCGGCTCCAACCCTCGGCCGGGAATTCCTTCAGTTGGTTGATTGGGAAGTCGAGCGGATATGGGAAGACCGGGATTTCCTTTCTGTCATCATTCCTCGCGCACTTCTCGATCCGAGCATCAGAAAAGTAATCAATCGGTCGGTCATGTCCAGAGCCGACGCCATCCGCTGCCGCCTGATGCATTTCGCACAGTGCAAAAGATTGCCGACGGAAGAAATTGAGGCATTGGTGCAGTCTGTCGGAATGCTGGGGATGAGTTTCGGATTCTTGCGTACCCAAGTATTAGGTCAAGACCACAAGAGCGCGAGAAAGGCTGCCGCTATCTGCGCCAAGGTTATTCTTCAAGGCATGCGAATGTGACCTTCGATCACTCGTCGCATTGAACATTTCTGCATTGGATTTCTGAGTTTTCCGCTTGACACGCTTTTATCGAAAGTGTTAATTAAGTGCGTGAGCACGCACTTGTGAAAATCTTATTCCCGAGATTGATCGAGCTATTTCCCCGAGATCGTAGGATCTCCCATTTTATAACCGCAGGTTCTCGGCGCGCACGCCGCTCAAAGCTGCTTTTTGTTGCCATTCAAAGTTTTCTCAATGCCTTTGTAAGGCTCCCGGAAGATTTTGATTGTCGCTCGTTAAGAGCGTTGACTGAGTTTGATCTCCAGTAAGTTCAAGGAGGCTAGATGACCTCATCTCGTCGTTTTGCGGCTTGGTTGGTGCTTGTATTTCTGTTACTAGGCGCGTTGCCGAGCGCGAACGCCTTGCCAGCTTTCGCCAGGAAATACGGATTGCGCTGCTCGGCTTGTCACGAAGCGTGGCCGATGCTCAATTACTTCGGTCAGAAGTTTAAAGATAATGGCTATCAGTTAATGAACGACCGTGACGCTCCGATCTGGCAAAACCCCTCATACTGGCCAATCACCTTTCGTATCACCCCGAACTGGCACCGGGAGAGCACGAACAAAATTGCTGTCGACACTCCCGCCGGCCCCAACGCTGGCTTGGCTAAAGTTACTTACAGCGGCTTTGACCTCACTGGTCTCGATATCCTCACCGGCGGGACGCTCGATAAAAATATTTCGTTCTTGCTGGTTCCATCGTCCGACGAGACTGGAGCCTTCCATTTTGAATCCGTAAACGCGAGGCTCGACAACCTGTTTGGCAGTTCATGGTTGAACCTTAAGATGGGCAAATTTGAACTGGATAATATCGTTTCCGAGAAACGGGTCATCACCCTTTCGTCCTATGGCGGAGGTTTCAATATTTACCATTTCATCCCGGCCGGTGACGGAAACATCTTCGGACAGATTGGAGATAACCAGCTTGGCGTGGAATGGATGGGGCACTCAGTCAACGATCGCACTCGGCTCTCGGCGGCACTGATAAGTTCGACGGACGGGAATGTGGATCTGCCGTACGGCAGCAATGCGTACAGCGGGTTCTTTGCCGCCAGTCAGGCGTTCGATGTCGGCAAGCTGGGGACAGACCGGATTGGAGCTTACGCCATGATAGGCCAAGCCCCGACTACGTATCTGACCTCAGGCGGAATACCCCTTCCAAATTCGGGCATTGGCAATAAGTCGTTTAGCAGAGAAGGCTTTGTTGGACTGTTTTACTTTGGAAAGCTAGATTTTCAGGTGGTGACTCAGCACGGTCAAGATAGCGCCTGGTTCGGTGCTTGTTATGGGGACATCATTGATGGCGGCACCCCATGCACGAACAACAACACTTCCGGGACAGTTCTTCCCGTCGGCGCTCGCTCACCGACCTGGAACGGCGCATTTGTGGAAACCCATTATGTGTATAGCCCGCAGTTGATTTTCATTCAACGTTCGGAGTGGGTGCGCAATTCGCAACAGGGAATAACTAGCGTCCAGGCGGGCCTCCCGTCCAATTACGGAGATATTGATACCTATCTAGTTGGATATCGCTATATGCCTATCATGACAAGTCGGGCAGGATTTGCGTGGCATAACGAGTACTCGTGGATCCGATATAAAGGGCTCGCGCCGGATGGTTCGGACCTCACCAGCAGCAGTCTAATGCTCGGATTTGATTTTGCCTTCTAAGCGAGGGATTGCGATGCGTAAACATATGTTCGGTTGGTCGTTTCTTGTGAGCTTGGTGGCAGTTTCAATGCTTTCAACAATGGCCTACGGCCAAGTCACGAAGTACGATGAAGACCAGCGATTGGGTGCAGAGGCGCATGCAGGAGGACTTAACGGCCATGCCGTCGATGCTAAAGGTAGTTACCGTAGATATTGCGCGGGCTGCCACGGTGATATTGGCGACGGCAATGGAGAGAACACGCCTTACCTCGATCCCAAGCCTCGCAATTTCACTCTTGGTCAGTTCAAGTGTCGATCCACTCCTACGGGATCACTGCCGACCGATGAAGACCTCTACGCCACAATCGCCCGCGGTATTGAGAATTCCAATATGCCGCCCTGGAATCCGCTTTCAGCCCAGACCCGGATCGACTTGGTCGCGTATGTAAAACATTTTTCGCCCAAGTGGACGTCGGAAAAGCCCGGCGTCCCAATTCAAATTGCGGCGGCTCCGGAAATAACGGCAGAACGGGTGAAGGCGGGACAGGTGTTGTTTCAAAAGTTGGAATGCTGGAAGTGTCACGGCGTGGAAGGCAGGGCCAACGGGCCGTCGTCTGATACGCTCCAGGATGATCAGAATCGGCCGATCCTGCCCTTCAATTTCACCCAGGCGGGTCGCTTCAAGTGCGGCTCCAGTGATGCTGACCTCTACAAAATCTTCATGACCGGTCTGGACGGTACACCGATGCCTTCCTTCGCGGATAACGTCAAACCGGAGGAAGCTTGGGAATTAGTATTCTACCTCCGGACTTTGCAACCGAAAAACGAATACAACGCCAGGGAGAAGGAAATCGCACGGCAGCTTGGTCTAAAACCGATTGATCCCAACGTACCGCTTCCAGCGCCCGCACAAGCGCCGGCGGCAGCGCCATCGGGACAATAGCACTCATTTTTCAGGAGATCTTTCCCATGAATACTCAGTACCGGCACAAATTCGTTGCGATATCCTCCGCGGCGGCGCTCGTTGTCCTCGGTTTAATAATTGTGCGGCCCAAGGTCCACGCTGCACCTGCGTCGAGCGGCGGTATTACCGGCGTCATTAAACTCGATGGCGTTGCACCTCATCAAAAACCAATCGACATGTCCAAGGAACCGAGTTGCGCTGCCCAGCATAAAGAGAAACCGGTCACAACGGAATCAGTGGTTGTAGGTACGGGCGGTGGTCTCGCGAATGTGGTGATTTACGTTTCCCAGGGCCTCAATGGGACCGAAGCGGCGACGGTGCCGCCGGAGGTTGCGAGCATCACCCAGAAAGGCTGTCAATATCTTCCGCATGTTGTTGTGGTCGACGCTGGCCAGCACATGAAAGTAATCAACTCCGATCAGACTTCACACAATATTCACCCACAACCCACGAAGAATCCGGAGTGGAACAAATCGCAGCCGCAAGGCGCCCCACCTTTTGATGTGACCTGGGCAAACGAAGAAATCGCGGTGCCCGTAAAATGCAACATTCACCCTTGGATGCACGGATATGTGGCGGTGGTAAAGGGCCCCTACGCGATCACCGATGATAGTGGCTCCTTTAACTTGAATGTTCCTCCCGGCACCTACACCATCACCGCATGGCAGGAGACATACGGATCGCAAACCCAGAACATAACGGTCGCAGCGGGAAAGCCAGCGACCGCAAATTTCACTTTTAAGGCCAAGTAAAGGGTTCGGGCAGGGAAGAGAAACCAAAAAGAACGGCCGTCGCTGTGGCGGCCGTTCTTTTATTCTGACATTGACAAATTCGGCTGAAGGTAAATGGTATGGGCAAATTATTTGCGGTGATCCTGGTAGTCGTGGCGCTAGTGTCGGCGGTCCCAGTTGTGCTGCACACCTGGACGCAGCCCGTTGACATCTCGACCCACGGCCATCTGATCGACAACCAGATGGCGGACACCATGATCGAGGCTGGCTGCGCGTTCCTGGCGGCGCAAATCCTGCTCGGCATTTTCGTTTGGAAGTTCTCCAACCGCGCGGCCGATGCCAAGATTACGAGCTTTCCCGGCGGAGCCAGGGGATTGGTGATCGCAGCTTTCATTTTTGTGGGAACCGAAGTCCTAGCTCTCGGCATTCTGGGACAGAAAGCCTGGGCACAAATCTATTTTGCACCACCGGCTGCGAACGCTATGCCTATTCAGGTGCAGGCGGGACAATTCGCTTTCTATTTTCGATACCCCGGGCCGGATGGGACGTTTGGTCCAACCTACCCGGCAAAAATTGATGAAGGAAACCAGAACTTCTTTGGTCTTGATACTGACCATGATGCCGACTCGAAGGACGACGTCGTGACGGCCGAAATGGCAATCCCAGTAAATCGTGAAGTCCACCTCCTAATGCATGCTAAAGATGTCGGCCACTCGTTCTATGTCCGCGAGTTGCGAATTCAGCAGGACTTTGTTCCCGGGTTGGATCTTTCGCTGCACTTCACAGCGACCAAGATCGGCAAGTATGAAATTGTTTGTACACAGCTTTGCGGGCTGGGTCATTACAACATGAAAGCATACCTGGAAGTGATGTCGCAGGAAGATTTTGATAAGTGGATGAAGCAGGAAGTAGCGATGCAGTAAGACCCGCCCTTTTGTGGTAAAGGTAGGGCATTAACCAGGGTATCGAGGAAAGCAAATGCACGAGGTTTCCACACACGCGACGCCACACCACGGTCCACCGACCAGCTTTCTTCGAAAACATGTTTTTAGTGTGGACCACAAAGTGATTGGGCGGCAGTACTACGACTTGGGCTTGACCGCTGTCATCATCGGCATGGTTCTTTCGTGGCTCATGCGCATCCATCTGGTTTGGCCCGGCTGGGGAATTCCCGGCGTTCGATGGTTGTCCGATGTCGGCGCTCCGGGTGGCGTGATCACTCCTGAGTACTATCTACAATTAATGACCATGCACGGGACGTTGATGGTTTTCTTCGTCCTAACGAATGTTCCTTTTGCAGGTTTTGGCAATTACTTCCTGCCCATCCAGATCGGCGCCGAAGACATGGCGTTTCCGCGCTTTAACATGATGTCGTTTTGGGTAACATTTGTAGGGTTTCTGGTTCTGGTCGCCGCGTTTTTTGTGGGCGACGGCCCGCCCCTCGCTGGATGGACCGCCTACGCTCCATTGAGCGCGATGGGCAAGATCACCGGCCCTGGAGAAGGAACAGGGCAGACTCTGTGGGCGATTTCGATTGCCATATTCTGCATCGGCCAGTTGCTTGGTTCTTTAAACTTCATCTCTACCACGCTTGATCTTCGCACTAAAGGCATGACTTTGATGCGCATGCCGCTATCGACTTGGGCCTGGTTCATCACTTCCTGTATCGGGCTGTTGGCCTTTGCGGTGCTGTTGCCAGCCTGCATTTTGCTTATCCTCGATCGCGTCGCCGGAACCAGCTTCTTCATTCCCGGCGGCTTGGTGGTCAACGATCAGTTGCAACCGCATTCAGGTGGATCGCCCCTGCTCTGGCAGCACCTGTTCTGGTTCTTCGGACATCCCGAAGTGTACATCGCCATTCTGCCGGCGGCAGGAATCGTTTCTCACATCTTAATGAACAGCTATCGCCGGCCGCTCCTCAGCCATAAAGTGGTCATCCATTGCATGATCGCCATTGGCTTTCTCAGCTACATGGTTTGGGGCCACCACATGTTTGTCAGCGGGATGAACCCGTTCTCCTCGCTGGTGTTCTCGTTTCCGACCCTGGTGATTACAATCCCGGCCACGATTTTGACGCTCATCTGGATTGGCAGCCTTTATGGTTCGAGATTACAAATCACGGCGGCGTCGCTGTTTGCCCTGGGATTCGTTTCCATGTTCGTCAGCGGCGGCGTCAGCGGATTTTTCCTGGCACAGCCATCGCTCGACGTTTACCTTCATGCCACGTATTTCGTAGTAGGGCATTTCCACATGGTGATGGGCGTAGCGGCAATCTTCGGAATGTTCGCGGGAACTTATTTCTGGTTTCCCAAGATGACGGGACGAATGATGAACGAGGGCCTAGGAAAACTGCATTTCGTGCTCACTTTCATCGGCAGCTACTGCATCTTTATGCCGTTTCATTATCTCGGCATGGCCGGAAATGTTCGTCGCTATTCTTCGTTTGTCGACGATTACATGGCACCGCTGATGCCCGTGCATAAATTCATTACGATTGCCGCGCTTTGCACCGGTGCCGCTCAACTTATTTTTCTCTACAACCTGTTTCACAGCCGTTTCTGGGGAAACCTGCGCCGGCAAATCCGTGGAATGGCACTTCACTCGAATGGAGCATGCCGTCTCCGCCTCCTT
>CAWCCU010000002.1:0-330000 GCA_963794195.1 uncultured Acidobacteriaceae bacterium
GCGTCGAAGCTGGACCCAGTCGAGGCATTGCGGTACGAGTGATCGAAAGTAAGAAGTCAGAAGTAAGGGTTGTTTTACTTCTGACTTCTTACTTCTAACTTGACCGTGGTCCCGCTTCGCAATACCTTTGCATTCACACACTTTCTCAGCCAGAGGTGCCTGCTTGCCGATTTCCGCCGTTGACGCGATTGATCCTGCCTTCGAGCACACCAAGCGGCAGCTGCTAAAACCATTTCGTATCAATCAATGGGCGAAGCTGGCACTCGTGGGATTTCTCGCTGGCGAAATTAGTTCTGGCAGCGGCAGCTTCCGGATGCCCAGCCTGCCCAGCGTTCCGCACATGCCCCGTAACACCGAGGACTCGCCATTCGGAGGCTTATCCGGCATACATTGGCCACATATAGATCCAAAAACAATTGCCTTGCTAATTACGATTGCCGTCGTGAGCGTGCTGCTTCTCTGGATTCTTTTCACCTATTTGAACAGCATGATGCGATTCGTTTTGTTCGATAGCGTGCTGGAAAAAGAGTGCAATATCCGGCAGAGCTGGCGCCGCAGGCACGAAGCCGGCATGCGCCTTTTCTTTTGGCAGATCGGTCTGGCCATGATCGCGCTGGCAAGCATGTTGGTGTTTCTCGGAATCCCCTCCTTGATCGCATTCGCCATGGGATGGTTGACCAATCCGGGCGATCACGTGCTTCCGTTGGTATTCGGTGGGATATTGATCTTCCTGATCCTTTTCCCTCTTTGGGTCGGCTTCCTTGTGGTCATGGTATTGACCAAGGATTTCGTGGTCCCACAAATGGCGCTGGAGAATATTAGCGCAGTCGAAGGATGGCGGCGTTTGCTGCGCATGATGAAATCGGAAAAGAGCAGTTATGCCGCCTACGTCGGAATGAAGATTGTGCTGGCCCTGGGGGCGGCGATCATGTTTGGAATCATCACCTTGATCGCAATCGTCCTCATGATGATTCCTGCCGCGGTGATCGGCATAGTGGTGGTGCTGGCCGGCAAGGCCGCTGGATTGACCTGGACCCTATACACCATTACCTGGGGCATCGTTGCGGTGTGCATCGGGTTTCTGATCATGCTATATGTGGTTTCCTTCGTGTCGGTTCCGGGGATTGTTTTCTTCCCGGCGTATTCTCTTCATTTTTTCGCGTCGCGTTATCCGGCGCTGAATGCGCTTCTCAATCCGCCGCCACCAGTTCCTCCGTTGCCGCCCGCGCCGCCGGCGTTCTTTCCGCCGCCGGAGCCGATTGGATAACGGCAGACTAGGGTAAATTGACGGGAGCCGACGTTAACTCTAGAATTAACAGTAACGAAATCGTGATTAGGTCTGCGTCGGGAGTCCATGCCACTTTACGAATACGAGTGCAAGAAGTGCCATCATCGCATTGAAAAGATCCAATCGTTTTCCGCCCGTCATATAAAAAAATGCCCTGACTGCGGCGGACTTTTGGAGCAGGTGATTTCCGCGCCGGCGGTCCAGTTCAAGGGCTCGGGATGGTATGTGACGGACTACGCCAAGAAGTCCTCGGCTCCAGCATCTTCGTCGTCCAATGGAGATTCGGGATCGAAGGGCGAATCGTCGTCGAAGTCGGATTCGAATTCCAAGGGCGATTCCGGCTCGAAAGCCGATTCTGGTCCCAAGAGTGAATCCAGCTCAAAGAGCGACTCCGGATCGAAAGAAGGAAGCCAAATCGGAAAGCTCCAGCAAGAAGAGCGACAAGAAGTAATTCTCTTTCCACCCCCGCTCATCGCCACTTCACGTCGTACCCCAGCGAACTCAAAATCTGGTTCTCAAATTCGTATTGCAGAATCAGGTTGAAATTGTCGCCATCGAATTCCCACGAACTGGCGTAGGTGGTCCTGGGATTTTGAAGAATGAATAAGCCGCTGCGTATCGAACATTGCAGGGGGACGGGCAGGCGATCAGTCCCGTAGGATCGGATCGAACTTCGCCCGTAGAGGTGAACAAAAGCGCCGAAGAGACATCGGCCCGGGCCGCCACGATTAATTGATGAGGCATCACCCCGGTCGCGCGTCGATCACCCGGCAAGATGCGCAAGGGTACGCCGGCGGCCTGTTGCAGCGGATTGAGGTCGATTTGCTGCGCAATACTTTTCTGGGCTGCCTTCCAGATGATCCAGAGGTCTGCGTCGGTGTGGCGAGTCTGATTGACGAATCCTACGGTGGCAGGATGCGGGAAACTGCATCCGCAGAGAGCCAGAAGAAGTAGCAGTATGCGCAGCCGTTGTGTCATGGATCCTCTGAACCCCGCTACCAGAGACCATCGGCAAGCGAGGCGGTTCCCGGGGCAGCCCCGCTTCTCGTAGGTACTACAGCCTCCGGGCTATTGACGGTACCCGAAAGTGCGCCACGAATCTTTTGCGCCGTCCGGGCATCTAAAATAGAGAATTAGTCGTTATAACGAGGATTTCGCCTATGATCAATATTCGACACAGTGAAGAACGCGGCGGCGGCAGTCACGGATGGCTCAAGACCCACCATACCTTCTCTTTTGACCAGTTTTACGATCCCCGCTGGATGGGATTTCGCTCCCTGCGTGTGATTAACGAGGATTGGGTGGCTGGAGGGCAGGGCTTTCCGGCGCATCCCCATCGCGATATGGAAATTATTACCTACATTCTCGAAGGCGGGATCGAACACAAAGATAGCCTGGGCACAAGCTCTATCATCCGTCCTGGCGATGGCCAGAGGATGAGCGCGGGTAGAGGCATCCGGCATAGCGAGATGAATCCCTCGCCGAAGAACCCTGCGCATCTGCTGCAAATCTGGATCACTCCAGATCAGCCGGGACATGAACCCAGCTACGAACAGAAAACCTTTCCGGAAGAAGAAAAGTGCGGCAAGTTGCGGCTGATCGCTTCGCCTGATGGAAAAGATGGCTCGGTGACGATCCATCAGGACGCCAAGCTTTACGTTTCGTTGCTCGCTCCCGGGCAGGAAGTGAAACATGAACTCGGCAAGGGACGTCACGCCTGGCTGCAGATTGCTAAAGGCACTGTCGAATTAAACGGTCAGAAACTTGTGCAGGGTGACGGTGCCGCGATCAGCGAGGAAAAAGCTCTGAGCATAAAGGGTGAGGAAGACGCGGAAGTGCTGCTGTTTGACCTCGCATAAAACCTTGGCCACGGATTCGCGCTGATTTACACGGATTTATCTTTTGCTTGAATATCCGTGGAGATCTGTGAAATCCGTGGCTTGTTTTTAGCTGACGTGAAGAATGATGCATTTTAGATAGGCGGTTTCCGGCACATTCAACAAAATCGGATGGTCTTTAGACTGCGTTCGACTTTCTAAAATACGCGCCGTGCGGTGGGCGTCATGGGCGGCATCGGCCAGCATTTCTATGAAAGCTGGCTGGCTGACGTGATACGAGCATGAGCAGGTCACGAGAATTCCTCCCGGACGCAGCATCTTCAAAGCACGCAGGTTGAGTTCTTTGTAACCACGGAGTGCGGTGTCCAGGTTTTGCTTGCTCTTGGCGAAGGCCGGCGGGTCGAGGACGATGGTGTCGTATTGCGTTTTAGCCGACGAATAGTCGCGCAGAAGATCGAAGACGTTGGCTTCGATCCATTCGATGTCGCGTCCGTTTAGCGTGGCATTGCGTTCGGCAACTTCGAGCGCCGGACGCGAGCTATCGATTCCGGTGACTTTCGAACAGCTCTGCGCTAAATGCAACGAGAAACCTCCTTGATAACAAAATGCGTCCAGCGCTTCGCCGCGGGCGTACTGCGCGGCAGCTGCATAGTTCTCGCGTTGATCGAGAAAAGCACCCGTCTTTTGGCCCTCCAGAGCTTCGTAGTTGAACTTAACTCCATTCATCGTGAACACGGTGCTGGTTTTTTCGCCCTGGATGGGGCCGGACGCGCGTGCTGGGAGTTGTTCTAATTCGCGAATCTTGGGATCAACACGTTCGATGACTGATGTCGGTTTCAGCTTCCCGCTCAGCTCGGAAAGAACGGTTTCGCGGACTTGCGCTCCGTCCATTGCCTGGGTGAGAACTTGCAGCGTCAAAATATCGTTGTAGCGATCGACGATCAGGCCGGGCAGAAAATCGGCTTCGCTGAATACGACGCGATAGGCGTCGGTGTCGTGGACCACTCGTTCGCGGTAGGCGGTTGCCGCGTGGACGCGTTCGCGCAACAGCGCCGGCAAATCAGGCACATTTTCTGTGGAAATCATGCGCACGGCGATTTGCGACGAACTGCTGTAGAGGGCGATTCCCACAGGCTTTCCACGTTCATCCGCAACGGTCACCAGGGAGCCGGGAGCGATGCCGTCGGCAGAGGTGATATCCGAACGGTAGACCCAAACGTGACCGCTCTTGAGGCGATCCGCGCCGCGGCGGGCGATCTTTACGGTGGGGAGTGATGAGAGCTTTGGGGGCATGGGGATGATCTTAACCTTGTGACGAGCATCTTTCTGGCGGGCCTGCATTCTCCGACCCAATACAACCACAGATGACACTGAGGTATTTCCTCGAGTGTCTTGGACCTCAAGCGCTGAAGCGCGTTTTCGGAATCGCAACTCTATTCGGCATGCCTGAAGGCGATGCCCTGACATGAATCAAAGAAAAAAGATGAAACAAAGAAACAATATGCAGTTAGCTTGCGGCTGGGTGTTCCGAGTCCACCGTGACGTAAGTGGGATTTTCCAGGCGGGCGACTTTGAGGTCGCCATGCAGTTCGTCGAGGATGGCCATGGGCAGTTCTCCTGCCCATTCTTCGAGATGTTGTTCGTCGACACCGCTGCGTAGTTGCAGGCCGGTCTTTAGATCGTTCGCGAACGCTGTGTTGAAATCACCATCTTGGTATTGCGTGGCGCCGATTTTCCTGCCGGTGTGGCCATCGTAAATTCTGCGGCTGGATCTGCCATCGCCATTGGCAAAGGCTATGAACACTTCGCCAATTTCCGAGAAGTCAGGACGATAAAACCAGGCCCGATCGACGTGCACCTTGGGCCGCACACGCTTCTTGGCGGTCAAACTCGGCCGCTCGACGGCAATCCCGGTAGCAGGATCAAAATACAGAATGCGCTGGCAGGATTCGCAAATCACCGTTTTGTTGCTGCGGACTTCGTTGAAAGTCTGGGGACGCAACATCACCTGGCATCCCATGCATTTTTGATCGCGGACCTCGGCGAGGCCGCTTCCGCGGAACTTGTTGACGCGCTCGTAATGGGCCAGCAGCCCAGCTTCTACGCCGGCTCGTGCCTGTTCGCGCTTGCCACTCCAGTCGGCCAATTCGGCTTCGTCTTTGGCAGTGCAGGCGCGCGCTTCGGTTTTTTCTTTTTCGATCTCGGCCATCTCCGCTTTCAATTCGGCTTCGGCGGCTTTGACTTCTTTTTCGCGGGTCTCGGCGTTGACCATCAGATCCAGGATTTTGTCTTCGTTGGCGCGAATGTCCTGTTCGGCAAACTGGATCTCATGCATCAAAGCTTTGTATTGTTCGTTGGTTTTTACAGCGAGGGATTGATCGCGATACTTGGAGATTTTTTGTTGCAGGTCGGCAATGGCGGTGTCGTACTTGCGGCGGTTAGCTTCGTCAGCTTTGACCGCCGCTTTGGCTTTTTCGAGGACCGCCTTGGTCCCGGCCAGCCGTTCTTCGATAACGACCATGCGCTTGGGCAGGGCCGCAACTTCGTCTTTTAGTCGCAGAATTTCGCGGTCGATTTTTTGCAAGTCGACGAGGTTTTGTACGTCAGGGATCATGAGGATTGGCGCTGATGTAATTCTAGCATGCGGGGTTGGCCGGGCCGCGAAACCGGCCAAGATCATAGGCTTTACTTGGTGATACTTCGTGTCCTTGTTGGTTTAAGACTTGGAGGCGGTGTAAACTTTTCAGCCAACTGCCTGCCGTCATTTTTTATACTTCGGAGTCTGCCAGTGATGCGACTGATTTGCGGAATTATCCCCTTTCTCCTGCTGGCATCTTTCGCCCCGACTCAAACTCTCGCGCACAAAGCTCTCAGCATTGAAGCCATCTTTGCCGAAGGGGGCATTACCGGCCGGGCTCCGGAGACCATTCAGTGGACTCCAGACAACGCCAAATTTTCGTTCATTCAACGCGACGATTTCGGCGACCATGGCCAACTCTGGTCCGTTGACGCGGGTACCGGCGCAAAGAGAGTGTTGGTAAACGAAGCCAGGCTGGCAACGCTGGCCCCGCCCATCGAAAAAATAAAGGACGATCGCGAACGGGAGCGCATCACGCGTTATCACGTTGCCGCATACCAGTGGGCCCCCGACTCCCGGCATTTGCTCTTCGATACTCAAGGGCAGCTTTGGATGTATGACGTGCAGAGTGGCACGGCAGTCCAGTTTTCATCTTCACCGGATGCCAGTTGGGACCCGAAGTTTTCGCCCGACGGAGGCCGTGTCGCGTATTTGCGTACGCACAATTTGTACGTACAGTCAGTTTCCGGCAAGGAGGAAAAAGTGCTCACCCGGGAAAGAGACGGCGACAAGAACGAAAACCTGCTGAACGGAGAAGTCGATTGGGTCTATGCGGAGGAACTGAGCGTTCGCAGTAATTATTTCTGGTCGCCCGACGGGAAGAATATCGTATATCTGCAGATGGACGAGAGTCGCGTACCTGACTATCCCATCACCGACTGGTTGCCCACGCATCCCAAAGCGGATGAGGAAAAATATCCAAAAGCCGGCGATCCCAATCCGTCGGTAAGGTTCGGTGTCGTCAGCGCATCCGGTGGCAGGACAAAATTCATTTCTCTTACCGAGGACAAAGACATCTACATTCCGCGATTCGGCTGGCTGCGCGACGGAATGCTCTGGGCAGAAGTATTGAACCGTGCGCAGGACACGCTGGACCTTTATTTCGTCGACGCGCATTCTGGCAAATCTCGCAAGGTGCTCGCTGAGAGCAGTCCCGACAGCTGGGTGAATGTGAACGACGACTTCACGCTGCTGAAATCCGGTGATCGCTTCTTGTGGTCGAGTTGGCGCGATGGCAATACTCATCTCTATCTCTACAACTTTGATAAGGCGGATCCTCTCGCGGCCGATGCGAAACTTGAAGGCCAGACTCACGAAAGGCGACTTCCAGGTATTGGGCGTGGAATCTGTCGATCCTGCCGCCGGGGTAGTTTACTTTTCCACGAACAAAGATGATCCGCGGCAGAAGCAACTCTATTCCGTGAAGCTCGACGGTTCTGGCCTTGCACGCGTCTCACCAGAAGACGGCACCCACGAAATGATATTCGCGGGTGATGGCAAGCATTATCTGGACACTTATTCTGCCGTTCTTAGCGCCGCCGCGATTGCTGGTATGCGCCCCTGGCGGACCGTCGCAAACCATCTGGGAGTCACACAGCGTGGATGGCTACGGCGTGATTCCACCTAAATTTTTAGAGTTCAAGGCAGACGACGGAACCGCTCTCGAAGGGCAGCTTTTGATGCCACCACAGTTGGGATCGAACGAAACAATTCCTCTGATCATTTATATCTACGGCGGTCCGGCTGGGCAGGTTGTCCTGAATGAATGGATCGGGGACCGCGGACTTTTCCATCAAATTCTGGCGCAGCATGGATTCGCGGTGCTCTCCGTGGACAATCGCGGCACGCCCAATCGGGACCGCAAGTTCCAGGTTTCGATCCGTCATGAATATGGGGCGATCGAGCTAAAAGATCAGCTCAGCGCGCTTGACCAGTTGTTCACTCAATATCCTCAACTCGATCGCAATCGAGTTGGCATCTGGGGATGGAGCAATGGCGGTTCCATGACTCTGTATGCATTGACCCACTCGAATGTTTTCAAAGCCGGCGTTTCGGTCGCGCCCGTCACCGACTGGCATAATTATGATTCCATTTATACCGAGCGCTATCAGGGGCTGCCCAAGGACAACGGCAAAGGCTACGACGATTTATTCCTGGCGAAAGTGGCCGACAAGCTTCACGGCTCGCTATTTCTGGCCCACGGCACCAGTGATGACAACGTACACTTTCAGAACAGCATTCAGATGATTGAAGCTCTGGTCAAAGCCGGCAAACAATTCCGCTTCATGGCGTATCCCAACAAAACTCACAGCATTAGTGGACCGCAGGATCGCGATCATCTCTTTCACGCGATTGAAGACCACTTCGAGCACGAGCTTAAATAATTTTCTGGAGGCCGTAGGATGCAGCGCTTGACTCTCGGCGATTTCGAACTGACGGCTGTCTCGGACGGCACTTATCCGCTCGACGGCGGCGCTCTGTTCGGAGTCGTTCCTAAAGTGATTTGGTCAAAGAAAGTCACGTCGGACGAAAATAATTTCGTGACTGCCGGATTGAATTCCGTCGTAGTCCGCACCGGTCGCCAGACCGTCCTTATCGAAACTGGATTGGGCAACAAGCTCCCGGACAATATGGTCAAAATCTACGGCCAACCCGCACAGCTGTTGACCGGCCTGGAGGCCGCCGGGATTTCGCCTGAAGATATCGACATTGTCATTAACTCTCATCTGCATTTCGATCACTGTGGCTGGAACACCTTGCAGCACGGAGATCAAGTGGTCGCAACTTTCCCCAAAGCGAAATATTATGCGCAACACGGAGAGTGGGAGCATGCTCACTCAGGCGAACGGGACGCGGTCAGCTACTTTGGTAAGAACTACGATCCTCTGGTTGAAAGCGGGCAAATGGAATTGGTGCGCGGTGATCAGGAAATTGTTCCCGGCGTTTCAGTGAAAGTATTTCCCGGACACACGCGGGACATGCAGGCGATAGTCGTCAGCAGCGGCGGACAGACCGCTTGCTATATCTCCGATCTGATTCCGACGACTGCTCACCTTGAGCTGAACTATGTGATGAGCTTTGATTTATATCCGCTGCAAACCATCGAGAACCGCAAGCGATATTATGCGCAGGCGATTCCTGAGAAGTGGCTAACCATGTTTACGCATGATAACGACACGCCTTGGGCCTATGTGGAGAAGAATGAGAAGGGCAGGATGGTGGCGCGGGGACTTTAGTGGTCGACTATACAATCGAGGCGATGGACGCAGTGTCACGGGCGGGGGCGTCCGCGCCACACAGTCTTGCTTCAAAAAACTCTTCTACGCTCGCCAGAATCTCTGGCGGGCTCTTTGATTCGTAGATGGCTTTCCGCAAGGCTGCTCCGCCCGCTACGCCGTGGGTGAACCATGCGGCAAACTGTTTCATCTTGCCTTCTGCGTCCCGGAGACCTTCCTCGATCAGCATTTGGAAGTAGGTACGAATCATCTGATAACGATCCGCCTCGGCTGGTTCATCGTAGCGACGCCGGTCCGCGCCAATACTGTTCAATCTGCCGGAAGATCCACGGGTTCGCCGGCGCCATGCGGCCGATCATCACTGCATCGCAGGCGGTTTGCGCGACCATGGCACAGGCGTCTTCGGGCTTGCGAATGTCGCCGTTGCCGATCACGGGAATCTTCACTGCATCTTTGACTGCGGCAATCCAATCCCAGCGGGCTTGGCCGCTGTAGCCCATTTCGCGAGTGCGGGCATGGAGCGCCACAGCATTGAGTCCGCAGTCTTCGGCCATTTTTGCCAACTCAACGCAGACGATATTGTCGTCATCCCAGCCGGCACGAAATTTCACCGTGAACGGGACCGTCACGGCCGCGCGTACGGCTTTGAAAATTTCTCCGATTGCCGGCAAATCGCGCAACAATCCTGAGCCACCATTACACTTCACCACTTTCTTCGCAGGGCAGCCCAGGTTCAAATCGACAAGATCGAAGCCAAGGCCTTCGACCATGCGGGCGGCTTCCGCCATCACGCCCGGATTGCTGCCAAAAAGCTGCGCCGAGATAGGATGCTCATCCTCATAAAAATGCAGATAGCGCTTGGCCTTCTGATCTTTGGCGCGAAGAACGCCATCAGCCGAAGTGAACTCGGTCATGATGAGTCCGCAGCCGCCAAGATTGCGAATGAAGCGGCGAAAGACCGTATCAGTGACGCCGGCCATCGGTGCTAGAACGGTCGCGGGCGAGATAGTGACATTGCCAATCTTCAGCGAGGAAGGAACAGGCGCCAAGCCGCCTGGCGCAGTCGGCACGCCTGCCGTCGTCGAATTGTCCCACTGTTTGCGCACCTGACTATTCTACTTTCTTTGCAAATCGCGACTAGTGATTCCCTAAAAGAACGGGCGACCCGAAGGCCGCCCGAGCTGATAAGTATCGTTGGAACGCCAGTTTTAAGCTGGCGCCGGACGCTCACCACCGGTCAGGCCGGGACGTCCAGGCTCCGGTTTCAAGACCTGCTGAATGCCGCCGCTGTCGTCACCTTTTGGCGGAGGAACGATCTTGGGCAGCTCCTTGCCGTCGATCAGGAGTTTGATTTCGTTGGCATCGAGCACTTCGCGCTCCAACAAGGCCACGCGCGATTCGGATCAGCGTGTGGCGATTGTCGCGCCAGAACGTCCTTCGCAGTGTCGTAGCCCTGGCCAATCATGCCGGCGGACTTCGTCGTCAATTTTGATGGCGGTGGCTTCGCTGTAATCGCGATGCTGGGCGATTTCCCGTCCCAGGAAAATCTGCTCTTCTTTCTTGCCGAAGGTCAGCGGTCCAAGATCGCTCATGCCGAATTCGCAAACCATCTTGCGTGCCATTTCGGTGGCACGCTCAATGTCGTTACCTGCGCCGGTGCTCATCTGATTGAGGAACATTTCCTCGGCGATGCGGCCGCCCATCATGATGGCGATTTCGGTTTCCAGATATTCCTTGGTGTAGTTGTGCTTGTCGTCGATGGGCAACTGCATGGTCACACCAAGCGCCATGCCGCGAGGAATAATCGTGACTTTGTGCAGCGGATCCGAATTCGGCAGTTTCGCCGCTACCATGGCGTGCCCGGCTTCGTGATAGGCCGTAACCTTCTTTTCCTCTTCAGTAAGAAGCAGCGATTTGCGCTCCACGCCCATCAGGACTTTGTCCTTGGCGAGTTCGAAGTCATACATGAGCACGGCTTTGCGGTTCTGCCGTGCCGCGCTCAGAGCCGCTTCATTCACCATATTCGCCAGGTCGGCGCCGGAGAATCCCGGTGTGCCACGCGCCAGAACGGAGAGATCAACATCGTCCGCCATGGGAATCTTGCGAGTGTGCACGCGAAAGATTTCTTCGCGGCCGCGAACATCGGGACGATTGACCACTACGCGGCGATCAAAACGGCCCGGCCGCAGCAACGCCGGATCAAGAACATCAGGCCGGTTGGTGGCAGCCATCAGGATGACGCCTTCGTTCGACTCGAAGCCGTCCATCTCGACCAGAAACTGGTTCAGGGTCTGTTCGCGTTCGTCGTGTCCGCCGCCAAGGCCTGCGCCGCGATGACGTCCGACAGCGTCAATTTCGTCGATGAAGATGATGCAGGGCGCGTTCTTCTTGCCTTGCTCAAACAGATCGCGCACCCGGCTTGCACCGACGCCTACGAACATTTCGACGAAGTCTGAACCGGAGATCGAGAAGAACGGAACATTGGCTTCGCCTGCAACCGCCCGGGCCAGCAAAGTCTTGCCGGTTCCCGGAGATCCAACCAGCAGCACACCCTTGGGAATGCGCCCGCCCAGCTTTTGGAATTTCTGGGCCTCGCGCAGGAACTCGATAATCTCTTTCAGTTCTTCTTTGGCTTCGTCCACTCCGGCCACGTCTTTGAACGTAACTTTCTTCTGCTGCATGGAGAGCAGCCGCGCCCGGCTCTTGCCGAAGGAAAGCGCTTTGTTTCCGCCAGTCTGCATCTGGCGAATCATGAAGAACCACAATGCCGCGAGCAACGCCAGAGCGGGCCGAGGTTGATCAGCCAGCTCCAGCTTCCATTGTTCATGTCGCGGAAATGTAACGCTGACGTTCTTGTCCTGCAGGCCTTGCTCATCACGGCGTCATTGGCCTGGGACGGTGGTGTGGAAGGCTGGAGTCGTTCTGTCAGCTTGCCGCGCACTTCCATGCCGGTGATGGTGACTTCTTTGACGAGTCCCTGGTCGACGTCATTCATGAACTGCGAGAAGTTAAGTTCGGCTTCTTTTTGGCCGTTATTTGCCCCCTTTAAGACCGTGTAAAGGACGCCAGCGCAAAGCGCGATAAGAAGCCAGAAACCAATAGTTTTTGCCGTTGAATTCACCTGAAACTCCTAAGAAAATCGACTCTGCGTCCCGAAAACCCGCCGAGTGAAACCCTCAATGGATTAGATGCCAGACAATCAGTTCCGATGTGACAAATTCCTTACCCTCCCATTCTAAACCTTCTGGGAGGAAAAAGAATGACCTTCTTTGGCGAACTTAAGTCACAAGTTCAGCTTACGGAGGCTATAAATGGCAGATTCCGATTGGTTTGTTCGGGAGAGCCAAGACCGTAACCGACGAGGAATGCTTCGTCTACCAGGAAGCCGAAGTAGTCGGGTTGGAGCTGTACCCGCCGGGCAGCTTGCCGGTCGAGCAATGTAGCGACCTTTACAGAAGCTGCGCCTCGCGATCTTAGATCGCTTACCAGGAATTCCGTAGTCACGCCGGAATGGACGAGACCCTCCACCAACAGCAAATGCTGGCCTTCAATCTCGGGCTCGTGACTGAAGAAAATTTCCAACACATTTTCCGGACCGTTTTCCTGACGACGGTATTTCGGCTTGATGAACTGGCAAATTACCGGAACCTCGAGCGCGCGCACCAGGTCGGTCATGAACATGAATCCGTTTTCGAGCAAAGCCAGGGCATGAATGGTTTTCCCCTGATAGTCGTCCGAAATCTGCCGGGCCATTTCTTTCACCCGCTTCTGGACTTGTTCGGCGGGGATGATGGTGCGTAATGTCTCAGGTCTGGCGGATTGATTCATAAGGTTAGGCTCACGCGTTTGTGGCTTTTCGCTCCGGAGATCAGACAGCCTTCAGCAAGTCTTGTCATTCCGAGAAGCAGCGACGAGATCTGCTTTTCTGCCTGGCCCATATCGCGTCCCCAGGAGCGCGTTGGTCTTCCGGAGCTTATCGCAATGGTAGTTCCTGTAGCACGAGCGTTTGGTTCGCATCCTGCTGCGGCTGCAATTTTGCGGGCACTGGAAATCCGCGCAACCAAACCACTTCATCTCCGCTCAACACGACCGGCCAGAGTTTCCGCTCGGTCCCCGTCACTTGCCGACGCTGTAATAATTCTTTGATCTTCCTGGGAGCCCTTGAATGTGCGGGCCAGAAACGGTCTCCGGGGCGCCAGTTGCGTATCGTCAATTCCTTCGCCAATAATTCCGGATCGAATAAGTGATCGGGATTATACCCTTGGACGGCGTTTCTCCCAATTAACTTGCTTTCGAACCGTGAGCCCAGCTCAGCGATGGCGATCGATCCGGGGATGGGAAGGCGGTATTCGTAATCGGAAGGCTCGGCGTTTGTGCCCTGAAGCTCGAAGTGCAACTTGCCGCTCTTGTGTGACACTTTCCACCGGTTGGGCAAGAGCATTGATTTATGAGTTGCAGACAGAGAGGCAGTTTGAAGAATTTCTTCCACCTGCCGGAATTCGAGTTTTACGCCCAGCGACTCGGCCGCACCACGGATCGCGCGTCTTTGCAGGGCCAGAGGCAGATCCGCCAACGGTTTGAGATCGAGAATGCCGGCAGTGCAAGAAAGTTTTTGCCAGACTTCAAGAAGAATTTCTTCGACCTTGCATCTCCAGTAATCTTCTTCGGCGCGGGCGATGTCCGCCGTCTCTGATAGCGCTTCGTACACCGCTGGGTTCAGGTGACGTTCCAGCCGCGGCAGAATTCCGTGGCGCACCCGGTTCCGCGAGTGCCGCAAATCACGATTGCTTTTATCATCTCGCCAAGGCTGCTGGATGTCGGCGAGATAGGCCTCGATCTCCTTGCGACGACTACCAAGGAGCGGGCGGATGATGGAGCCTCCTGTCACGACTAGCTTGGGATAAATCCCGGCCAGGCCGCGAGTCCCGGCGCCGCGCGCCAGCTTCAGCAGCACGGTCTCGGCCTGGTCGTCCAAGGTGTGCGCCGTGGCGATACGATCGAAGAGATTTTTCAGCAGCAAGCGCTGGAAGTATTGGTATCTCAGTTTGCGGGCCGCGGTCTCCACGCTCAAATGTTTTTCTTTCGCGTAGGCTGCCACGTCGCCACTTTCGCATCGCAATTCGAGGCCGAGCTGTTGAGCAAGCTTGACGACAAATTGCTCGTCCAGGTCGGAATCGGCACCCCGCAGTTGATGATTAAAGTGAACCGCCGCAAGAACGATCCCAACTTCGCTGCGAAGTTCATCAAGAATACGCAACAGGGCGACAGAATCCGCGCCGCCCGAAACCGCAACCGCCACGCGATCCCCGGCTTTTAGCAACTCGTGCTTGCGGATGTATCGGAGGACGGTTTGCGCTAGCTTAGCCACGGGAACATGGTACATGGGTGAAATGTGGAATGGGGAAATGCGGAATGGGCGAAATCTGGCGCGAACACTCCTGTCCGCGAAATGAATCAGGTTGAGGCGGATGTTCAGGTTCGAAGGGAAACCTAGCCGAGCTCGCTCGGCCCGGACGGGCGAAGGCGCCCATCCCTACACGAGTAACCGATTTACTTCTGCATGAGCAGGCGCGTCTTCCAGGCTGCGATACGTGCCGGTAGCCTTCAGTTCTTCAGCCATCCTGCGCACCAGGCCGAGCGTGGCCCGAATGGGCGCCGAGCCCAGACTCACTCGTGCAACTCCTAGTTTTTCCAACTCTGGCACGGAAGGAGATCCAGGGCCAGCGAGAATGTTGATCGGGAACTTTAGATCCTTAACCATGCGTCGAATGGTTTCGGCATCGCGCACTCCCGGAAGAAACAAACAATCGGCGCCGGCATCGCGAAAGGCCGTGAGACGCTGGAGAGCGAGATCATAACGTGCTTCAGATGCGCCGACCTGGAGCAAATACACATCCGTCCGCGCGTTCAGGACAATGGGGACACCGGCTTGCTTGGCGGCATCCTGCACAGCGCGGATTTTTTCCAGTTGCAAGGATAAATCTATCAACGGCCGCGTGGGATCGTTGGCAGCATCTTCCAAATTCATCCCAACCGCACCAGCTTCGATTACTTCACGAGTTGTTTGCGCCGCGTCCTCGGGGCGGTCGCCATAGCCTGCTTCGACGTCTGCCGTCACCGGAACTTTGACCGCCCGGGCAATGCGCGCAATGACTTGCAGCATTTCAGGGCGGGAGATTTTCTGGCCATCGGGATATCCCAGCGTGAACGCGATTCCGGCACTGGTGGTGGCAATCGCCCGGAAGCCGGCTTCCTCGAACATGCGAGCGCTGATGACATCCCACGCGTTGGGCAACAGCAGGATTGGTGGGCCGGCATGCATGGCGCGGAAAATGGCAGCGTTCGCTTTTTTAGGGCTGGGATTCATGGGAAATAAAAATATACTCTCTCATCCTGAGCAATCGTTCTACGCGCCGCGAAGGACCTCGGCACTTGCTGGCACCGAAAATGCATGGGTCCTTCGTGGGGAATTCCTGGCTACGCCGTGAATTCCTCCGCCTCAGGATGACTGCGGTTTGGGGTCGTGCTTCCTTGAGCGAACTCTCTTCTTCAATTTCTCGGTAAACTTCCCCACGCTTACAATCGCCCGGCCGACCGTCCCTCGTCCGATCACTTCAGTATTATCGCGAGCAGTCACGCGCATGATGTAAAAGCGCCCGTCAAAAGACTCGAGAACGGCCTCGGCCTTGATCTTCGCCCCAATCCCGCTAGCCGCGCGATGCTCTATATTAATCGAAGTGCCCACGCTGATTTCGTCCCCTTCGGCGAAAGGTTGGAGCACCAGAAACGTCGCTCTCTCCATGAGACGAATCATGTCCGGGGTGGAATAGATGGGCGGGAGAGACGCATGATGAGCAGTCAGAGTGTGTTTAAACTCGACGACTTCTTCAGCCTCGGCGCGGGCGCCGACGGGAATGGGTTTGGGCATATCGCAGGTCCTGTCTAGCCAAATTTCTGTCCAAAAGAAATGAGCCAATGATTCTATCGAATCACTGGCCCGGAAACTTCGTTGCAATTTTCGAACTAGGCTGCCGGCGCCATTCGACGAGCTTCGATTCCATCCAACGCCCGCCAGAGTGACTTGGCGGCATTCTCTCCGGCAGCCAAAGCTTTCTCTGCCGCTTGCGGATTCGACTCGATCTGTTTCGCCAACTGTTGCCGCCAGACTTGCGAGTGAAATACATCAGCAGTGGTGTGCAGGGTGAAATAGCCGCAAGTCTTTTCGTCAGCGCCGTACATCTCGCGGAGACCGCGGGCCTTCTCTTTTGCCACGCGCGGGATTTGCGATTCGTAAGCGTAGAAGGCGGCCAACGCTTCCGCGGGCGTGCCTTCACTGGCGATGCTGTGAAAGGAATTGGTCAATTTGCGAATTTCCGGAACCGCCTGGTGCGCACTTTGATCGCGACTGGCGCCCATCCCCTCGGCGAAGTCGAGCCAAAGTTCTGAGTGAGGCGTGGCTTCAGTGCCCGATCCGTCTTCGAGTCCCTTTTCGTCCGCCATGTTGGCGAGGACCGCCTGCCGCAGTTCGCTTTCGTCGAGACGAATGCCGAATTCCGCAAGATAAGCCGGGAAGGCTTCGACGTGCTGGTAGTAATCGCAGGCATATTCGCGCAGATCGTCACGCGTGAGTTCACCGGCGCTCCAGGCTTTATAAAAGGGATGGCAAAGCAAATCGTACTTCGCGATGCGGGCATCGAGTTGGTCGAGAAATTCCTGAGTTTTCATGATTGCGTCTCCGTTGGGAATACACCAAATATACGGGGGTGGGAAGGATGTGACAACTGGAGGATCAGTTTGAATTTTTTTCGCTACCGCTTCGGAAGGATTAGCGGGATTGAAGCGAACTGTGTAGCTGCGCGGACGGCCATGGGACAAACTGTACTCGATGAACATGCGATCTTCATTCCAACTGACCGCATCGGTCCAAACGCTATAATGCCGCCCCGTCACCTCATACCGAAGCAAGTCCTCGCCTTTCCACAGCACAAATGTGGGCCGCATATTGACCTCTTGAGGGACGATGCGGCTGCCGACGATTGTGCCGGGCACTTCCAGCCAGGAGTCGGTCCGGCCCGATCCGTCGAGATAGGCGAACATCCCGAGGAACAGCAGCAAAGCGACAATGCCGAGGGATCCCTTCGTTTTTCTTTTCTTCGTCTTCATGAGCCTTCATAGTCCCGGCGATTTCTCCAAATTCCAAGATAGAGAGATTCGGAGATCTACGCAAACCGGTAAGGTCCCGACTTCAGTCGGACCGCTAGAGCTTCTGGATTGAGTTCGTGCTTCAGCGCCTGCGAGGCAGAGTGTATTGCCGGGCGTAGGGGTCCTTCGACTCCGCAGATATTCACTTCGTGAACATCTGCTGCGCTCAGGATGACATTGGGTTGATGTTGATAGAATAGACATTCATCGTTTCGAGCAACCCAAATGCAGCCCTTCACCGAACAATTCGATGTCGTCGTAGTCGGCGCCGGACACGCCGGATGCGAAGCCGCCATGGCTGCCGCCCGCATGGGCCTGAAGACCGCGCTGTTCACGCTCAACACCGATCTGATTGCGCAGATGTCCTGCAATCCGGCAATTGGTGGGATTGCCAAAGGTCATCTCGTCCGCGAAGTCGACGCTCTCGGCGGCATCATGGGCGAAGTCACAGACGCGGTCGGCATCCAGTTCCGTCTGCTCAATACATCACGAGGCCCGGCAGTGTGGTCGCCACGCGCCCAATGCGATAAGCAGGCTTATCGGCTGAAAATGCGAGAGGTGCTGGAGTCGCAGCCAAATCTGAAGATCAAGCAGGCGGAAGTCGCGGGATTGATTCTGGAAGAACCGTCGTTGGTCGTTGGTCGTGCGTCGTTGGCCAATGCTCCAGATGGAGACGGTGTTGCCAACGACCAACGGCCAACGGCCAACAGCCGCATTCAGGGCATCAAACTTCGCGACGGCCGCACCGTCGGCGCTGCCGCCGTCATCATCACCACCGGCACTTTTCTCAACGGACTCATTCACTGTGGCGAGCAGCAATATCCTGCTGGACGCAGTGGTGAGCCTGCGGCTGTTCTTCTGGGCGAAGCATTGAAGGCGCTTGGGCCTGCGCGGTTGCCGGCTGAAGACTGGAACGCCTCCGCGTCTGGACGGGCGCTCGATCGACTGGTCGAAATTTGAAGAGCAGCCGGGAGACGTCGATCCCACGCCATTCAGTTTTCGTACGCGACGCGTGGCGCATCACGATTCGCAGGTGCCGTGCTACATCGCGTGGACAACTGCGGAGACGCAGCGGATTATTCGCGAGAACGTGCATCGGTCGCCCATGTATAGCGGACAGATTCAGTCAATCGGGCCGCGCTATTGTCCTTCGATTGAAGATAAGATCGTTAAGTTTCCCGACAAAATCACGCATCAGCTTTTTCTCGAGCCTGAAGGTTTGAACACGCACGAGATTTACGTGAATGGCATGAGCACTTCACTGCCAGTCGAAGTGCAGATGGAAATCCTGAAGTCGATCCCTGGGCTGGAAAACGCAGAAATGCTGCGGCCCGGCTATGCGATTGAATACGACTCCATCGATCCCACGGAACTTGAACGCACTCTCGAAACCAAAAAAATTGCCGGATTATTTTTGGCTGGACAGATCAACGGTACCAGCGGATACGAGGAAGCCGCGTGCCAGGGGCTGATGGCAGGCATCAATGCGTCACTGAAAGTGAAGGGCGAAGCCCCCTTCATTCTGGATCGCACCGAAGCCTACACGGCCATCCTAATCGACGATTTGATTTCGAAGGGAACCAACGAGCCCTATCGCATGTTCACCTCGCGCGCGGAATTCCGTCTGCATTTGCGCATCGACAATGCCGATTGCCGATTGACGCCGCACGGACGCAAAGTTGGATTGATCTCAGACGCCGCGTGGGAAGATTTTCTCGCTAAGCAACAACGGCTCGACGCGATGAAGGCGCTGCTGGTGAAGACCAAGCTCAACGGGACGATGCTCGAGAAAATCAGCTTTCCGCCGGATGCCGCGCTGGACATGGCGTCCGTGGGCGGACAAAGTTTCGCCCAACTCTTGAAGCGTCCGGAAATTATCGTCGAGCATTTCGTGCCGGTGCTGCGAGAGTTGAGTTCTGAGTTTTTTGCGCGAAACGGCATGACTCCGGCAAGTCTTACTTCGGAAGTCCGCAACGAACTCAAGTCGGTTGAAACTGAAATTAAGTACGAAGGCTATTTGCTACAGCAACAGCGAGCAATCGAGCGACTGAAGAAGGCGGAACAGCACACGATCCCGGAGTGGTTCGACTACGGCTCGATCAGCGGCCTCTCGCGCGAAGTCCAGGGGATATTATTGAGGATCAGGCCACGCACGCTCGCCCACGCCTCGCGCATCCCGGGCGTAACCCCGGCGGCGGTTTCCCTGGTGCATGTTTATATTGAAATCCAGTCGAAGCGGCGCGAACTAGCACTTGGCACTTAGCACTTGGCACTTAGCCATCACGAAGTCGGAAGGGCCAAATGCCAACAGCTATTTCACCGCCACATCCGCAATCTGCAACTCAGGGTAAGCATGGTTCCATTCCGCGCTGATGTGTTCGAAAGTCAGGCGGAACTGCTTGCTTTGTCCAGGCGCGAGCGGCGACATGCTTAGATCGACAGTATCTGGGTAAGGCCCGCTGGTCTGAAGAATCTTCAAAGGGAAATCTTCCGCCTGGGCAACCTGACCGATGGAATCGCGGAACACTATGTGAACTGTCGCGCGAGTGACGGTCTGCGCGCCGGTATTTGTCACTGTGCCATCAATGTAAGTGAAACTAGCGCCGACGAAATTCTCTGCCACGCTCATTTTAATGTCAGAAAGTTTCAGATTGACCGTATAAGGATCGGGAGCGCGCACGACCTTAGGCTGGGGCCGCAGGAAGAAAACAACAATGCCCATCACGATGACGACGAGCCCAACCCCGAGATAAACCGGACGCCAGTCCCGCTTATCGGACAGCGCCGAGGGTTCGATCAGTCCGTCCATGGGGAGATTGTACTAAAGGCCGGATACAGGAAGTCAGAATGTAGAAGTCAGAATGCAGAATTTAAAACTTTGTGTTTAAGGCTTTTAATTCTGCATTCTGAAATCTGACTTCCGAATTTCCTGTTATTCTCCGCCGACCGTTAGCCCATCAATCCGAATCGTCGGACTGGCCATCGCCCCGCGGAACACCAAATCGCTACCGATCTCCGAAATGTTGAAGAACATTTCTTTCAGATTTCCAGCGACCGTGATTTCTTCCACCGGATAAGCAAGCTCGCCCCCGGAAATCCAGAGGCCCGACGCTCCACGAGAATAATCGCCCGTGACTAAATTCGCGCCATGCCCGAGAAATTCGGTGACGTACAGGCCTTCTTTAATTCCGCCAATGATTTCCTGCGGCGTCTTTGTTCCCGCTTGCAGAAAATAATTTCCCGGACCGATGCCCGGCGTTCCCGCAAGCCCGCGCGCCGCGTTGGCAGTAGTTTGCAAGCCCAACTTTTTCGCGGTATAGGTGTTCATCAAATAAGACTTCAATACGCCGTTTTCAATGACCACGGTGCGGCGAGTCGGAATGCCTTCGCCATCAAAGGGACTGGTGCCGAAGCCGCCGGGAATGGTGCCATCGTCGATCACGTTGACCTGGTCGCCGGCAATTTTCTGCCCCAATTTGCCAGCTAGAAACGAAGCACCGCGATAGACTGAGTCGCCGTTGATGCCTTCGAAAATATGGTCGAGGATAGAACTCGCGACCATGGGATCGAAAACAATTGGCACCTGCGCGGTCTTTACACGACGAGCACCGAGACGCCGCAACGTCCGCTGAGCGGCGATCCTGCCAACTTCTTCAGGAGAATCGAGGCGTCCCAGGCTACGTGCCACCGAGAACCAGTAATCGCGCTGCATCGCACCGGTTTCAGTTTGCGCAATCGGCACTGCCGCAATCGAACAATACGAACGTTTATATTCGCCGACAAAACCGTGCGAGTTGGCGAAAATTTTGTGGCCAGTCGCAGCATCGAACGAACCTCCATCGGAATTCTTGATTCTGGGATCGACTTCGAGCGCAGCTTTTTCCGTTCGCCGCGCATAGTTGATACGTTCTTCGCCCGGCAAGGAATATACGTCGGCAGAGTAAAGATCCAGATCGCCCTTGAGCGAGCCGAGCTGCGACGCTTCAGGAATTCCGCCGAATGGATCTTCCGAAGTGATCTTCGAAAGTTCCAGCGCCGACTTCAACATGCGATCAAGGCCGGAGGACGAGAAGTCGCTGGAATAAGTGCTGGCAGCGCGTTGTCCGTTGAACACGCGGACGCCAATTGCACGCGAACCGGACTCTTTCAACGTTTCGACCTGACCAAGTCGCACCAGCGTAGAGAATTCGTCTCCTTCGCGGACCACGCACTCGGCGGCCGTTGCACCGCCTGCTATGGCGCGGCGGACGATGTCCTGGGCAAGATCTTTTAGGTCAGTTTCGGGTTTCGAGTTTCGAGTTTCTAATTCAGTCGGCATCGGAAATTTCAGATTTTTGATGTTAGATCTCAGATTTACAAGCGATGGATTTCAATCTGCAATCTGAAATCCCGTCGCCTACTACTGCATGAATCCACCGACATCTTTCTTTGCCGTACCGCCGACCGTAAGCCGATCAATCTTGATTGTCGGAATGCCAACGCCCACGGGCACTGCCTGACCATCTTTGCCGCAGGTGCCGACGCCCTCGTCGAGCTTGAGATCGTTGCCCACCATCGACACGCGAGTCAGAACATCCGGACCGTTGCCGATCAGCGTTGCGCCTTTGATTGGCGCAGTGATCTTGCCGTCTTCAATCATGTAGGCTTCGGAGGCCGAGAACACAAACTTTCCGTTCGTGATGTCCACCTGGCCACCGCCGAAGTTCACTGCGTACACGCCGTGTTTGACCGAACGAATGATGTCACCCGGGTCGTCCTCGCCCGCCAGCATGTAAGTGTTGGTCATACGCGGCATGGGGATGTGTTCGTAGCTCTCACGGCGTCCGTTGCCGGTGTCAGACATGCCCATTAATTTTGCCGAAAGCTTGTCACTTAAATATCCCTTGAGGATTCCTTTTTCGATCAGCATCGTGTTCTGCGTTGGCTGACCTTCGTCGTCCACGTTGAGCGAACCGCGACGCCAGGGCATGGTGCCGTTGTCGACGATAGTGCATTTGTCGCTGGCCACGCGCTTGCCGATCAGTCCAGCGAACGCTGAAGTCTGCTTACGATTGAAATCCGCTTCCAGTCCGTGACCAATGGCTTCATGCAGCAAAACTCCCGGCCAACCTGGGCCGAGGACAACTTCCATTTCGCCGGCCGGAGCTTCTCGCGCGTCGAGTTGCAGAATGGCCTGGCGCGAAGATTCAGCCGCGAAATATTCCGGCGTTTTCTCGCCGAAAAAGAAGTCGAGGGCAACGCGTCCGCCGCCGCCGGAGCTGCCACGGGCGGACACACCTGCGTCCGTTTTCGCAATACAGGAAACGTTCATCCGCGCGAGCGGCTGGGAATCCTCAGCAAACGTGCCGTCGGAACCGACCACGAGAATATTGCGCAACTCGTCCATGTAACTAGCGCGAACTTCCTTAATCCGCGGATCGTAGGCACGGGCAGCCTTGTCGGCGCGCATGACTAATTCAACTTTTGCGGAAATCTCGGCATCGACCGACGGAAGCGTGATCGGATACAAACTGCGCGCAGGTTTTTCCTGAAATCCGGCGACGGTGGTCTTGCTGGGGCCGCTGGCAATCAACGCCGCCGTGAGTGCGGCATGATGAATACGTTCGGGCGAAAGGTCGTCCGTATAAGCGTACCCGGTGCGCTCGCCGGAAATCACACGAACTCCGCAACCTGCCGAAATTCCCTGCGAAGCCGACTTCACCATCGACTCATCCACCATCAACGAAGTCGAAGAAAGATATTCGAAATAGAGGTCAGCGTAGTCGCCGCCCGCTGAAAGCGCGGCCTGCAAATGGCGTTCGAGGTCGCGGGTATTGATCCCGTAATGTTGGAAAAAGAATTTATTGTTGTCCACCATAATTGGATGCCGCCCGGCCGCCAAAAGCTCCAGAACGGCCTCTTCATTATCCCACAGAGAGTGCGCGGGAATCGGAAATGGCCTCTTGTAAGTCACTCCAGAGGCAATGGTCATCCGTCACAGACAGAATGTCGGATTCCTGACACACTCGGTGTCATGACACCTGAATCCCTGGTCCAAACCGTGGAAGATTTTCTTGCAGGATCGAGTACCGCCATGGTGATGGAAGACGGTGCGGTGGCTTTCGATTTGGAGCAGTCGAAGTATTCGATCTCCGGCGAACGAAACAAATGCCTGCTGCACTTATGGTCGGCGGAGCGCAATGTTGTTCGCCGGGTCCTCGATGCCGAGATCAAGCATGAAAAACTGTGTCTCGCGGTACAGCGCCTCGGGCAATCGAAGCCTACGAAACTGGAAATCTGTCGCGAGCGCGATCACCGCACCCCCACGGTTAAGAAAGCTGCGCGGTTGGCGTATCGCCGCGTCCTCGAACGCATTCTGCAACGCCGCTTTCCTGGATTCACCGTAGGACACCTCAGTACGGCCATGGATCTGGAACGCTCGTTCGGCCCGGTTTACACGCGTGGAATATTGCGGCGAGGGCAAACCGGATTTGCTGTTATCGGCGTGAATATGGCGGAAACACAGGCATCCATCGATGCCATGTTGACCTTTGGAATTCTTTGGCTCGACGCTTGCCGGCAATCGCAGTCCGGCAAATTCGTGAGTCGAAGGAGTCAAACTTTTTCTCCCGGCAGGTGCCTCGACTCTTACTCGTGAGCGAATCGCTTATCTAAATCCGAATGCCGGCAAGTGGCAGTTGTACGAACTGAACGAGCGCGAAGACAATTTGAAAGAAATCGATTTCGCCGATCGCGGCAATGTCGCGACTCGCCTGGTGCATTCGCCCAACGAAGTCGCAACCTATGAACGCTTTCGCGACTCCATCCTACTAATCCGCGGGCAAATGCCGGAAGCCGAGATTGCGGTGCTATCGCCTGCGGAAGTCGCCTTTCGTTGCCACGGTCTGGAATTCGCCCGTGCCCGGCTGGCGCATGATGCCGAGTCATTTCAGAACAATACGGAAATCGTATTTGGATTGGGTGCGGGAGAAAAGATTCTCACGGCTTCGAACGCGGAATCCTTTGTCCGGCTGGTTCGAAGCATCGGCGAAGTGCGCCACCCTGGCGGGCCGCGCGAGCATCCGCTGTGGCGGCTGCATCCGGAACGCTGGCTGGAGTCGCTAGTGGTGAAGCAGGTCTCTGCGATCGACGAGCGGTTCGATTTGGGGTGTTTGTATTCCCAAGTGCCGGCATTCTCGGCCTCGGATCGCGCCATGATCGATGTGCTCACCGTCACGCGCGACGGCCGGCTAGCAGTGGTCGAACTCAAAGCCGACGAAGATATTCACCTGCCTCTGCAAGGACTTGACTACTGGTCGCGCGTGGCGTGGCATCACGCTCGCGGCGAATTTCAGAAGTTCGGATATTTCCCGGGAAAAGAGTTATTGAGCAAGAGTCCGTTGCTGATTCTGGTGGCTCCTGCTTTGCACGTTCATCCCGCCACTGATACATTGTTGCGCTATCTTTCGCCCGAAGTAGAGTGGTTGCTGGTTGGCATCGACGAGCGTTGGCGGAACGAAGTAAGAGCCGTATTCCGGAAGCGACCGCGAGATCTGCGGGTACCAGGGAAGAGTGCGGCGTAAGAAAGGCGTCCCGCTTGACCTCAATTACCCATTCTTGTCATTCCGAGAAGCGCAGCGCCGAGGAATCTTCCGTCCACTCAGGAAAAGCAGATTCCTCGCTAGGCTCGAAATGACAATGGGATTGTTCGTCGGAGTGAGCTAACTGCGGTTTTCTGCAAGCTACCCCTTCCAAGCACCCAGCATTCTCCTCACGTCCACCAATTGCGCGATGTGGTAGGCGTTGTGGTCCGCCACCAGCAAGGCTTCTCGCAGGATGGTCTGCCCCTCGCCCCAGGGAATTCGCGCAAAAAGATCTGTCTTGGGATTCGAGATCAGCGCCTGCATCGCCTTCAGGTCTTTGTGAAAAGCTGCGATGCTCTTGTTCCAGGCAGAAGCAATCGATGGCGCCACGGTTTTCGGCCAATAACCCTCTGGCCACTTCGGCGCGATGTATTTGGGATCGCGGCTGAAATCTAGAATATCTCGTTGCGTGATGCGCAGATGTTCGAGAAGCATCCAGGGAGAATGCGGCATGCCCGCGGGCTTCTGGCCGCGCAGCTTGGCCGGGAAATCCACCACCGCTTCTTCGAACTTGGCATGGGCCTGGCCGCCCGTCAGTAATTCCACCAGGTGTTGGCGCAGCGCTTTATCGTGATCGTTCTTCATGGTGTTTCCGTTCCTGTGGATTCTGCAATGGCAGTCGCTGGTTGAGATACCATCGGCTCCGGTTCAGGTTTCTCGCCGCGGGATATCCGGGATATGCCGCGCACCAATTTTCTCATCGGCAATGTGCCTTTGTCGTCCGCAAAGAAAATTTCACCGGCGCGGTTACTGCGATAGTACCAGCGTTTCAGCAGCGCCAGATGCTCCATGCATTCAAGGCCGCTTTCCGCAACCGTGGGAGGGTGCCCCGCCAAAGCTTCCAGAATTCGCGACTCCATGGATTGCGACTTGGTGTGCTCAGCGGACCGCAGGGCGAACGTCAAAGGCGCAGAGATCGAACCCGCGTCGAAACGGAAGAACACCACGGACTCGGTCAAGATGCCGGACTGATCAGAATTAGCGGCAACATAGTTCGGCTGAACGACAACGCCAGTCAGACGATCAATCCGGCGAACGATTTCTGGAAGCTGGCTGATCATCGGTTTGAGTTTTTCGATCCGCGCGTGCAACGCGGCGGCATTTTCAAATTCGAGATTGGCGGATGCCTGATTTCGCTGGCTCGAAATTTCACGCAACAAAGATTCGCCGCCGCTGTCGAAGTAGACCTGCACCCGCGCCACCTCTGCCTGATATTGCGCATCCGTGCATCCCTTAAAGCAGGGCGCCAGACACATTTTCATTTCCGAATAAATGCATCCTGGGAATGCCGGGTCGGGATGCAAGTCGTCCACGCAGCGTCGCATCTTGAAGAAGTCGAGAGAATCATTGGCGAACTTTTCCGCCACGGCACGGGAAGGAAACGGGCCGTAGTAAAGGGGGCGGCCATTCAGGCGGCCAAGCTTGGCGGTGATCGAGGCGCGTGGATATTCGTTCTCCATGTGCAGCTTGACTAGCGGGGCGAAGCGAAAACGCATGCGATCGGAATACGTTTCCGGAAAAGCTGAGCGCAAAACTTTGTAGAGCAAGAATCCGGATTCGAAATCGGAGCCCGTAGCCCTGTACTCGATCCAGCGGACCCGCTCACGCAGGTTCAATTTCTTGCTGCGCTCCGTGGGCTGGCCAAGCAGACGCTGCAAACGGCGTCTTAGGTTCGCGGTCTTGCTGACATAGGGCTGAGCCTGGGGATCGTCACCGCGAAGCAGGAAAACCGCAGGCGAGGCGGGAGCCGCGGCGAAGATCTCCGCATCGGAAGTTGGAACGAATTCGCAGCGCTGGGTCAGCACCAGATCATTCTAAGTCGGCCACGAGCCCCCATGCAGTGTCATCCTGAGCAAGCGTTCTTTACGTCGCGAAGGATCTGTGGATTGGGCCGAGGGAATGCAGGGGTCCTTGGTTGGGGGTTCCGGGCGTCGCCGTGAACTCCGCTGCCTCAGGATGACAAGGGGACAAGGTTTGAATCCCCGCGAATTCAGCGGAAATCCGTGGCCAAGCCTCTAGCGAAAGCTGGCGCTCTTCACGGTCTGGCGGAAATCTTTGCCGTCCATTTTGATGATGCGGCACATTTCATGCAGCCGGGAACGCATCCGCTCGCCAATGCGGTCACCAAGCGTCTCTTCGCGGCTCGCGCCGCGGGGTCCACCGATATTCCCCGCCGGCTTATCGTCGAAATTTGTAGTGATGATCGTTGTGCGATTGTCATTGTAGCGAGTGTTCAGGATCAAGCTAACCGTATCCCACACCCATTCCGTAGGCTTGACTGCGCCCAGTTCGTCCAGCACCAAAACCTTGGCTTCGAACACGGGACGAAGCACATCCAGTTCGGTCGCCTTGACCGAATCGTTGTAGGAATTCTGAATCTGTTTCAGCAATTCCCGATAGTCGTAAAAAAGACACTGGACGCCTTTGTTGAGAACCAGCTCTTTCAGAATTCCAACCGCCAGATGAGTTTTCCCCACGCCGATGCTTCCGATAATCAAAAGGCCGGCGCTCTCTATCGGGTATTCCTCTACGAACCTGCCGGCGGCAAGACGGGCAGCCGCTAATCCACTGCCGGATCCATCGGTTTCAAAATTCGAGAGCTCGCAATGTTCGTATCGTTTCGGAATGCGAGCGGAAGCGAGCCGGGCCTCGCCCCGGGCTTGCGTACGGCAATCGCAGCGCGTGACCCGCCGGTCGGCGGCGGTCGACATCGATTTCCATCCCGTGCCTTCGCACAAGGGACAAACTTCCGCCGACGTTTTCATCACCCGCACATTCTCCACCTATCGACTTTGCACCCAGCCTCGTATTTTACGCAAGTGGCAACTCTACCCAAGCTGTGTAGATACTGTGAAGATGTGTAATAGATTGTGGAAAGCCGAGATGAATCCAAAAATCAAATCGACTTTGAATTCCCCAAGATCGGCGCCGAGTACGCGGAAGTCCAGCTTCGTTTGGATTAGTGCGTATTCGACTTTGAACTCCGATCTTTCCCCGGATGACCCAAATCTGCCACCCAGCACCGATTTCCACAGTTGACTTTCGCCACAGACGGTAGCTAAATAGGGCCGCCGGGTTTCTCACTCGGTGCGTGCGAGCCTTTGGTGCGTGCCGGGATCAGCGAAACCTGCTAGGAGAGAAAATGAATAAAGCCGATCTTATCGATCGCATCGCAGCGGGTAGTGGTATCAGTAAGACGCAAGCATCGACTGCAATTGACACCGCCGTCGAGAGCATCACCTCCGCTTTAAAAAAGGGAGACCGGGTAGCGTTAATCGGTTTTGGCACTTTCTCGGTTTCGGCGCGGAAAGCCCGCAATGGGCGTAATCCGCAGACCGGGGCGACGATCAAAATCGCAGCCCGAAAGGTCGCAAAGTTTTCTGCCGGCGCCGAGCTCAAGAAAGCAGTGAATCGCGGCAAGTAGGGTTGGGGTTTTTCGCAGACGATCAAGACGACGGCAGGGGGTCGGCCCTGCCGTTTTTCGTTTGCTGAAAACGCTGATTCTGGGTAATGCAGGCTTTTGCATGGCGCGGTCGCTCAGCGCCTAAAGTGCGTCGCTCCAATTTTCAGGCAAATTCAGGCTCCTCGCATTGTTCGCAGGAGACAGCCGAGGCGGCTATCCCTACGGGACCAAAGGGCTTCTGAGTTGCTGAATCCTGCGTTATTCCGATAGAATCTAAGGACTCGAACGAAGGGAACCATCATGAAACCAGCTATTCATCCCGCTTATAACGAAATCAAGGTCCTGTGTGCGTGCGGCCACAGTTTTCCGACCCGATCCACCCATAAGGGCGATCTGCACGTCGAAATTTGCTCCAGTTGCCATCCGTTCTTCACCGGCAAGCAGAAGATGTTGGATACCGCCGGCCGCGTGGAGCGCTTCCGCCGCAAGTACGCCAAGCCGGAAACGGCCAAGGCTGAACCGGTCAAGAAGTAAGCCACGGATTTTCACGGATCACGACAACAAATTTAGCCCTCGCTTTCGCGGGGGCTTTTTGTTTCGGAATTTATCAGGGGCTTCTGCGCCGATCACGCGACTACATGGATCAACGGCTTTGACGCCACCAACACTTCCCCAATCTCCACCGCGGCCACTCCAGCCCGGTTCAACGCATCAATCAATTCTGCCGAACTCTCCACCGAGATCAACAACCCTCCCGCGGTTTGTGGATCAAACAACAGCGCTTTCACCTCATCGCTGATGGCGCCTTCATATCCCACCACGCACTCCGCGAATTCTCGATTGGACACCAACCCACCCGGAATCTGTCCCGCGCGCACGCAATCTAATGCGCCTTCAAGAAACGGAATGCGACTGGCGAAGAACCGAATCGACACCTTTGACGCCAGCGCCATTTCACGAGCATGCGCCACGAGTCCGAATCCGGTCACATCCGTCATGGTGTGTACTGGAAAGCCGGCGATCACTTCCGCAGCTTTTTTATTCAGCGTCGTCATGGATGTAATCGCGGCGTCCATCGAGGCCTGCTTCGCCTCTCCCTTTTTAATTGCAGTGCAAATCACCCCCGTGCCCAGGGCCTTGGTAAAAATCAAGCGGTCTCCCTCTCGCATACCATCATTCGCAAACACTTTCCTGGGATCGATCAGGCCAGTAACGGAATATCCAAACTTCATCTCCTCGTCACGGACACTGTGCCCGCCAATCACCGCGCATCCCGCTTCCATCATTTTGGACAGTCCGCCTGCCAGCACGCGCTCCAGGATTTCCAGTTCCCCATTCGCCGGGAAACAGACATGCGCCAGCGCCGTGATCGGACGCCCGCCCATGGCATAGACATCGCTCAGTGCATTGGTTGCCGCAATCTGGCCAAAGGTGTACGGATCGTCGACCATCGGCGTGAAGAAATCCACCGTCTGCACCAGCGCAACATCCGGCGTGATCCGATAGACCCCGGCGTCATCGGCATGATCGAATCCCACCAGAACGTTGGGATCCTGCTGCCTCGGCAACTTCGCCAAAACTTTATCCAGGATCTCCGGACTCAGTTTCGAAGCGCATCCCCCAGCCTTCACGGTCTCAGTCAATCGAAATGTTTTCGTTTCCACCATCCACTGATTCTATATTTCAGCGGGGCACCCCGTCCTTCCCGCTTTTTTTGCGGGAGGGCGGGGCTTCCGGGATGTAAAATTTAGCCTGAAATGAATTCGCTTTCCTACACCCAGATCGACAGTCCAATCGGCCCACTCGTACTCGCCGGAGACGCCAATGGCCTGCGAGAAATTTTATTCGTCAACGGACGCCATCCCGCAAAGCCAGATCCCTCGTGGCACGAAGATCCAGCTCCCCTCAAATCCGCGATCGGCCAACTCCACGCCTACTTCGCTGGAGATCTGGAAGGCTTCGATCTCCCTCTGGCCCCCGAAGGCACTCCCTTTCAACTCGAAGTATGGCGTGAATTATGTGAGATTCCTTTTGGCAAGACGATTTCCTACGGAGAACTTGCCATTCGCATTGGTAATCCGAAAGCTTCGCGCGCCGTTGGCCTCGCCAACGGTTCCAATCCGATCCCGATCGTAATTCCCTGCCATCGAGTAATCGGCAGCAACGGCAAACTCACCGGATACGGCGGAGGCCTGCCCATCAAAGAGAAATTGCTCGCCCTCGAACGCCGCCAATTGCGATTGCTGTAG
This sequence comes from uncultured Acidobacteriaceae bacterium, assembly GCA_963794195.1. Lineage (GTDB taxonomy): Bacteria > Acidobacteriota > Terriglobia > Terriglobales > Acidobacteriaceae > DATBAX01. The sequence goes on from CAWCCU010000002.1 coordinate 30,477, forward strand.
AGATGACTCCATTTTCTACTCTCTGCCCTTGTCATCCTGAGCGCCGAAGATCTTGCCCTGAGCGAATCCGAAGGGATCCCTGCTACCTAAACCGGCCGGCTCTCCGCGGCAATTGTTCCGTTATATTCTCATCAGTAGCAACACCTTCCACCCATGACCAACGCCTCCGGTTTCAAGGAAATCGTTAAGCCCGCCCCGCCCATTCCCACTTTCCTTTATGGCACCGCCTGGAAGGAAGACCGGACTGCCGCACTCACCGCGCTCGCCATTCGTTCTGGCTTTCGCGCTCTCGACACGGCCAACCAGCGTCGGCATTACTTCGAGGCCGGCGTCGGTCAGGGTTTGGCCGAAGCTTATCGCGGCGGATTTGTCACTCGCGCCGATCTTTTTCTACAAACAAAATTCACTTATCAACCTGGGCAGGACCACAGGTTGCCCTACAATCCCGCCGCGTCTCTCTCCATGCAGGTCGCGCAATCAATGGCCAGCTCTCTCGAACATCTGGGCACGGACTACGTCGATAGCTATGTGCTGCACGGGTCGTCCTCCGGCCATGGCTGGACCGAAGCCGATTCGGAAGTCTGGCAGGCGATGATGCAAGAGCGCGACGCCGGCCGCACTCGTTTACTGGGAGTAAGCAACGTTTCCCTGCGACATTTGCAGCAAATGTCGGCCATCCACGTCGAAGCGCCGGCCTTCGTCCAGAACCGCTGCTACGCCCGCCTTGGCTGGGACCGCGAAGTTCGGAGCTTCTGTTCCGCAAGAAAAATAACCTATCAGGGATTTTCACTTCTAACCGCGAATCCCGAAATTCTCCAGCATCCTCTCGTCGCCGGTCTGGCCACCCGCACTGGCGCATCCCCCGCTCAAATCGTATTCAGTTTCGCCCGCTCTGTAGGGATGCTCCCGCTCACCGGCACTTCGAACTCGGTCCACATGAAGCAGGATCTGGCGAGTCTCGACCTGACCTTCCCACCCGAGGTAGTGCAAGGAATCGAATCGCTCTCCGGCTAAGGCAGTGCAGTTTGCGCCAAAAAAATCACACCCTTCATTCCGAAACCAGGTTTATCGGCGACGAGTGCCTCGTTTCGAAATGACTTCCACTCCCCGGCAAACCAAAGCTTGACTCAATCTTCGCCACAAGTGTATTGTCCGGTCAGAGCTCCGTGGCTCAGATCAATTCTGCTTCAGGAGGCGCCTATGTCTGCATCATCCACTCGGAAGCATAGGTTCGCCTGCACATTGCTCCGCTAACCAGCAGGCATTCTCTATATCTTCCCAACTCTCAAGCCTTCACCAACTCACGTAGCTGCGGACGCCCTCGTCTCCACGCGAGTTTTAGCTCTCCACATGTTCGATGAAACATGGACATGCGTGTTAAGAAGAAGAAGGGACCTTCACCATGCAGCTCGCATCGTTAGGCTGGAATCCATTTTTCCAGCGACATTTTTCAGATCTTCAGCAGCCAGCTCTTTTACCGGCGCGCATCGTGGAACAACTCAATCAGTTCCACCGGGTGCGCTCCGAGGCGGCGGAATACCTGGCGGAAATTGCCGGCAGAATTCGCCACCGGGCCGCGGGCCCTGAAGGTCTGCCGGCGGTCGGCGATTGGGTGGCGATCACGCCGCGTCCCGAAGAAGGCCGCGCCCGCATTGAATTCCTCCTCCCGCGACAGACCAAGCTCGCTCGTAAAGCTGCAGGCCGCCAGCAGAGCGAACAAATCATCGCCACCAATCTGGATATCGTTTTCGTGGTCAGCTCGCTCAATCGCGACTTGAATCTACGCCGCATCGAGCGCTATCTCTCGTTGGTTTGGGAGAGTGGTGCGCAACCCGTCGTGTTGCTCAACAAATCCGATCTCTGCGCAAATGCCGAGGCATTCGCCGCCGATGTGGCCGGCAGCGCTCCCGGCGTGCCAATTCATTTGCTGAGCGCCATGCAGGGAACGGGCATCGAAACTATACGGGCATACCTGGCGCCCGGAAAGACGGCGGCATTCATCGGTTCCTCAGGAGTCGGAAAATCCACAATCATCAACACACTCGCCGGAACGACTTCCCTTCGCGTGCAACCAGCACGCGAAGACGATGATCGCGGCCGCCACACCACCACTTCTCGTCAAATGATTTTTCTCAACGACGGTGGCATCGTGATCGACACCCCCGGCATGCGCGAGCTCCAGCTTTGGGACAGCAACGAAGGCGTTGGCCAAACCTTCGACGACATCGTCGCCCTGGCCCAGGGCTGTAAGTTTCGCGATTGCAGCCATCAAGGAGAGCCTGGATGTGAAGTGGAGAGGGCCATCCAGAACGGCACTCTTGAACGCGAACGCCTGGACAACCATCACAAACTGCAAGCCGAGTTGCAATTTCATGAGCGCAAGCTGAATCCGCGCGTGGCCAGCGAAAATAAAACAAAATGGAAAAAGATTCACAAAGCCATGCGCATCCACAAACCGAAACCCTAAATCCACTCGAACCCTGTCACTCCGTGACCGCCACGAACAACGTCATTTCTTGTCATTCCTCGCGGACTTCAGTTCGCGAGGAATCCCACCGCAGGACGGCTCCGCACGTTATGGGCTCGAGTAGGGTGGCCTCGCAGGGTGGGGCAGCCCTTCGAGCGCTGCGTCAGGCATCGCAGTCGAAAAACGCGCTTCAGCGTCCGGCCGAGGTTTCATCAAGTTGAAAACGGGAACGCCTTCCGGTCTACAATTGCAAAATTCCTATGAACATCATCCTTTTCGGGGCTTCCGGCATGGTGGGACAAGGTGTCCTCCGCGAGTGCCTGCTTGCTCCGGACGTACAAAAGGTATTGTCGATCTTACGCAGCCCGACGGGACAGCGTCACGAGAAGTTGCAAGAACTCATTCACAACAATTTTTGGGATTTCTCCGGCGTCGCGCATGAGCTTTCAGGCTTCGACGCGTGTTTCTTTTGCCTGGGGGTAACGTCGTCCGGCATGAAAGAAGACGACTATCGGCGAATGACCTACGGCATCACCATGGCCGCGGCACAAACCCTGGCGACGGCAAATCCCAGCATGACTTTCGTCTTCGTCTCAGGGGCAGGGACCGACAGTACTGAACATGGCCGCGTCATGTGGGCACGGGTCAAAGGCGAAACCGAGAATGCGCTGCTTCGTGTTCCCTTTAAGAGAGCCTACATGTTCCGTCCCGCCGGCATCCAACCGCTGCACGGAATCACCTCTAAAACCCCATCCTATCGAATCCTTTATGCACTCACGAAACCGCTTCTACCACTGCTTAATTTTTTCCCGAAGTACATGACCACAACCGAAAAACTAGGACGGGCAATGCTGGAAGTTGCCAGGCACGGCTACTCCAAGCCAATCCTGGAATCCATCGACATCAACTCTGTCTAGAACTCTTTTAGGTCTTGTAGTTGGTGCTGTCGTTGGCCTTGTCACGGCCTTGTCATTCCGAGCGGACTTCAGTCCGCGAGGAATCTCACGGCGGGACGGCACCGCACCCTATGGGCTCCATATGGAAGGCACCACAATGCAAAGGGCGCAACGACAGACCAGCCGGATTCAGGCCGCCCCCCGGTTACTTCCTATCATCCTGAGCGCAGCGGAGTCGAAGCACCCCTACAGCACTCCCACTCTCGCGCCTTTGGGATTTCACTCCTCAACTGTTCCGCAACGCCACCATAGGATGAATCCGCGACGCCCGCCTCGCCGGAATATACCCGGCGATAAATGCCACGGTTCCCAGCACCAGGACCATGCCGAAGAACGTTGGAGGATCCGTCGGATCGGTGGCAAACAATAGCGACGCGATCACTCGGGCCACAATAAACGACGCCACCGTCCCCACTGCAATTCCAATCAGCGCCATTCCCAGAGTCTTCGAAATCACACCCATTTGAACTCTGCCGGCAGTCGCGCCCAGCGCCATGCGAATCCCAATCTCCTGCGTCTGCGTCGTGACCGAATACGAGATCACCCCATAAATTCCCAGCGAAGCCAAAATCAATCCCAATCCCGCAAAAATTCCCACCAACATCACAAAGAAGCGGCGCGGTGAAACCGCGTGGTCCACTAACTGTTGAATGGGCCGAAACTCCGACGCGGGCTGCCCCGGATTAATCGACCGCAACGTGCTCATGACGCTGCTGGCAATGGCTTCCGGCGGCAGTCTCGAACGAACCACCAGCTCCGCTCCTTCCGAATCGGGGTTCTGGGTCAGCGGCACCAGCACTTCGGGGCTAGACGCCGACTCCACACTGCTCTCGCGAACATCGGAGAAAACTCCGATGATCCGCGTATCGCCTTTCCCAATTCCCTGGGCCAACTGGCCGACCGCATCCCGGCCCGGCCATTCCCGCCGCGCCGCAGCTTCGTTGATGATAATTACCTGCTCGCTGCTGGGAATGTCCTTCCAGCTGAAATCCCGCCCCTTGCGCAAATGCATGCCCATGGCTTCGAGGTAGCCGGGACTCACCACGTATACAAAAACGTCATAATTTTTGTCTTTGGCATATGGTTGGCCTTTCGCTACCAGACCCCAACTTCGATTGCGGTCCAGGGGGAGCATGTCGGTGATCCCCGCCGCTTCGACCCCCGGAATGGCAGTCACCCGGCCCAACATGTCTTGCAAAATAGGGCCGCGTTGTTCCAGCTTGCCTCCATCGTTGTAATCCGCCTTCAGCGCGAAGGCATGAGTCGGCTCGAATCCCAGGTCGACATCGAGAACGCGCAGAAAACTGCGCAGCAGCAATCCCGCGCCGACCAGCAATACGCAAGCCAGCGCGACTTCAGAAATCACCAGCGCGGAACGCAGACGGTCACGCTTTCTGCCCCCGCTCATGCCGTGACCACCGTCCTTGAGCGCGTCCTGCAGATTCGCTCCGGCCATTCGGAATGAAGGTGCGGTGCCAAAAAGAATGCCCGCAAATGCCGCGACGAATAATGTCCATAGCAGCGCGCTTTGATCGACGCGTACGCTACTGAGCAGAGGCAAAGCGATCGATCCCTGATGCGCCAGATAAGACAATGCCGCGAATGCAAATCCCAGCCCGAATACCGCTCCCACTCCCGACAGCACCAGACTCTCCGTCAACAACTGGCGAATCAGCCTTCCCCGCCCCGCTCCCAGAGCGCTGCGCATGGCGAATTCCTTGCTGCGCGCGGCCGTCCGCGCCAGCATCAGGTTCGACAGATTCACGCAAACAATCAGCATGATGAGGCCCACCGCGCACCACAACACAATCAGCGAACCCCGCAGCTTGCCACTCACATATTCTTTCAAGCCCGAAATCGTCGTATTGATATCGCTGCCCCAGTCGGGATTGCCGGCCTCCTTCAGTTGCGGCAGCATGACGTCCGCTTCCGCCTGCGCCTGCGCCACCGTCACCCCCGGCTTCAGCCGGCCAACGATCGACACCACATGTCCCCAGGTCTTCATGTTCTCCATCACCGCCGGAGAAAAATAATCCACTTTCATTCCCGGCGCGAACACCGACCCAAAATCAAAACTCTGCGGAAGCACGCCCACCACCGTAATGGCATCATCGTTGAGTTGGATTGCCTGCCCCACAATCGATGGGTCCGCATTAAACTGCCGCTGCCAGAACGCATAACTCAAAATCAGTGGCTGCCGCCCGCCTTTCACTGCCTCTTCTGGCAGGAAGGCTCTTCCCAGCGCGGGCTTGACTCCCAGCATCTGAAAGAAATTCCCCGCGACCCAGACTCCCGCCACTGGCTTCGGTTCCCCGCGTCCGATCAACTTGCTTTCGGAGATCGTGTAGAAAGGTACAAACGCCGTCATCTCCTGAAAAGACCGATTGTTGCGTTGAATTTCCGCATAAGCATCGACCTCGTAGGTCGTGCTGGAAAGTCCGCCCACGCCTTTGTTCCCGGCCAGCCACACCAATTGCTGCGGATCTCGAAACGGCAGCGGTCGCAGCAGGATCGTATTCACCACACTGAACACCACAATATTCGCGCCAATCCCCAATGCCAGAATCAACACCGCCACCACCGTAAATCCCCGGTCGCACCGTAACGTGCGCAAAGTAAATCGCAAATCCTGCAACAGGATGTCGAGCATCGGCCACCCCCTCGCCGCGCGCTGCTTCTCCCTCGCCTGCTCGACTCCCCCAAATCGCACCAACGCCTGACGCCGCGCTTCTTCGGTGGACATTCCCTGCTTGAGATTTTCCTCGGTCGCAAATTCCAGATGCGACCTCATCTCCGCATCGAGATCTTTATCCAGGGGTGAGTTGGAAAATGAAGACCGTAGGCGATCCAGCAGATGCCGCAGCCAGCCCATCATTTCCCACCGCCTTCACTCTGCATTGCCAGCACTCTCCCCATCACCCCAGTCAGTCGCCCCCAGTAGGCCGCATCCTCCGCCAGCTGCGTGCGCCCCTTTTTCGTGATGGAATAAAATTTGGCTTTGCGATTGTTATCCGACGTTCCCCACTCCGCCGAAATCCATCGTCGCTGCTGCAGCCGCACCAGGGACGCATAAATCGTCCCCTGATTCAGCAGAATTTCATCCCCGCTCACCTGCTCGATGCGCCGCGCAATTCCGTATCCATGCTGCGTTCCCATCGCGGCCAGGGTTTGCAGGACCATCAGGTCCAACGTTCCTTGCAGTAAATCCAATTTCGATTCCGGCATTGTAGACGCTCCTGTGCGACTGCCACACAAGCATGCCACAGGTTCTGTGGCATTACCACAGGAAAAGCACTAAATTCATTTTGCTTTTCCTGAGCTTCAGCCCTCGGCATTTGGCATTTGGCCCCTAAACTCTCGAATAGCCACCACTCACCTCCTAGGGCTAAATGCTGAGTGCTGATTGCTAAGTACTGAATTTCCTGACACTCCCCACCCACGTCAGTTACCATAGTCGCAGGCGCGGGCACCCCAATTCCCACCCCGCCTCATCTAACAGGAATATGATCAAGACCTTCTCTTTGCTGGCGCTTCTCGCAGGACTACTGACCTCGCTCGCTTCGGCGCAGGACGTCAACGCCGCCCTCCGTCCCCCCAAAGGCTCGCCCCTGGCCATCGTGGTTTTCGAGGATCTGCAATGTCCCCAATGCCGCCTCATGGCGCCGCTGGTCAAGCAAGCCGGGGCTACTTACAAAATTCCCGTCGTCCGCCACGACTTCCCGCTGCCCATGCACAACTGGTCTTATCAGGCTGCCGTGAACGCCCGTTATTTCGACAGTCACTCCAAGCAGCTCGGCAACGATTACCGTGACTACATTTTCGAGCACCAACTCGAAATCCTGCCCACTAATCTGCGCTCGTTTTCCGAGAAATTTGCTGCCGACCACAAAGTCGACTTGCCGTTCGTAGTCGATCCTCAAGGCAAACTAGCCGCCGAGGTAAATGCCGATCGCGACATCGGCAAAGCCATCCAACTTCAGCACACGCCCACCATCTACATCGTCAGCAACAAGCCACAAAAACCCTTTATCGAAGTAAAAGATCCCCACAGCGAACTTTTCACCACCATCGACGCCATGAAATAAATTCAGAATTGAGAACTCAGAAGTAAAGAAGTTAGAACTCAGAAGTAAGCGAGGAAATAATAAGGATCTGTCCTCCTGAGCGGAGCCGAAGGGCCCCCTACTTCCATCTCAGATTTGTGATTTTCCAGATTGGAGATTCTGAACTTCAATCTGCAATCTAAAATGGTAATGTTCAGCGTCCCCTGTCGTGCTGCACGCAGAAGGCCCCCTGCAGCTACACCGCTCTAACCACTCTTGGGATTTTCCATCGCAACAAAAAACCCGCGCTTCAATCTGCAATCTGACTTCTGAAATCTAACTTCCCTACCCTCTTTCAAACGCGTGCTTCTTCTCCAACGCCTCCAACGACTCTTTCATCTCAGCCTCAAACTTCCCCGCCTGCGCCATCAGCGAATCATTCGCAATCGCGCGTTCGCCTTCCAACCGCATCAATCCCTGTTTCTCAAATCCTTTTGCCACATCCAGCAAATGCTCAGTGGACGACTCCACATAGAGCGCCTCCGTAGGATCGCCCAGCCAAACCTGCCCGCCCACCAGCCGCGTCTGCCAGTAGATTTTCCGTAACACCAGTAGCGAAACCTCTTCCTCTGACGCTTTCCCAAAAAACCATTGGTTGCGTTTGAAGTCAAAATGCCGGCTGGAAAACTGCACCGGCACCAGTTTCCCCGATTTCACAAATTCCACTTGCCGCTTGCTGACTTCTTTCCGCAGCGCGTTGATGATCGGCCCTTCCACGTCCTTTGCTTCCATCGAAGGCAGTACTTCGCGCAAGGTTGCAGAAAGATTCACCGCCACCGGCGCATGCAATCCTTCCGAATTCTCCAGTCGGATATCGGCATGCAGCGTCCAAAAATCGGCTCCGGAAGTCGACCGGTGAAAAGGCCACTTCAATTCGAAAGAGAGTGGAAGTGCTGTCAACGTAACGTAGATTTGTCTGGTTCCAGCCAGATTTCCTGAAGTCGTACCGCTCATTGCACACTATTCCTGGGATCGGAAATGATCGCGTCAGTATTGTACAGGCACTTTCGCTGCCGGCAGAATTACGCCGGCAGGAATAGCACGTCCTTGCGATCTTTGCGGAATTTCTTGGCGTTCTTTGCGGTGAAAGGCTCTTGACCGCTACATGGAGAACATACGGAAGAGCACTTGCAGATACCTCTGCGTCCGAATCTTAAACGCAGCCAGCTTCATCGCCGAAGATGCCGAGGACAAAGCTTGGGCGGCCGGCGCGAAATTTGGATCGATGATCATTTTCGTAGACGATTTCCAGGTCACTGCCTGACTATCACTTCCCGCTTCTTCGGATTCAAGCGTCGACAGTTGGCCCTGCTCATCTATATCGGCCAATTCTCGTCCGCCTTTACGTTTCGTACTTACTTAGACTCGAGAATCCCAACTTCGTTGCAAAAAACTCGTCCCTTCTCAAAACTTGAAGGTCCCAGGTCATCCTGAGCACAGCAGACGTTTACGCCATGAACATCTGCGGAGTCGAAGAGCCTCCCTGAGCGAAGCCGAAAGGACCCCCTACTCCCATCTCAGATTTGCGATTTCAGATTGCAGATTTTCAGTTCAATCTGCAATCTAGAATCTTCAATCTCAAATAGCGATGTTCCTCTACCGTCCCGCTCCAGCCGCCTTCGCGCTCTTCCCCATCAACACCGCAATCTTCTCCAGCAAACTTTCCATGCTGGTCCCGGTATCCACATTTCCATCCACCGCCGGATGCCGCGCTCCATCCGCATGCATCACCAGAATCCGCGTCGCCGCCTGCGACTTCTTCACCATGTAAGGAAGATGATGCCGGTCATCCCGATTCATCGACGACCCAATCAGCACCAAATCAAACTTCCCCGTCTTCAACGCCTCCAGAACGCCCTTGCGTCCTTCAGCCGTCTGCACCTGATGTCCCGCCTTCTGGATGGAAACTGCCTGCGCCGCAAGCACTTCCGCATCGCCTTCGCCATAAAGAATTGTTAGCTTTCCAGCCGACTTCGCCGTATTCTCCATACCTGATCGAACCAGCCTTTCTGAGTGACTGCTGGTTCTCACGCTATCAACGAGGCCCAAGAAAGAGAACGTCACCTAAGGCCTAAGACGTATGGACAATTTTGCGCCTCTGGGATGTACAATGGCCGCTTCCCTAAGACAACCGGCGCGTCGCGGCCGCTGTCACCGGGGTGTGAGGGGGAGTGAAATCATGCGTATTCTTTGCCTAATTCTACTAAGTCCACTTCTGCTCACCATGGCGGCTGCACAAGACCCCGCGGATGACTCCCAATCCATGACCTCTTCTTGCAATTTTGCCGACGACAACCAGGTCAGCATGCAATACAGCACCTTGCATAAGGAAGAACCCCAAAACGGGAAGGTATGGACGCCGGGCGGCTCCGCTCCAGTTCTTTTCGTGCAAACTCCTCTGGTCCTCAACAACGTCCAAATCCCCCTGGGCGGATATACCGTTTACATCATTCCCAGCAAAAAGAACTGGACCCTCATCGTCAGCAAGAACACCGCGGTTACCGCCAAATATGACGAGGCCCAGGACTTGGTTCGCGCCCCCATGGAAACCGCCTCCCTCTCCGAGGCTTCGCCCGCCCTCCACGTCTCCTTCGAACACGCCGCCCCAAAAACCTGCAGCCTCCGTTTCGACTACGGCAAAATCGCCGCCTTCGGCGCCGACTTCCAGGAAAAATAAAAAGTAAGCCAGACCTCCATCAGCCGTTGGGGATCCTCTCAACCCTCACAAATCTTGTCATCCTGAGCGCAGCAGAATAGTTCGCAAGGCGAACAGTGCTGGAGTCGAAGGACCCAGCGCACTCTGCCACTTTCTGCTATTTATCGCAATCATTTCCCACTCGCCCTTGCTAGCGACCCCGGTCCGGGTGTCATCTGGAACCAGAAATCCATTTTCTTCCCACAGATTAACGAACTAGGTTCCGCAGTGCCGGAAATCAGCGTCCGACAATTCTCAAATCGATTCGTGAAGAAACCTCAAAGCCTGAAGCTGGAACTCATGCCAGATCGTCATTCATCCCAGATAGACGAATATTTTCCACTTTGCCCGCTGATTCGAAAGACAATTCGGGCTTAGTAACTAGAAAGTATCCAACTTCTGAACTTTCTTCCCACAAAGTACTACTCAGATTCCCGGCAGTGTAATCGCGGAAAGAAGACAGTTCATCCCACTTGTGCCCCACCAAGGGCCGTCCCTAAAGTGCTAGCCACTTCCAATCTGATTCTTCGTCCCACCGATTAACGAACTAGATTCCCGCTGGCTAGATAGAGCTCTCCCATCTTGTCATTCCGAGAAGCGCCGAGGAATCTTGCTTTCTGATGCGGTGAGGAGCGCCCGACAGGCGCGTATCTTGCCACCAGCGCAATTAGTTTGTGTAACGGATTCTTACATCTGTCATCTGAGCGCAGAGAATTCGTTCGCGGAGCGAAACGAATTCTTGGAGTCGAAGGACCTCTAAAGATTGAAAATGCCGCCAAGGAGCAAATCCGAATCACGCGCTTCAGCGCCTAGGGTTTGGCCGACGACCGACGACCAACGGCCAACGACCAACGACCAACGGCTAACGGCTAACGACGAACCCTAACCCTTCCCCCGCAGCATCCCCACCACCCGCTCATAGTCGTCCACGGTCGAATATTCAATCACGATCCTGCCCTTTCCCTTCCGATCGCGAATCCTCACCCGCAACCCCAGCACCCGCTCCAATTGCGTCTGCGCCGCTCGCACATTCGGATCCACCCATCGCGCTCGCCCTGGCTGTTCCGCGTCGGGCCGCTGATGGATCTTGATTCTGATGTCGTCGATCATGTCTTCCAGCTGAATCCGCGACATGCCTTTACTAACCACCTGGTCGGCGATCTTGGCGACCAGGGTGTTGTCATCCAACCGTAAAAGCACCCGCGCCATGCTGAAATCCATCTCCCCCTGTTGCAGATACTGCATGACCGTCCCCGGCAATTTCATCAGCCGCATGTAATTCGCGACCGACTCCCGGGACACCCCGACCCGATGCCCAATCTGTTCCTGCGTCAATCCGAAATCCCGGCTCAACTTGGCGAACGCAGCTGCCTGCTCCATGCAATTCAGGTCCTGACGCTGCAGGTTTTCAACGACGGTCATCTCGGCAGCTTGCTGATCGGAAACTTTTCTTACAATCGCCGGAATCGATTCTTTTCCGGCCAGCTTGGAAGCCCGGCAGCGCCGCTCACCCAAAATCAGAACATAGCGCCCGTTTTCCCCAGGACGAACCACAATCGGCTGCGCCAGCCCCGACGCCGAAATCGAATCCGCCAACTCCTGCAACGCGTCCTCATCAAAAAATATCCTCGTCTGATAAGGATTCTTGTCGATGGCATCAATCGGAATCAGTTGCACGGTATCGCCGGTAGATGCCCGCGCCGCCGACGCCTGTATCTCCGCAATCACCCCGCTGTTCGCATCCGATGGCATGGATGCCGCAGCCGGAATAGGATTCACGACGCGAGGCCCGCCCAACAACGACTCCAACCCGCGCCCCAACGCCTTCCGCTTGTCCATTACTTTCTCGGCAGCTTTCTCAGCCGGCTTCTCAGCCGATTCCCCAGCAACCTTCTCCGCAGATGCAGTCATAAAATTTTCTCCCGATCCACTCTCAACCCTTTGCCATCCTGAGCGCAGCGGATGTTTCGCGAAGCGAAGCATCCACGGAGTCGAAGGACCCCTACGCCCGGCACGACCCAGATTCGTACATCGATATCGATCGATCTACATATCGACGCTCATCGATATATCAAGCAGACTTATCCATCTCAGATGCCGGCGCCTCCACCGGCAGATGATGAGAAATAATCTCCTTCGCCAGCCGTATATAACTCTCCGCCCCACGCGACCTCACGTCATACAGCAACGCCGGCTTGCCATGACTCGGCGCCTCCGCCAACCGAATGTTCCGCGGGATCGTCGTCTGGCAAAGCTTCTCCCCAAAATATCTTTTGAGTTCAGCCGTCACCTGCTGTGCCAGGTTGGTGCGTTCATCGAACATGGTCAGCACCACACCCTCGATCGCCAACTCAGGATTAAGGACAGCTCGAATTCGCTCAATCGTATCCAGCAGCTCTGATATTCCTTCCAGCGCAAAGTATTCCGCCTGCATGGTAATCAAAACCGAATCTGCAGCCACGAGTGCGTTCAAGGTAAGCAGATCAAGCGCTGGCGGACAGTCGAGAACGATAAACTGAAATCGCTCCCGCAACGGCGCAATGGCATCCCGTAAGCGAAACTCGCGTCGCTCTCCGTCCACCAATTCAATGTTTGCGCCGATCAGATTTTTGTGGGCAGGAATGATCCACAACTGCTCGAGCTCCGTGGGCTGGATGGCTTGCTCGGCGGTGGCCTCTCCCATCAGTAGATGGTATGAGCTGAAGCGCTCCGGATCCTTAACCAGGCCGAGACCGCTCGAGGCATTTGATTGCGGATCGCAATCGATAAGCAGAGTGTTGACTTCAGCCGCCGCGAACGATGCGGCGAGGTTGATGGCAGTCGTGGTCTTACCCACGCCGCCCTTCTGGTTGGCAATCGCGATTACGCGTCCCATGGTAAGTTTTCGGAGAATCCAGAGATGGATTCACAATAGGCCGATCGAATCGTCAATGCAATGCCGGATTTCGGTGCAGGTATCGAAATCGTGCATATGGCTGAATCAGAAGTGCATTGGGAGGATTTCGGACCAGGTTTGCACAATGTTCCACGGGGAACATTTGTTCGAAGTGTTACACGGGGAACATAAGTACGATTTCGAATAATTCGTCGTAATGTTCCACGGGGAACATCTGTGCAAAACTCGCGAAGTGTTCCACGGGGAACATTATGATAGTTGGGAAAAGCCCCAAGCAGATTTTTGGAGTACCTTAAGTATAAAATTCGTTGACTTAGCACCACTTTGCGTGGGTTATGGCCAATATAATTGATCGGATGGCCGTGTTTGTCGCATTTTATGGAATCGAGCTCCCACTTATTACTAGTAAGGTACTAACTGCATGTCGGCCCCATGATCGGCCCTCGCTCCCACTATGCATGATTAATGGGCGAATTGTGCGCTTCCTCCGAGCTAGTACACATAGATTGTTCCACTGGATGATAATTCTGGCTCGTGATCGTCTTGGTTCTGCCGAAGAGCTGCGGGAAGACTCTCAAAAGGTGCGCCAAACTCCATACTCAGGGCAAAGTCTCTTAACGCAGGGCCAAAGGCTCCTGCTCCGCCCGAAATCAGGAGTGATGCGAAGACGTGTTTAACGCTGCGGTGGAAGAGATGCAATGCCAGCGGAGGACCTCCCAATTAGCAGTGTGGTGCTGGAGGCCATGGGGATCGGAGTTGGATCTTGCCACTGGAAATTGCTGGCGTGATCGCGGGCGCGGTCGACCTGGGCTGTGCCGATCAAGAGGGCCAAGCAGCCGCCGGGGGCCACCAGACTGGCTGCGATGGGGAGGATTTGGTCGAAGAGATCTACGGCGCGGAGGGTCACTACACCGGCTGGGGTAGGGAAGTCTTCGGCGCGGCCGGCGAATATATCGACGTCCGTCAATGTAAGAGTGCGGACCACTTCGCGGAGAAATGTCGCTTTCTTTTGATTGGATTCGATTAGGGTGAGATGGATTTGCGGCGCCCAGATTTTTATGGGCAGACCGGGGAAGCCAGGGCCGGAGCCTATATCCACTACGCCGTTGGCCGTTAGCTTTTGGCCGTTGGCCAAATCATTCGGGAACAAGTGGCGCGCGGCGAATAGGGATTCGCCAAAATGTCTGGTGACGATTTCCTCGGGGTCACGGATAGCAGTCAGGTTTATGCGGGCGTTCCAGCGGAGGAGTAGATCGATGTAGGTCGATATGTTTTTTAGTTGGGTTGGGGATAAGGCGTCGTCGGCCGTTGGCCGTTGGTCGTTCGCCAGATCCTCCGGGCCTGCGGCCCTTGAGGATAGGAATGGTCTTAGCAGTTCGCCGATGAGGGCTGGGTCCATGGATTTCAGATTGTAGATTGTGGATTGTGGATTTGCTAAGGGCGGCGCTGGCGCGTATTCGAAGCCCATGCTTTTATCGCAGCGTCGAAGCATTGCGCCGCCCAAAAGCAGATTCCTTTCTTCGCTTCGCTGCGGTTCGGAATGACAAGGGGGAAAATCTATGGCGCCGAATGACAAGCCGAACACAAGGCCCACGAAGGATGGATTCTGGGATGGCCATAGGGGTCCTTCGACTCCGTGAGCGCTTCGCTTCGCGAAGCACTCATTGCGCTCAGGATGACAGGAAAACTTAGAATTACCTGGCGAGGCCTGCGGGGAAACTCATGATTACGTGGTGGTTACTGGCCACCCCTTGCTTGGGGATTAGGTCGAAATAATCATGGTTGTGGGGAACGGGTTTCGGGTAGAATCTGGGTGCGTTTGGGCTTTTGCGGTTTTTAGCAGTTTCAGAATCTCCCGCTGTTGAGCGTGACCTGCCTGAGAGTGCGAAGCGCCGTGAGGGACTCGGCGCAACCTCCAACACAAAGGAACAGGGCAACATCATGGCAGAACAAGGAACAGTAAAGTGGTTTAACGACGCCAAGGGCTATGGATTTATCAGCCGCCAAAACGGTGAGGATGTATTCGTACATTTCTCGGCCATCCAAGCGGGAGGCTTCCGCAGCCTGCAAGAAGGACAACAAGTAGAGTTCGATGTGGTCAAAGGACCCAAAGGATGGCAGGCGGAGAATGTGAAGGGGGTTTAAACCACTTTACAAGATGTTTCGCAGTGGGCGGCCTAAAGGCCGCCCTTTTTTATGGAGAAAATCGAATTCTTTTAACCACCAAGGGCACGAAGGTTCACCAAGGAAATCCCTGCGACGAGAGCGCGGAGAAAAATGCCGGGGTCCTTCGACTCCGTGAGTACTTCGCTTTGCGAAAAACTCACTGCGCCCAGGATTACAGGGAGGAGTGAATAATTTTAGGCGGCGGCTGCGGCGGCTTCGGCTTCGGCGAGGGTGGGGTAGAAGCTGAAGAACTGCTGCACATGAGTGACGATGAGGGCGTTGTGAATGCGTTCGCTGACCCCGACCAAGAATAGTTTTCGTCCGTCTTTCTGATGGGTGACGTAGGCGCCCACCAAGGCACCGATGCCGGCGGAATCGATGTAGGGCACCTGGGCGAAATCCAGAATTAAAGTTTGTGTCCTATTGCCCCTCATTCTGGCCTGGAGGTCGAACAAGTTGCTGATGATGATGGGCCCGTTGAGGCGAAGAATGCGTTGTCCGGTCTTGGCGCCGAGGACGTCTTCGATGGTGAGGGGATCTTGGGGCATCGCGGAATGTTAAAGCTTACGGAAGGCCGGAATTGTTAAAGCAAGGTTAATTTTTGCGGGTTGAGATCGTAGGAATTGCGGCATATCCCACGTGGTTCGTCTAATTCATACGATTGATTCTTACTGATTGCGTGATCACCGTTATTAGTGACAGCAGGCTGATTAGCGAAATCAATCCTAGGGAAATGGCGCAATAGATGCACCAGACACCCAGAACGCTGGCTTCAATATGGGCAAGGTATAGGGAAAAACTTAGAGCGATTAGCGCGGCCGCCAGGAGCAAGCGGTAGAAACGTCTGAAGGCCAGGAAGGCCAGCAGCAAATATCCGGCGATCCCGATGTCGGCGACGGGGATTCCGAACAGAACAGCGAACGGGCTGTGGTTGACGATGCCGCAGTCCCATTTTTCGTTGATGTCACAAGGCGCGTCTCCGTAGGTGCGATAGTGCTCGCGTAGCGCCAGGCTGGAGGCGATGATGCCCAGGATAGCGAGGACGACGAAAATGCAACGCATGCAGGCTCCTTGGGATAGTTTAACTGGTTTGGCGGGTTGGTATTTGGCATTCAGTTTAGCGGCGGTGGTTCTCTCTTTGTGTTTGGCTAAATGCTAAGCGCCAAATGCTAAATGCTTTCTAAGGCCTTCGTCCTTGCAGCACTGGTGCCGGGAGTCCGGGTCCTTCGACTCCACTCAGGATGACCAAAGAGTGAGACAGCTGTTTGATCACAAATTCTTTTAATAACGGAATCTGTATTTTAGCTGGATTGAAATTTCCCGGGGATTTGCGTAGTGGGTCCCACCGAAGGTGTTGCTGTTGTCTAGAAGGTATCGGTGGTCGGAGAGATTTAGGCCGGTCAGCCGGACGCTCCATTTTTCTCCGAAGGATTTTCCCAAGGATAAATCAAAGAGCGTGTGCGGGGATAAGTGCTGGGGGCCGTCGCCGTCGACAAAGCCAGAGCCATAGTTGACGTTGAAGGCAGTTGTCGCCTCCCAGGGTAATGACACGTTGAATCCCGTGGAGAGGGTATTGCGCTGGTCGTGGTCGAGATAAAAATAGCCGGCGGCGGGTGGGCTGAAATCGGTGAGGCCGCCGGTGACTGCGCCTGCGCCTTCGGCGTATTGGTGAGAGTAGGCGGCATGGAATTGGGTGCGGTGGAAAATCATTGGCGAGTTTAACGTGGCCTCTGAACCGCGGATGCGGGCGCGGTCGATGGTGAGTGGGAAGAAAATATTGGAATTGCCCAGCACGTCATGGTCGAAGAAATTTCTGGCACCGGTGCGGAAGTTGGAGATGTCGAGCGCCCATCCGGCGAAGGGAATGGTCACGCCGAATTCGTGCTGCTCATCGCGCTCGCCGCGGAGCGGGAGAAATCCCAAGCCTTGTTGCGCGGCGATTTTGCAAAGGGGATTGTTGGGATCGTTGCAGACGGTTAAGAGCGGCGGAGCTTGATAGTAGCGTCCGTAAAATCCGCGGAAGACCCAGTTGAGATGTGGAATGCGCAAGGCCGCACCGGCGCGAGGGTCGGCGGCATTTTCGCTGGTGCTTGACCCGAAGTGAGTGAGGCGCACGCCGCCGTTAAACGTCAGCCAGCTTGTTACTTTGTATTGATCTTCGAGAAAAATCGTTTCCACATTTCCCCAAACCATTTCACGCTCGCTGAACGGGGGAACACTGCCGTCGCTGGTGACGATCCCGAAAAGTTGATTGTCACGAGCGCCGAAGACCTGGATTCCGGAGCGGGCGTTATGTTTGCCGCGATTGATGGCCAGCGAAACTACTCCGCCGATGTAATTTGAGCCGCGATCGTCCTGCGGGACTTGAACTGCGGGATCGGGAGCGCCGATGTAATCGCCTTCGTAGTGGGCGCGGTTGAAGTGATAGAACGGCGACACTGTGAGGACGACGCCATAGGGCTCGGTGTGCAGCCAGGAAAAATTGACGAAGTCGTCGCGTTCGTTTTCTACGTCGCGGACGCCGGTGGCTTGTTGGTCTGGATCGTTGGGGACCTGATAGTGGTCTCCGCGTGCAGAGGCGATCAGGCGGAGTTGGTCGTTCGGGCTTTTGTTGAAGATCAGGGAAGTGAATCCACTTAGGCCTGCGCCTTCATCGTGAAAAATCTCGGGAGTGGGAGTTTCTAATCCCAGGTCAGTGCGATTTCCGGAGATGCTGCCGTAGTAAGCGAAGCGTTCGGTGTGGTCGCCGAAACTGAATTGGTCGTTGGTTTCGTTGAAATTTCCGTAGCTGGTGACCAGTTCGGCTTCGCGATTGCGCTCGAACCCGGAGCGGGTGACTACGTTGAAAACGCCGTAGGTGCGGTCTCCGTATTCGGCGTTGTAACCACCGCGCTGGACTTCCAGATAGTCGATATCTTTGGGATCGAATTGCGGGCCGACGTTGGAGGCGATGTTGGTGTTGGGGACGGGGACGCCGTCGATCAGCCAGGAAACCTGGTGTCCGCCGCGGACGTGAAGCTGATCGTGGACCATGTATGCGCCGGGAGTGTAATTCGTGATCATGGCGAGGCTGTTGGTTTGGTCTGCGCCGGGCGTGTTGGCGATTTGCTCGCGGCTGACAACATTGGTCGTGGTAGACGATTCGGGATTGACTGTCGAAGGGATGTCGGTGACTTCGACTACTTCTTTGTTTTGGGCGACGCTCAGGGAAAAATGCAGGCGGGCATTGCGGCCGGAGGTGAGCGTGAGTTTTTCTTGCATCGCGCCGAAGCCGGGGGCTTCTACGGCGACGTTGTATTCGCCCAAGGGGACGTTATCGAAACGAAATTCGCCGACGGCGTCGCTGGTAAGGACTTTGCTCCAGTCGGAATTGGCGGCGTGGAGAGTGACCTGAGCGCCTTGGATGGGGCGATGCTGAGGGTCGTGGATCAGGCCTTCGACCGTGCCGAAGATGGTGGCGTGGGCGGATGCCGCGAGAAATAATATCCCGCAGAGAAAAACGCGATTCATGAGATCTCCTGCGAACGGTTACGCCTTGGGGCGCGCGGTCACGTGCGCTGCTACCCCAGGACTGTCGTCCGGGGCTAAGCTTGGTCGCTCCCTTCGGCTTCGCTCAGGGCGAGCCTGCCGGAGCTGATTCTTAGATGGATTAGGCGATGGAGAATTTCGGCGGGGCTCGGCCGGAATGGGAGGTGTTGCGTTCGTCCGTGCGGTGAACG
This sequence comes from uncultured Acidobacteriaceae bacterium, assembly GCA_963794195.1. Classification (GTDB taxonomy): domain Bacteria; phylum Acidobacteriota; class Terriglobia; order Terriglobales; family Acidobacteriaceae; genus DATBAX01. The sequence goes on from CAWCCU010000002.1 coordinate 49,479, forward strand.
GAGCAGAGAGTGAAAGACAAGATCGACGACGCCGGAATAATCGAGGCTGCGTTGGATTGCGGATTTTCTCCCCACTGCGAAATTGTCAACGGACGGCAGCAGTCGCGATTGCAGCAGGTGGGCGGCGCTTGAAATTCCAGACCGTGCGTGGTCGTGATGCAGTCACGCTTCATCCGCAGGCAACAGGCGTGCGGAGTGGGCGCAGTCGCCGCCAGGGCTGCGGGAGCCATGATGCTCACCAACAGCAGGACTAGCAATAATCTGGCGGTCAGACGATGCATGAGAATAAAAGCATATGGGATGGATGAGGACTGTGCAAGTTGAGGGGATTGAGAACTCTTGATAAGTCACAAGGAGCGTCTCAGGCCTTGCCGTTTATTTTCGCCCACCACCAGCGCACGCCTACGAAGAGAAAGCGCCAGTCGTGAAAGAACTCGGGCGCTTTATGCTCGAAGGCGTGGCCGATGAATTGGAGGATCCATCCGAGGACGAACAGGCCGGCGGCGTAAGGCCACAATCGGTGAAAGAAAATGCTGGCCAGAAAAATAGGAAGCGAAAGAAGAATAGTGGGAATCCCCAGGGTGTGGCAGATACGGTTGATCGGGTGCTGATGGCTGGTCGCATATTGCGCGACCCATTGCTCGCCGGTGCGGTTGCCCAACATTTACCGGAATGATACATGGGCGGGAAACTGCTGGCCACGGATTTTGCGCGGATTCTCACGGATTCACTCTGAGGCCATGTGCCTCGAAATCAGGTTGTAACCGCTTATTCCTTCCTAGTTGAGCCTTCCCCTGCTCCGGTGGTAGCATCCTAGGCCTTGCGTCCATTTAGCCTCTAAGGAGCGAACCCGTGAAAGTTTATGAAGGCGCAAATATCCGCAACGTTGCAATTGTCGGACATGGACATGCCGGCAAGACTTCTCTAGTTTCGGCGATGCTGTATGCCGCGGGCGCAACCCAGCGTCTGGGCCGGGTCGATGACGGCTCGACCATTACCGATTACGACGACGAAGAGATCGCGCGGAAAATGTCGGTGACGGCCAGCCTGGCTTACACGGAGTGGGGCAAAACCAAAATCAATATTGTGGATACGCCTGGCTTCAACATGTTTGTGCATGAAGCCAAACTGGTGTTGCCGGTTGTCGATGCGGCGATCGTTGTGGTTGATGGAGTGGCCGGTGTCGAAGTCGTGACTGAGCGGGTTTGGAATTATTGCGAAGAATACAAGACGCCCCGGCTCATTGTGGCCAGCCGCATGGATCGCGATCATGCCGATGCAGAGCGGGTGCTGGAATCGTTGACTACAGCGTTCGGGCGATCGGTCATTCCGCTGGAGTTGCCGATTGGGAAAGAAAAGAATTTTAACGGCGTGATCGATCTGGTGCGCATGAAGGCTTACACCTATGCGCTGGGTGGAGATGGTAAGGGGAAAGAGACCGAAATTCCGGCGGACTTGAAAGAGCGGGCGCAGGAAGCGCACGAAAAGCTGGTGGAGATTGTCGCTGAAGGCGACGATGCGCTGATGGAAGAATTCTTTGAGAAGGGGACCATCCCGGAAGAAGACCTGATACCTGCGCTGCACAATGCGATTCGCGAGGACAAGATTTTTCCGGTAATTTTTGGCTCGGGACTGGGAAATATTGGCGCGGACCGGGTGATGGATTTTATCGTCGATTACACGCCTGCGCCATCTGAACATGAGTGGGTGCAGGGGGAGCCGACGGCATCGAGTAATGGCGAGGCCCCGAAACGGCATGAGACCGACGCGGAGCCGGTGTCGTTGTATGTGTTCAAAACAGTTTCGGATGCGTTTGCCGGGCGAATTTCTTATTTCAAAGTATTTTCTGGCGTGCTGAAGAATGAAGCGACGGTGCAGAATTTCTCGCGCGGGTCGGCGGAGAAGCTGGCGCATATTTCCATTTTGCAAGGGAAGACGACTGTCCCGGTGAATGAATTACATGCTGGCGATATTGGAGCTGTGTCGAAACTAAAAGACACGCTTACCGGCGACACGCTGGGAGATAAGTCTGCCCCGATTCAATATCCGCGAGTGAAACTGCCGGAGCCGGCGATTACATTTGCGATCGAGCCGAAAAGCCGGGCCGACGAAGACAAGTTGGGACCGGGTATCCACAAGCTGATGGAAGAAGATGCCATGCTGCGATTTTTCCGCGATCCGCAGACCAAAGAGTTTTTGATTGCGGGCACGGGACAGCAGCATATTGAAGTTGTGGTTTCGAAGATGAAGAAGCGGTATCACACAGAAGTGATTTTGCATGCGCCCAAGGTGCCGTATCGAGAGACGATTCGCGGCAAAGCTGACGTGCAGGGCAAACATAAGAAACAGACTGGCGGGCACGGACAATACGGCGATTGCAAAATCAAGATGGAGCCGTTGCCGCGCGGCGGAGAATTTGAATTCGTAAACGACATTTTTGGCGGATCGATTCCGAAAAACTATATTCCGGCGATTGAAAAGGGAATTAGAGACGCTGCTGCACGTGGACATCTTGCGGGATTTCCCATGGTGGATTTCCGGGTCATCCTTTATGACGGTTCGTATCACGATGTGGATTCGAACGATATGTCATTTCAAATGGCTGGGCGCATTGCATTTCGAAAAGCTATGGAACAAGCGAAACCTGCGTTGCTCGAGCCCGTGATGCTAGCCGAAATCACTGCACCTGACGAATTTGCCGGTTCGATCATGGGCGATTTGAACAGCCGGCGTGGACGCATCCAGGGGATGGACAACAAAGGCGGCAACACGATCGTGAAGGCTGAAGTGCCGATGTCGGAGATGCTGACTTATGGCGTCGATCTCACAGCGATGACCCAGGGGCGCGCGAGTTTCAATATGGAGATGCATCACTACGACGTGGTGCCGGGGCAGTTGCAGGACAAGATTGTGGAGAAAGCGCGGGCGGCTAGAGGGGATGTGCACGAGGAGGAGGACAAGGCGTCTTGAGCCGGCGGCATTTAGCAATTGGCATTTGGCCCTGACAGAGGGTTGCGGACTCAATTGGAACCGAGGGTTCCCGGCCAAATGCTAGGTGCCAAGTGCTTCATCAGGTCGTCTTTAATCCCACTGCTTTGGCTAATTTTAATTGGCGTTCGTCGAAGGTCCAGAATTGTTCGGCTTTGAGTTCGAGGGCGCAGGCGACGTGCAGACTGTCCAGTGTCCGGACACCGAGTTTGGGGCCGTAGCGGCGGGCGAGGTCTGCGCAGAGTTCGAAAGCATCTTCTGGTAGTTCAACCTCTAACCACACCGGAGCGGAGCGATCGTCTTCCAATTGCCGAGTGATCCGCACTGACTCGCTGGGAGACATCTCGCCCTGAAAAACGTGCTGCGAAATGGCATGTGCCCATTCTGCCAGGTGGAAAGGAGTGAACCAAACCGAAGCGGTGAGGACGCGGCGCCGAGCTTCTTGCGAGTGTTGGTCGTCAAGGTATACGGAGACAAAAAGACTAGTGTCCGCGTAGACCGTCAATACCGACCCCGATCCTTAATCAGAAGGTCGGCGCCAGGCAAAATGCGTCCGCCGAAAATCTTCTTGCTGCGGGCGGCGAAGTCGGGATATTTCGGTGGGGCCGCAGGTTGATTTTCTGGAACGATGCGGGCGATTACGCGGTCGCGTTCCTTCAGTTCGACTGTGTTTCCGGCGCGCAACCAGGTTTTCAAGAGGCGGGTGTTGCGGAGCTGGCGCAGGTTTAAGGATGGCATGATTGTAATGTGACACATTATGTGTCACATTGTCAAATTACGAAGGAAAGAATGCACGGATCTTTCACTACGCAAGAACGCTTCGTTCAGGATGACAAGTTCTTTGGGGTTTTTTGATATTAATAAATGCGAGCGCTCTTAATGTTCAGGTTCGAGGGAAAGATGAAACTATTTCTAGTTGTGATTGGGGTTGTTCTTGGATTGTCGATGCTTGGCCATGCCGCCGAAACACAAGTTTTTCCAACCTCGGATGGACCGGTCAAGATCACGCCGCTGTATCACGCCAGCACTTTGATTGAGGCTGGAGGGAAGACGATTTATTTGGATCCGGCAAAGCCTGCGAAATTGTCGGGGCTGCCGAAGGCGGATTTGATTTTGATCACCGACATTCATGGCGACCACATGGATCCGGATTCGATCAAGGAAATCAGCAAGGCGGATACGGACATTTTTGCGCCACCAGCCGTAGTTCAAACTGTGAGCAGCGCGAAGTCTCTCGCTAATGGGGAAACGAAATCGTGGCAGCGTTGGACGATTGAAGCGATTCCGGCATACAACATCAAGCGCGGGCCGGAGGCGGGGAAACTTTTTCACGATAAGGGACGCGGCAATGGCTACGTTCTTACCTATGGCGGGAAGCGATTTTACTTCTCCGGCGACACCGAAGGCATTCCGGAGATGCGCGCGTTGAAGAACATTGATGTGGCATTTGTATGCATGAATCTGCCCTACACAATGCCTCCCGAAGAGGCCGCGGATGCGGTGAAAGCGTTTCATCCCAAGATTGTGATCCCGTATCACTATCGTGGGTCGGATCTTTCTGTATTTCAAAAAGCGTTGGCTGGGACCGGTATTGAGGTACGGTTGCTGGAGTGGTATCCGAAGTAGGGCCCAATAAATGGGCATGGGACAGCCGCAACGGCTATCGCTGCGTGAGCTGGGCGTGGTTCGGGATAGGTCTTCGTGCTAATATCCGGCCAGTGGCGACTCTCAAAAACATTCCTAAGATCCCCCAGGACCGTGAGCGAATTGTCTCGGGCGCGCCGGTGGAGGACGATTCGTCGTTTGAGCTGAAGCTGCGTCCGCAGAAATTGGTGGAGTTTATTGGGCAGGCCAAAGTTAAAGAGAATTTGGCGGTTGCGATTGAGGCGGCGAAGTCACGGGGCGAGGCGCTGGATCATGTGCTGCTGTATGGGCCTCCGGGACTGGGGAAGACGACGCTGGCCACCATCATTGCCAATGAATTGGCTGCGCCGTTTCAGCAGACTTCCGGGCCTACACTACAGATCAAGGGCGATCTCACTGCGATTCTGACCAATGTCCGCGACAAGCAAGTGTTGTTTATTGATGAAGTGCACCGGCTGCAACCGGCGCTGGAAGAAATCCTTTATTCGGCACTTGAGGATTACAAGCTGGACATCATCATCGGCCAGGGTCCGGCGGCGAGAACTCATACCATGGATGTGAAGCCGTTTACTTTCATTGGAGCCACTACGCGCGCGGGATTGCTGTCGGCGCCGTTGCGCTCGCGTTTCGGAATTGTGTTGCGGCTGGAATTTTATGGGCATGAGGATTTGCGCGTGATTGTAGAACGTTCCGCGGAAATCTTGGGAGTCGAAATTGACCATGCCGGCGCACTCGAACTTGCCAGCCGGTCGCGAGGGACGCCGCGTATTGCCAATCGATTGCTGCGACGAGTACGGGATTTTGCGCAGGTGCGCGGAGCGGGGAAGATCGATTTGGCTACGGCCCAGGCGGCTTTGCAGATGCTCGAAGTCGATCGCCATGGTTTCGATGAAGTGGATCGCAAATTGCTGCTCACCATCATTGAGAAATATCAAGGTGGGCCGGTGGGTTTGAGTACGCTGGCTGCCGGGCTGGCGGAGGAAGCGGATGCGATTGAAGAAATCTACGAGCCGTTCTTGATTCAAATCGGGTTTCTGAATCGCACGCCGCGTGGCCGAGTGGCGACGCAGTTGGCGTATGAGCATTTCGGGATTACGCCGAACCGGAAACAGAGTTCATTGTTTTAGAGCTGTCAGCTCTCTGCTGTCAGCTTTCAGCCAAACCTCGATAATCCTACGCCACCACTCTCCGGCTACAATGTCCTCAGCATGATTGCTCATTTGCGGGGAAAGCTGCTGGCGAAACATCCTAATCAGGCCATCGTAGAAACGGCCGGCGTGGGCTATGACGTCGTCATTACTGTTCCGACATTTTCCGATCTCCCCGGCCTCGGCAGCGAGGTCGCGCTGTATATTCACACGCATGTGCGCGAAGATCAAATTGCGCTTTATGGATTCTTGCGGCCGACCGAGAAAACTTTATTTGAAAAGTTAATTACCGTTAGCGGTATTGGGCCCAAACTTGCGATTACGATCCTTAGCGGAATGGCTGCCGACGAGATGGTCGGCGCAATTCGAGGCAATGATATTGCACGGCTGACTCGCATTCCTGGCATTGGCAAGAAGACGGCGGAGCGCATGGTGTTGGAGTTGCGCGACAAGCTCCCAGCGCAGGGGACGGAAGCGATCACGCCGGTATCGTCACTCAGCGCGGCCGAAGAAGATGTCTTGTCGGCACTGTTGAATCTTGGATACCAGCGGCCAGTCGCCGAAAAGGCCCTGGCATCGCTGGCGAAAAATGGTCGCGACGTTCCATTCGACGCCATGTTTCGTGAAGCCTTGGCGAGACTGTCAAAATAGTCAGGCCGGCAACTCCCCTTCCCAGCGCGCGACCACTGCACAGGCCAGACAGTTTCCTACGACGTTGGTCGCGGTGCGAGCCATGTCCATGAGTGCGTCGATGCCGAGGATGATGAAGATCGGCTCTGTCGGAAAGTGGAAACTTGCGGCCGTCGCCAGCAGAACAACCAATACAGCCCGAGGGACGCCAGCCACTCCTTTGCTGGTGAGCATCAAGGTAAAGACCATGAACAACTGCTCGAGCCAGGTCATATGGATGCCCGCGGCCTGGGCGACAAAGATCGAAGCCAGGGCAAGATACAGCGTGGATCCATCTAGGTTGAAGCTGTAGCCGGCGGGGATTACAAAAGCGACAATTCGCCGCGGCACTCCGAAGGCTTCCATTGCTTCCATTGCGCGGGGGAGCGCGGCTTCCGAGGTGCTGGTGGCAAAGGCGATGATGGCCGGTTCGGCAACAGCTTTCATGAATCTTTTTATGGGCAATCTCGCTAACAGGGCGATTGGTAAAAAGACCAGCAGGAAAAATGCGATCAAGGCGCCGTACCCGGTCAGCAGGAGTTTCCCCAAAGGCAGCAGCACGCCGATTCCCATGTGTCCCACGGTGTAGGCCATGGCTGCACCGACACCAATTGGGGCAAAGTACATGACCAGGTTGGTGAAAGAAAACATGGTGTCGGTGAGAGATTCGCAAAACTTCAACATCGCGGCGCGCCGGGCCTCCGGAACTCGCGCCAGCGCGATCCCAAACAGTATGGCGAACACGGCCACTTGCAAAATCTGATTATCGGCAACGGATTTCGCAATGTTTTCCGGGAAGACGTGTAAAAGAAATTCGTCCCAGCGCGGCTGCAGTGCGTTTTGTTGCGGCACCGGCGTTGCCGTGGGGACCATGACCAATCCATTTCCAGCATGGGTCAGATTTATCGCCGCTACGCCGATCAGCAGCGCCAGGGTCGTAACAATTTCAAAGTAGATCAAACTCTTCAGCCCGATGCGTCCGACACTTTTCAGATTGCCATGTCCAGCGATGCCGGTCACCAACGTTCCAAAAATTAGCGGCGCGACGATCACCTTGATCAGCCGCAAAAAAATATCGCTCAGTACGCGCAAGTGTTCGGCGAATTGCGGCCAGTCAAAACCGATTTCTCCGCCGAGCAGCATGGAGAACAGAATCCAGCGGGTCAGGGTTTGACCCTTTAAAGCAGTCAAGGCGATGATCGCGAGGCCGGCCCAGCGCAGGAGAGAAATCCAAAGATGAGCTCCGAGGAAGAACGGCAAAAAGGCGCACGCTCCGAATACCAGAACTCCAACAATCGCCAGGGCCGGGGTTTTCGGGCGTGGTGTGATCTGACTCATCGAGTGGGGGCGTGGCAAATCCCCAAGTAGTTTATGGGCCAATCCCGATTTGCGGGAAGTTGTTTTGCGCACTTGGCGACGGAGCCCGCGTCTGTCCCGCCAGCGAACGAGGTCTCTTCCAGCGCTTGCGCGGTATTATTTCCCAATGCAGAAGGTGCTGAAAATTAAATTAAGGACGTCGTCGTTTGTGGTGGCTCCCGTAATTTCGTCCAGCGGACGCAGAGAGCTATATAGATCCAGCAATAACATCTCATGCGGAATTTTGAGGCTGACGGCGGCCTCGGCAGCGTTGAGTCCAGTGATCGATTCGCGGACTCGCGATTGATGGCGGGCGTTGGTAAGAAATCCAGTCTCGGATTGAATCCCGGCTTCCCCGCCAATGTGGCGAAGAATCTCGTCGCGTAGATCGGCGATGCCTTCACCAGTGAGGGCGGAAGTGCGCACGACTTTCTCCGTTTTCGCGCCGGGAGCAACCAGATCACACTTGTTTTCGATCACGATCGACGGGCGACCGGCATTGAGTTTTGACAACTCTTCATCTTCGGCGGCGAGCGGTTGCGACGAATCTCTGATTATGAGTACAAGGTCGGCATCGGCAATAGTTTCCAGAGATTTACGGATGCCGATGCTCTCCGCTTCATCGAGCGCGTTGCGAATGCCCGCGGTATCGATCAACTTGATGGGAATGCCGCCGATCGCGACGGTTTCGGTGACGAGATCGCGCGTAGTGCCGGGAGTCGCGGTGACGATGGCACGTTCGCGCTCGACCAGTCGATTGAAGAGGCTCGACTTGCCCACGTTCGGACGTCCGACGATGGCGAGGGTCAAGCCTTCATGAACAATTTTCCCGTAGGCGAAAGTGGCCGCCAATTCTGCCAGGGGAGTCCGCACGGCTTCGATGCGCCGAAGGATCTGCTCGGCGGGCAGCACGGAAATGTCGTCTTCGGCGAAATCGACTCCGGCTTCAAGGGTCGCAATTAATTCAACAAGTTTTTGTTTGATCGGTTGCAGGCGGCGGGAGAGCGCACCATCCAGTTGCTGGGAAGCGACTTTCGCTTGGTAGAGCGTTTGCGAGTCGATCAGGTCGCGGACCGCTTCGGCTTGGGTAAGATCGATGCGTCCGTTGAGGAAGGCGCGCATGGTGAATTCGCCAGGCTCGGCTAGGCGGGCGCCGGCGGCCAGGGCAAGCTCAATCACGTGACGCAAAATTACAGGCGATCCGTGAGCGGAGATTTCGATGATGTCGTCAGTGGTGTAGGAATGGGGCTTGGCGAAGTAGGTGACGACCACTTCATCGATGCGTTGCTTCTGGTTTTGCTGGTGCTGGTGCGGCGCGGACACTCTTGTCCGCGAAAGGCTTGCGGCGATTTCACCCTCAACTTTTCTGCCGGGCTCAGGGCGTTCGCGAACAAGAGTGTCCGCACCACCATCTGGTTCGATGAGTTCCCCAAACACCGCTCGGCCGGCTTCGAGATTGTTCTTCAGCCGCAGCATCGGCAAAGCAATTTTTTTGGCTTCTGGTCCCGCGAGACGAATGACACCAATGCCGCTGCGTCCGGGCGGAGTGGCGATTGCGACGATGGTGTCGTCGAGGTTCACAGAAAGATTGTAGCTGCTGATGTCACGGGCCAATTAGGCGCATTTCGCAACTTCGCGGTTGCGGCGGTACACCAAGAAATAGTAGAACGCGGGCCCGAGCATGACGAACAAGAACAACGGCACGAACCAAACAGTTTTCTTCACCCACCCCGAGTTGTCAAAACTAAACCAGAGATACCACATGGCAACGGAGAGCAGGGCCACACCCGCGATCCCAGGTATTAAGAGAACTCGGATTACCAAAGCGGCTGTAGGAAAACCGGCAAACGACCGGAATCCCGCAGCCGCTAATGCCGCATGGCTGGCGAGCAACACTCCGAAAAGAGAAAAGGCGGCGATGGCACAAGCGAAATAAACGCGCCGCGCGACCCGTGAGATGATCCACTCTTTTGTGATGGGTAAATGCAACATCGCCGCGCAGCTTATCACAGTGGGCTGCACGGAAGGAGGCACCCAAGCTCAGAGCCGAGAGCTAAGCCTTTGCCTTGTAATCCTTGGGATAAACCACCAGACAACGCCGGCTGCCTTCGCCCTGGCTTTCGGTTTGCAGATCGGCATGGTCGCGCAGGGCGAGATGGACAATACGGCGTTCGCGAGAAGACATCGGCTGGAATTCGTAAGGAGTGCCCAGGCGGCGAACTTTTTCGGCGGCAACATCGGCGGCAACGCGTAATTCCTGCAAGCGTAGCGCACGCTGGTTCATGCAATCAAAGCGGACTTTTTCATGCTCGTTGCCGGGAAGGCGAATGATTTCCAGAGCCAGGAGTTCAATCGCGCGCAATAATTCGCATCCGCGCTCGAGCAGCAGGGAAGAATCCGGGCCGGCAAATTCCACCATGATTTCAGGACGCTCCCAATCGCGCTCTTCCGCGAGCGGAGGATCGACCGTGATGCGGTACTTCAAGCGGAAACCGCCAAGTGCCACTACGTCCCGCAGGTATTCATTGATTTTATTTGCTGCGGCAATCTTGTCAGAAATCATTTGCCCTTGTCCTTCTTTTTCGCTCGCTTCAACGCCATCTCGCGCATCTCTTTGCCCAGGCTGGTGCGGTTCATGACCAACTGTTGCCCGATCGAAACCAGATTACTCTCCATGTAATACAAGGTCACGCCGGCGGCCAGATTAAAAAAGATAAAACCCATCATGACCGGCATCATGATGTTCATCATTTTCTGCTGTTGCGGATCCATGCCGGCTTGAGGCGTCATCCGTTGCGTGATAATCATGCTCAGGACCAGAACGATAGGCAGGATCCAGTGCGGATCCGGCGAGGAAAGATCGCCGATCCAAAGCCAATGCGCATGGCGAAGATCGAGGGTGGAATTCAGCATGCTGTAATAGGCAAACAGAAAGGGCATCTGAATGATCATCGGCAGGCAGCCGCCAACCGGATTCACGCCCTCCGATTTCATCAGCGAGCCGATCTCTACATTCATCTCCTGGCGGCGCGGATCGCGTACGCCGTATTTCTTGTACTTGTCCTTGATCGCATTCATCTGCGGCTGGATTTTCTGCATTTTCAGCGCCGATTTCATGCTGGATATTCGTAGCGGCAGCAATGCCAGACTAATGATCAAAGTCTGCAACACAATCGCCCATCCCCAGTTGCCGACGATGTGTTGATACGTCCATTGCAGCCAGATAAATAGTGGCCGCGCGATGATTCCAAAGAAACCAAAGTTCACCAGATCGCGCAAATCAGCGTGATCGCCGATGCCTGGGACCCGAATTTCTTCCACCACCTTCAACGCTTTCGGGCCAACGAAAAGCCGCTCGACGGTCGGACCATGCAAATTTCCCACCGCCGTGCCCAGCACTTCCACTTTCTGGGTTTCCTGCGGATTGGGCTTCTTCAGGTCTTTCGGAATATCGATGGAGTTGCGTAGATAAACCGTGGTCGTGCTGTGCGGGTCCTGGGGAATAAAGACCGCTGCGAAATATTGGTCGACGACCCCAGCCCAGTTAAACGGGCCCGGAACGGTGTTCCCGCTGCTAATCGCTTTGATGGCGAGCCGCTGTGTCTGGCTGGGGAAAATAAGATAACTGCGCTCGGTGGACTCTTCGTTGTGATACTCAATGCGGCTGGCAGCATAAGACGCGGTCGTTGACTCATCACCAAAACCGGCGGGCCACATGGGCAGAGCGGAAACAACGTTTCCCTTGGAAAGCACCGATGTCTCTACATCGACTACGTAGCTTTCGCCAAAGCGGAAGACTTTCTTAACCGTGAGATCCTGATCGGCATATTCGAAAGTCAGGGTCTTGCGCCCATCGCCAGATATATCTTGCGAACCTACATAGAGCGCTGAATTAATTTTATTGCGCTGGCCCTCGTCGTAAGTCCACAAAGAAAGCGGGTAGCCATATTTTTCGGCCGCTACAGAGTTGACCAGGTCAAGCGGCTGGCCCCTGTCGTCGTCATACTTTTTCAGGATCCAGGACTTCACCCGTCCGCCGTGGTTGGTAAACGTGATGCGGTAAAGATCGTTCTCCAACACGGTCTCGGATTCCGAGCTTGCCTGCTTCGCACCAGAAGCGATCGGAGCAGCCGCCGACTGTTGGATAGCAGCTGGATTGTTGGCCGAGGCAACCGGCGCCGGCTGATTTTGGCTCTGGGTTTGCGCAGGAGGAGTAACGGATTGCGGCAGATATTTCTTCAACAGCGGCTGACAAACAATGATGACGAGGAACGTCAGCGCGAAGACGATCAGGAGCCGTCGCTCCATGCCGGGATCTTGGTTGGGATTTTGAAATTCGGGCAAATTAGCTACTCGCTACTACAAAGCTCGCCATCATGATGCATTGAACCCTTTGGCCCCACTACTGGATCGTAACCACCCTTCACAAACGGACGGCAACGCAATATTCGCCGGATGGCCATCCAGCTTCCGCGAACGGCGCCGAAACGGTCAACCGCCTCCATCGCATACTCTGAACACGTCGGAGTATAGCGGCACGCGGGGGCGAGGATCGGCGAAATGAGCCCCTTGTAGCCGCGAAGCAGGGAGAGAACGATCGCTTTTGCCAGGTTATTCATTTGTTCAGTTCTGACTGACAGCCTCAGGCTGTGGTTACGTGTTTCTCAATGGCCTCGAAAGCCCGGCGGACTTCATTCTGCAAATTCGCGAACTCCGTGGTGCGTAAAGACTTCTTCGGATTGATCACTACATCCACCGCAACGTTCGGCACCGATACTTGTAGCCGGACCGCCTCTCGCAAACGGCGCTTCATGCGATTACGATCCACCGCGCCGCCCAATGCCCGTCCCACGGTGAAACCAATGCGAATCCCGCTCGCAGTTCCCGCACCCTCCGCACGACGCAAATAGAACACCGTCATGTGCGTAGCAAAGTGCCGCTTGCCCTGCTTGTAGACACGCTCGAAATCGGCATGCCGTAGCAGACGAGCAATGCGTGGAACCTTGGCCCCACCGCCCGGAATGGACAGGTCAGTACTTCCCTTCGCCTTCGAAACGATGGCGCTCACCACTCACCATCCAGACTTAGGTTGCGGACTCCCACCAATGGCGGGAGGTTTATTCACGGAAGCCGGGCTTTGGCGCCAGCCGCTTGCGACCTTTGGCCCGACGGCGCGAGAGTACCGCCTGGCCGCTCTTGGTCTTCATACGCGTACGGAATCCGTGCGTCTTCGAGCGGTGACGTCGGTTAGGTTGGAATGTGCGCTTGGGCATGAAACTTGGCTGCTCCTCACTTCAAATCAGTCGCCAAATGGCGAACGAGAAGTATAAATGACATAGGGCGGAGGGGCAAACTGGGGGTTTGCGGATAGCTCCCAAGTTCTGTACCTCTGTGTCTAAATTTGTATCGCGCTCAGTTGCCGGTTCTTATCAAAAAGACATAGAGTTTTGTCATCATGCGGAGGAATTCGCGATAGCGAGTCCTCGGAGTGCGGTCACGATGACAGAGGCTAGAGAGCGGATACGATCAATCCAAATTTCGATTCAACCCGGCTTTGATCCTCAAAACAGAATTCACAAATGCACCACTCGCGCGGCAGTTATATCTACGCTACTTGACAGAAGTTTTGCATGCGCTTTGAATCTTGCATGCGACGAAAAATTCTTCGCCGAAGTTTTCCACAAAGGCAAAATTTTTGTGCTAGTATCGCGGACTGGTTCAGCTTACTGATTTTCCCCCAAGACCAGCATGATTGCCCCGCCAGATTGAGGCCGCTCTGCTGGATAGAAAGCAATTTTAATTCCGTAGTGATTGATTAATACGGCGCTGACCACAGGCGTCAGCCCACGAAAATTTATCTATGTCTGTTTCAACACAAAGCCTCGCTCCCAACCCGTGGTTACGCATCCTCGATGCGCTCGAAAAAAAGATCAACCGCCATTCCTACGACACCTGGCTCAAGCCCACTCGCTACAGTCACTCCAGCGCCGGAATACTTTTCGTGCGAGTGCCGACCGCTGAGTTCCGCCACGTAGGCGACAAGTATGCTGACCTCATTCAGGAAGCTCTGGACAATCTCGGACTGGAATATCAGGACGTGAAGTTCGTGACTCCCGAAGACGATCCCGCTTCCACTCCGGTCCGTCACGATGGTGGACTTTCCGCGTCATACTGCGTTCTGTGGCAGCTAACCAGGGATCGCAAGCTCGCTTCGATTGGGACGGCGCAGCGCAACTGAACTCGCGCTATACCTTTGACGCGTTCGTCATCGGCAGCGGAAATCAATTCGCCCACGCCGCGTGCCAGGCCGTTGCTGAGCGTCCTTCGAAGGCTTACAACCCGCTCTTCTTATACGGCGGCGTTGGCATGGGCAAGACCCACCTAATGCAGGCGATTGGCCATGAGATCAAACGCCGGCAACCGCAAGCGGCCATCTGCTACGTCTCCAGCGAAAAGTTCACCAACGAGATGATCAACTCGTTGCGCTATGACAAGATGACCAGCTTCCGCGACAAGTTCCGCAATGTCGACGTGCTACTGGTGGACGACATTCAATTCTTAACGCGGTAAAGAACGTACCCAGGAAGAATTCTTCCACACGTTTAATGCCCTGCATGAATCGATGAAGCAGATCGTAATCGCCAGCGACCGCTCGCCAAAAGAGCTGGCCGAAGTGGAAGACCGGCTACGCAGCCGCTTTGAGTGGGGATTGATCGCCGACATCCAACCGCCGGACCTTGAAACCAAGGTAGCGATCCTGCAAAAGAAGTCGGACCAGGAAAAAGTCACCCTGCCCACCGATGTCGCACTTTATATAGCGTCCAATATCCGCTCCAATGTTCGCGAGCTGGAGGGCGCGCTGATTCGTCTCGTAGCGCATTCTTCGCTGATCGGCGCCGAGATCACTCTTCCTTATGCCCAGCAGGTCTTGAAAAACTTCATCGACTCGCAGGCACGCAAAGTGACGATCGAGTCCATTCAGAAAGCTGTAGCTGAACAGTTTGGCTTGCGCCTGGTTGAGATCAAGGCCAAAAATAATTCACGCGCCATCGTGTATCCGCGACAGATTGCCATGTATCTGGCCAAGCATCTGACCGAAGCGTCATTGCCGGAAATCGGTCGGCAATTTGGCGGCAAGCATCACACCACGGTCTTGCACTCGGTCGAAAAAATCGACACCGTCCGCAAGAACGACAAAGATTTAAACAGGCTCATCAATAAGATGACTGAGCAATTAGGCGGCTAGTCGCGGTTAAGCCGCGAATTTCCACGCAGTAGTCCGGTCTTCCTTCGATAGGGCTGTGGAGTGGATGTGGAAATTGTGCAAGACCGGGAAGCAATAATTCGAGGCGCCGGAATATACGCAACACCTGTTCCGATTCGGGACTAATTTTGGACATTAACCAAGTCCCCCGAACTGGCTGTGAACTTGGCAGTTGGACTAGTTTTCCACTTTTCCGGCGCCCCTACTGCTACTACTGGTTTAAATGCTTTTGATTTTGATATAAGAGAAGTACTCAAAGTAGCCGCGCGACGGGAGAATCAGGTCATGCCGGTAGAAGCAATCGCCCCAGTGACTGGAACCGCCACCATGGAAATTACAGTCAGCAAATCCGAATTGTTACGGGAGTTGACGGCGACCCAGGGAGTTGTCGAACGCAAGACCACCATTCCAATTCTGTCGAACTATTTGTTCGAAGCGGCCGGCGAAAAGCTTTCGCTCACGGCGACCGATTTGGATTTGAGCCTGCGCACGTCGTGCAATGCCAAGGTGAAAAAAGAAGGCTCATGCACGATCCCGGCGCGCAAGCTTCATGACTACGTAAAGTTGCTGCCGGATGCCGACATCACCATCAAGATGCTGGAGAACCACTGGGTCAGCATTCGTTGCGGACGGTCGAATACAAAAATGGTTGGGATGGCGCGCTCGAATTTCCCCAGCTTGCCCGTGTTTCCCACCGCCGGCGTGATGCAGATTCCGACCAAAGTTTTGCGCGAACCTGATTGCGAAAACCGGGTTTGCGATCGCCAATGAAGAATCGCGATACACGCTGAACGGCGCGTTGATGGTGCTGAAGCCGGAGTCGATCACCATGGTCGCCACCGATGGTCATCGCCTGGCGCACATTGAACGCGGCGGAGAAAAATTCGAAGGCATCTCAGGTGAACTGAAAACTCTGGTTCCAAAGAAAGCCATGGACGAGTTGAAGTCCCTGCTCGATTCCACCGACGCCGACAGCATCGAATTCGCCAAAGACGATTCGACTCTGTTCTTCCGCATCGGACCGCGCCTGCTGACTTCGCGCCAACTCACAGGCCAGTTTCCGAACTTCGAGGCCGTGCTTCCGAAAGACAACAACAAGAGCATCACTATTCGCGGCGAGGAATTGAGCCAGGCGATCTCCCGCGTAGCGCAATTTGCCGACGAGCGTTCGCGCGCGGTGCGCCTGAAGCTGGAAAAAGGAGAGATCAAGCTTTCGGCTTCGTCCTCGGAAACGGGCGAATCGGAAGATTCCATCGAAACCGATTACAACGGCGAGACTCTGACCATCGGCTTCAACGCCCAATACGTTCTGGAGTTCCTGAAAGCCGTCGGCAACGGCGATGTGAAGCTTGAGCTGAAAGATGCCCAGTCGGCCGGCCAGTTGCGTCCTGCCGAGGGCGACGATTACAAGTACCGGTATATCGTCATGCCGATGCGGATCTGAGCCAAACCTGGGGCCAATGTGGCGCGGCCCCCTCACCCGTGTGAAGGCCTAAACCAGCAAATGCATGACAGGTTTCCGGGATAACACTTGGAGAACCGTGAAAGAGCGGCGCTTCAGCGCCGCGTAAATCGCGTTTCCCCTGGACGCGGGCCTGAAAGGCCCGTTCTTCCACGGCGATGGATACAGCGTAGAGAAATCTAGCAATGATTGCCGAGCTGGCGCTCGGCGGGACAGCCGAAGGCGGCCGTCCCTATGTGAACTGGTTTAGATATCCAGGTTCTTCACATCCAGCGCGTTGTCTTCGATGAATTTGCGACGGGCCTCGACGTCTTCGCCCATGAGGGTGGAGAAGATGGTCTCGCACTCGGCAATGTCTTCCAGCTTAACGGACAACAATGTGCGCCGCTCGGGATCCATAGTGGTTTCCCAGAGTTGCGGTGCGGTCATTTCGCCCAGTCCTTTGTAGCGTTGCACGATGAAGTCCTTACGGCCCTCAGCGAGAACATAGTCGAATAGTTCGCGGGGAGTATTTTTCTCCACCAGCACCGGTTCGCCGGCTTTCTTTTTGGACAGTGGCTTGGCGGCTTTCTTCTTTGCGGTTTCGGTTTCGTCGCTACCGGCTTCGGCGTCCGTGACTTCTTCTTCCGCGGCTTCGCTCGCGGTTGAGCCTTTAGCGATGGTTTCCACAACAAACGGCGGCTCCATGTACTCTTCGATCTGTTTGTACTTCGAGAGCAGTTGCCGGTATTCGGCGGAGGACGCGAGTTCCCAATTGATCATGTGTTCCGCGCCCTGGGAATTCACGATGCGGACTTCCCACAAGTTGTGTTCTTCGTCGAAACGGCTTTCTACTTCTTTGAATTGCCGATCTTTCTGAATTTTCTTCAGATCTTTTTCCAGCTTCTCGATTTTCTTCGACGGAGATTTCTTATCGCCTTCGAAATCGACGCGCTTGGCAAGATCCAGTTTCGGCAGCATCTCGGTGACTTGCTCATCGCGCACGCGCTTCTGGACTTTGTCCTGAAATCCCAAATATTCGTTCAGCACGGTAATGAAGCGGGCAAGGTTCGTGCCTTCGAGCTTCGCCGCGCCTTCACCGTAGCGGACGATCAATCCATCCGCCGCGCGCTTGACCATCACCTTCACGAATTCGCGATCGTCTTTGATGTACTGCTGCGATTTGCCTTTTTTGATCGAGTAGAGCGGCGGTTGCGCGATGAAAATATTTCCACGCTTGATCAGCTCCTGCATGTGACGGAAAAAGAATGTCAGCAGCAGAGTGCGGATGTGGCTGCCGTCAACGTCGGCGTCGGTCATCAAAATGATTTTGCCGTAGCGCAATTTCGCGGGATCGAAATCTTCTTTCGAGATTCCGGTGCCGAGCGCGGTAATCATGGCGCGAATTTCTTCGTGCCCCAGCATCTTGTCGTAGCGCGCTTTTTCGACGTTAAGAATTTTTCCCTTCAGTGGAAGGATGGCCTGGAAACGTCGATCTCGCCCCTGCTTGGCGGTCCCGCCTGCCGACTCACCTTCTACCAGGAACAGTTCGCAGCGCTCTGGCTGCCGTTCAGAACAATCCGCTAGTTTGCCGGGAAGGCCGCCACCATCCAGTGCGCCTTTGCGGCGGGTAAGGTCGCGAGCTTTGCGCGCGGCCTCGCGGGCGCGGGCTGCGTCGATGGCTTTGTTGATGATCTTGCGTCCAACGGTCGGGTTCTGTTCGAGGTAAGCGCCCAGGCGTTCGTTGACGAATGCCTGCACCACTCCGGCGATGTCGGAATTGAGTTTGCCCTTGGTCTGTCCTTCAAACTGCGGCTGCGGCAGTTTTACGCTGATCACCGCAACCAGACCTTCGCGCACGTCGTCGCCAGTCAGGTTTTCTTTGACGTCTTTGAATAAGCCCATCTGCTGCCCGGCATAGTTGATGGTGCGGGTCAGCGAAGTGCGGAAGCCGGAAAGATGCGAACCACCGTCGACGGTATTGATGTTGTTGGCGAAACTAAAAACAGTTTCTGAATAAGCGTCGTTGTATTGCAGACCAATTTCCATGGCGACGCCGTCGCGTTCGGCTTCCATGTAGATCGGCTTGTCGTGCAGCACTTGCTTGCCGCGGTTGAGATGCTTGATGAACTCCGCAATACCGCCGGTATACTTGAACTCGGCCAGCTTAGGTTCACCGGTCTTGGCGTCGGTCGTACGCTCGTCGGTCAGCGTAATCAGCAGGCCTTTGTTGAGGAAGGCCAACTCGCGCAGGCGCGTGGACAGCGTATCGAAGTTGTATTCCGTTGCAGTGAAAATGCTGCGATCGGGCAAGAAATGAACTCGCGTGCCTCGCCGCTTCGTCGCCCCGGCTTTTTTCAGCTTGCTGGTCGGTTCGCCTTTGGAGTACGTCTGCTCCCAGGTAAGACCTTCGCGCCAGATTTCCAAATCAAGTTCTTCACTGAGCGCATTCACGCAAGAAACTCCGACGCCGTGCAATCCGCCGGAAACTTTATAGGTTGACGAATCAAATTTTCCGCCGGCATGCAGAGTCGTCATCACAACCTGCGCGGCAGGAATCTTTTCGCCATCGATATCCATGGAATCCACAGGGATTCCACGGCCGTTGTCGACCACGGTCACTGAGTTATCGAGATGGACGGTGACTTCAATCTTGTCAGCGTGCCCAGCGAGCGCTTCGTCAACCGAGTTATCGACGACTTCATAGACCAGGTGATGCAGTCCAAGCTCACCCGTCGAGCCGATGTACATCGCAGGGCGTTTGCGGACTGCTTCCATGCCGCCGAGCACTTTGATTGAGTCGGCGTTGTAACCGCTATTCGCAGTCGAGGATGGTTTGCCGTTCTTTTTTGCGTCGACATCTTTCGCGTCGAGCACGTCCGGATTGATCTCTTTGGTTACCATTCAGCTCCGATTGGATGCCACTGATTTGAGCTCTTGGCCGACGTTAAAATTCAACCCCTGAGTTTCCCTCAAATGGCTGAAATTACTAGCACTTACACAGTCGGAAGATATGGTTGATTATAGCATGTTCCGGGCTCAATTTCGAGGCCCGAACCGAGTCGATAACCTGAGCGTTTACAATACTTACAGAGCCCAAAAACGAGTCCCAAAATGGGCCGTTGGATCATCAGGCACCTGGGGGCATCTAACCCTTTAAAGCTGGGCCAAGCCTGATAACATTAGGACTTCCCTTAGGAGACTGACCGAAGCATGCCCGTACCCGTTTCGCAGATGTGGACAGTGAGCACGTATGTGCTGAAGCAGAAGCTTGCCCGGCGAAAGCAGTATCCGCTGGTGCTAATGCTCGAGCCCCTGTTCCGCTGCAACCTGGCGTGCGCCGGATGCGGCAAGATTCAATACCCTGCCCACATTCTGAAAAAGCAGCTTAGCGCCGAAGAGTGTCTGCGCGCGGTCGACGAATGCGGAGCGCCTATGGTATCGATCCCGGGCGGCGAGCCGCTGATGCATCCCGAAATTGGCGCGATTGTCGAAGGACTGGTCGCACGCAAGAAATATATCTACCTGTGCACCAATGCTTTGCTGCTCAAGGAAAAGATTGGCCTGTTCAAGCCCAGCAAGTATCTGACGTTCAGCGTTCATCTTGACGGACAGCAGGAGCACCATGATCTTTCTGTCTGCCGCGAAGGCGGATATGACATCGCGGTCGATGCCATCAAGCTGGCGCTGGCGCAAGGTTTTCGAGTCACGACCAATACGACTTTGTTCGACGGCACCGATCCCAAGAGCGTTCGCGCTTTCTTTGACGACATGATGGAACTCGGCGTCGAAGGCATGATGCTTTCGCCCGGCTATTCCTACGAGAAGGCGCCCGACCAGCAACACTTCCTGGGACGTGCCCGCACTCGCCGCCTTTTCCGTTCGATTCTTTCCAATCGGGAGAAGAACTGGCGCTTTAATCTGTCGCCGCTGTTTCTCGAATTCCTGATGGGCAAGCGCACTTATCCGTGCACGCCATGGGGAATGCCCACCTACAACGTTTTCGGCTGGCAGAAGCCCTGCTACCTGCTTCAGGACGGCTATGCTGACACCTTCCAGGAGCTTCTCGCCGAAACCGATTGGGCGAACTATGGGACAGAGTCGGGAAATCCCAAGTGCGCCAATTGCATGGTCCACAGCGGATATGAAGCGTCTGCAGTAAATGCAACATTCAGCTCGCTGAGCGGGTTTTTGGCGACCGTAAAGGGCACGCTGTTTACCAAGTACGCCGATGAAGGCGCCATGCGCTTGCTGGATGAAGCGCCTGCACCGCATACGTTGGTGCAGATCGGCAATGCGACAGCAAACGAATCTCTTGAGGAGACGCGGGCGTGACCGGAAAAGAAGCAGGGCATGTGTCGGTCAACCCAGACGTCCAGGAAGTTGCTGCCGGTCGCGAGCGTGAAAACCTCGAAGGCTGGATTCCGGCACTCGCCAGCGATGAAGAAATCCGCGTCGCCTTGGAGAAGGCTTTCGATTATCGCGGGGATGTGACCATCGTCCGCAAAGATGGTTCGAAGATTGAGGGCTATTTGTTCGACCGCCGCAGCGGAAAGACCCTGGCAGATTCGCTGGTTCGGTTAATCCCCAAAGATTCCAATCAGAAAGTTGCCGTGGCTTATGGAGACATCGCGTCTCTAGCATTCAGCGGCCGCGACACCGCCGCCGGCAAAAGCTTCGAAGCCTGGATGAAGAAGTACGCCGAGAAGAAAGCCGCCGGCGAGAAGAATATTGCACTGCATCCCGAAGCGCTCGATTAGGCGATTAGGCGCTGAAGCGCGTTCTCAGTGGCACAACTTTAACGCAGGCCTGTGAAGGCCTGCTCCACCCTAAATCCTGCGCCACCCATCCTTTTGGTCTGTCATCCTGAGCGCAATAAGTTTGGGCGCATCGCGACCGGACTTACGGAGTCGAAGGACCCCTGCATTTTTCTCTGATGCCAAGAACCGAGGCCTTTTACCGCATGGTCTTCTTCGCACCGAAGCTCAAATTCTCAATCAATTCATTCACTTCATCCTCACTCGAACCGATCAAAGTGAACGACACCACATAACTTTTCTCGAGAAAAACCAGCGCCGTCTGATGAATTCTGTTCTTGCCCATCTCTTTACTAAAATCGCCACGAATCAATACTCTGGCGCCAACTGAAACTTCAGCAGGCTCATTCACCACCTTGAACCCCTTATCAGTGGTGAGTTCAGTGAGAATGCCGAAATAATCCACCGCCGTCTTTAGTCCCGGATAAGCAGAAACGCTCTCCGCCGCGATCACCACCCCGGAATTAATTGCCTCCCGCGGCGCTTCCGGAGGCTGCTCGAACGTTGCCAACAGTACCACCGACTTCACCGGATCTTTCGCGACATCGGCCGAATCATCCTGCATGGCGCTGGTGCGGTCCACCCAACCGTAAGGAAGCTTGTAGGTGAATCCAAAGTAGGGATTGCTATAGACGCCGTCGGTGATCGAGCCGGGATCGAAAGCCGAGGGTGTGACCGGCTTCGGAGGTTTCGAGTGATGTTTGGATGAAGATTCTCCCGCAGGCGGCGATTGCTGCGCTAAGAGCGTGGTGCAAAATAGCAGAATAATAACTAAACGCATTCTCGTTGGATGCTTGCGGCGCGGACACTCTTCTCTCCACCACAAATCCTTGTCATTTCGAGCATAGCGAGAAATCTCATCATTCCCTGCCGCCGGGAGACCGCGAGATTCCTCGTCGCTACCGCTCCTCGGAATGACAAATCTTCAGGCAACCTTACGCCGCGCGTCCCATCACCGGCTGGGTGCAGAAGCCGCAGCGCTTGGCGTCGATAGGAATCTCGCTCAGGCATTCCGGACACTTCTTGGTGGTCGGATCGGCCGGCACCGGAGACTTCTTCACACGGGCCATCAGCGCATTGAGCGGCGTGATCACGAAGAAATACACGGCTGCCGCAATCAACAGAAAAGACACGACCGCGTTGATGAAATGACCCAAGGGGAATAGGGTGCCGTGCACGGTGAAGTTAATCGAAGAGAAGTCCGGCTTGCCAACGATCGCGCCGATCAAGGGCGTCAGCAGGTCCGTGGTGAGGGCAGTGACTACGCCTCCGAAAGCCGCGCCGATTACCACGCCGACTGCCAAATCCACGACGTTGCCACGAAGAATGAATTGCTTGAATCCGCTCAGCATAGAAGGCCTCCCGAAAGTAGTGGAAAGGGTAACGCCCGCCTAAACAATCGTCAACCGTGAATTGGGAATGGCTACCTGGACCTGTTCCGCGCTGACACCTGTCTTTGCTTGCCCAATGTTGGAGTCCAGTCAGTTTCGGAGCGATCGAATCACGCGGGCGAGGGGCGTCCGAGCCACACTAGGTGAGTTGTGGTTACTCTCCGTTACTTTTGTGTGAACTCAGGATCTTCGCAAGTTCCCCAATCACTCGCGTTCTTCTCACAGGAACGAAAAGACACTCTCTCCCTCTTCTCGTCCAGAACAGGGGAACCCATTTATGAAATTAAAAAGCTTGCTGTTGATGGTGGTGTGTTTGTGCGGGTTGGGCGTGGCGCAGGAGAAGACCACCACTGACACCAACCATCCTCCGGCTTTGACCATTTACAACCAAAACTTTTTCGTGGCGCGGGAATATTTGCCACTCGATCTTTCGCCGGGAATCAACCATGTGCAATACGCGGGAATCGCGGCGCATCTGGAGCCGGATTCAGTCATGCTGCGCGACCCTGGCGGGCGGTCGCTGCAGATCCTGGAGCAAAATTATCGCAACGACCCTATTTCTCAGGAGCTGTTGCTGTCTTTTTACGAAGGCAAGACGATTGATTTCCAAATTCAGCCAGGCCAACTTGTTAAAGGCAAAATCATTCGCAGCGGATATGTTCCCAGTTCGTCGTACGTACAGGGTTATCCGCAACCGGGTTATGGCCAGCCGATTATTGAAATCGATGGCATTTTACGTTTCGGTCTGCCCGGACTGCCAATGTTCCCGGCGTTGACTGAAGATTCCATCCTGAAGCCGACTTTGAATTGGGCTTTGCAGACCAACTCGCCGGGAAAGTTCGGCGCAGAAATCTCCTACGTCAGCGGCGGCATGAGCTGGCAGGCGGACTACAACCTGGTGGTCTCCGATAATCCGAACAGCAAATCCGATTTGCTCGACATGATCGGCTGGATCACCATGCATAACCAGAGCGGCAAGACATTCGAAAACGCGAACATCAAATTGATGGCCGGGGATGTGAATAAAATTGAGCCTGCCAACATGGCGGGCCAGGCCTATGCGGCCATGAAATCCATGGCGAGGGATGAAGCCATGGCGCCCGTTGTCTCCGAAAAATCATTTGACGAATTTCACTTGTACACGCTGGACCGTCCGGCAACTCTGCACGATCAAGAAACCAAACAAGTCGAATTTGTGCAAGCGATGGCGATCCATGCGCAACGGATTTATGTCTACGATGGTGCACAAGTCAATCAGTACGGTTACTACAATCCCGAGCAAATCCGGCAGGATGCCAATTACGGTACGCTCTCAAATTCCAAAGTGCGGGTGATGGAAGAATTCAAAAACGCCGATACCAATCATCTTGGCATTGCGTTGCCCAGGGGCAAGCTACGTTTTTACCGGCGGGACACCGACGGACACCTGGAATTCATTGGCGAAAATATGATCGACCATACTCCCAAGGATGAAACGATCCGCGTCTCCACCGGCAACGCGTTTGATGTGGTGGGGGAACGCAAGCGCACCAACTATCAGGTCGACAACAAGCAGCGCTGGATCGAGGAGTCGTTCGAGATCCACGTGCGCAACCACAAGACCGAGGCGGTGAATGTGCGCGTGGTGGAACACCTATACCGCTGTGCGAACTGGAAGCTGACCGAGCAATCGGAAGAATCCCGCAA
The DNA here is from genome assembly GCA_963794195.1 of uncultured Acidobacteriaceae bacterium. Classification (GTDB taxonomy): domain Bacteria; phylum Acidobacteriota; class Terriglobia; order Terriglobales; family Acidobacteriaceae; genus DATBAX01. The sequence goes on from CAWCCU010000002.1 coordinate 73,883, forward strand.
GATGGATGCGCAGACGGCGGAGTTTCGCGTGAGTGTGCCCCCGGATGGCGAGCAGGTCGTAACCTATACGGTGCACTATTCGTGGTAGGGCCAAGACCGGACATTTTAGATTGGAGATTCTAGATTGCAGATTGGACTTCAAAATCTACAATCGGAAATCACAAATTTGAGATGGGTGTGGGGTCCCTTCGGCTTCGCTCAGGGCAGGCTCGTCGACTCGGTGAGTGCTTCGCTACGCGAAACACTCGCTGCGCTCAGGATGATAAGGGTTTTAGTGGTGGGATTACCCTTGGTATTTAACTTCCCGATACACTCGGGCAAACACCAGGCACAACAGCGGAATGAGCAAGAACAACAACACGCTGCCTTCGGGACCGGCTGATCCACCGGTCAGCCAGGCCTGACCGTGAAAAGAAGATTTCAATAAATGGCCTGGAGTTATCCTGCCGCTGTCGGGGACGGAGTAAAGATAGCTTTCTCCCCAATCCCAGGCTGCGTGGAAGCCGACGGCAAACCAGAGACTGCCAGTGCGGCGAAGGGTCAGGCAAAAGAAGAAGCCAATTAAGACGACGCCTACAATGCCGGTCCAATTCTCTCCCGCATTGCCGAGATGGAGAGCGCCGAATCCCAAAGAAAATAAGATTGCAGCCGGCCAGAAGCCTACTATTTGAGTCAGAGTGAATTGAGTGTAGCCGCGGACCAGGAATTCTTCGTAAAAGCCGACCAGAAGAAAAAACACTCCCCAAAAAGCCGCAAACTTCAGGATGCGCCATCCATGCAACGAGAATGTTCCGAAATCAAAACCCCGCGCTCCATGCAATCCGATCATGAGCAAAGTGATGGCGGCCATTCCCCACAATATGCCGGTCCAAAATAGTTTCCCGAAGGCTTCCTGTCGGGGCAAACCGTAGCAATCGAAAGGTCGTTCTTCGAGGATTCGCAGAACCAGCGCCGGCGCTATGGCGACTGGCACCAATCCCGCCTGGGCAAACAGTTCAATCCAGAGCCCGTGCACGCCGAACTGGATTGCATAGTGAGTCAGAACCCCAAGCAACAGATAAAGCCCGCGCCACATGGCCACATACAAGAGTAGGCGCCATCCCGCTCGCAGGCCGTCGGGACCGATGAGCCAGCGGTGCATGCGTTCATCGAACGGCGACAGAGTGCCACTGCCGTGTTCGGAACGAAGAGTTGGCAGAGGGTCATCCCCCTGCCCGACTAGAAGCGATGTGGATTCATCGGTCATGGCTATCATTTGCTTCGTTCACCAGTGCGTCCATTTCCGAATCGTCCCCGGACATGGTAAAACACGCTTTCCTCTCATGGGCCAATTTTTTACTCACGAACGCTATGGACGCCCCCAGTTTTTAGCCGCGATTCTTCTGCTCCTGTTCCTGGCGCAATGCGTTTGGCTGATTGCGCGCGAGGGAGAGCAGCTCGAAGTCCGGCCGGCTGAGCTTTTCCGGGTGCAGGAGGGCATGGCGCAGTGGCAAGGCTTGTCGATTGCGGGGATTCCTTCAGCAGCGCGGGCCGAGGCCGGCACCATGGCCCCGCCGGAATTGGAAAGCAATAACGACTACGATCCCAACCATTCGCCGCTCTGGTATCTAGTATCCTCGGGCCCACTGTTAGGTTGGCAAACTTCCTCGCAAGCCAACGCGCTGCGTCTGTGGATATGGCTACAGCGCGCACCGTATCTGATGTTCGGAGTGTTGCTGGGGGCGTCATTGTGGTACGTCTCACGACGTCTCTATGGAAATGCCGGGGGCTACATCGCGCTGGCTCTTTACTGCTTTTCGCCGGCGATGATTTATAGCAGCACGCTTTGGATGGTGCCGCCGGAGATGGGCGCCGCCTGGGGATCATTCGGCGCTGTCTTCACGGCGATTGCGGTGGCACACACGCTGTATGCTCCGCGTGAAGTCGTGCTGTGGAACTGGCGAAGAATTTTGCTGCTCGGGCTCTCGCTCGCCCTGGCCATCGGATCGCAGTTCTCGCTGATCATTTTGCTTCCACTCGGGCTCGGGTTCATGTTGTATCTTGCGCCTGCGCGGCGAATGGCCGCCCTGGCGATATGGGCGTCGGCATGCGTGGTCGCTATGGTGCTTCTCTATGCCTCGTATTTTTTTCATCCCGGTATTTTCTGGCAGAGCATGCGCCACGCGAGTTTCTTTGCGATGAGCTGGAAGGCGTTTGGAATGTCCCACGCGTACAAACAGATTCTTTATCACCTGGGGCATAGCAGTCCGGCGCTTTTGTTGGCGTTTCCCGCGGCCCTGATTGCGTTTTTTATGATGCGTCGAGCGCGTTATTTTGGAAATATTGCACCTCTGCTCATCGCGTTGCTGTTCGTCGCTTTAGGTTTCGGCTCACCGCACTATCCCGGTTTGGGGTTTTGGCTGATGGCCGCGCCTTTTCTGTTTGTGTTCGTGGCCGGGGTTTCCGCCGATCTGCTGGAAACCCGGCAGCGCGTTTTCGTCCAGGCTGCGATTTGGGGTCTGCTGATCTCTAACGCGCTTTGGAATTTGGCAGAATTGACGCACTTTGGACGGGGATGAGAGAACAAGTGCGAGGTCCCGGCAAGTGGCATCCAGGCTGTGATTGCAAGGGTTTAGCTGTTCGTAAAATTCTGTCAACAACCCGCGTGAGCTTCCGGCAAATTTAACGCAACCCCAGCCGCTCCGGCACGTTCTAATAAGCAGGGTAATTGCCTGAAAGAGAGCGGGCCATGACTTCGAAACAAGAGTATGATTTCTTCGTGCAACGACTGAATCCAGCCACGGTAGCGGTTCTTGCGCTGGCCCTGTGGGTGCCGGCGGCGTTGGCGCAGGCGAACGGCGTGCCCGCTTCGGTGACGTCAACCGCTTTTGGCGGATCGACCGGAGCACGAGGAACACCGGCCAGCGTGACCTCGACCGGATTTGGTGCGGCAGGCCGCTCGGCGCCAATGCCTCCCAGCGTAACTTCGCAAGGTTTTTCGCGTGGCAATCCAGGGTTTACTGCGCGTTCGACCCCTACCAATCACGAGCATCGCGATGGCAACCACCATCCTCGGGGAGGCGGCGTTTACGCAGTCCCTTATTACTATCCGTACGCCTATGACCCAGGCGAGCCTTACGCGTCCGATGACTCAGCCGACGATGAACAGTACCAGGGTGGTCCCACGATTTTCGATCGGCGCGGGCCCGGAACCAGCCGTGTCGCCGAGGACCGCTATGTTGACGAAAGCCCGACACAAAATCGACCGGTTGCACAAGTGGAGAACGAACCGATTTCCAGTCAGCCCGACACCGTATTGATCTTCAAGGATGGACATCAAGTCGAGGTTTCGAACTATGCCATCGTGGGCATGACACTCTTCGACCTCAGTGCAGGACATCACCAAAAAATTCCGCTGTCGGAATTAAATCTGACTGCGACCGCTAAAGAAAACGACGATCGCGGGATCGACTTCCAGCTTCCCGCTGGGGCGCAAGTGAACTAGCAATGGTGAAACGGTTGACGCTCGCGCTCCTGGTGTTCACGGTCACGATGCCCGGAGCAATGGCGCAGATGCGCGGTTTCAGCGGACCCGTTCGTCTTGGTCCCGGTTTCGGACGCGGTGTTACGTTCGCGGCGCGGAACCGTCCATTAGGCAGTCGCGGTTTCTATCTGGGCGACACTCCTTTTTATTACACCGACTATCCCTTCCAGCAATTCGCAGCTGAACCCGCATCGCCTCAGGTTTTGGTCATGCGGTCCCCGGCTGACACGCCGCAAGAATCGAAATCCGAGCCGTTGCTGATCGAGCTTCGAGGCGACCGCTATGTTCGTTTCGGGGGTGTGCAGAAACCCGCGCGAGGGACCAATGCGCTGCCGGACTACGCTGAAGAGCTGCCGACGAAATCTTCAGCGCGGGCCGTTTCAAAGACGACTGAATTGCCGCCGGCAGTGCTGGTTTATCGCGACGGGCATCAAGAAGAAGTGTCGGATTACGCAATCGTTGGGACAGTTATGTACGTTCGCGGTGATTTTTGGCAGAACGGATATTGGACGAAAAATATTCAGCTATCCGCGCTGAACATTCCTGCAACCATGAAGACTAATCAGGATAACGGCGTAAAGTTCGTGCTGCCCGCGGGGCCGAATGAAGTAGTGACAAGGCCGTAAACGAGATTTCAGATTTTTGATTGTAGATTTCAGATGGAAAACCTAACCAGCCCAGCGGTTAATCTCTGTCATCCTGAGCGCAGCATGATCGTTCGCGACAGCGAATGATGATGCGGAGTCGAAGGACCCCTACGATCTTGTCCACTCCTTCTGATGTTGGGATTCCGCCGCCCGGAAGGAAAAGCGGATTCCTCCTTTCGCTCCGCCACGCATCGGAATGACAAGATAAAGAAGTTTAAACCGCAACCTTCGCCCGTTTGGGAGCCGTCCGCCGTAGGTCCTGCCACTGAAGCACGATGTCCGCCGCGAGAATTGAGAACGCCAGGCAACTCCATACAATGGTCTCGATGGCAGGGCTACCGAGCTTCTCCCATCCGGTCACTCCGGCGACTACCCGCACTTCGACAAAGACCAAAGCCACCGCAAAGCTGCGAGTCATCCATTGCCGGTGTTGCTGGACCTTTCCCTGGAGAATGAATGCCAGGGCGATGCCAGTGGTGATCATCAACAAACCCGCATCGACCGCTGTAGCGACACTGAACGAACGCGGCTCTCCCATGATCGGGATGCACCAGAAAACTTTCATTGTGTTCAACGACGTAAGCCACCATCAATCCGATGAAGGCGAAAAGAAGATATTTCGAGCGCATCCAGGAACTGTGCTGAAGTGGTGGTGCGGTTACGGTTGCCAGAGGTCACCTCAATCTGCGTAAAAGCGTGGCGGCAATATACAAGACAAGCGCCAAAACGTACCGAATTTGTTATCTAACTGGTTGCAATCGCTGCTCCCTGAAGAGCCTTTTCCGTGGTATAATTTGACTACTTAAAAGCACACCTAACATCCTGTAAATGCAATTGTTTAGAGGGTTTCGCGAAGACCCGAAACCTGAAAGCTGCGGAATGGAAACCCTATGGCTGACGATCAAAATCCAGAACTTCCTTTGACTCCTCCACCTCCCGGCGAGGGCGGCAATCCTGGCGCCCTAAACATTCAGCCGGTGAACATTGAAGAGGAGATGAAGCGGTCGTATCTCGACTATTCCATGTCGGTGATTATTGGCCGCGCGCTGCCCGACGTGCGTGATGGACTCAAGCCTGTCCACCGCCGAATTCTTTACACCATGCAGCAGATGGGCCTCGCCTACAACAAGTCCACGCGCAAATGCGCCAGGATTGTTGGAGAGGTGATGGGCAAATACCATCCCCACGGAAACCTTGCAGTGTACGACGCGTTGGTGCGTCTCGCGCAACCGTTCGCGCTCCGCTATCCGCTGGTTGATGGACAAGGCAACTTCGGTTCGGTCGATGGCGATCCGCCGGCAGCAGATCGTTACACGGAAGCCCGCCTCACCCGCGTCGCCGGATCGTTACTCGATGATCTCGACAAAGACACAGTTGATTTCCGCCCGAACTATGACGGCAACGAAATCGAGCCGGACGTTCTTCCCACGCGCATTCCGAATTTGCTGGTGAATGGATCGAACGGAATCGCTGTCGGAATGGCGACCAACATCCCGCCACATAATTTGACGGAGATCGTTGATGCGACCATCACGCTCATCAACAATCCCAACGCGCAGTTGCCGGAAATTCTGAAAATTGTAAAAGGCCCGGATTTCCCGACTGCCGGCATCATTCACGGCAAAGCTGGAATCTTCGAAGCCTACCGCACCGGACGCGGCCGCTTCATGATGCGCGCCAAAGCCGGCATTGAAACTTTCAACAAAGATCGCCAGGCGATCGTCGTCACCGAAATTCCTTATCAGGTCAACAAGGCGCGGCTGATCGAACGCATTGCCGGACTGGTAAACGACAAAGTTATCGAAGACATTTCTGACATTCGCGACGAAAGCGATCGCGACGGCATGCGCATTGTGATTGAACTCAAGCGCAACACCGAGCCGCAGATTGTCTTGAACCAGCTCTACAAGCACACGTCGATGCAGGAAGGTTTCTCGATGATCTTCCTGGCGGTCGTGAACAATCAGCCCAAGGAAATGGGCCTGATCCAGGCGATCAAACACTTCATCGACCACCGCGTCGATGTGGTGCGCCGCCGCACTTCGTACTTGTTGCAGAAGGCGAAAGACCGCGAACACATTCTTGAAGGCTATCTCAACGCGCTCGATCATCTCGACAACGTCATCACCATTATTCGCGCCAGCGCGAATCGTGGAGACGCCCGCGAGAACTTGGTCGCCTACTTCGGCGGCAAAAAAATCGACATCAACGTCACCGGACGCTCTCCGAAACTCGATGCCGACAAGCCTTTCACCGGCATTCAGGCCGACGCGATCCTCGAACTGCAACTGCATCGCTTAACCAAACTCTCCATCGACGAAATCACCAAAGAGTTGGGACAGGTCCGCGACAACATTGCGGAGTACGAATCCATTCTTGGTTCGGAAAAGAAACTTCGCAGCGTGATCATCAAGGAATTGGAAGAAGTAAAAAAACTATTCGGCGACGAACGCCGCACCGTGATCGAAGACGAAGCTGCCGAAATCCAGCTCGAAGACCTGATCGCCGACGAGCAAATGGCTGTCACCGTCAGCCATACCGGCTACATGAAGCGCACCGCGATCTCGACGTATCGCAACCAGCGCCGCGGCGGACAGGGCCGTACCGGTATGAAGACGCGCGACGAGGATTTCGTTGAGCATCTCTTCATCGCTTCCACCCACGCTTACATTCTCATTTTCACCAACACCGGACGCGTGTACTGGCTGAAAGTTTATGAAATCCCCGATGTGGGCGCAGCCGGCAAAGGCAAGCACGTGGGCAACCTGGTCGGTCTGCAACCTGGAGAAACCGTGCGCACCATGCTGGGCGTGCGCAATCTCGAGGAAGAGAGCCGCTACATTTTCTTTGCCACGCGCAACGGCACGGTGAAGAAAACCGAACTCAAGGATTTCTGCCACGTACGTTCCATGGGAATCATCGCCATCAGCATCGATAAGGGCGACGAACTCGTGGCCGCGCGCGTGACCGACGGCGAGCAGATCATCTTCATGGCGTCGCACGACGGCCAGGCGATCCGCTTCGACGAAAACGATGTGCGCTCCATGGGCCGGAACGCCGGTGGCGTGCGCGGCATGAAGCTCGATGAAGGCGATTACATCGTCGGCATGGCCAGCACCATCAAGCCGGGCGTGGCCAAAGCCAAAATCGAAGGCGAAGTGGAAGACGTAGCCAAGAAGGGCTCGCTCATCCTCTCCGTCACCGAAAACGGATACGGCAAACGCACCCCCGCCGAAGACTACCGCCTGCAAGGCCGCGGCGGCTCCGGCGTCATCAATGTAAAAACCACGGAGCGTAACGGAAAAGTCGTAGGCATCTCGCAAGTCGCCGACGACTCCGAAGTCATGCTCATCAGCCAATACGGCAAAATCATCCGCATCGAATCAAAACTGATCCGCGAAACGGGAAGGTCTGCACAGGGTGTCCGCCTGCTGAACATCGAGGCGGGAGACCGGGTGGCAGCGGCAGTGGTGATCCCGCCGGATGAGGCGCCGGCGAATGGTGGGTTGATTCAGTAGAGTTGGTTGCGTGGGGACAGCCGCCGTTGGCTGTCCCTGTTGGAGCGATGGCCTTGGTTACCCATTGATTACCAATGACCTACCAAATGGGCCGTTTCCTCTTGCACATAACCAGCAGATCGGCGCATCATAGTAACTGGAATTGCCCGTTCAGCCGAACTGTCACCGTATGGTGTGCGTGCCCGCGAGGGATAGGCTGACGGGTTTATTTTTTAGCGTGGCCATATCCGCATTTGTAGTTCTCTGTGGGCAATGATTTTCCGATAGTCGAGATGATCCGGTTTTGTTTTTCGCAAATATCTCGCCACCGCTCCGCAAACCATATCGGCCAATTGCAGCAAATTGTTTGATTCAGAATTGTTCGTCTTTATTCTCCTCACGAGCTGCTCGCGGCCTTCCTCGTTCAGCCTCTTGCCCAAGTATTTTTTCCACTCATTTTGAAAGTCGCGATTCCCACATCGATCAAACACTACAATCGCGTTTTTCAGACAAGGCTTCATGTTCTGAAACAGCAAATTAACCGCATATTTGTAGAAGGAATTCTTATACTGAAACCCTTCGCCATAGAGCTGCCTTTGTTGAAGATGAACGACATGTACAGATATTCAAACTTCCCGGTTTCCATCAAGAAACGCTCGCGGATGTCTCGGCTGCACGAGTTGAAATGAAACTCAAACGGTCTCGTCTTAAACCACTCGATGCGAATTTCGTTAATGCGCAAATCGCAAGCCTGCGCCTCATCTCGATCTTCGAAGATCACCGCCGTGACCACAAAATAATCAGACGAGCCCGGTTTTCCTTTCGTCCCTGGATCACCGGATTCATCAATGAAGACAAGCACGCTGCGAGTCCTCCGTTGGTGAGCCTGGCCAAGAGTTTAGCCGGCTCGTTTGTCATTCACTGCTCCGCTGGATTGTCCCTTACCCGCTCTTCTCCCTCTTCACATAGGAAATCTGCACCGACTTATCCAAATGCTTTGCCAGGAATCGGAGCAACACTTCCATCGAAGGCTCGGCGGACTCGTAGTTAAGATTCAAATTAACAATTTTGTCCGCGAACATGTACAGCTTCGCTCCGGGGATTTCTCTCCAGAAGTCGTCTGGCTTTGGCGGATTGTCGATATTCGCGGCTTGAATGTAGCCGCGCCGGTCAAATCTGAGCGCGTCGGTCAGAATGAGGCCGGTGAGCTTGCCGCTGGAGTCTATGAAGTGCTCCGAAACCGTGCCGCGATAAAGATTGTCGGTGGTCGTCAAAATGTCTGCCCTCACTGCGGTTTGCTTGTCGGCAAAAATGAATGGCGTCAAGAGTGGATGCCACTCCGAAATCCGGGGAAACAGGAACTTGTCCGCAAACCAACTGTAGAAGCGGTTAGTTTTGAGCCTACCGTAAGAACCAGCCAGATAGGCGAGGCACAGTCCGGTTGCGACCGTCAGCAGGTAGTACCAGAACAGAAACAGAAATTGCCGGTGCCATGTCCGATTCAAAGCCGCCCAGAATGCCTGTCCACTGCGAGTGAATTCCTGTTCGCTGTAAAGGCAACTGGCAACCAGTTTGTAGTCGCTCGCTCGCAATTCCGGGTAGCTAGCATGGAAAGGAAACTGATTGGCAAAGGGCACATACCAGAGGACGAGCAAGGCAACAAAAAACGGAAGAACGGAAGTGAGAACCGCGCGGGTAGCTTCTTCTGTCCGGCTGCCAGAAACGATCCGAAGCGGAACGAACAGTTGAGAGATCGAACGGAAGAGTAGTCCGGGAATAATTACGTAGAGCGCGAGGACGATCGAAGCAGCGAGTGCAATCACAAACTATTATGCAGCAGCGGTTTTTATTTTCTTGCCCGGGCCGATAGTGATCTTTTCTCCTTGTGGACCACAAAGAGTGACCGAACGTCCTTGTTCCAGTGCTTGTGAAATATTGGCTGTTCCTTCTTCAATCTGTTTGCGAAGCCAGAGTGGCAAGGAATCTTCTTCGATGAGATCGGCAAGCTTGCTGAGGTCTGTAGCAGTCATAAATCAAAGGCTAGCATGACAACTATTAACATTCATGTCAACAAGAATACGAACCAAATAGTTACGAAGGCCCGTTAAACCGCGGACAAGAGCGCCCGCACCACACCGGCTAGCCCCTCCAGCCAATTGACTCGCCACCCAATCAACTTTAAGATGGCGGGTCGTATTTCCTTTAGTTTCAAACATAGCCTTCCCAAAACATGATTGGACAGACGGTCTCTCACTACCGGATTGTGGAACTGCTGGGCGGCGGGGGGATGGGCGTTGTCTACAAGGCGGAAGACACGGCGCTCGGCCGGTTTGTCGCGCTGAAGTTTTTGCCGGATGAAGCGTCCAAAGATCCCCAGGCGTTGGAGCGATTTCGTAGAGAAGCGCGGGCGGCGTCGGCGCTGAACCATCCTAATATTTGTACGATCCACGAAATTGGCGAGCATGACGGCCAGGCTTTTATTGTGATGGAGTGCCTCAGCGGCGAGACGCTGAAGCACCTGATCCAAAAAGGCCGGGTTGAGCTGGAGAAGATTCTGACTCTCGGCATTGAAGTCGCCGATGCGCTGGATGCGGCGCACAGCAAGGGAATCGTCCATCGCGACATCAAGCCGGCCAATATTTTTGTGACCGATCGCGGTCATGCCAAAGTTCTGGATTTTGGATTGGCGAAAATCACGCGCGCCGGCCAGCCCGCCAGCGCCGATTCGCAGACGATCGGCTGATGCTCACAATCTTGATCTGACGAGTCCGGGGACAGCGGTTGGCACCGTCGCCTACATGTCGCCCGAACAGTTGCGCGGCAAGGAACTCGACGGTCGCACCGATCTTTATTCTTTTGGCGTGGTGCTTTACGAAACGGCGACTGGCTTGTTGCCGTTTCGAGGAGAGACTTCGGCGGTCATCACGGAAGCGATTCTCAATCGCACGCCGACCGCGGCCACCAAGATTATCCCCAGCCTGCCGGTGAAGCTCGAAGAGACGATCAACAAGGCGCTGGAAAAAGATCGCGACATGCGCTGCCAGACTGCGGGCGAGATGCGCGCCGACCTGAAGCGGGTACAGCGTTCGGTCGATACGTCGCGGACCTCGGTGGTTTCTGAAACGACAGGATCGAGTTCATCAGTCACTACGGTGACTCGTACCACGACGACTTCGCAGAAGAGTCGTCCGATTGCGATGATTCTTGGGGTTTGTGTCGCAGTCGCTTTAGCTGCGGGAATATTTGCGGGCAAGCTTTTGTTTTCGACGGGGCCGAATTCCGCCGCCGGTTTATCGTCAGCTTACTTTTCGTCGAGGCAGCATTCGCTCTGCGCGATTCGCTCCCGATGGGCAGACGATTCTTTATAGCGCGGCTTGGCAGGGAAATCCGCTGGATGTTTTCACTGCGCGGCCGGAGGCTCCGGAATCACGATCGATGGGGCTTGGTCACACGCAGTTGATGTCGATTTCTTCGACCGCGGAGATGGCCGTCCTGCTCAACAGCAAAGCCACCGGTGCATGGGTGACGATGGGCACGCTGGCGCGCGCGCCGCTTTCCGGCGGAGCGCCGCGAGAGGTTTTGGAGCAGGTGCAGTGGGCGGATTGGGCGCCAGATGGCGTGTCGCTCGCAGTGGTCCGCGATTTCGGCGGCCGCAATCGTTTGGAATTTCCCATCGGAAAGCCGCTGTACGAAACCGGCGGATGGATTGGCAATCCGCGCGTCTCGCCCAAGGGAGATCGCATTGCGTTTGCCGATCATCCGCAGCAGGGAGATGACAGCGGTACGCTCGCGCTTGTCGATCTGGCCGGAAACAAGAAAGTTTTGTCGGGACAATGGTTCACCATTCAAGGCGTAGCATGGTCGCCGGATGGAAGTGAAGTTTGGTTTACAGCGAGCAAATCCGGCACCGATCGCACGCTCTATGCGACCACGCTGGATGGAAAGCAGCGAATCGTTGCGCGTTTGCCCGGAGCGCTTATGTTGCTCGACATTGCCAAAGACGGCCGCGTGCTTCTGATTCGGGCGACCTGGCGCCGCGAGTTGATGGGCGTTTTTGCCAGCGATCCCAAACAACATGAACTTTCGTGGCTCGACTACACCTATCCCGCCGACCTTTCGGCGGATGGCAAGACTTTGTTGTTTGATGAAGAGGGTGGAGGCGGCGCGCTCGATTATTCGAAATCCAGCGGCATGACTTACGCGGTTTACATTCGCAAGACGGATGGTTCTCCGGCGGTGCTGCTCGGCGAAGGTGGCGCGGTGGCGTTGTCGCCTGATGGGAAGTCGGTGATTGCGCAGACTCAGGACACGCCGTCGCAACTCAAGCTCTTGACCACGGGTGCGGGCGAACCGAAAGATCTGACCAAAGACAATGTCAACCATACCTGGGCGAAATGGTTTGAGGATGGCAAACGACTTTTGTTTTCGGCGGACGAGCCGGGCAAAGGTGTCCGCCTTTACGTTTATGACCTCGCTTCGGGCAAGAGTCAGCCGATTTCTCCGGAAGGCGTAAACGGAAACGCCTTCACCATCTCGCCGGATTCTTCGATGGTAGCTGGCATCGGGCCCGATCAAAAAGGATATCTGTATCCGGTGGCGGGTGGGGAACCAACTCCGATTGTCGGCCTCAATGTAGGAGAACAGCCCATCAATTGGACGGAAGACGGACATTCCCTCTACATCTATCAGCCGGGCGAATTGCCGGCGCAAGTCTATAAGCTCGATATAAAAACCGGACAGCGTACTTTGTGGAAACAATTGTTGCCGTCCGATCCTGCCGGCGTCGAAAATATCGGCCCCATCTACATCACGCGTGATGCCAAGACCTGCGTCTTCGGATATCACCGCATGCTGGCCGATCTTTATTTGGTTGAAGGGCTGAAGTGAACTTCTGGATTTAGATTCAAGATAAAAGAAATCCTGCGATCCTAAGATCATGTCTAATCAGACATGAGCCCCGACAAGGTCAATCTCGCCGAGAAGTTTTCTCTTTTCACTGACTACTACAATCCCCGCATCGTGGGTGAGTTGAATGACTCGCATGTAAAAGTCGTCAAGCTGAAGGGCGAGTTTGTCTGGCACCATCACGACAATGAAGACGAATTGTTTCTAGTGATAAAGGGCAAACTGCTGATAAAGCTGCGTGATCGGGAAGTGTCGATCCTACCCGGCGAGTTTTTTATTGTGCCGAAGGGCGTGGAGCATTGCCCGGTGGCGGAAGAAGAGACAGACATCGTTTTGATTGAGCCAAAGACCACGCTCAATACGGGCAATGTGCGGAATGAGAAGACAGTGGAGACGCTGGGCAGGATCTGAAGCAAGGGTTCCATGCGCGAAGGCCTGCCCAAAGCATCCAAAATCCCCTCTGGCCCGCCTCTCGCTTCACTGATATATTGCTTCCCCGTATGTCCTCGCAACCTCCCGTCCCGACCATTCCACCGCGTCGTTCGCTGGCCTTTTTCGCGGTGCTGGCGTTGTTGATGGTAGTTGTTTCCTATGTGTTTATTTTAGTGCTGGCGGCGGCGTGTGTGTATCTGCCATGGTTGGTGCTTTCGAACCTCACCAACTTTCAAACTTTGGCATTGTTCGTTGCCGGCCTGGTTGTTGCCGGATCCATGTTGTGGTCGCTGGTGCCGCGTCGGGTGAAGTTTGTGGCCCCGGGATTGCCGCTCGAACGCAGCGCGCATCCGCAGTTGTTTGCGGAAATTGACCAGATCGCAACTGCCTTGCAGGAGCCAGTACCGCGCGAGGTTTATCTGATCGGCGAGCCGAATGCCTGGGTGACCGTACGCGGTGGGATGATGGGATTCGGCGGGCAGCGAATCATGGGACTCGGGTTGCCGCTACTCGGGGCGCTGAATATTTCGCAATTCCGAGCCATCCTCGCGCATGAGTTCGCGCACTACTACGGTGGCGATACGAAACTGGGACCCCTGCTGCATCGCACCCAGATGGCGATGGTCCGCACTTTCCAGAACATGGGCTCGGTCGGAACGGTCATGCGCGTGGCGCTCATGCAGCTTCTCTACAAAGGAGTATTCGGGATACTCAATTGGTATTGGCTGCTGTTTCTTCGCGCCATCAATTTTGTTTCCCGCCGGCAGGAGTTTCGCGCCGATGAGTTGGCCTGCATCGTGGCCGGTCCGCAGTCTCTGGCGAGCGGATTGAATATCGTCCACATCGTTGGCCGCGCCTGGCCGGGTTACTGGCGGGCCGAGGTGTTGCCCCTGTTGAATCAGGGCTGCCTCCCTTCGATCGCGGAAGGGTTTGCAATGTTTCTCGCCGCGCCTGGAATTGCAAAGCAGGCGGCCCAATCGATTGAAACCGAAATGCGCGAGGGCAAAACCGAGCCCTATGATAGTCATCCTCCGTTGCGGGACCGCATCGCGGCGAGCAGAACTTTCTCGAAGCCATCGCAGCCGGAAGATCCACGACCCGCCTGGAGTTTGCTTGAGGATGGGATGGCGGCGGAGAAGGAATTTTTGGAGATGCTGAATCCGGATTTGCCGAAGGATGCGTTGAAGCGTGTCGCATGGGAAGACCAGGGATCAAGCGTTTTGATTCCCTCCTGGACAAGTTCGGTCACGGAATATGGGGCGGTCCTTAAGGGAATTACAGTCGGCAATCTGTCTGAATCGATGGGAAAAATTCCAGAGATTGCTGCTTACATCCCCGATCCGAGAGGCATGCTGCTGACCCGTCAACAGAGAACCGATCGTGCACGTTCTTTTCTGGGCACAGCGTTTGCACTCGCCCTCGTGAAGAATGGATGGCTCTTGCACGCCAGTCCGGGCGAGTTCCACCTGGGTCGCGGAGAAGAAAAACTTGATCCGCACCAGTTGGTGTCCCAACTACTTGAAGGCGGAATTTCGAGAGAGGCGTGGATGCAGAAATGTAAAACACTCGGATTGGAGAATCTTCCGTTAGTGGCTGCAACCGCAATCCCTCCAGAGAATCAGAGCACGCCATCCCCGATTCTTTGATGTTTATATATGTAACTACCTGAAAGTAAGTAACGTATTTCATCTTGACGCTATATCCAAATTAGGAGATAATATTGTCCATAGTTGGAGATGTGCAATGACGGCTTCGGGAGCTCTTGATATTGGACTCGATTTAGGCAAGGTTCCGGACCTCGGCAATGCCTCAACTCGCAGGAGATTGACTCCGGCAGCGATCAAAGCATTCTTCAAAATTGCGGAAACGTGGGAATTGAAGAATGACGATGCCAGAGCGTTACTGGGGAGTGTTTCGAGTGGCAAATATTTCGACTTGAAGAAAAGTCACAAGGGCGCGTTGACGCAAGACGAACTTACTCGCGTGTCCCTTTTGATTGGCATTTTCAAATCTCTGAATATCTTGTTCAGCCCGAAATTAGCGAACCAGTGGGTGACGCGCCCGAATAGCAATCCTCTATTTAACAATGCGCCGCCGTTGGCGCTGATTCGTAGCGGCATGCCAGGGATGATGACTGTGCGGCGGTTGCTGGATGGTCGGCGTGGGGGAAGATAACCTCGGGCGCTGAAGCGCGTCCTCAAGGCCAGACTTTAATCGCAGCGCCGAAGCGTTGCGCCACCCAAAAGCAAACAGCGAAACCAAACACCCGAGACCGGACACCCGACACCCGACACGGCTCAAATCGTTGATTCCCACCTCCCAAGTCGACCAACGCGACACCCATCGCCTGATCCCCGCGCAATTTGCGGACGGGGGCGCCTCGGTACTTTCCCGTCTCTCTGACGACCACGCAACTCTGAACAATATCTTTGAATTGGACAACGCAACCAACGATCGTCTCCTCGCGGAATCTGGATTGTTGTCCGGGATCGACGCGCGCGAGTTGGTTTTTGGAATTCCTTCCTATCGAATCATCAATGCGACCTTTTGCCACCCGGCTCCCTCTGGCTCGCGGTTCAATTCCGAAGACCGTGGTGCCTGGTATGCCGGCTTCGAGATCGAAACATCACAGGCGGAGATTGCCTATCACCGAAGGCTGTGGCTGCAAGAAACTGCCTGGAACGAAGAAGACGTCGCCGACTACATCGACTATCTCGCGGATTTTCGCGCCGAGTTTCACGATCTTCGCGGTATGACCGAGCATGCAGACTGCCTGGATCCTGATAGCTATATTGCGTCCCAAATAGTTGCGGGACAGTTATTGGAGCTCGGCTCTTCGGGGATTGTGTATGGAAGCGTCCGCCTTAATGGCGGAACTTGTATCGCTTGTTTTCGGCCCGCGCTGGTTGTCCATGTCCGAAAAGGTGGAACCTTCACCTTCATATTTCCGGACGCTAACGCTCCGCCCACGATTCGACGGTCCTAAACGCACGCCTGTGATAAAAACTATTCTTGAACCTTCAACAGGCCATCCTCATTTTCGCCGCCAGCATGGTTGGTGGAGCGCTGAATTCGGTTGCCGGTGGCGGAAGCTTTGTTACATTTCCCGCGTTGCTATTCGTGCACGTGCCGCCCATTCAAGCCAACGCCACAAGTAATGTCGCTTTATGGATGGGTGCAGCTGCGAGTGGACGAGCGTATCGCAATCGCCTAAATGTTCCGCGGCGAATCCTTATTTCTTTCCTGATTGTCAGCCTGATCGGCGGACTGTTCGGCGCATATCTGCTATTAAAAACCCCCGCGCATACTTTTCTGAAAGTATTGCCCTGGCTCACCTTGGGAGCGACTCTGTTATTTCTCTTCGGCAAGAAGCTTGCGGGGAGCCGAGTTTCGGGCGTCGGACGAGATGCTTCAACCTTTGCGATCTCGATAGCTGTCCTATTTCAACTTGCGGTTGGTGTTTACGGCGGCTACTTCGGTGGTGGCATGGGCATTGTGATGCTGGCCATGCTGGCAGCCCTCGGCATGACGGACATCCACGCCATGAATGCTCTGAAAAGCGTGATGGCATTCTTAATCAACGGAGTGGCAGCCATCGCTTTTGTATTTGCCCGCGCCGTTTTCTGGAAGCAGGCAGCCGTCATGGTCGTGGGAGCGATCATCGGCGGATATCTGGGAGCGCACTATGCGCAGAAAGTTCCAGCGCTATGGATCCGGTGGTTCGTAATTCTGGTGGGAACCGGGATGACGATTTATTTTTTCGTGAAGGCATATTGAGTGGATGCGGATCTATCGGCATCGATCCCCGATGCTGCATGTACCGTGGAAGAGCGGGCCTTGCTGGCCCGCGTTTTCAAGCAAGAAATGATTTACGCGGCGCTGAAGGCGCCGCTCTTCCACGGCAATCGATGCTTTAGATAAGTGCGCTCAACAGCTCACGCAAGTCAAAACCTTCTCGCAGCGCTCAAAAGCCCGCGCCACCGAAAATCAGGTTTTTTCGCATCATCTATTGCAGCGGTTCCGAAACATGTTCGTGGACGACCAGCCATTTGCCGTCCTGCTTCTCGAAGACAACGGTCCAGCGCAGGGTAGCCAACTCTCGCTTGCCGCTCTTGCGGGTCATATCTGATTTGACGGTTGCGGTGCCCCACACATAGTCCCCCGTGGGATGCAGTTGAAGATCATCGTTGACCGTGAAAACGGCGCTCTTGTAATCCGCGACGAGCGCCATGACGCCTTTCTGATATTCGTCCCAGCTATCGTATTTCAGGGGCGCGATGTCGAAAAATGTGTGCTGGCCGCCGGCATAATACGGGGCAGGGTTCGCGGGATTGAGGGTCGACCAAGCATCCCAATATTTCTGGATGTAAGCTTTGTCGGGAACAGGGCCAGCAGCTTTACTGTTCGATTTCTTGGTGGTAGCGAGGCTGGCAAGAGCGATCGCCAAAATGACGGCGGACAGGGTGAGAACGCGCTTCAGCATTGGGTTTCCTCCGAATTGGCCGAGATTATGCCACGGATTACGAGGATCTTCACGGATAAACCTTCTTTTTATCTTTTAATCCGTGGAAATCCGCCTGATCCGTGGCCCAAATTTGACGGTTTTCCACAGCACACGTTAAAATGGTTGAGTTTGCCTGTACGCGCGGTCCTGTTCTGGGGCCGTCCGCATTTGTTGCGCGCGAGCGCCGACGCGGAAAGCAGCAAGCACGGACAATTAGCAGTCCCCCAGATCGCGTTTCGATGCGACGGGATGCGATTTGATGGAGGCATAGGTATGTACGCGGTCATCCGCGCCGGTGGAAAGCAGTACCGAGTGGCGCTCGGAGATGTGGTTCGCCTGGAAAATCAGAGCGACGAAAATGGAAACGTGGAATTTGGCGACGTGCTGGCCGTGTCCGCTGGCGATGGTAAGATCGGCGCTTCAGCCGGCGCGCGCGTGCTGGGTCAGGTAGTGGAGCAGGGACGGGCCAAGAAAATTCTCGTCTTCCATTACAAGCGCAAGAAGCAATACAAAAAGCTGCGCGGACATCGCCAGGGATACACCGCGGTCCGCATCACCGAGATTGCCTATGACGGTCAGAGCTTCAAGGCGCCCGAGTTGGAAAAGAAAGAACCAAAAGTGAAGAAGGCGGCTCCGGTGGAAGTGGAGCATGTGGAGCACAAGGCGGCGGCTAAGAAATCTCATGCCGCGCCTGCGAAGAAGAAGGCTGCGTCGAAAAAGGCCGCGCCTAAGAAAGCTGCACCGAAGAAGAAAAAGTAGTGGAGCGGGTAGGGATCCTTCGACTCCATATGTTTGGGCGCTATGCGCCCAAACTTATTACGCTCAGGATGACAGACAATTTTTAGATTGAGGAATATTTCATGGCGCATAAAAAAGGTCAGGGTACTTCACGAAACGGGCGCGATTCTAACGCGCAGAGGCTCGGATTCAAGGCATTCGGCGGACAGATTGTCCCCGGTGGAACCATCATCGTGCGGCAACGTGGCACCCGAGTGAAGCCGGGCCTGAATGTCGGACGCGGCAAGGACGACACCTTGTTCGCCAAGATTACCGGACGCATCAAGTTCCGTGATCGCGGTGCCATGGGCAAGTTTGTGATGGTCGAGCCGCTCGTAGCCGAGTAGGCGCTCTAGTCACGAGGGTTTATGAGCCTTGGCTTTCGGCCAGGGCTTTTTGTTTTCTGGCCGTTGGCTGTTAGCCGTTGGTCGTTGGCCAATCCAACAGCCAATGATCGAGAGATTCAGCCAACGACCAACGACTAACGGCCAACGACGGTCCCCATGTTTATCGATGAGGCGAAAATTCGAGTCAAGGCCGGCGACGGCGGCAACGGGTGCGTTGCTTTCCGGCGCGAGGCGTTTGAACCGCACGGTGGCCCGTCTGGCGGCGATGGCGGTGACGGCGGCGACGTCGTCATGGAATCGAGCGAGCGGCATAACACGCTTGTTCACTTCCGTTTTAATCCTGAGTACAAGGGACAACGCGGCCAACACGGCATGGGATCGAACTGCACCGGGAAAATGGGCAAGGATGTTTTTCTCAAAGTGCCGGTGGGGACGAGCGTCTATGACTTCGAAACCAATGAGTTGGTGCATGATTTTTCCCGTCCCGATGAGAGCGTTGTCGTAGCCAAGGGTGGACGCGGTGGGCGCGGCAATGCCCAGTTCGCAACGTCTACGCATCAGACGCCGCGCGAGCATGAAGATGGGCGTCCGGGTGAAGAGCGTACTTTTCGGCTGGAGCTGAAGTTGCTCGCCGATGTCGGATTAGTGGGATATCCGAATGCGGGAAAGTCAACTTTGATCTCGCGAATCTCGGCAGCGAAGCCGAAGATTGCGGATTATCCGTTTACTACGCTGCAACCGAATCTTGGAGTTGTTGTCGTCGGGAATGAAAAAGACGAGCGCAGTTTTGTGGTTGCAGATATTCCTGGTTTGATTGAAGGCGCGCATACTGGCGCAGGCTTGGGAATTCAATTCTTGCGACACATTGAGCGCACGCGGTTGCTGGTGCATCTGGTGGATGTGTCGGATTCGAGTGGGCGACCCGATCCAGCAAAAGACGCGGAAGTGATTATGGGCGAGCTGGCCAGCTTTGGGGCTGGGTTGGATCAGAAGCCGATGCTGCTGGTGGCGACAAAAATCGATTCCGCGAATAAAGATAAGCTCGCGAAGTTGAAGCGCTATGCGAAGAAGAAAAATCTTGAGTTGTTTTCGATTTCCGCGGTGACGGGCAAAGGCATTGATGAGTTGAAGTTCGCCATGGCAGCGAAGGTGGATGAGGTGAAGAAAAGCCTTCAGGAAACTGCCGTCAGTGGCGAGAAAGAGCTTTAACCGCGGAGAACGCAGAGAGCGCGGAGAAAAATGCAGGGGTCCTTCGACTCCGCAGACGTTCACTTCGTGAACATCTGCTCCGCTCAGGATGACAGTTGGATTTATAAATTCATAAGATGAGAAATGGTGCTGGCACGGCATCAAACCAGCGCCGGAGGCGCGATCCAGCTTAGCCCAGGACGGATAGTCCTGCGTCAGCACGGAATGTGATCACGCGCCCGAGGGCGCCACTACAGGCCTCACGGAGCGGTGGAGATCGTAGGGGTCCTTCGACTCCGTGGAAAGTGCGCGGCGCGCAATTTCCACTGTGCATGACAAATCAAAAACAAAGGCGACCTTGGTGGCGGCCGCCCTTTTTTTTTGGATTAGAGCGAACGACCAACGACGTACGACCAACGACGGTTCTCAGGCCTCCGACACATGCGATCCGTGCTGAAAGTGGTACTGAATGATTTTCGCAGCTAGCGCCGGGCCAATGGTTGATTTGTCGCTGCGCGTCGTTCGAACGACTTCGCCGCGGCAGACGACTTCCGCTGCTGACAATCCTGCAATTTCTGCCGGAAGAACGAGATTGATTTCGAGTTGAACGTTTTCCGGTATGGCTTCTTCCGCGCGGAACAGCATTCCGGAGCGGCTGATGTTTTCGGTGGTGCCGTCGCGCCAGTCGTGTTCGCCGATCGGACGGTACTTCAAGGGCAGGTGAAGGTTGAAACGTTGAGCGCGAAACGGGGACAAGCTTTCCCGCACGCGTCCAAAGCGGGCTTGCGTTGCTAAGCGAGCGGACATGGCAGCCTCCTGGGGCAGGGGAGTATCGATCACCTCCCGCACCTTTGCCTGAAGTGCAGGGAGGGTAAAGGGCTTCTGAAGCAGGGTGATGCCTGCGTCCAGCGTGCCGTTTTGGCCGATTGCATTTTCGGTGTATCCCGACATGTAGAGAATTTTCATCTCGGGACGCACGCGTGCAAGTTGATTGGCGAGTTCACGCCCGTTCATCCCGGGCATGATGACGTCGGTGAGTAACAGGTGAATTGGCCCGGGATACAGGGCCGAAACTTTCAGCGCGCAGATTTCCGTCGGCAGCTTCGAGAATGGTGTATCCCTGACGTTCTAGAAATTGCCGGGCGAGACGGCGCAGATTGGTTTCGTCTTCGACAACCAAAATAGTTTCTTTGCCACGCTCGCCATGCACTGCCACAACCGGAGGCTGGGCGGAAATTGTTTCTCCCGCCGAAGTCACGCGCGGCAAATAGATTTTGAACGTAGTGCCTCGAGCTTGCTCGCTGTAGACGTAAATGTAGCCACCACTCTGCTTGATGATTCCGTAGACCGTCGAAAGTCCGAGGCCAGTGCCTTTGAGCCCTTTTGTCGTATAGAACGGTTCGAAGATATGGGTTTGGGTTTCGGCGTCCATGCCCATGCCGGTGTCGCTGATGGCGAGCATCACGTATTCGCCGGGTTGCGCCGGAGGATGGAAGCGGGCATAGCTGTCGTCGAGCCAGATGTTTGAAGTCTCGAGCGTGAGCTTGCCGCCGTTGCGGCATGGCATCGCGCGCATTGACCGCCAGGTTCATGATGACCTGCTCGATCTGTCCGGGATCGGCTTTTACCGCGCCGAGGTCCGCGCCGGGAACCATGACCATGTCGATGTCTTCGCCGATCAGGCGTTCCAGCAACTTCATGTTTTCCGTGACGACCGAGTTCAGGTCGAGAATTTTCGGCGCAAGCATTTGCTTGCGGCTGAAGGCAAGCAATTGGCGGGTGAGCGCGGTGGCGCGGTTTGCCGCGTTCGCGATTTCCTGCGGCGGGCCCACGCAGTTCGGGATCGTTGCCGACGCGGTCTAATAGAAATTCGCAGTAACCGGATATCACCATCAGCAGGTTATTGAAGTCGTGAGCGATGCCGCCGGCTAGACGGCCTACGGCTTCCATCTTTTGTGATTGACGCAATTGTTGCTCAAGAGCGCGGTGTTCGGTGATGTCTTCGGCGAACAATTCGAAGTAAACTTTGTTGCGTTCGCCGCGGATGGTGCGTCCGGAAAGGCGCGCGCTCATTAGGGTGCCATCTTTGCGAATCCATTCCGCCGCCAAGCCGTTAAAGGATTCCAGCGAACGCAGGCGATCGGCGACGGTGAACCACTGTTGAGTGTCGGCGTATAGCGTAGCCAGATCGCGTCCCACCAGATCGCGAGCGGAAGTCTGGCCCAGCATGGCGATGAATGCGGGATTTACATCCAGCAGAATACCGCCGGAATCGCATCGGCAAATTCCGTACGGAGCGTTGGTGACCAGCGATCGGAAATTAACTTCCGAACGCCGCAATCCCTCCTGCGCCGAACGGAGCGCCGCATTGAAGGAACAAATCAGCGCCGCCACAAACACGAACAGCGTCAGATGTATGATGGCTTTGCGATAATCGTCATGGGTTCGCGCGCCGCTAAAAGAGAAGTAGGCACTTACTGTCAGAGCGAACGAAGTGGCGACCAGGCCGGGTTTCCATCCGCCGTACCAGGCGCTGACCATAATAGCGACGGAAAAAACGACTAGCCGGCTTTCGACGATGTCAGAAAGTAAAAAAGCTGGGATGAGGGCAAGCGTTATGCTGAGAACAGCAACTCCGTACCGGAGGATGGGAGCCCGAGCCGGCGGGATATAACGTTTGCGAAGAAGGGGGAGATTCGATCGCATACAAACCGAATGTAATTCCAAAATGGAACTTCCGCGAGTTACGGGAGTACATCGTTCAGGGTAGCGCAAATGGACTAGTTAATGTCCATAAGGACAATGAAATGACTAGCAATTGACTAACAGGATGCAAAAATCTCAAATTGCGAACTTGACATAACAAATCCATGAATATTGGCCTCTTCGGTGGGACCTTCGACCCAATCCACAACGGCCATCTGGCGCTGGCCAGGGCAGCGCAGGAACGCTTTGAACTCGGCCGGGTGTACTTTGTCCCGGCAAATGTTCCGCCGCATAAGAAACAGCCCGCAGCCTCCTACTTCGACCGGTATGCCATGGTGACGTTGGCGACCATGGGCGAGAAGGGATTCATTCCGTCGCTGTTGGAAGCTCCCGAAGCGACCACCGCGATTCCCAATAAGGGAAAAAAGCCGGAAGTCGCCGTGAATTACAGCATCGACACCTGCCGTCGATTGAAATCGGCTCTAAAAAAGAGCGACAAAGTATTTTTCCTGATTGGGATTGATGCTTTCAAAGACATCGCCCAGTGGCGTGAGCCGGAAGCATTGTTGCGGGAGTGTCCGTTTATAGTGGCCAGCCGTCCCGGATATTTTCTTGCCGATGTAGCGAATTCGCTGCCGGTGAGCCTGCGTCCGAAAGCGGCGGTAACGAAGCTTTTCGCGAAACAAGGTACGACGGGAGATTTGGCTTTGAACGGCGCGACGGTGCACATGCTGCCGGATGTGAATCAGAATATTTCCGCGACGGCGATCCGCGTGGCAGTCGCCGCGAAGAAGCCAACGGGAAAATTCCTCGATCCGGCGGTTGCGGCGTATATCAAGAAGATGGAGCTGTACATCAGGCGCTGAGCTTTGCGGGTGGGCGATTCCCGTTCATTCACTAGCGGTTTTTTTCCAGCAGTAACCTGCTGGTCAAGTGAATGCCGTCGCTCCGCGACTGGAGCATGGGATATCCACCCGGAAAAACTTAGCAAAGGCGCTTAGCTAGAAGCTAGGAGCTAGAAGCTCGGTGGTCGATCCAATGCCCGCAGCAGCAATCCATTACAATAGATCTGGACGATTGAATCCACGAATGACCAAACCTATCACTGCCAAGAAAAAAGCCGGCCTGCAAAATCAATCCGACCTTAAGAAACAGGTCTCCGAAGCGATTGCCGCCTGTCAGGACAAGAAAGCGGAAGAAATCACCATTCTTGAATTGGATCAGGACGCCGGCGCATTTACCGATTATTTCGTGGTTTGCAGTGGCACCAATGCCAAGCAGATCCAATCGATTTCGGACGCGGTCGAGGACCGGCTGGAGGCTTTGGGACATCGTCCGGTGAACAAAGAGGGATACAAGCAGGCGGAGTGGGTGCTGTTGGATTATCTGAATTTTGTGGTGCACATTTTCACCGAAAAGGCCCGCAAGTATTACGATCTGGAGCGGTTATGGAAAACCGCCAAACGGCTGGAGCCTTCGGAGTTGAAGGCGATCCGGAAGCGAGCGGTTGTGGGTGCGGTTAAGAAGAAGCGAGCGTAATGTTTGGAATCGCGTCGGCACGGGCTTCGCGGACGAAAAAACGCTTGCATCAGGAACACCCAGAAGGCTGCATGTGGCGCCGTGGAAGAGCGGCGCCTTCAGCGCCGCGTGAATCGTGTCTCGCGCGGAACGCGGGCCTGAAAGGCCCGCTCTTCCACGGCGGCCAATGCTTTCGAACACCGCGCCAACCGAATTGTGAAAGTTAAGATCGCATGGATCGGCAAGACCAAATCTCCAGCCATTCAAGCGCTGACCGACGAATATCTCAAACGCCTGTCCCACTATGCGGAGACCGAAGGTCTGACCTTAAAAGACGAGGCTGCGCTGCTGAAACTGTGCGATCAGCGTCCCACGAAACATGTTTTGGTTCTGCTGGATAGCAAAGGCAAGCAGCTTTCTTCCGAGGAATTCGCCAAGTTTCTAGGAGACCATCAAGACCGCAACCCGCTGCCGCTATTGTTTGCAATCGGCGCAGCGGACGGATTTTCTGACCAGACGCGAAAATCGGCTACAGGGGTGATTTCGCTGGGCAAAATGACTTTGGCGCACGAATTGGCTCGGGTCGTGTTGCTGGAACAGCTCTACCGCGGGTTCACCATTCTCAAGGGCCACCCGTACCATCTTGGCCACTGATATTCGTTGGAAATTAGGCGTGTACTTTCGTGATGTTTCTTGTTCCGGATTCGTCGTCTAAATTTGTTCCAGATACGAGGAGCGCCCCGATGAAAAACCCCATGGAAGTGCTGAGAACCAAAGAGCAGGAATTGTCGCGCGTGAAGAATGAAATCAACGCGTTGCGGATTGCCGCCCGTTTGCTGGGCGATGAAAAACCGATTGGCGATCCTAAGAGCAACGGGCAAGTTTTGGTGGAAATGCCGTAAGCTACAGCCCTCCCTGCGCTTCGCGAAGAAGTTAGAATTCAGAAGTAAGAATGCAGAAGTATGAACTGTGGAACTCCAAGGCTCTTAATTCTGCATTCTGAAATCTAACTTCTGACTTTGATTTTTTATTAACTCCCTTTCCCTTCAATACCTTCCGTCATTCCCCTCCCCATGTTTTCCAAAACAGGTAGAATCAACAATTCGACTATGCAAGACGTTCGTCGTGGACTGATCATTGTGAATACCGGTCCGGGCAAGGGCAAGACTACTGCCGCCATGGGCACGGGTCTGCGTGCAGTTGGCCAGGGCATGCGCGTGCTTATGCTTCAGTTTTTAAAGGGGTCCTGGCATTACGGCGAACTCGATGCCGTGCAGGCCTTTGGCGACAAGTTCATCATGAAACAAATGGGCCGCGGCTTCGTCAAAGTCGGCGTGGAGAAGCCCGATCCCGAAGATGTAAAGATGGTCGAAGAAGCTTGGGCCGAAGGGGAAAAGGCCATCCAATCGGGCGATTGGGATTTAGTGATCCTGGACGAAATCAACTACGCGATTACTTATGGAATGCTCGATCCGGCAAAGGTCGCCGAGGGACTGAAGAAGAAACCGGAGATGGTGCATGTTATCTTGACGGGGCGGAATGCGCATCCGGCGATTGTCGAAGTAGCGGACACGGTGACGGAAATGCGTCAGGTAAAACATGCTTATGAAAAAGGCGTGATGGCGCAGCGGGGAATTGAATACTGACCGTCGTTGGTCGGTCGTCGTTGGTCGTTGGCCAGGGCCCAGGACCCAGGACCGTAGGCTTGTTGGGAGAATTCTAGATTTCGGATACCTCAGGCGCTGAAACGCGTCATCGATAGGGAAGTTTTAAACGCAGCGCTAAAAGCGCTGCTCCACCCTAGCGCGACCGGTTTGACGAGGTGGAGCTGAACGGATTTGTAAGCGAAGCTGTTTTAGCCGACGACCAAAGACGAACGACCAACGACTGATTTTATGACATGGTTTAAACGAGAATCCGGCGAGCTGGACACTTCAGGCGAAAAGAAAGTCCGCACTGAGGGACTGTGGATTAAGTGTGAAGGTTGCCGCCAGATTATCTGGAAGAAAGATATTGAAGATAACTTCAACGTTTGTCCCAAGTGCGACAAGCATTTTCGGATCGATGCGCGGGCACGATTGGCACAACTTCTCGACGACAATCAATACGACATTTTCGACGCTGATCTGTGTTCCACCGATCCGCTGAAATTCGTGGACCTCAAAGCTTATTCTTCGCGGCTGAAACAGGCACAGGAAGACACCGGGCTGAACGATGCCATCATCAATGCCCGCGGGAAAATGAATGGGCGTCCGGTAATTGTCAGCGCGATGGAGTATGCGTTCATTGGCGGGAGCATGGGCGCAGTTGTCGGCGAAGCCATCACGCGCGCGGTGGAACAGGCGACGGGCAGCAAGACTCCGATGGTGATTGTTTCCGCGTCGGGTGGGGCGCGCATGATGGAAGGCGTGGTCAGCCTGATGCAGTTGGCGAAGATTTCCGCGGCGCTGGCGCGGCTGGACGAAGCCAAAGTCCCCTATATCTCCGTGTTGACCGATCCCACGACCGGTGGGGTTACGGCCTCATTCGCAATGCTGGGCGATCTGAATATTGCCGAGCCCGGAGCCTTGATCGGATTTGCCGGGCCTCGTGTGATCGAGCAGACCATCCGGCAGAAGTTGCCGCAAGGTTTTCAACGCAGCGAATTTCTCCTGGAACACGGCATGCTGGATGCGGTGGTGCATCGCAAGGAAATGAAATCGTATATTTCCAGGGCGTTGGATTTTATGCAGCCGTCAGCTGTCAGCTCTCAGCTGTCAGCTTGAATCTCTTTTCAATTCTTGAAAGAGCGGTGCCTGAGCGACTGTTCCATCCAAGAATCTGTGCGGATCCTGCCTGGTGCTATTCAAGCTGCTTATTCATCTATTAAATGTGGAGCGCTGGCGGCTTCTTCGTTACGGGCGCAAACTTGATAGTCTTTTAGCTGAGAGCTGACGGCTGAAAGCTGAGAGATGCCCTTGTCCTACAAAACTGCCCTGGACCGTATGTACGCACTGGGTCATGAACTGACGCAGACTCCGTCGCAGAAGTTTGACTTGGCGCATATGCGGGTGCTGCTTGGTGCGCTGAACAATCCTGAGCGACGCTTTCCAGGCGTGCTGATTGCCGGCACCAATGGCAAGGGATCGACTGCGGCCACAATGGCTTCCATCCTGCAAGCATCCGGATTACGCGTGGGACTTTACACCTCGCCGCATTTGGTTCGAATCAACGAAAGAATTCGAATCAATGGTGAGTCGATCCGCGACGACGACTTTGCTCTGCTTCACGATGTAGTGGACCGCACCGCGGAGCGGCTGGTGAGTGAAGGCGAATTACCGTGGCATCCCAGTTTCTTCGAGATGCTGACGGCGATGGCGTTTGAATATTTCGCGCGAAAGAAAATTGAGATCGCGGTGCTCGAAGTTGGCATGGGCGGTAGGCTCGATGCGACGAATGTCATTGAGCCACGAGTCAGCGTGATCACCGATATTTCGCTCGATCATCAGAAATTCCTGGGTGACACGGTGACAGAAATTGCGCGCGAGAAGGCGGGCATTATTCGTCCGGGCGGAGTAGTGGTGACTTTGCCGCAACAGCCCCAGGCCAATGACGTAATCGGAAACAAAATTCTGGATGTGGGCGCGATCGGCATTAGCGCTGTTCAGTACGTTCCGCCGGTTTCTCCGGCGAGTGCGGAGTATTTTGAAAGCGGCGAGAAGCTTTCTCGCTATCCCATGCAGTTCCTGGGGAAAGAAATTGTAGTGGAAACTTCGCTGGTCGGGCGGCATCAATTAAGAAATATTGCGCTGGCATTGGCGGCCGCGGAAGAATTGAGTAAGCAGGGATTTCCCGTGACGGCCGAGGCCGCAGAGCGCGGCATCCGCGAAACTCGCTGGCCGGGGCGCTTTCAAGTTATTTCGGGCCGCGCGGATTCGCCCGAGTTCGTTCTCGACGTCGCTCATAATCCGGCTGGGGCGTGGGCATTGCGCTCCACGCTCTCGACTGCTTATGAAGATCGCCGTCTGGTATTTGTTTTCGGCGCGATGCGGGACAAAGCGATCGCTGAAATCGCTGAAATCCTGTTTCCACTGGCGGAGCGAGTGATCGCCACGCAGGCGGACAACCCACGTTCCGCTACGTCAAAAGAAATCCGCGAGGCTGCGGCGCGCATCTCAATCGAGATGGAAGATGCCGCAGATGTTCCAGCAGCTCTTCAACGGGCACGAATGCTTGCTGCGCGGGAGGGCGTGGTGGTGGTCACCGGTTCCATATACATTGTAGGAGAGGCGATGCGCGCTCTGGGAATTGAGACTTAATTACCGCAGAGCACGCCGAGACCGCAGAGAGAAGCGAACCCGATATTTTTTCTTTGTCTTTCTCAGCGGTCTCCGCGAGCTCGGCGGTAAATTCTTGACTGAGTTTTTATGCAGGAAGTAAAGGCATCCATCGAGGGCAATGTAGAAGAGCAATCCATGCTCTCGTCCAGTCATGCCGAGACCCGAGGCCTGAGACCAGCAAAGACATACGGCTGGGGCAGTCGTCTGCGCTCCTATTTTATTTTTGATCCAATCATCTGGCTGTTCACGGTTATTCTGGGAATCATTTCGATTCCAGTTTCGTTGTTTGGCGAGAAAACGCGCATCCTGCATAATTTCGCTCGTTTCTGGTCGGAGCTGATCATGAAGACGATCCTCTCGCCCACGACGGTCACCGGGCGGGACAAGATCGACATATCAAAACCGATGGTCTATGCCGCGAACCATGCTTCGGCGCTCGATATTCCGGTTTTGTATGTGAACCTGCCGTTTCAGTTTCGCATCGTCTTCAAAAAAGAATTGCTGGTCTATCCAATCGTGGGATGGCATCTCAAGCGCTCGGGACAGATTTGCATTAATCAGCAAAATCCGGCGGGATCGATTGGAAGCATTCGCTCGGCGGTGAAAAGTTTGAAAGCCGGCATGCCGCTGGTGATCTTTCCCGAAGGCGGCCGCTCTCGGGATGGCGAAATCATGCCGTTTCTTCCGGGCGCATTTTTCATGGCCATTAAAGCGCAGGTGGACGTGGTGCCACTAGCGCTGGTTGGAACTTATGAACTGTTGCCGATGGATACTTATCACATCAAACCGCGTCGTCTAGAAATGAGAGTGGGCAAACCGATCTCGACTTCGGGGCTCACCTTGCGCGATATGGATTCCCTGTCCGCAAAAGTTCAGAAGGCGCTTGAGGATTTGTACTACGAGGATCGACCACGACCGCAGAAGCTGCAATTAGCAATCGGCCATTAGCGATTGGCACCCAGTACTCAGCGTTCAATCCTTATGGGATGCGTGGCTGAGTCGGCAAGTCAGTTCGACGGCCAAATGCCAGTCGCTAAATGCAAAAGGTAAACTGCACTGCGACCTTGGACCCCAAGCGGTTTGACCCTCCTCCCTCCCTCCCATAAACTTAAGAGATTCAGTAGAGTACGGCCCCAAATCCTATGGCAGACAGCATTCATGTGACGCTCCCTGACGGGAGTGTGAAAGACGTTCCCAGCGGCACCACTGCGCTCGAAATCGCGAAATCCATTGGCCCGCGTTTGGCGGATGCCGCTTTAGCCGCGAAAGCCGACGGCTCCTTGATCGATCTGACCCGGCCGCTGGAGAAAGATACCGCCCTCCGCATCCTCACGGAAAAAGACCCTGAGTCGTTGGAAGTTTTCCGGCATTCGTCGGCGCATTTGCTGGCGGCCGCGGTGCTTGAGTTATTTCCCGAGACCAAACTTGGCCACGGTCCGCCGACCGAGACTGGATTCTTTTACGACTTCTTTCGTCCTACCCCATTTACCACTGAAGATTTGGAGAAGCTGGAAAAGAAGATGCAGGAACTGGTGCAGCAGGATCTTCCTTATGCGCGCGAGTTCTTGCCACGCGAACAAGGCCTTGAGGAATTTAAAAAAGACGGCGATTTCATGAAGTGTCATTTCATCGAGCAGTTCACCAAGCCTGATGAAAAGATTTCCATTTATCGCACCGGCAAGTTCACGGACTTTTGCCGCGGCCCGCACATTCCGTCTACGGGAAAAATTAAAGCGTTCAAGCTGTTTAATGTGGCCGGCGCGTACTGGCTGGGGAAAGAAGGCAATCCTCAGTTGCAGCGCATTTATGGAACTTCTTTCTACTCGCAAAAAGGTCTCGACGAGTATCTCAAGCAGCAGGAAGAAACCAAGAAGCGCGACCATCGCGTGTTAGGGCAGCAGCTTGATTTGTTTTCCATCCAGGAGCTGGCCGGACCCGGCCTGATCTTTTGGCATCCCAAGGGCGGGATCATTCGCAAGGAGATGGAGGACTGGATGCGCGAGGAGTACATCAAGCGGGGATATTCGCTGGTGTACACGCCGCACGTGGCGCGCCGGCAGTTGTGGCAGACCTCGGGACACGAAGGCTACTACGCGGAAAATATGTTTGACCTCATGGAACTGGATGACGCCGAATACCGCATGAAGCCGATGAATTGTCCGTTCCATATTTTGATTTATAAGGATTCACTGAAGTCGTATCGCGATTTGCCGGTGCGGTTGGGTGAATTGGGGACGGTGTATCGCTACGAGCGTTCCGGCGTGATGCATGGGCTATTGCGTGTTCGTGGATTTACTCAGGACGATGCTCATATCTTCTGCACGCCCGAGCAAATTGAAGGCGAAGTGAACGGCTGCATCGACTTTGCTTTGGATGTATTGAAAGATTTCGGCTTTGATAAATTTCAAGTTGAGCTTTCCACCTGGGACCCCAACGACCGCAAGAATTTCGTGGGCAGCGAAGAGCAGTGGAATATGTCGACGGGCTTGCTGGAAACCGTCCTGAAGAAACGCAGCATCGAATATAAAACCATTCCCGGCGAAGCTGCGTTTTATGGCCCGAAAATCGATATCAAGTTGGTCGATGCCATTGGTCGTCTCTGGCAACTCTCAACCGTACAATTCGATTTTAATCTGCCCCAACGATTCGATCTGGAATATGTTTCCGAAGACGGCTCGCGTAAACAGCCGCTGATGGTGCATCGCGCGTTGTATGGATCGATCGAACGCTTCTTCGGTGTCCTCATCGAACATTACGCAGGCGCGTTTCCGGTATGGCTCTCGCCGGTGCAGGCGGTGATGATTCCGATTGCCGAGCGCCATGTGGAGTACGCGACCAAAGTGGCCGCACAACTGAAAGAAGCCGGGGTGCGAGTGCATGTCGACGGGCGGAATGAAAAAATGAATGCGAAAATCCGCGAGCATGCTATGCAGAAGGTGCCGTTCTTGCTGGTGGTGGGGGATAAGGAAGCCGAAGCCGGCCGGGTGAATGTCCGCACTCGTGGTAGTGAGAAGACGGAAGATGCCTCATCGGCGGAATTTGTCGAGAAGATCAAAGGGCTGATTGCGAGCAGAAGCGCGCAGCTGTGAAGTCCGTTAGCGTGTTCGTCCCGGAGAAGTAAAAATCCCAAGGAAAAGCTTTTGGATGCAGTGGAGATTCTTCCGCGCTCAGGATGACATGACCTCTTTGGGAGTGCGGATTTCGACGCTGCGATTTCAAGATCAAAACCCTAATTCGCCATGCCTTAGGTAACTTTTTAACCCTTCCTTTCACGTGTAATCTTCACCAAGCAAGAAGTCCCGCTGATTTCCTGAATTCCACCAACTAGCTTTGCAAGGACTGCATTTTCTATGGCTTCTCCTGCGAATCCTGCCGCTACCGGCGCGGCTGTAGCACCAGCCCCAATTTCGACCACCGCCTTGCTCACTACCATGTTGAATAGTTCGCCGAGCATCAGCGATCTGTTTTTTTCGCCGGGGAAACCGCCGCTAGTGGAGATTAATGGAAAATTGACGACAGCCGGCATCGCACGTGCGGTCACCTCGGAAGATATAAAGAAGATCGCCGCCGACCTGATGGGACATAGCGAACACGCGGCTGCGGCACTGAAAGAGCTGGGATCCTGCGATGTCTCTTATAGTCTGCCGGGCATGGCTCGTTTTCGTGTGAATATTTTTATGCAGCGCGGCACCTGCGCCATTGTGATGCGAGTCATTCCCAGCAAAATTCCTGATTTCACTGTGTTGAATCTTCCGGCCGAACTGGGCGAAATCGTAAATCTACGCAACGGCGTTGTGCTGGTGACCGGACCGACGGGATCGGGGAAGTCTTCCACGCTGGCGGCCATTATCGATCGGGTGAATCGCGAGCAGTCTTATCACATTCTGACCATCGAAGATCCCATCGAATTTCTGCACATTCACAAGCATTGCATCATTCATCAGCGGGAACTGCATCGCGATACGCCAAGTTTTGCATTAGCTTTGCGGGCGGCACTGCGGCAAGCCCCGAAAGTAATTATGGTCGGCGAAATGCGCGACAAAGAGACCATTGAAATTGCGATGGAAGCGGCGGAAACGGGCCACCTCGTGCTTTCCACTTTGCACACCATTGACGCATCGAAAACGATTGAGCGCATCGTTGGCGTCTTCCCGATGGTCGAGCAGAATACGATTCGCAATCGTCTGGCGAAAAGCTTTCGCTACATCGTTTCGCAAAGATTGATTCCTCGCAAGGATGGAGCTGGACGAATTGCTGCCATCGAGATTTTGAAATCCACGCTTCGCACCCGCGAATATGTGGAGAAGGGTGAAGGCGAAGGGAAAACTTTGCTGGATGCGATGCGCGTGGGCGGCGAAGAAGGCATGCAACACTTCGATGGCGAAATCGAGAAATTTATTCGCGCCGGAGTGATCGACATGGAAGTCGGCATGAATTACGCAACCAATCCAGGAAACCTTCGACTGGAAATCTCGGATTTCGCGGCCGCGCAAAAGGCGGAATTAGAGGCGGCTCCGGCATAAAGCATCGAGGCCAGCGGTTTCCCGCTGGCCCCAAACTTCCTCTAAAATTTACTGCTCGTAAGCTCCAATATCAATGTTCGAACCCTGGACCCGCGGATTTCCCGCGTAGTCCACACTTCCCACCACCGGCGATCCCAGATTGTCGCCGGCATTCACTGCGCGCGAACCTGACTGCACATGTAGATCGGGAGTCGTGATGCTGAGATATTCGGGATCCACATATTGCGAGTGGGCGTCCTGTCCGGAAGCGGTTTGGAAAGTGGTAAAACCGGTGATACTTTTTTTCTGCCAGTCCCAGTTAGAATTGGCCGCGGCGACCGAGGAATAGTAGATGTTGAAATCCAGGGTTGCCGGGCTAGGCGTGGAATTTGTGTAGTCATTGACCATCAGCGCCTTTGATCCCGCATACACGATGTTGTTTTCGAAAATGTTGTTGGTGGAGTGGTATTGAATTTGAAACTCGCCGCTCCCGGTGTTCTTGCCGTCGTTCTTTAAGAGCGAGTTATTGACGATGGAAATGTGATCGCTCCCGCCCACCGATTTGGCATAGCCTCCGATCGAAATGCCGGCGGAGTTTCCAAAATAAATCAGGTTATTGCGGGCGGTGACGTAACTGGTGGTCTTGCCCGAGTGCTCGCTGGCCATTTCGATGCCAAGATCCACGTTATGAATTAAGTTACGTTCAATAGTGATGTTTGTCCCGCCGTCGACGTAGATACCGTCCGCGCAGGTGCAGTTGGCGGAATATGACGGATTTCCGTTGGACGTGATGTTGTAAACGGAATTGAGAGTGATCTGACCGTTGCGCGCCTGATCGTAAGTGGCGTTCGGCGAAACTCCTTCGAATCCAATGGCGTCGATGCCGATGTTGTTGTTGTCGTGAATCAGATTGTTGGTTACGGTGAAAGTGTCGACGTTGCCATCCAGGGTCAACGATTCGCTGCAGCCCGTCTTCAAATTGTTCAGTTCGTTGCCGGAGATAGTGATGTGGTTTAGCGAGGCCGGGGCCTGTGATCCATAGAAAGCCACGCCGAGCGCATTGGCGTTGCAGCCACTCGCCGAGGTCACAATGTCGTGAACATGATTATTGAGAAGCTGTAAATAGCTTCCGGCTCCGGTGACGTAGACGCCGACCGGAACTACGTTTTTCTTGGTCGTGCTGTAATTGCGGATTTCGAAGCCCTTGATGATGACGTAACTTTGGCTGGCAATGTTGAACAGTCCAAACTGGTTTCCGGGAATGGCTAACCCGGTGCCATCGACGGCGGGAGTTTGTCCGGAATAATTTTCGAAAGTAATATATCCGGCGGCCGCCGAACCGGATACAGCGATGTTTACGGTTTCGTTGTAGGTGCCGCCCAGCACTTGCACGGTGTCGCCGGCAGCCACATGATCGGCGGCATACTGGATATTTCTCCATGCGTTGCTGGTGTTCAAACCGCTATTGCTGTTGCTGCCTGAGGTGGACACATAATAAGTGGTGGCGGATGCGAGAGCGGAGCACAGAAGCGCCAGGGAAATTATTGCAGTTGGGACGAGGGGACTTCTGAAGGTGCATTTCATGGTTACGCTCCTTGAAAAAGGTTGAGTTGGGGTTTTTCCTCCGGAAGGTTTACGAAATATTACTAATAGCTTCTTATAGTTGCGATTTGTTTTTTAAGGTAATCCGGGCACTGACGACCGTCAAGGGAAAAATTACTGAGGCATGGCATGCCCGCGAGCCACGGTAGAGTGGAACTATGAAACTGGTTATCGGTGTGATCTCAGACACCCACGGTCTGCTGAGGCCTGAGGCAGTAAAAGCTCTGGCGAATTCAGACTATCTGATTCACGCCGGCGACATTGGCGATCCCACTATTCTTCCAGCTCTCACATCCATCGCGCCGGTAACGGCCATCCGCGGGAATGTTGACCACGATCCCTGGGCCCAAAAAATACCGGCAACGAACGTCCTTGAAATTCAAGGCGTCTCGATTTACATCCTGCACAATCTTGCCGGGCTCGATCTCAAACCCGAAGCCGCCGGATTTGCTGCCGTGATCTATGGACACAGTCATGAGCCGAAGCAGGAAATGAAAAATGGCGTGCTGTATTTCAATCCCGGAAGCGCGGGACCAAGGCGATTTAAGCTGCCGGTAACTGTGGGAAGGCTCATCGTTGAAGGTCGCACGCTGCGTGCCGAAATTATAAATATCCTTAACGCGGCCGAGTAGTGGTGGCCGAGTAGACTTTGCAGAACTTGCCTTAATGCCTGATAATTCCCGCGCGAACCACCTAAGAGTTGATTGCGAAAATTCGGAGGACTTCCCCGATGAACAAAATGCGGATTTCGTTGCTGGTCTCATTCGTCACTCTGGCTCTGGCCACAAGTGTTGCGCAAGCCGCTGGACCGTATGAGGTAACTATCGAGCATGAGGTCGAAGCCAAGATGCGCGATGGCGTGATACTTCGCGCCGACATTTACCGGCCCCGCGCAGATGGGCACTTTCCCGTGCTTCTGCAACGGACGCCGTATGACAAGAATAATAACGGCTGGGGCGCTGCTTCATTCGGCAGCAAAGCCGCTGCGAACGGATATGTGGTGATCCTGCAGGATGTCCGCGGCCGCTACTCGTCGGACGGCGATTGGTATCCGTTCCTGCACGAATCTGACGACGGCTATGACAGCGTGGAGTGGGCGGCGGCCCTTCCTTACTCCAATGGAAAGGTTGGAATGTTTGGCGGATCGTATGTGGGCGCGACCCAAATGCTGGCCGCCATTGCCCATCCACCGCATCTGGCTGGCATTTATCCGACCGTGACCGCGAGCAATTATCACGATGGCTGGACGTATCAGGGTGGGGCCTTCGAGCAATGGTTCAGCGAATCGTGGACTTCCGGATTGGCGGAAGACACGGTCAGGCGAGCGGTAACGAAAACCAACAATGCAATGAAGGGCGTGGAACAGCTACCCTTGACTTCCTATCCGCTGTTTAATTTTTCGCCGCTTTCCAATGCTGAACTCACAACCACTCTGGCTCCTTATTTTCTCGATTGGCTGTCCCATCCCAACTACGACGATTACTGGAAACGCTGGTCGATTGAAGAGCATTTCGCGGACATCACCGTTCCGGTTCTGACCGAGGCGGCCTGGTACGACATTTTTCTCGGCGGATCGTTGCGGAACTACATGGGCATAAAAGCGCATGGGGGCAGCGATGCGGCCCGCCAGGGTCAACGGCTTCTGATTGCCATCGGCGGACATGCCGGCGGCGGCCGCAAAGTCGGTGATGTGGATTTTGGGCCCGCCGCTGAATTGCAGGACAAAGACATCACGCTGGAATGGTACGACTTCCTTTTTAAAGGTGTGCAGAACCGGTTCGCCAAAGACAAACCGGTCAACATTTTTGTGATGGGCGCGAATGAGTGGCGGCAGGAAGACGATTGGCCGGTGCCACAAGCCCGCAAAACGAAATATTTTCTACACTCAGCGGGAAGCGCGAATTCGAGTAAAGGCGATGGCAGCCTCTCCGCCAAGCCTTCTGCCGCAGAGGCTTCGGACCATTACGTTTATGCTCCGGCGACGCCCGTGCCCACAGTTGGCGGTCCACTCTGCTGTGACCCAACGCATCTGCCGGCGGGCCCGCGCGATCAACGTGAACTGGAATCGCGCGACGATGTTCTGATCTACTCCACTCCCGTGCTTGATCAGGATATGGAAGCTACCGGCCCGGTGACTCTAGATTTGTATGCCAAGTCATCGGCGGTCGACACAGACTTCACGGCCAAGCTGGTCGATGTAGGGCCGGACGGATTTGCCCAAAATCTTACCGAGGGAATCGTCCGTGCCCGTTATCGGGACTCGCAGGAAAAGCCCGATTTCATCAAGCCGGGACAGATATACAAGTTCACCATCGATATGTGGGCCACCAGCAATGTGTTTCGCAAGGGACACATTTTGCGGTTGGAAGTCAGCAGCAGCAATTTTCCCCGTTTCGACCGGAACCTAAACACTGGCGACGATGCGGAACACACCAGAAAATATATGCCGGCCACGAACACGATTTATCACGATGCGGGCCATCCATCCGCGCTCACATTGGCGATTGTGCCGAACCAATAACAAATTATTTAGCCTGTTAAATCACATGGGATAGACGCCCCGTCTGTCCCGCGAGCGTAGCGCGGAATCAGGCCGACTGACGTCCCCAGGGCAGGTGAGGGCACCCGCCGCCACGTTACAATCTCAAAGTGTCGATTCAGTTTCAGATCGAAGCTACCGATGGCCCCGCCCGCACCGGCCGTTTGCTCACGCCGCACGGCGAGATCGAAACGCCGGTGTTCATGCCTGTGGGTACTCTGGCCACGGTGAAAGGCGTCTCGCAAGATATCCTCGAAGATCTCGGCGTCCAGATTCTGCTCGGTAATACTTATCACCTTTATCTTCGTCCGGGGGTGGACCAGATTCGCAAGCTTGGCGGGCTGCATCGGTTTATGGCCTGGCCGCGCGCGATTCTTACCGATTCCGGCGGCTTCCAGGTTTTTAGCCTGAACGAACTACGCAAAGTCGGCGAAGACGGCGTGACGTTTCGCTCGCATCTGGACGGCTCCTCACATTTTTTCAGTCCGGAAAGTGCGATGGCAGCGCAAATCGGTCTGGGCGCGGACATCATCATGGCTTTCGATGAGTGCACCGAATTTCCCGCGGACGCCGAGCGCATGCGCAAATCGATGGAGCTGACTCTTCGTTGGGCCGAGCGAAGCAAGAAATATTTTGAGGAGCATAAGAATGAAGTTCCGTGGGACCGCTCTCAGCTTTCAGCTTTCAGCTCTCAGCCAAAAGACGAAGTTCCGAGTTTCGAGTTTCAAGTTTCGAGCGGCACGGATACTCGAAACTTGAAACCTGAAACTGGAAACTTTACTCAGTCTCTCTTCGGCATCGTGCAAGGCGGCATGGACCTGGCGCTTCGCAAAGAATCCGCCGAACGAACCATCGAAATTGATTTTCCCGGTTATGCGATTGGCGGGCTTAGCGTTGGCGAGCCGCGGCATCTTACGCGAGAAGTGGTGCAGTCGACGATCCAATACTTGCCGGCCGACAAGCCTCGTTATCTCATGGGCGTGGGCACGCCGGAAGAAATTGTTGAGTATGCCAATTTGGGAATTGACATGATGGATTGTGTTTTACCTACACGAGCCGCGCGGCATGGACTGTTGTTTACATCCGAGGGAAAGATTTCGATAAAGCAGGCCCGTTATGCTGGAGACGAGGGCGCTTTAGACCCAAATTGCAGCTGCCGCGTGTGTCGACGATATTCGCGGGCCTATTTGCGTCACCTTTACGCGTCGAACGAAGTTCTTGCCCAGGTCCTAAACACCGTCCACAACCTTAGTTTCTACCTTGACACTATGCGAGCGGTGCGTCATTCTATTGCACTT
Source organism: uncultured Acidobacteriaceae bacterium (assembly GCA_963794195.1). Taxonomy (GTDB): domain Bacteria; phylum Acidobacteriota; class Terriglobia; order Terriglobales; family Acidobacteriaceae; genus DATBAX01. Next base: position 112,187 of record CAWCCU010000002.1, read on the forward strand.
GGGAAAGGTACCCGGTTTTTGTCTGGTGTGCGGTCTCAGCGATAGTCATTGATGCGACCCCCCGTACGTGCCTGAAGTAAGGTTTCCGGCCTGATCACGCAAGAACCCATGCGTTGATGGATAAGGCCTGAAGCGCCCGGCCGGCGCAGCTCCGGAATTAATTTAGCGGAAAAAATAGGTCTCCAGTTTTCATGAACGTGCAAATGTTTGCAGCACAACTTGGTGGCGGCGGTTCTATGGGTTGGCTGGGGTATTGCCCCACTGATCCTTATCTTCGCTATTTTTTATTTTCTTCTGATCATGCCGCAGCAGCGAAAACAGAAGAAATGGCAACAAATGCTAAGTGACCTCAAAAACGGGGACAAAGTCATCACCAGCGGCGGGCTGCGAGGGACGATCATTTCGTTAAAAGATGATTACCTTCAACTTCGAGTGCCTCCCGACAATCTGCGTCTCGAGGTTAGCCGAGCCTCAGTGGTTTCGGTGGACAGCGGAGAACCCGCCGCAGCCAAGTGAAAAGCTCATTAAATGTCAGGAATTCATAATTTAAGGTCATGAACAAGAATTTAGGCTGGAAACTCGTAGTCATTGTCGCCATTCTCCTGGTATTCCTGTTTGGCATTATTGGAGTACCGGATAGCTGGTCGGGCCACGGTCTTCTGGCCGCCATGCAGAGCCGCATACATTTAGGGTTGGATCTCAAGGGTGGCACTCACCTGATTCTCCAGGTGCAGGTGAACGATGCGGTCAATTCTGATTCCGACCGCGCTGTCGACCTACTGAAAGAGCAGCTTCGGGCTCTAAAAGTTAACTATACCGACGTCAGCAAACCCGATCCGGTGAACGCTCCCGACAAGATCGTAGTCAAGGGCGTGCCGTCGGAGTCAATTTCGGATTTCCGCACGCTCATTACTGAGCGTTTGCCCGCATACGACGCTACGTCAGGACCGGACAATTCGTTCACTCTCGCCATGAAGCCCACGGCGCTGGTTGATCTTAAGACGCGGGCAGTTCAACAGGCCATTGAGACCATCCGCAACCGCATTGACACGCTAGGCGTGAGCGAACCCACTATTGAAGAGCACGGGCTGGGAAGTTATCAGATTTTGGTGCAGCTGCCGGGAGTGAATGACCCAGCGCGGGTTAAGGAAATTATGCAGTCCACCGCCATGCTGGAAATCAAGCAGGTGAAAAGCGGGCCATTTATCAGTGAGCAGGCCGCTTTGCAGGAAACCAACGGCCTTCTGCCACCGGATTCCGTGTTATTGAAGGGACGCGCCGAAGGAAGCAAAGACTCCGATGAAGCCGGAGACCAGTATTGGATTCTGGCCCGCAGTTCGGCAGTCGCGGGCGCCGATTTGCGCTCCGGCGGGGCAACCGTCGAGCATGACGGCACCACCAATGCTCCGGAAGTGGGTTTCGCGCTGACCAACGAGGGCGGGCGCAAGTTTGCGGCTTTCACCGGCGCCCATGTAGGAGAGCGGCTGGCGGTGGTGCTCGACCACCGGGTGCGGGAAGTGGCGAATCATTCACGAGCAAATTCATGACACCGGTCGCATCAGCGGCGGCGGCATGAGCGAGCAGTATGCCAAAGATCTCGACCCTGATCCTGAATTCCGGTGCTTTGCCCGCCGGCATCAAGTACTTGCAGGAACTTACGGTCGGGCCATCGCTGGGAACCGATTCGATTCGCGCCGGGGTGGAGCTGCCGTAGTCGGCATGGTCGCAGTGCTGATCTTCATGCTGGTTTACTATCGTGGCGCCGGCATTAATGCGGACATCGCGCTAATCCTCAACCTGATCATTCTGCTGGGCTTTATGGGTTATTTCGGAGCGGTGCTTACACTGCCTGGAATCGCGGGAGTGATTTTGACGGTTGGCATGGGCGTGGATTCGAACGTTCTGATCTTTGAGCGAATTCGCGAAGAACTGCGTAACGGCAAGACGCCGCCATCGGCGGTAGACCAGGGATTCGGCCACGCCTGGATAACCATTGTCGATACCCACGTCACAACACTGGTTTCGGCGGCAATCTTGTTCATGGCAGGTAGCGGACCGGTCAAAGGATTTGCGGTGACGCTCACTATCGGTCTTCTGGCAAACCTGTTCACTGCGGTGTTCGTATCGCGAGTGATCTTTGACTGGTTATTGAGCCGCAAGCAAAGAGGCGAAGCGTTAAGCATTTAGTAAGTTTTGAGGACGAGAGATTTAAGAGTAAGTAAACATATCGAGGGGTTTTAAGCAGCGTGGAATTTTTTCGCAATCCGAACATAGATTTTCTTGGCAAAAAGTGGTACTTTCTTGCCTTTTCCCTGGTCTTCAGTGTGGCCGGTATATTCTCCATGCTGTTCTGGCATGGAATTCCGCTAGGCATTGAGTTCCGGGGCGGCACCCTGGTCGAAGTAAAGTTCGCGCACGCTCCCGACGACAACACAATTCGTGCGGCCATGGATCGCGCCGGCCTGCACAATGCGAAAATTCAGCGCCTGGGCGTGCGTTGGCGGCGACGAAGTATTGATCAATCTTTCCGCCCAGGAAACCAGCGAGGCGGCTCTGGACGAAGGCAAGATCAAGATCATCAATGCCCTCGAGACGAATGTGCCCGCGGGCAAGGCGGACTTGAACAACACCAGTCCTTTGACCCTGGCCGGTTATCTGCTGGAAAAAGACCCTTTGCATGCCGGAACCGACGCCAATCAGCGTTATACAGCCCAGGCCCAGGCCATCGTCGATTATCGTGACAAGGTCAAAAGTGGCGTCCTGAGCTTCGATGGATGAATTGAAAGGGTGCGGCCGATCCCGCAGTGCTGGCGTCCTTGCCGGACGGGCTTTTATCTCTCGAATTTTGGCGTGCGAAACGTGAGCATCGTGGGGCCGCAGGTGGGGGCACAGTTGAAAAACCAGGCCTGGATTGCCATTGGCTTTTCCCTCTTGGGGATGCTGATTTATCTGGGTTTCCGTTTCGAATGGATTTATGGTGTGGCTGCGGTGGTTACTGTTTTTCACGACACGCTGATCACGGTAGGCGCTTTTTCGCTGACCAACAAGGAAATCTCCTTGACGGTCATCGCCGCCATATTAACCCTAATCGGATATTCGAATAACGACACTATCGTGGTTTTTGACCGAATTCGCGAAAATATCAAGCTGATGCGGCGGGAAAAGCTTGCCGATATCGTCAATCGCAGCATCAATCAGACCCTGAGCCGAACTATCTTGACAGCGGGTCTAACTTTCATTACGGTGCTGGCCTTGTATCTTTTTGGCGGAGAGGTGTTAAATGGCTTCTCCTTCGCTCTCGTAATCGGCATCTTAATCGGGACGTATTCGTCGATCGCGATTGCGGCGCCGATTTTGGTGGCCTATCAGGATTGGCGGATCGAACGGGCGAGGCCGACAGGAATGGCTCCGGCCAAGGCTGTTGCCAGCAGGAAGTAGAAACGAGCTTCTGGCTGCCAGCTTCTAGCAAACAAAGGCCGGTTTGGCTGGTGCTAGCTGCTAGCAAGCTGATTGTGGGAGCAAAGTAGTGGCAGGCGGTGTCTAAGGGTACGTAGGGTCAGTGTAGGAGAAACCTTATGTTTGAAGACAGCCTAATTGAATCGGGTAACAAGCTGAAAACCAAGCGGGGCTTGACGACCTCGTTTACGTTCATCATGGAGATCATTCTGGTCGGAGTCATGGTATTGATTCCATTGCTCTTTACGGAAGCTCTTCCCAAGGCACAATTGCTGACAGGTTTGGTTGCGCCGCCACCGCCACCGCCTCCGCCGCCACCTCCGGCAGCCGTGGTCAAGGTCGTGAAGATCCAGACGAACATGATCAACGACCAATTGCGTACCCCCACCAAGATTCCCAAGAAGGTTGAAATCATCAAGGAAGAAGAGGCCCCGCCACAGATGGCGAGGAGTCGTGGGCGGAGTCCCGGGTGGTATTCCCGGCGGCACCATGAACGGCGTCATGGGCGGGATCGTAAACAGTACGGCGCCAGTGCCCAAGGTCGCGACACCTTCACGCGTGTCGCGTATCGCAGGGCGTGACCCAGGGTCTTTTGTTGCGCAAAATTAATCCAAACTATCCGCCTTTGGCGAAGCAGGCCCGCATTGCCGGGGCAGTCGTCTTGCAGGCGGAAATTAGCAAAGATGGATCGATCCAAAATTTACATGTGCATCAGCGGGCATCCCATGCTGGTACCTTCTGCCATCGAAGCTGTGAAGCAGTGGAAGTACAAGCCATACATTTTGAATGGCGAGCCGGTGGAAGTGGAAACAACGATTACGGTGAACTTTACCTTGGCTGGCTAAGTTCGTTTGCAGGTTCAGCCGGTATTTGAAGTCAGAAATTATTTACACCAATTCGAAGAGGGAGAAGCAACTCATGCTCGTAGCCAATTTGGCCACGCAAGCTCTAATCATGTACCAGTAGTCGCCGCCTGGATGTTCCAGGAAGAAACCGTACAATGGGATCCGCTCGCTCTGTGGCACCACATGGGATGGGTGGCGCGCGGCGTCGTCATCATTCTGTTCATTATGTCCGGCTGGTCGATCGGAGTCATGATCGATCGTTGGATGGCTTTTAACGCAGCTCGCAAACAGTCACGCGCGTTCGCTCCCGCAGTTGCCGGCGCATTGCGCGATGGCAAGATCGACGAAGCCATCAAGGTGGCGGAACGTAACAAGAAGAGCCATCTGGCCAAGGTAGTCACTGCCGGCCTCATGGAATTCCGCGCCCACCAGGAAAGCGGAGAAATCCCTGGCGAAACCATCGAAGCTTCCAAGCGCGCACTCGAGCGCACCGAAGCCATCGTCCACGCCGAACTGAAGCGCGGACTGGGTGGATTGGCCACCATCGGATCGACGGCGCCGTTCGTCGGCCTGTTCGGAACGGTCATGGGTATTTTGAACGCCTTCCAGGAAATGTCGAAGAGCAAGACAACAGGACTGGGAGCAGTTGCCGGTGGTATTTCTGAAGCGCTGGTGACCACCGCCATCGGACTCGTAGTCGCGATTCCGGCCGTCATGATGTTCAACTACCTGACTGGTCGCGTGGAAGCGTTCGACGTCGAAATGGACAATTCCTCGAGCGAACTGATCGACTACTTCCTGAAGCGTCGCGGAGCAGTGCGCCGCTAGGTTGCAGAGTTGCTGGTTCGGCGCTGGACAGGAGTCCGGCGCCGAGACCCTCGCCGTCAGCATCGACGCGAGAGTCTGAAGCACGGGAGACAATACTTATGGCATTAGCGATACGTAACGAAGGCGCCAAGGTCAGCTCCGACATCAACGTCACCCCCATGGTGGATGTGATGCTGGTTCTGTTGGTCATTTTCATGGTCATCACGCCCATGTTGCAGCACGGCGTGAACGTGAATATGGCGCAGGTAAACAATCCTGAAGCGATGCCGGATGCAGACAAGGAAGACGCGCTGCTGGTGGTCGTGATGCAGGACGGAAAAATTTACTTCGGCTCCGACCAGGTCCAGCTGGACGCTCTTACCGAGAAGGTCAAAGACCGTCTCGCCAATCGAACCGACAAGCGGGTATACCTCAGGGCCGACAAACGAGCCAAGTTCAAGTATGTCGTGGATGTGGTCGACGATGTCCGCTCTGCCGGCGTGGATCAATTGGGTTTGTTGACCGAGCAAAGAAAGACGTCAACCAATCAGGTGCCTCCGCCGCCAACTGGCGGGCAATAGCGTAGCTGGAAAGGAATCAGAGGAGATCGATATGGGAATGGGCGTTTCGGGCGGCGGTGGAGGGCAAACCGCCAACATCAATGTGACCCCGCTGATTGACGTGCTGCTGGTGCTGCTGATTATTTTCATGGCCATCACGCCTCTGACTCCGAAAGGGTTGGATGCTCTGGTACCCCAGCCGCCACCACCCAACCAAAAACAGGACAATACTCCGGACCGAACCATCGTGGTGCAGCTGATCGATCGCGGCAGCGACAAAGATCCGGGATTGAAGGTCAACCAGGACGACGAAACCTGGGACCATCTGCAAACCAAACTGACGGACATTTTCAAGATGCGCGCGGAGAAGGTAATGTTTGTCAAAGGCGACGACAACGTTCCCTTTGACGCCGTCGCGAACGTGATTGATATCGCTCACGCCTCCGGCGTCGACAAAGTAGGTTTAATCACCGCGAAGATCGAAGCAGGCCAATAAATCCTGCTGTTGTCCCGGCCGGCCAGATTGACTTATGAGCACGGCCGGGCAGCAGCCTGCATATCTGTATGCTAGTTGTGATCTGATGGCAGGGAGACCTATAACGCAATGAAACTAAGCGTAAAAATTTCTGCATTCATGGCCTTGGGCCTGGTGCTGTTGTCCACAACCGGTTGCGATAAGTTGAAAGCGCGCGATCAGTTAAACAAGGGCGTGGCCGCCTACCGGAATGGCAAGTATGAAGAGGCCATTGACCACTTTCAACAGTCCTCGAGCCTTGACCCCAAGCTGCTGAATGCGCAACTCTATTTGGCAACTGCCCTGGCGAACCTCTATACCCCCAACGTCGACTCCGCTGATAACAATCGCGTGGGCCAACAGGCGATTGATGAGTTTAAGAAGGTGTTGGACGAGAACCCGAAGCGGGACCAGAAGCTGACCTGCTTCAAAGGCATTGCGTCCCTCTATTTCAACATGAAGAAATGGGAGGAGACCAAGCAATATCACCACATGGTCGCGGAACTGGACCCGAACGATCCCGAAGCCTATTACTCGATCGGCGTCGTTGATTGGACCGAAGCCTACCAGACCGTGGCGGAAGCCAAGTCCAAAGAAGGCATCAAGGTGGACGACGACATCACCAAGGACAAAAAACTCTGCCCTGACCTCAAGACGAAAGCTGACGCCATTGTGGCGGACGGAATCGACAATCTGAATAAGGCCTTGCAGCTCAGGACCGACTATGACGATGCCATGGCCTACATGAACCTGCTTTATCGCCGGAAGGGTGATTTGCAGTGCGGCGATGAAAGCGCGCGGCAGGCCGACCTCAAGACCGCGGATGACTGGGTCAACAAGACGCTGGCCGTCAAGAGAACGAAAGCCGAAAAGGCCCCCGCAGCCCAGGGAATCACCATGGATCAACCGAGTCAGTAAGACGTTCGGATTTAGGAATCAGAAGCCCCTTCCAGCATATTCGGAAGGGGTTTTTATTTTGCCCCTTCGCCGTATAGAAACACATCTACACCAGTGAAGTCGTGCTGTTCCGGGTTGGGATGGTCAGCCGCAATCAAGTTTGTGAGCGCCTTCGCAGTCTCGTCCGGTCCGGACGGACCTTTCGCATAAGACAAAACCAGCCATACCCGCCGATATCGAGGAATAAGCTGGGCCAGTTGGCTGTAGGACGGCTTCTCTACGAAATCAAGAAATACAACTTGGGGACCATGACTGGGATAAAGCACTACCGGCCCCGTGGCAGCCTCCCCTTGCAGCGAATGGTAGTACTCATAAGGCATGCGCCCCATGGGAATGTGGAACAGCAGGGCGTCCCCAGGTTGATAGTTCGCCAGGATGTACTGCGAGGCGCCTCGCCAGTTGTCCCGCTGCGCATTCTCAAAATCATGCCGATAGTAAGACTCCGTGCCCTGGACCGACAGGGCCGCAAGAACCAGGGCTGCGAGTGCCAGAAGCCACGGAGAGCGAATACGGGACAATCCTGCAGCCGCCAGCAGCAACAGCGCGGGAAGGCACAGAATGAAATATCGTTGCAGGAAAAGTGGCCGCGCGAAAGATAACGCGAACACAAACAGAATGGGAAACAACAGCCACAGCAGAAGAAAGCGATAACGCCAGCTTTCCCAATCGGCCCGTAGCCTTATCGGCCCTGATGGGGCTGGAACGATCGCACCGATAACGGCAATCGCGTACGCCACCAACAAGAGTGTTCCGTCGTTCCCAGTGAGCCGAAGCCCCAACTCCCACAGGTCTTTGAACCCTGGCCTTGGGATCCAACGTAGAGGCCCGGCCCCTGTGGTTGCGACGAAAACGACGACCGGGGATACCAGCAGAGCGATCCAGCACCAGTTTTTTTTCATTTCCCGTGGAATCGATTCCCGGTCGAGGAATAGCAGGGAAAGTCCTTGCGCGACGATCAGCAGCCCGGAATAAAAATGTGCGTACACAGCCGCGGCACTGAAGAGAATGTAGGCAATGCGGTTTCGCCGCGAGGGCAGTTCCAGGCACCTTAGAAAAACCAGGCTTGATGCTGTGCAAAGCAATACCATCAGGGAATATCCACGAGCCTCCTGCGAATAGCGCACGTGGTTGGCATTGACTGCCAACAGCGAAGCCGCAATCACCCCGGCTCTTGGACCAAAAAGCCTGCGGCCCAAAAGATAAATAACGGGGATAGTCGCCAGTCCCAGCAGCACCGAAAGGGTGCGAACGAAAGCCTCGCTCTGTCCAAAGTGCAGCCAGATGCGCAACAGCAAGTAGTAGAGTGACATGTTGGCTTCACGCCGCCATAAAATGCGGCCGAAGTTGTACCAATCGAGGCGGGCGATGCCGACGCTTACTCCTTCGTCAAACCAGAAGGTCCGAGCCGCCAGCGCATGAAAGCGAAAAAAGGCGGCAAGAATGGTTATGAGTGTAAGAATTCCAAGCGCCGGGGCACGGGCCAGTTGGACGGCGGACGGCTTATCGCTACTCCCCGGTGCGGCGTTGGTAACGTTCACAAGGAATTACATGGTATCTCGAAAAACAAAGACTCTGAACAAAACTCCAGTAAAATTAACAGTTTGAGTCGAGAGATTTGAGGAATGTGTCAGTTGGTTTAGCGCTAGGCCATGTTCCGTACGCAAGTATGTTCAAGAAAATTCTCATCGCAAATCGTGGAGAAATTGCTGTAAGAGTAATTCGTGCCTGCCGCGAATTGGGTATCACTTCGGCAGCAGTGTATTCCGAAGCTGACCGCGCTTCGTTGCATGTGAGAAAAGCCGATGAAGCGTACTACCTTGGCCCATCGGCAGCGGCGGAATCCTACCTCAATATTGCAAAGATCCTGGAAGCTGCGAAACGCAGCGGCGCGGACGCGGTCCATCCCGGCTATGGCTTTCTTTCCGAGAACGCGAAGTTTGCCCGAGCCTGCTCGGATGCCGGCATAAAGTTTATTGGGCCGGACGCGTCATCGATAGAAATGATGGGGTCGAAAACCCGGGCGCGCCAGCAAATGGAAAAAGCCGGCATCCCCTTTGTACCGGGAACTTCCCGAGGACTGGATTCCGTTCAGCAGGCAGAAGAGGTGGCGGCCAAGATCGGCTATCCCATCATGCTCAAGGCTGCCGCCGGCGGTGGCGGCAAAGGCATGCGCCTGGTGCATACGCAGGAAGAGCTGAAACCCGCGCTGGAAGCGGCCCGCAGCGAAGCGCAACGTGCCTTCGGAGACAGCGAAGTCTACCTCGAGAAAGCCATCATCAATCCCCGTCACATCGAGATGCAGGTCTTCGGCGACGAACACGGCAACACCGTGTATCTGGGCGAGCGCGAATGTTCCATCCAACGGCGCCATCAGAAAGTGCTGGAAGAAGCGCCTTCGCCGGTTGTCGATGCCGGCATGCGCCGCCGCATGGGAGAGGTCGCAGTGCGAGTGGCAAAAACTGCTCGCTACAGCAACGCCGGAACAATTGAATTTCTGGTCGACCAGCAGAAGAACTTTTATTTTCTGGAGATGAACACCCGCTTGCAGGTGGAGCATCCCGTGACCGAACTGGTTACGGGTTTGGATCTCGTCCATTTGCAAATTCGCATTGCCGCCGGAGAGAAACTTCCCTTTACTCAAGAAGACGTGCTGATCCGGGGTCATGCCATCGAATGCCGCGTCTACGCCGAGGATCCGGACAACAATTATTTTCCCAGCCCTGGGAAAATTACCTTGCTGCAAGAGCCTTCCGGCCCGGGAATCCGCCACGACAGCGGCATCTACGAAGGTTGGACGGTGCCCATCGATTACGATCCGCTGCTGGCTAAGCTCGTAGGCTGGGGAAACAATCGGGAGCAAGCCATTGCCCATTTGTCGCGGGCACTCGACGAATATTTTGTGGGCGGCATCAAGACCAATCTTTCGCTTTTTCAACGCATCCTCAGTGATCTGGATTTTCAGGCCGGGAAAGTGGATACCGGCTTTCTCGACCAACTTTTGAAATCCAAACCTGCGAAGCGAAAGAATGATAATCCGGAAATCGCCGCCATCGCAGCCGGGCTGTTTGCCGCGATGGACTCCACCGATCCGGCAACTGACGCCATGGCGCCAGCGGACGACGGACAATCAAGCTGGAAGCTGGCGGCGAGGAATGAGGCGTTGAGGTAATGCTTTACGACATCATCATCGACGGAAAGAGCTATCGCCTCGACCTCACGAGCAAGGATGGCCGGTGGCAATGCCGCCTCGATGGACGCGACGTCGCGATCGATGCCATGCTCACCGGGCACGATTCGCTGTCAATCCTGATGGAAGGCATATCCTACGAAATCAGACGCGAACGTACGAGTGCAGAGACCAACGTTTGGGTTGCTGGCTCGAGCTACAGCGTCGAGATTCGCGATCCCAGGTCCCTGCGCGCCGGCAAGAGAAAAGCCGGAGCTGAAGATGGGCCCAGAAATCTGATTGCGTCCATGCCGGGGAAAATTGTTCGAGTGCTGGTCGGCGAGAAGGCCGAAGTCGAGGCTGGTCAGGGGATCATCGTAGTAGAAGCGATGAAAATGCAAAACGAGATCAAATCGCCCAAGAAAGGCGTCGTCCAAAAGCTAATCGCCGTGGAAGGCGCGAACGTCAATGCGGGTGACGTTCTGGCGATTGTCGAGTGAAACCGCTGCCCTACTTGGGGGTACCGTTATTCTCCAGCACCCGCTCAGCGTAGTAGTTATCTACCTTGGCCTGGCTGTGCAGCACGTCGTAGTAAGCGGCTTTGAGAAGCTGTTCACGGTGGTCCTGAAGTTGCGAACGGATTGCCTGCTGCACCCGCGGATCGGAAAAATCGCGCTGGCCCGCAGGTTCCTTAGAGATCAGTTTCACGATCTGAAATCCGAACAATTGTTTGCTACGAGGATCGTTGATCGTGATGATCGGGCTGTACTGGCCGGCTTTCAGTTTGAGAACGGCGTCCCGAGTATTGGGATCGGTGCGAGTCAAGCCGGACTCGGGAGTGAAGCCCAGGTCGCCGCCATTGGCGGAGGTTTCCGCGTCTTCCGAATAATTCATGGCCAGCGTGCCGAAGTCATCGCCGCTCTCCAGGCGATTCAACACCATCTCAATTTTTTTTCGAGCTTCGGGCTCATTTTGCGCCTTGTTATTGGTGTGGACTTGCGGATTGGGCAAAGGCGTAATGAAAATGTGCGCCAGATGATACTGGGGCTCGATGAAATTAAATTGCGATTTGTGCGCCGTGTAGTAGTTGGTCACATCCTGATCGGAAATACTGATCTTCGAAGTAACTTCCTTGTTCATCACTTTATCGAGAGTTAATGAACGCCGGATGTCCCGCTTGAAGTCGTCGGCCGTGATGTTCTTTTCCTTCAACCGTGCGGCGAATTGCTCGGCCGTGTAAGGCGATTTGATCTCGTTCAGTTTGCGATCGACTTCGTCGTCGGTGGCCAGCAGTCCCAACTTCTCGGCGCGATGCATCAGGATTTCATTGTCAATCAGCTCCCGCAAAATGCTGAGCCGCAGACTGGTAGCTTGTTCTCCGACGGGCGTTTGTTCGGAGCCGGCGGTCTGGTTTTTATAATATTTTTCCACGTCGGCGATGTAGATTTTGTGTCCATCCACGGACGCGGCGACATCGCTACCACCCTGTCTTCCTCCGCAGGCGATGGATACACCGGCCGCCGACATCAAGACCGCTATCAAGCTGCCACGCACTATCGATTTTCTGTTCAATCAGTCCTCCCCGGAAAAGCAGCCGGTGGGATATCTTGTTTCGGTTTCTCGAAGCCCATCACTTGCTGGGGGCTTGCGGTGCGCCAGATGACGCAGTGGCATGCACGGGTGGCTTCACCCCTGCCTGCTCTAAAGCACGATCGAATAACGTACGAAATTCGCTGGCGGGAAGCGCTCCATCCGCCTCCTGGCCATTGATGAAAATGGTCGGAGTCGCATCCACGCCCAGGACATCGCCTTCTTTCATCGAAGCCTTTACCGCATCTTCGTTTTGGGCCTTGATGCAAGCCTGAAGCTTGGCCGCGTCCGCATTGTGTTTCTGTCCCTGCTGCAAGGCAAGACGATCAAGCGCCGCTAACTTTTCGTCCTTGCCTTTTCCCGAATTGATTTCCGCCTGGTTCGCATGCAGGTAATCGGCATACTCCCAATAGGCATCGGAACTCTGCGCCGCCAGGCAATTGGCATCGACAGCGGCATGAATCGCCCAGGGGTGGATTTCCGCGAGCGGATAATCCTTGTAAATGAAAGCGATGCGATCGCCATATTCCTTGAGCAATTCCGGGAAAATCGTCTGGTGCACCCGCGAACAAAAGGGGCATTCGAAGTCGTCGAAGTTCACCACGACAACTTTGGCGTCTTTGTTGCCCCGTATGGGGCGCCCTTCCAGGTTCATCTTTTTCATCACTTCAGCGTAAGGATCTTTGCTGAGGTCGAGTTTAGTGAGCCGAATCAGGGTCTTGCTGTCTTTGGAAAGTAAAAAGTCGAAAGTCTGCTTTTTCTCGCCACCATCGAAAGTGATGGTCAAGGCGTCGTAATTCGGGAATTCGCTTGCCTTCATGGTGCCAACCACGATCTTCACGCTCGCCGGAACGGTATAGTACGACCGAACTTCCCGCTCAATGCGTTGCAGCGTCTCAGCGGAGGGCGCCGATTGAGCTGAACACCCGAGGCAAACCAATAAAAACGCCAGAATGGAACGTCGAAAAAATGTCACCAGAAACCGCCTAAACATTAGTAGATACAGGTAATTATCTCATAGTTTGCAATCCAAATCGGGGCAGTTGGATCACCTAATGTTGGGACTGGAACTTCGTCCGAAGCTTCACAGTCTACTTTGGAGGTCTTGCCCGAATGCTACTGGCGCAGGACAATGTGGTTGGGTCAAGCGGTTCAGAGGGTGTTGCTAGTAGGTACTGGACGCTGCCTGAAAAACAGTCGAGAGCCTTATCAGCTCTGCGGTTCGATACCGTCGCCCTCCGCTGGGGACTCGACGCTCTGAGGGATTGGTTTAGAATAAATGAAATTTCAGGCAGCAGTACCAACTGGATAACACCAGTGACCCCGGCTGATAACCGGGGTTTTCCTGGCTCAAAAATCGACTATTCCTGCGACATCGCTTACGCCCAGGTCGTTTCCATGAAGCGTCCTTGCTCGTTCGGTTGAACCGATTGGCAAGCTAGGTTCTGTTGCGGCTTAACCAACACCAATCAAAACGAAGTCTCACCAAGGCGATCCTTCGTTGGGTTTCCTTCGTAACCTCATGTCCTTGGTGGATAATGCCTCTTGCTTTTGGCGCCGTGGGCTATTCGCTGGAACGAATCAACTGATCCACCGGCAGCAGTGAGTTCATCGATCCAGAACGGAAGCCTTCCAAATCGAGAGTCACAAATTTAAAGCCAAGGGCTTTGAAGATACGGCTGAATTCGACTGCCATTTCATGAGTGAGAGCCCGGGGCAGTTCCTCTTGCGCGATTTCGATGCGCACGATCTCTCCATGATGGCGCACCCGGAACTGGCGGAAGCCGAGGGCACGAATGGAATCTTCTCCCTGTTCGACGGTGCTTAGCGCTGCGCGGTCCACCGGCCGTCCATATTCGATTCGCGAGGACAGGCAGGCGGAGGCCGGCTTGTCCCAGATACGCAAACCGGCGTTGCGGGCCAGCTCTCGAATGTCCTGCTTGGTCAGTCCGGCATCGAGCAAGGGTGCGGACACATGGTGGCGCTTTGCGGCAGCCTGCCCTGGACGGAAGTCGCCTTGATCGTCCAGGTTGACCCCGTAGGCGATCGAATCGAAGCCACGCTTCTGACGGAGATCTTCCATCACGGTGAACAATTCGTCTTTGCAATGAAAGCAGCGGGACGAGTCGTTGCGAATGTATTCGGGGCGGTCGAGCTCGCTGGTCGCGATTACTTCAATCGGGATGGCCTGTTCGTTCGCGAACGCAATCGCGTCGGCAAGATGGGTCCGGGCCAGGCTGGGAGAATCGGCGATGATCGCGAGCATCTGCTCGCCTAGTGTCTGGTGGGCCGCCCAAGCCAGATAGGCTGAATCCACGCCCCCCGAATAAGCGACCAGGATGCGGCCAAGCGTCCGCAACCGGTTCGCTAAGGCATCCTGTTTCGAGGCGATAGGCATAGGGTTATTTTAATACAGGCTGGCGTAGTTGAAAGCGTGCCCTAGGCGCTGAAGAGGGTGGTCGAAGCAAACCTTTTATCGCAGCGCTAAAAAGCGCTTCGCACCCAAAAGCAACACCCAACCCAAAATCAAGCACCAGAATCAGATCCCAAAGCCCACTCCCAAGCCCCTTCAACTCCCGAGATTGACTCTGCTAGTACAACCGCTCCTGCCGCTTCAGGTTGCCAAAAGAACCAATGTTGGCCAGAGCGAAGGTGAAGCGTAGCTGGTTCTCATCGCGCACTGTTCCCAGGTTGAAGCGGCGGTATTCCACGCTCACGCCGCAGCAATCCCAGTTGTAGGAGGCTTGCGCCGAACTGTACTGGAGCGATCCAAGTCCGCCATCGAATCCCAGATTGGTGGCAACGCTCAAGCCGGGTTTGTTCACCTGTCCGTATCCAAACACTGCGCGAAACTGGTTGAACGAGGGCGTGAGCGCAGGATTAAGCGGTAAAGTTTCGCCAAGAATGTGCAAAAAGGCGTTGCCACCGCCGAGCGTAAATTGGCCGATCCGATAGTTCAGCAGGGCCGTGCTGTTGTTGATGATGCCCGACTTGAAATCGTAATCAACGTCCCACTCGACGTCGGTTCGATTGCTGGTTCGGATGCTAAGCCGTGAAATCAGGGGCGAGAGGCGCCGGGCCGCGGTCAAAAAGGCGATGCCGGTCAGATCAATGGAGCTGGCAAAGACATTGGGCTGCCCTTGAATCAAAGCGCCGCCGAAAGTAGGATCGAAAAAATATTTCTGCGCCAATTCCCATCGCACCACTTCGCGCACCTGAGGCTGGGCCTGGCAATGATTGGGATCGGGTGGCTCATAGCGTTGCCACGGAATCCGGTTTTGCGGCGGAGCGCCACCTACCAGCAACGTAGGCATCCCCAATGGACTACAGTCGTCGGACTGTTCGGTGGTGCGCTTGCTGTAGAGGCGATTGACAACGGAATATTCAACTTCATTGGTGTCGCTGAGAATGTCGCGTTCATCGAAGCGCAGCACTTTGGAAAAATTGTCTACCCCGGTCACATAGTCATAAACCACGCGCGGTTCAATCACGTGCTTCCATTTACGTCCCAGAAATTCGTGGTCGAAGACACGATCCAAGACCGGTGGCCGGATCTCCACCGAGCCTTCCAAAGCTCTGCGGTTAATCGCGTCGGAAGACGCCGATTCTGCCAGCCCCCCGGCGGTGACGGAGGTCACGAGTTGTTTGGTGTAAAGCGTATCCCGCAGCGAAAGCTCGGGACGGACCGACCAGCCATGAAATTGCAGCGGCAGAGAAATACTGGGACTCAAGTCGAAGCGCGCCACCATTCCTGCGGTCGAGAAGTTCGCGGTGGCAGCATTCAAAGCGGGATCGCTGCGTTCCAGGCCGTCCACGGCAGCGTCGTAGGACCAGTAGAAAGGCGAGTGCCCGATAGCATGGTCCACGCTAAATGATTCAAAGCTGGGAGCGTGAAGAATGGCGATGACGTCATCGTTGTTCGCGCTTTCGTAATTTTGATAGCGCTGCATGGAGGCGTCGAAGAAAAATCCCCGGGTCGCGTTGGCAAGAAAGGCGGTGGAATTTACTTCCGAGTTCACTGCCTGGGCAAACACGTCGCTGAAGGCGAGACGGAATACATAGGAGCTGAGGTAGTCAATATTGGCGACGCCGCGGAAATTGTGAACGTTTCCCTCCGCCGTCAGCCGCACATCAGCGCCGCCTTGATAATTGACGCCCTGGAGGCGGTCCATCACGCTGAAAAAATTGAGATCGACAAATGAGGTATCACTGGGCTGGGTGCGGAACTCGCCCTCCGGCGCCCAGCCGCGCTTCGAAAAATACTGCGTTCCCAGCAGAGCGTCGGTACTGGGATTGATTGCCCAAAACACCGACTCGCCAACGATGTAACCTTTAATCGAAGAGCGTCCTGCATTCGGGATCAGAAATCCTGACTGCCGGGGCCGCTTCTGTACCGGATGGGTGGCAAAGGGAAGGAACAGAATCGGAATCCCCTCCAGCCGGAACGTGCTGTTGTAAATCTTGGCATTGTCTCCAACTTGTACGTCGACTTCCTGCGCATAAAACTGCCATTTCGGCCGCGGCAGCTCGCAGGTGGTAATCGTCCCGTCGTATACCAGAAAGTGATCAGGCCCAGTCTTCACCACCACCTTTCCGGTAAACGCAAACGGATTCGAGGAGGTCAGGATCAGCCGCGTGGCTTTTAGGCGCATCCCGGTAGTTCCAGTCACGATTTCAAAACGTCCGGCTTCGGAGCGTAGTTGTAGGTCCCACGGCTGGCTTTGATATGCTCGTCGTTCAATCCGCCGTCGAGCACTACATGACCGTCTGCGGTGGAATCCCCGGTATCCCGGTTATAAGTTATTTCGTCCCCGTAAAGAATGTAAGTGCCGTAGTGAATTTCGGCCTTTTGGTGAAGCTTGACTATGGGGCCATCCAATTCCTGCGAAATCGCGCTCCAGGTCACATCTTGATATTGCAGAGACGACGGTTTGCCGGACATGGCCGATGACGAACTGGCTTGGCTTTGAGCGAAAAGCAACTGGCTGGTAACTAACGAAGAAGCGAGTAGCAGATGACAAACCAACATGGCCGTGATAAGGAATCGTATACGGGATGTCATCGGAAACGCAGGAACCACCCGATTGAGAACACCAATCCGGAGTATGCGTGACCTTAGCATGGCGTCGCCTCGAGAGGCAAAGCGCCGATTGTTGTTCTGATTTTATTTTGAAAAGACCGGTCCATAATTCTGCCCGCTCTGCGGTGATTCTTGCCGCCGTGCCCTGGAAACTCGTCCGGCCACAGTTCTACACTGAACCGAAGAGATGAAGCCGAAATTTGAACTCGATGGCAGTGATGAGGCGTGTTCGTCAGCGCGACTCATCGATCCTGAGGCATTTGATGCCAGCGAGCAGCAGTTTGCCGCCAGCCTAGAGCAGCCTTGCCCGCCCGCCAAAGTTGATTTTATTTTGGACGCAACTGAAGATAGTGGGCGGCCCGCAGCTTCGTCAGAGCTCGCGGTAAAAGACTTGGAAGGCGGGGCCGGCCAGCCAGCAGAAAATCTTGTCGCTGATCGAATTGTCACGTCCGGGACCCATCAAGATTCATCCGTCGACTCGGCGGAAGGCGTGGTCGTCGAATCCCCAGACCCCGATGCGTGGCGGAACGAGGTTGCGGCGCGGGTAAACAAATACCGGGCGCGCCGGCGGCCGCGAGAGCCTCGCTATCCCTCGCTGCAATTGAAATTTGAGCCTTACGAACCCTTGGTGGGTAATCGCTCGGCCGTGCCCGAAGTTTCCGCTTCCGTGCGCCCTGTGCATCAGGCGATTTCCCTGGAGTCCGCCGCACCGGTTGCGGAAGTGACAGCGTTTGAGCCGTTGGAATATTTGGCGCCACCAGCCGCACCTTTGGAAACCACCGCCAGAATTCTTGAATTTCCACGCTCGCTGACGTTCATGCCGCCGCAGCCGCTGGATGAACTGGCGGAGCCGGTGTTTGATCGTCCCCGGATTCTGGACGTTCCCGATGTCGAGCCACCCCCACCCGCGCTCGGCGGAATCCTGATCGAACCAGTGGAACAACCTGTCCTGGAAAAACGGCCGGGTTTCGAAATACCATTGCAATCTGCGCCAATGTCGCGACGCATGGCGGCCGTTGCCATCGATGCGCTGATCGTTCTGGCTGCATTGGGCGGATTTTCCTGTCTGTTTTTTTGGATCACGGCAACCGTCCCGGCTTTCAAGTTAGCCGCCGGCACCGGCGTGATTTTGGCGGGGATCTTCTGGGTGGCGTATCAATATTTGCTGCTCGTCTACACCGGAACCACCGTCGGTCTGAAGTTCGCAAAACTCCGGTTGGACAAGTTCGACGGCACGCCGGTTCCCCGTAAGACCAGGCGTTGGCGGGTGCTGGCTTCGGCGCTGTCCGGACTATCGCTCGGTTTGGGCTATGCCTGGTGCTTTCTAGACGAAGACGAACTGTGCTGGCATGACCGCATCACCCGCACCTATATGGCACCGATAAAATGATTTAATCTGTTGGCCAAGCGGGGACTACGGCCTCTGTGGTAGATTTCTAGTCTCACGTGTTTGGCGCTCGTCGCGATGTCATCACCCATAGACAATCTAAATCGGCCTGCGGTCAAGGTGTTCGTAGCCACCACGGTGATGCTGACGTTCATCTCTTTTTGGAGAGCGTCGGCCATCGTTCTCGCGGATTTGGCGTCTTCCGCCTATTACGCTGGCGGCGATGCGGAAAAAGTCATTGGCAAGAGCGCACCCTGGTTCATTCTCGGGGTCATGCTGTTCAGCTATGCTGTGCGGGCGCTGTACATCGAATCCAGCAGCATGTTCGTGCGCGGCGGAGTTTACCGCGTAGTCAAAGAGGCCATGGGCGGCACGTTGGCCAAGATTTCGGTCTCGGCATTGCTTTTTGATTATGTGCTGACCGGGCCCATCAGCGCGGTTTCGGCGGGGCAATATCTATCCAGTTTCGTTCAGGACATGGCGAGTTACAGCCATCATCCCTTCGCGCATTTTCCCGAGAATACTTTTGCGGCCAGTTTCGCCGTCCTGATCGTGATCTATTTCTGGTGGAAGAATACCCAGGGCATTCACGAATCCAGCGGCAAAGCTCTGCAGATCATGATTATTACCACGGTGATGGTGGTGATTCTGATCATCTGGTGCACCATCACAATTCTTCGCGCGCCGATCGTGTTGCCGCCAAACCCGTTGCATCCCGGCGTGGTGCCGCTGACCAAAGAGTCCCTGGGTTGGCTGCATAACACATGGATCAGCCATCTCACCTGGATCATTGTCTTCGTCGGCTTCGGACACTCGGTTCTTGCCATGAGCGGCGAGGAGACCTTGGCCCAGGTCAACCGCGAGATCGAGCATCCCAAGCTTAAGAACCTGGAAAAAACCGGGCTGGTTATTTTCGTCTATAGCCTGCTCTTCACCTCGTTGGTTTCGTTCTTCGCAGTCATGATTATTCCGGACCACGTGAGGCCGGAATATTTCGGCAACCTCATCGGCGGGATTGCCATGTTTCTGGCCGGCCCAACCTGGGCGAGGCTGGCGTTCCGCGGCTTTGTGGTGCTGGTTGGTGTGCTGATTCTGGCAGGCGCGCAGAATACCTCGATCGTCGGCGCCAATGGCGTGCTGAATCGTATGGCGGAAGACGGAGTGCTCACCCCCGCATTTCAGAAACCGCATCCCCGCTTTGGTACCAGCTACCGCGTCATCAATCTGGTCGTCGTTCTGCAACTGCTCACGATTCTTCTCACTCACGGCAACGTCTTTATTCTGGCGGGACTCTATGCTTTCGGCGTGATCTGGAGTTTCTCCTTCATGTCGCTGGCCGTGGTGGTGCTCCGTTACAAGGAACCTGGAAACCGTGAATGGAGGGTTCCCGGCAATCTGAAACTCTTCGGCAAGGAAGTACCGCTGGGCTTAATGGTCGTGTCGGTAGTCTTGTTCACCACGGCTTTGGTGAATCTTTTCACGAAATCCGAAGCGACTATTGCCGGGGTTACATTCAGCGCCATTTTCTTTGGGATTTTTACTTACTCGGAACATCGCGTAAGCAGAGCTCGCATCGGCAAACCTGAAGGCTTGGCACAATTTCGCGTCTACGGAAACCAGGACATGGACAGCAATGCCCTGGGCGTTCGTCCGGGAAATGTTCTGGTTGCGGTACGCGATCCGAAAAATCTTTATTATCTGCGTGAAGTCCTGCGGCGGACTGACACTTCCCGTCAGGATGTCGTGGTCATGACTGCCCGTCTCTACCAGCGCGAGCATTCTTTCAGCGGACGCACCGTGTATGAAGCCAATGAAATTTTCGACCATTACGAACAGGAACTCTTCACTGCCGCAGTAGCGCTTGCGGAAAAGGAAGGCCGGCCGATTTCGCTGCTGGTCGTCCCGGCCGCCGATGTCTTTGAAGCCATCATCATGACGGCGCAGCGAATGGGATCGAGCCGAATCGTCTGCGGACTGTCGAATAAACTCACGCCCGACGAACAAGCCAAGCTTACCGGCGATGCTTGGGAACGGCTGCCGGAGCCGCGTCCACGGTTGACCATCGAAGTTCATCTCCCGGATGGCGGCGTTCGTGAATTTGCCCTGGGCCCGCACGCGCCCCGCATGCGTCCCCAGGACGTCGAACTCATGCACAAGTTATGGCTCGACGTTACTGCCGATCCCAAATATGCTGGAGCGCACCATTATCATGTAGTGGCTTTAGCACTGCAGGAATTGCGGCGTGAATTAACCAGCGATCAGCGAGCCGCAACGCTGGCGAAGTTGTTGGATGAAATGCACGTTGACGACCCGCCCAGCCAGAACTGATCGCCACGGATTTCCGCGAATCTTCGCGGATCTTTTTTTTCAAAAACACAATCCGCGCAAATCGGCGTGAATCCGTGGCCAAACTGTTAACATTATTTCGTGACCGCAAATTCTCCCGTACGCGTGCGCTTCGCGCCATCCCCAACCGGGCATCTCCACGTGGGCAACGCCCGCACTGCGTTATTCAACTGGCTCTTCGCCCGTCAAAATGGCGGCACCATGGTGCTCCGCATTGAGGACACCGACATCGAACGCAGCCAGGCCCGCTACGAAGATCAACTCATTGCCGACCTGAAATGGTTGGGCCTCGATTGGGATGAAGGCACCGATGTCGGCGGCCCGTATGTTCCGTATCGTCAATCCGATCGCCTGGATATCTATAAAGAGCACGCTGATCGCCTGCTCCACGAACACAAAGCCTATTTGTGTTTCTGCACCGAAGAAGATTTGCAAAAAGAGCGGGACCGAGTGGAAGCCGAGCACGGCCAGGCGCTCTACTCAGGCAAATGCCGCGCGATTGATCCTGGCGAAGCCCAGAGCCGACGGGCGGCAGGCGAGGCGTGCGCGATTCGTTTGCGGATCCCCGAGCATCCCATTCGCTTCCATGACATAGTTCACGGAGAAGTCGAGTTCTCGAATGAAGTTGTCAGCGATCCCATCATCGTGCGCTCAAGCGGCATGCCGGTTTACAACTACGTGGTCGTGGTCGACGACGGTCTGATGAAAATCACTCATGTGATTCGCGGCGACGATCATCTATCGAACACTCCAAAGCAGGTCGCGCTGTACGAGGCGCTAGGCTGGCCGGTGCCGGAGTTTGCGCATCTCTCGACAATTTTGGGCGCTGATCGTGAGCGCCTTTCGAAACGTCACGGCGCAACATCGATTGCGAATTTTCGCGAGATGGGAGTTTTGCCGGAAGCATTGGTGAATTATTTGGCTTTGCTGGGATGGGCCCCGACGGGAGGCACGCGAGAGATCTTCAGCACTCGAAGAACTGGCAAAGGAATTTTCTCTGGAACGAGTCACGCCTTCGCCTGCGGTGTTCGACATGGAAAAGCTGTATTGGCTGAATCGGCATTACATCAAAGCAAGCCCCTCGCTGAACGCATCAACAAATTAGCGCTTCGCATATTACGGTCGATGCGATCGCTCCGGAAGCTACCAGCTGGTTCGGACAGACTCACGCAACTATTTGCTCCCTACGTGGATCGCCTCGATCAGCTCCCAGAAAAAGCCAAACCGATCTTCGAATACGACGCCAAGGCCGCGCTCACCGATCCCGATAACGCTGAGGTGCTCGCTTTGCCGAACACCGATGCCGTATTCGCAAGATTCACAGTGAAAGTTCTGGAAGACGAATCCGCGCAAGCCGGACAGCTCGCTCCCGAACATTTCAAACAGATGGTGAATGAAGTGAAAGCGGAAACTGGCGCGAAAGGCAAAGAGCTGTTTCATCCCATCCGTTTGATGATCACGGGATCGCACTCGGGCCCGGATTTCGACAAAGTGATTCCGATCATTGAAGAGGGAAGTCATCTGGATTTACCGAAGCACGTGCTCAGCGTTCGGGAGCGAGTTGAAGCATTCGTAAAAGCCAAAAGCGAAGCCCGATAATTTAAATCTTGTCATTCCGAAGGGCCGAAGGCCCAGAGGAATCTCTTCGCCTGGGGACTGCAGATTCCTCCCTACGCTTCGCTACGGTTCGGAATGAGAAGTTCGTTGGGGTGGAATATGACTATCGCTTCAAAATCTCTTCCAACGCCCGACGCAAATCCGGCTGCTGAAAAACATATCCATTAGCGATCAATTTTGCTGGTGCAACTCTTTGACTGCCAAGCAGGATCTCTTCGCCCATTTCGCCAAAGGCCAGCTTCACAGCAAATGCAGGGATCGAGAAAAATGCAGGCCGCGCCAAAACTGCCGCCAGTGTTTTCGCAAACTCCGCGTTGGGCACGGGATTCGGCGACACCAGGTTCACAGGTCCCGACATGGATTCATGCTTCAATATCCACAGAATCGCGCCGACCACATCGGCGATCGCGATCCAGGGCATCCACTGCCGGCCATCGCCCGTTTTTCCGCCAAGGCCTAATTTGAACGGCAACAACATCTTTTCCAAGGCCCCGCCGTCTTTGCTGAGAGCGGCGCCGAAGCGCATATGCACCGTTCTGATTCCGGCAGCGGCTGCCGGTTGCGTCGCCGCTTCCCATTGGCGGGCAAGCTCGGATGCAAATTGTTTTCCCGATGAGCTTTCCTCGTCCAAAATTTCGTCGCCACGCGTTCCGTAATATCCGACTGCCGAGGCGCATAGAAAATTTCGCGGGCGCTGCGGTGCTTTGACCAACGCCTCAGACAAAGTCCGCGTCGTTCCTACCCGGCTCTCCACAATCCGTTTCTTCTTGGCTTTTGTCCAACGGCCCAGGATCGACTCCCCGGAAAGATGAATCACGGAATCGAAGCCGGACACCAATTCCGGATCAAGAGGTTGCGCGGGATTCCAGGCAATTTCCCCGGCTGTCGAAGGCCCTTTGCGAACCAGACGCGTGATTTCGTATCCATTCGCCTCAAGCGCCGGCATCAGCGCCGAGCCAATCAGGCCGGAAGCGCCACTCATCAAAATGCGCAAAGGTTTCGTCCCGGTCATAATCTCAATCTAGCAGAACCGCCGCCAAAAGGCCTGTTCCAAGGCCTCCGCGATATAATAGATAGCAAGAAAAGCAAAGGGATACGGCGTTCTCCCTCCCATTTCCCGCAGGCTATAATCCAACATGGCGACAATGCGCCAACAGATCGCGACCACTGCGCTCACGGTCACCAAGTTCCGTGACCTGCTGAAGAAGATGCGGGACAACCGTCCCGGCGACGATCTGGAAATTGTCCGCAAAGCCTACGAATTTTCCCAAAAGCATCATGCCGGACAGAGCCGCGCTTCCGGCGAACCTTACCTGGTTCATCCCCTCGAAGTTGCGTTGGTGTTGGCGGAAATGAAAATGGATCCGGTCGCGATCTCCGCCGGCTTGCTGCATGATTCTGTCGAAGACACTTCAGTCACCATCGTCGATATTCGCAAAGAATTCGGCGAGCAGGTGGCGCACATCGTCGAGGGCGTGACGAAAATCAGCAAGATCGATTTCGCCACCAAAGAAGAAGCGCAAGCCGAAAATCTGCGCAAAATGATGCTGGCCATGGTCGACGACATCCGCGTCGTGCTCATCAAACTCGCCGACCGCCTGCACAATATGCGGACGCTCGAACACCTGCCTCCCGACCGCCAGCAAAAAATCGCCAAAGAAACTTTGGATATTTACGGGCCCATCGCCCACCGCCTGGGCATGGGAAAAATTCGCGGCGAGTTGGAAGATCTAGGATTTCGTTATCTCGATCCCATTGCGCATGATCAAGTTCAGAAAGCCGTGGAAGCCCGCCGCAAGCAGGGCGAAGAGTTTCTCACCCGAGTTGAAACACACGCTTCGGGACAAACTGAAAGAAGCCGGAATCACCGCGAAAGTAGAAAGCCGCATCAAGCGTGTTGTTCAGCATCCACAAAAAACTGCAGCGGCAGCACATCAGCGTGGACCAGGTTTACGATCTCTACGCCATGCGAGTGATCACCCATTCCGTGCAGGATTGCTACGGCGTGCTGGGAATCGTCCATCAAACCTGGCGGCCTGTTCCCGGCCGCATCAAGGATTTCATCGCCATGCCGCGGCCCAATTTTTATCAGTCGCTGCATACTTCGGTGATCAACGACGAAGGCACATCGTTCGAAATTCAGATCCGCACTGAAGAAATGCATCGCATGGCGGAAGAGGGAATCGCCGCGCATTGGAAATACAAAGATGGCCCAGTCTCGGCGCAGGACGAGCAGCGCCTGGCGTGGCTGCGACAGGTGGTCGAGTGGCAGCGCGACGTTTCCGATCCCAACGAATTTCTCTCGACGCTGAAAATCGATCTTTATCCCGAAGAGGTTTACACCTTTACGCCCAAAGGCAAAGTTGTCGTATTACCGCGCGAAGCTACGCCGATTGATTTTGCTTACACCGTCCACACCGAAGTCGGACACACTTGCGTTGGCGCCAAAGTAAACGGACGCATGGTGCCGCTGCGCCACCAACTGCACAGCGGCGACATCGTAGAAATCCTTACCCAGACAGGACACAAGCCCAGCCGCGATTGGCTCTCGGTGGTGAAGTCCTCACGGTCGCGCAACAAGATCAAGCACTGGCTCAATCTTCATCAGCGCGAACGCGCCATCGAAATCGGCCGCAAGCTGATCGAAAAAGAAGCCAAGAAATATCGCGTCGCGCTGAAAGAACTTAAAGACGACGAGCTAAAAAAGATCGCCTCCGACTACGGCCTCGGCCAGGTCGACGATCTCATGGCTGGCATCGGCTACGGAAAATATTCCGCGCGCCAGGTGCTCGCCAAACTGGCTCCCAGCGCTGCCGAGCCGCTTCCCGATGCGGACGCCGCAAAATCAGGCAGCTTCTCGAGCGTCGTGCGCCGCGTGTTCGGCGATAACACCAACGCCCTGCGCGTCAAGGGCGAGGGCGATCTTCTCGTCTACCGCGCCCGCTGTTGTAATCCCATTCGTGGTGAGTCGGTGGTCGGCTACGTGACCCGCGGCAAAGGCGTCGCCGTCCACTCGGTGAATTGTTCGAACGTCATCAATCTGATGTACGAGCCCGAACGCCGCATCGATGTCGACTGGGGACGCGACGAAGAAACGCCTAGCGCCTATCCCGTAAAACTCACCGTCCTCTGCGACGATCGTTTTGGCATGCTGAAACAAATCACCGCTGTCATCAGCGACTCCAAAACCAACATCCGCAACATCGAAGCCCGCACTTCCAACGGCCAGGCCAACGTAGACGTCGTCCTCGACATCGCCGACTTGAAGCATTTGGAAAGCATCATTCAGGGTGTACGAAAAATTCCCGGCGTGCATGATGTGCAGAGACTACAGAAGATCTGACGGACGGTAGTGGTGTCTTAATGAGTGATTCTTCTGGCAAAATCGCAGGTTGTGTCGCCGTAAACGACCACATCAGCAAACCTATTCCGGGCACCCTGTGGCACTACACCTCATACGCTGCTTTTCAAGGAATCGTCGGTTCGAAGAAGATTTGGGCAACCGAATATAGATTCCTGAATGATCGTGAGGAGTTCCGTCATGCAAAAGACCTTGCTCTGAAACTTGTCGATGAGGAGCCGGAATTTGCCGGTGAGGCGTTTCCGTCCCGAGATACTCTCAGGCAAGGCGTCAACATGGCTTTTAATACGGGTTATCTACACGAGGCAAGGCTTCGCATAATGGTAGCCTCTTTCTCCGAGAATGGAGACCAACTGAGTCAGTGGCGAGGCTATGGAGACAACTCGCGTGGGATCAGCATCGGTTTCGATCTACGCGGCATCCGTCCCGCAGCCGACATTGGAACAGCAGTCACATTTGCCCCGTGCGTTTATGGGCACGCCGATAAAAGCGCATTGCTAAAAGCGATTTTCGCCCAATATCGAAGTGGACTTCAAGAGTGGTGGGATTCAATCCAGAACGTTGCCTTAAAGAGACTGGCGGACGGCGGTGGCACCGGCCAAGAAATCATCCAACAGCTTCTAGCGGAACGCTTGCAAGAACAAAACGAGGTGGTGGCTCGCTCTCAGATAAACCTGACGTTCGATCTTCTGAGGATAGCTCCCCTCCTCAAGGACGAGGGCTTCTCTGAAGAGAAAGAATGGAGATTGGTGCTGCCCTCCGAATCGATTAAGCTTCCGACAAATCACCCGATTGAGTTCCGCCCAACGCGCGACACTCTAGTTCCATACATTGCCTACCCGCTCAACAGGCCCGGCCAGGAAGGTCCGATTCTCTTAACGGGATTGATCTTGGGATCGGGCTGTCACCCTGCTGCTGAGATCGGTGTGAATCTGTTTTTGCAGAAACAAGAGATCCGGGTTTTGGCGAGACGCTCGAAGATCCCGTATAGGCCAACATAGAAAATTCAGCGGCTTAACATCGAGGCACCCGAACAATTTATTGTGTCGTAATCCCGGTCGCACCATTTGGACATTGACATTTTTCGCCAACTATCCCAGTTCCACCGCTAGACAAAATCTTCCCGCCGCTCGTTAGCACTTCTGCGGGGTTTCTGTATCTGAAAGCGGAAGGCGTCCAGCCGCCGTTACTCAGCCAACAAATGCAAAGGCCCCGAGCGATGCCCGGGGCCTGCAATCGTACTGAACGACGCCTGTCAACTTAATCGTAGCAGCCCAAGTGCCCTGGTCAACCAGAATTTCGTCAACCAGCATTTCTAGGTTCGAGTGACATCAGAGGGTGGCTGAAAGCCACTCGAACGCGTGACAGGCGTCGTCCAGTACCCACTGGCACCACCCTCCAAACGACCCTGTTGCGCCAATAATTGTATGACAACGCAAATACCAATAAAGTTTCAACACCGGAAATATCTTCAGCCAAGTTCCAATTCCGGAAACCATGGAACATCCCCACTCTCAATTTCGCAAAGAACGCGAAATTTAGAATGGGCCACCGCCCACGCTTAGGCAGCAACCAGACCCGTAGCCCGGGCCTTGTGCGGCGGGCCTACGTAGGGGAATGCAGCGAGCAGGTCTTTGTGGGGACCTACATTATCTTGCATCACCTTTCCATTGGTGAGAATAGGAAGGAAGAAATCCACGACGTCGTCGGTAAGTGCCCGGCCATTGTTCGGGAAGGCCGCCGGCTGCGTGGGATCGTAGTGGAGGACGTCCGGCAGCAGGGTCCCGGCTACCCGCGTAGCCTCCGCCGGCGTATAGCCACCGGTGTGCTCCAACGCGTGGGCGAAGACGGGGATAAAACGGGCATCGTCCGCCGGCTCGGCAGCGAGATAGGCGGCGTTCTGCTCGCCGGCAAGGAACGGAGTTTGATTGGGCCGGGCACCGCGATCTGCCTGAACCCATTTCCCGCTTGTGCCGTCGAGGGTGCGAGCCCATAGTCCCAGCTTTTTTGTGCCGAGGGCAGAGTTGGGCACTTCCAGCACGATGCAGCACACATCCGCGTCGGCAAAGTAATCGGTACCAGTAAATTGCAGGTTGTTCAGGGCGCCATTCACGTCGAAGAAAAAGGGATCGCTGCGCCAGCCGATGAAGAAGCGGTGGTCGCCCGCCTCCGCCACCCGTGTCTCCAAGCCCGTCGAGACCGGCACTCCCTCAAAGATAATCTGCCCGTCGTCACCAATCCCAGCGGCCTGCGCGCCCTCAACCCGGCGAAGCGTCGCGGTTTGCGCTCTGTCCTTGGAGGACGTGACGCGCACCCGGTATGCGATATCGGCGACGTTATCGCCGTTCGTATCAATCTTAAGTTCATAAATCGCATCGGGCGATAAGGTGACGTCGGTGGTGGGCCCGGGCGGGTTGGCGCCGCTGGACGGATGCGCGTTCATAATCAGGATCGATTTGCCAGCATCCCCAGGCTTCGGGAAAGCATACAAATCGGTGAAGTCTAGGCGGGCGTCCCCATGGGGGAACCCAAAATCGGCACCGGAATAATGGTGGGACATATCTGCTCCTCTGTTTTTAGCTGGGATTGAGACTAAACGCGGGATTTCCGATTTAGACCTCTGACTTGCCGAGTATACGCTTCTCCTGGCATCAACAATGCCTTCGCTCTTATCGAGGGCCACCCGTTCCATGAACTCCGCACCCGCATGTTAAATTTAACCCTACTACGTTCATCACCTCCGGAGATTCTCATGCGTGAAGTCATTGCTACCAACGACGGCCCCAAAACCATCGGCCCTTATTCGCAAGCCATCCGCGCCAACGGATTTGTTTTTGTGTCCGGACAAGTGGCGATCGATCCGGCGACGCAGCAAGTCATCGACGGCAATGTGGCCGTTCAAACCGAACGCGTGCTGAAGAATCTGGCGGGAATTTTGCAAGCTGCCGGAAGCCGTCTGGCAAACGTGGTGCGTACCACTGTGTTTCTCAAGAACATGGGAGACTTCGCCGTCATGAACGAAGTCTATGGAAAATATTTCACTTCGGAACCCCCGGCGAGATCGACGGTCGAAGTCGCTCGTTTGCCGAAAGATGTTCTTGTCGAAATCGATGTAATCGCATTGGCCTGATTTGGATACCGGCATTTTCCGTAGGTTTTTACCGAAGGAGCTTCCCGATGATGAGACATGCGTTACTAATCGTGATTGTTGTTCTGGTGGCCGCTATTGCATTCGCGCAAACTACTGCAAGAAAAAAGCCGGTCGCCCATCCGGCTGCGGCGGGCCCAACCAAAGTTACCGGCGATCCCGTCAAAACCGCGTCCGGTCTGGAATATTGGGACATCAAAGTCGGCACCGGCGCCACAGCCGTAGCCGGACAGACGGTCAAAGTCCACTACACCGGCTGGCTGACGACCGGCAAAAAGTTTGACAGTTCCGTGGGTACCAGCAGTCCGTTTGAATTCAAGCTCGGAGCGAGCGAGGTCATCAAAGGTTGGGATGAAGGCGTCGACGGAATGAAAGTCGGAGGTAAGCGCCAGTTGCACATCCCGCCGGATTTGGCTTACGGCGAAAAGGGGTATGAGGGCGTTATCCCGCCGAATGCCACGCTGATTTTCGATGTGCAGCTAGTTGCGGTGGAATAAAGCCTCTACCCACCAAGGACACAAAGTTACACGAAGGAAATCCCTCATTGGCTTTCCCGGGCGAGGCTTAGTGTCCTTGGTGGTTGATTAGGTTTATGCTTTAACGACTTTGCCGCCCTTAAGGCAGCTGGTGCAGACGCGGATGCGCTTGCCGACGCCCTTCACGATGGCGTGGACTGCGTGCAGATTGACGTTCCAGCGCCGCTTGGTCACGTTATGAGCGTGGCTGATGTTATTTCCGAATTGCGGCCCTTTGCCGCAAAGATCACAAACTTGTGCCATGACTGACTGCTCCAGGTAGGTTGAGAACTTGCTGTGTAAAACATAGATTTTACCGGATTTTGGTGTTTTTCGCCACTACGAGCCGGGCAAAACAACAAAGGCCTCGATTTCTCGATGCCTTCTTCGAGGGCATTTACAGCACCCTGCGACAACTCCAGTTTCGTTCCGCAATCCAAAGCCAGCCAAGTTACGTTTGTAGGCAGTGTATCCCTGCATTCACTGCCACAGTGCCCGCTTCCGTAAGGCAAGTCTGGACCCGAGGGATTCGAGCCCGCATTTGCAACTGTCGCAGGGTGCTCTGTTACCAGCTACACCACGGGCCCTCAATCAGGCTATTGAGTGAGATCTCTCGATGTCAGGGTCGGATGTCACATTCCCAGGAACCCGATCCCGAAACTGGAAGTACCTTTTTTTAGCACCGTGCGATACTGAATCCATGCCCCCGTCCCTCGACCCCAAATCGGTCAAAGTGAACCTGACCACCGGCAAGGGCGTCGATATCGAATGGAAAGACGGCCATCTCTCTCACTACTCTTTCATTTTCCTGCGCGATGCCTGTCCCTGTGCTCTCTGTGAAGAGGAGCGAGGCAAGACCAAACGCAGAGCGGGCGATCCGCCGAAAACCGCTCCCGGAACATTGCCCATGTTCAAAGAAGCCGCCAAGCCGCTATCGGCAGAGGCAGTCGGCAAATACGCCATTAAATTTAATTGGAACGATGGTCACGCACTGGGGATTTATTCCTGGAAGTTTTTGCGCGAAGTGTGTCCCTGCGAAGAATGCAAGGTAGCAGTAGCAAGAATGCTCACGTAGGCGCGGATGCCTCGTCTGCGCCCGAGCTTTAGCCCGCACTTAAAGGCAGCATCAAACGATCATGCAAGAGGGGAAATTCAGCAAGACGGCATATCGCGTAGCCATTCGCCGCGCCTCCCATCAGATCTTTGACGATCCCAAAGTTCTGGACGATCCGTTGGCGGTCCGCATCATTGGGTTCAGAGATGCCGAGGCCCTGCGCGCCGATCCGAAAGAAGCCGGCAGCCGCTTTGGCCGCGCCTTTCGTGCCTTCCTGGCAGCCCGCAGCCGCTTCGCTGAAGACGAACTGGCGCAAGCCGTCGCCAACGGAGTAAACCAATATGTTGTTCTCGGCGCAGGACTCGATACATTTGCCTATCGCAATCCGCATTCCGATCTGCGCGTCTTCGAGGTCGATCACCCGGCTACCCAAGCATGGAAGCGAGAGCGCCTGTCGAACACGGGAATCGCGATCCCGCCATCGTTGACTTTCGTTCCGGTAAATTTCGAGCAACAAACGCTTGCTGCCGGATTGGAACAAAGCGGCTTCCAACGAGACCAGGCGGCGTTTTTCTCCTGGCTGGGGGTTACCATGTATCTGACGCGCGAATCCTGCATGGCGACATTCATTCTAATCTCGAAAATGCCGCCGGGCAGCGGTGTGGCATTCGATTTTGCAGTCGACCCGAAGTTGCTGGGATTTGGCCAGCGACTCGCGTTGCGCGCGCTGTCCCGCCGAGTGGCGGCAGCAGGCGAACCATTTCAGCTTTTTCTTCATCCCAAAGAATTTGCCGAGGAACTCAAGCAACTTGGCTTCGGCCGCACTGAAACTCTGAACGGTGATCAAATCAACGACCGATACTTTCAGGACCGAGGGGACAGACCCCGGGTTAGTAGCGGCATTGGCCAGTTAATGTGTGCCTGGGTGTGAGGTCGCTGGTAGTTTAAGTGCGTGGTGCCTACATTCTGCCACCCATTGCGCTTCCCGGCAGTTGATTATTTTCGCCTGGATGCTTTCTAATCCCAATTCTCCAATCCCTTGTAAAATCTAGCTAGAGCAGCATCCACTTGTCGTTCCTCGATAAACTCAATCCGCAACAACGTGAGGCAGTCGAAACCATCGACGGCCCCGTGCTTATCCTGGCTGGCGCCGGGAGCGGGAAGACGCGCGTCATCACTTATCGTATCGCCCATCTGATCGAGCATTTGGGCGTTATGCCGGAAAACATCCTTGCGGTGACGTTTACCAACAAGGCTGCTGCTGAGATGGTCGAGCGCGTTGAAAAAATCGTCGGAGGAATGTCGATCGCGAAGCCTTCCATCGCGACTTTCCATTCTTTTTGTGTGCGGGTGTTGCGTCGCGATATTGAAGCTCTGCGGATTCCCTCATCCGTGCCCGGAAAGCCGCCGATCGGCCATTCGAAAAGTTTCGTGATCTACGATGAGTCCGACCAGCAGAGCGTGGTGAAGTCGATCATGCGGAGGCTTGGCATCGATGACAAGCAGACCACGCCGCGCTCCGTACTCGGCCACATTTCCTGGGCGAAGAACCACATGCTCAATCCGCAGGAAGTTTTTCTGCAATCCGGCGATCCCAAGACTGAGCGCGTGGCACAGATTTATGCGGAGTATACGAAAGAGTTGCTAAAGGCCAACGCGTTCGACTTTGATGATTTATTGCTCGAAGCGGTGCGCCTGCTCAAAGCAGTTCCCGAAGTGCGTGATTACTATACGCGGCGTTATCAATATGTTCTGGTGGATGAATATCAGGACACCAATCGTCCGCAATATGAATTGATGCGCTTGCTTGCCGGTACCCGTCATAACGTTTGCGCGGTCGGTGACGAAGACCAGTCCATATATTCCTGGCGGGGTGCGGACATTCGCAACATTCTTGAATTTGAAAAAGATTTTCCTGAAGCGAAGATTATCCGTCTCGAACAGAACTATCGTTCCACCCAAAATATTCTTCAGGGCGCTTCGGCTGTCGTTGCCAACAACCTGAAGCGCAAGGGCAAGAATCTTTGGACGGAACGTCAAGGCGGCACCAAGATCGGCTACTACGAAGCCCCTGACGGCGAAAATGAAGCGCTGTTCGCTGCCGACTATATCGCGAAATATCTGCGGGAGTCTCTCGAACGTGGGGAAAGCTCCCGCGCCGCGGTTCTCTATCGCACGAATTCGCAGTCGCGGCTATTTGAAGAAGCCATGCGCCGCTACCAACTGAAGTATCACGTGGTTGGCGGCTTCTCCTTCTACGAGCGCGCCGAGATCAAGGACATGATCTCGTATCTCAAAGTCATCCATAATCCGGACGACACGATTTCGCTCCTGCGCGTGATCAACACCCCGGTGCGTGGCATCGGCAAGAGCACCATCGAAATCCTCGAACGCTTGTCGCTCGAAACCGGGCTTTCTTTATGGGGCGGCATCCAGGAAGCCATTAAGCGCCAGCTTCTTCCGGCGCGGGCACTGGCGGCATTAAAAGCTTTCCGCGATCTGATTCAAGATGGCCGCGCGATGCTCGCCGGAAGTCTTGCTGAGCATCTGGAAGAATCCGCTCAAGTGGAAAGTGCCGAAGCCGCGCCCGTCGCTGAGGAAGACACTGACTTCAGTCCCGATAATTTCAGTTTCGACTTCGGAGCCGACGAAAGTTTCGACGTCCCCGAAGAAGTTACAGCCGCGGTCGAGCAAACCCCGGAAGAAGCCCCGGCATTCCGCACTCCTGGGGGCGCAGCGAATACGGCCGAGCTCCTGAAATTTCTGATTGATCGCACTCGCTATATCAAGCTGCTTGAAGAAGAAGACACGCCGGAAGCGTTCTCGCGGGTAGAAAACCTGCGCGAACTAGTCAACGCCGCCATGGATTCCAAAGACCGCGGCGAAACTCTTGATCAATTCCTCGATCACGCCGCTCTGGTGAGCGACGCCGATGGTTACGAGGAAGGTGCGCAAATTACGTTGATGACGCTGCACGCCGCAAAAGGTCTGGAATTTCCCTTGGTATTTCTAGGCGGCCTGGAAGAAGGTCTGTTCCCACACTCCAGAACTTTTCTCCAGCCAGATGACATCGAGGAAGAACGCCGTCTGTGTTACGTCGGCATGACCCGTGCCATGGACACGCTCATCCTCACTCGCGCCGTCTACCGCCGCCGTTACGGAACCGATCAGCCGGAAGCGAGCGTGCCATCACGTTTCCTGGAAGAAGTTCCGGCGGAATTGCTCGAAGAATTGGGAAGTCCGCGACGTTCCAGTGTGGCGAGGACCTCCGCAAGAGCAGTCGGAGACGAATACACGTCCAGTCATTACTCTTACGAGGACGAAGACCAGAGCGCCCGCTGGGACAATCGCAACAAAACACGAACTCCGGTCGTGCAGCCCTCCGGCCCAAGTTACAACTCGATCGGCAACATCGCCGAGTTTTTTGCATCGCGCGGGAAGAAGTTCACTCTGCCAAAAGTGGTGGCCGAAGCGCCCAAAGGTAAGCAGGGATTTCGTCCCGGACAGAAGGTAAAACATCCGAAATATGGCGAAGGCACGGTCTATCAGCGAGAAGGAGACGGTGAAGATGCCAAAATTACGGTACAATTCCCTCGCTTCGGTTTGAAGAAATTAGTAGAGAAGTACGCCCAGTTAGAACGGGCCTAGACCGACTGAAAAGATCAATTTTCGGCAAGAAAAGCCGCAAAGCGACGATAGAAACAACCGCGGCGCGCAAGGGCTCGCGAGAATCCATACCAAAGGAATTACAGCATTCATGGCAAACACCAAAGCATTAAGCAAAGACGAACGCAAAAAAGCCAAGCGGACGGTCCGCAAAAATAAAAAGACCGAAAGCCCGCTCAAGCCCCGCGAATACGCCCGTGGATCGGCGAAGCGCAAGGTGAAGAAACTGGTACGCGGCACCGCGAAGCGGTAACGGCAAGCACTTAGCATCTGGCACTTAGCACTTGGTCCTCACTGGCCAAATGCTAAGTGCTAATTGCCAAAAGCTCTTCAGGAGACACGGCCACTTGTCAGAAACTCCGACGTCCAAACAGCCTGTACCGACAATCTATACATCGGACAGCCAACTGCTTTGCTGCAAGTCGATCGACAAGTTAATCTCCGACGCCGACGAGCCCGAACGCAGGCTCAAGAAAACATTGGGCCCAGTTTCGTTGACCGCCCTCGGGATCGGCGCGGTTATTGGCTCCGGCATCTTCACGGTCATCGGCACCGCCATTGCCGGACAGAAGTTTGATACCTCTTCTATCCTGAACGCCCCGCTCCTCGATTACCTCATTCGTCACACGGCAACCCTCGGACGTCCCGGCGCTGGCCCTGCCCTCGCGTTGTCCTTGATTCTGGTTGCCATTGTCTGCGCTTTCACTGGACTCTGTTACGCGGAATTGGCTTCGATGATTCCGATCGCCGGCAGCGCTTACACCTACACTTACGCGACCATGGGCGAGCTGATTGCCTGGATCATCGGCTGGGACCTGATTCTCGAATACGCCGTCAGTAACATGGCTGTGAGCGTGGGATTTTCAGCGCATCTGGTCGACATGTTCGATTGGTTTGGTTGGCGGCCCGCGTTGCGTTGGATTTCGCCTGCCTACCTGCCATCGGGGCTTACCGATCTGCAAGGGAACGTGCTCTACACTCCTGGATTGCATTTTGGTTTTAATATTCCCGCCTTCCTTGTGGTTATGCTCCTGACGGTGATCTTGGTACGCGGCATTCGCGAGTCCGCGAAAGCCAACAACATCATGGTGATCCTGAAAATCGCCGCCATTCTGGCTTTCGTAATTGTCGGAGCACAATATATTCACCCCGCCAACTGGCATCCATTCATTCCGATGGGCTGGTCTGGAGTGTTGACAGGCGGCTCGATCATCTTCTTCACTTACATCGGATTCGATTCCGTCTCAACCGCCGCCGAAGAAGCCCGCAATCCGCAGCGCGATTTACCGATTGGCATTATTGCCACTTTGGTTGTGTGCACAATCCTCTACATCGGTGTAGCCATCGTTTTGACGGGCATCGTGCCCTGGCATCGTATGCTTGACGATGCGGCTCCGGTCGCCAACAGCTTGAAATTTCTGGTGAGCAGCACGGGCTCAAACACTTTGCGTTGGGTGGAACTCGGAGTCTTATTCGGCGCCATGATGGGCATGATCTCGTCCCTGCTAGTGTTCCAGCTTGGGCAAGCGCGTGTGTGGTTTTCAATGTCGCGCGATGGTTTGCTGCCCAGCTTGTTCGGAAGAGTGCATCCTCAATTCCGAACTCCGTCGACGGCAACCTGGATCGCAGGATTTCTGGTCGGCATCCCCGCTGGCTTTCTGGATATCGGCACACTTTCCGACCTCTCGAACATTGGTACGCTCTTTGCTTTTGTTCTGGTCTCAGCGGGCGTCATCATACTTCGTTATCGCGAACCCAACCGGCATCGCGGATTCCGAGCTCCCGGCGGCCTCACCGCGCCAGTGTTGAGCGTCCTCTTCTGCATTCTGTTGATGTCGGGATTGCCGATTCTCACGTGGCTGCGATTCTTCGCCTGGCTGGTGGTTGGATTGTTGATTTACTTCCTTTACAGCCGTCACCGCAGCGAATTTGCGAAAGTGAAATCGTAAAAATCTTGTCATTCCGAAAGGCCTTCAGGCCTGGAGGGATCTCACTGGCGGAAGCCACAATCACGCTGCGTGCGAAACTGGTCAAGTGGGGGCGGGTGCCCTCACCTGCCCAGCGGACGTCAGTCCGCCCAAATCCTAAATCCCAAAGCCCGCTTTTCTATTTCCACACCTCCCTCAAAAATAAATATCTCCCCCGCAAATCATCTTTCCGCGCTTCCGGTTTTTCATTCAGATACATCACCTGCCATCCGCCGGCGGAAGAATACGGTGGCCACTTTGCCAGCCCAGATCCATTCGGATTGCCACTGCGCGCGAAGTTCGCCCAATACTTCTGCATCGCCGCGCTGAGTTGGCGATCGGAAGCCCGCCAATTCATGTGCGCTTTGGAATCAAGTTGGCCAAATACGTATTCAATTTCCCCTGAGTGATACGCTCCCCTGTCTGGGCTTGTGGAATCGGTCGGCAGCGCGAGATCGAAGCGATATCGATAGACTGGCTGCTTCCCCGTCGTGCTCTGTGCTTCCAGCCACATCCACGTGGCCCATGCGATCTTCTGGTCGCCTCGGTAATCTTCCGTGGATCGCAGTGCCTGGGCGTCGGTACCCGCGGGATAAAGTTTTAGAAAGTCTGCCGCCTTCTCGCCGAAATCTTTTTGTGCTAATGCTTTGAAGCTGTCCATTGCCGGCCTTGTTTGATCCGCTTCAAGGCCGCCTTCATCGTGATTCCATCCCGCCAGCAACGGCACGTCATTCTGTTTTCCCGCGGCAAAAATGGACGCCACCGTTTCCGGCAAAAAATATCCATCGACCACGGGCTCGACTTCAAAATTATCGTGGCGTCCGGGTTGCCACGTGGCATCAATCAATTTCTGCGCGGGAAGCGCGCGCAGTTGCGCAAGCGTTTGCACGCCGACGAATTTGGAATCTTTCTCTTCACGTGCGGCAATGGTCTCAAACGCCAATCCGGTCTTCGAAAATGCGCCCCCACTTTCGCCGATGGCCTTATGGAACAGTCCTTTCGCAAGTGGTGATGCCATCAGATCGCTGACCGCAAACGATCCCGCGCTCTCACCAAAGATGGTTACGTTGCCGGGATCGCCACCAAAGGCCGCAACGTTATCGCGCACCCACTGCAAGCTCGCAACTATATCGAGCAATCCATAATTGCCCGCCGCATTCCGTCCTGACTCGGCCACCAGCTCGGGATGCACAAAGAACCCAAAAATGCCGAGACGATAGTTCATTGAAACAACCACGACTCCTTGCTGTGAAAGAAAGGTCCCATCCTGTCGCTGCTCCGAAGACGCGCCTCCAAGGAACCCGCCGCCGTGGATCCAGACCATCACCGGCAACTTGGAGCCGGCGGATTCCGCCGGCGTCCACACATTGAGAAACAGGCAATCTTCACTCTGTCCGGCATCACGAAATATCATGTCGTCATAGACCGGGGCCTGCATGCATCGCGCTCCAAACTCCCTGGCTTTACGAATGCCCGTCCATTTGGCGGGCGCCATCGGCGGTTTCCAACGCAGATCACCCACTGGCGGTGCGGCATAGGGAATGCCAAGAAAAGTGCGCACCGGGCCGTCCTGCCTGCCTTCCACTACTCCGGTTCGCAGCGTTACTTGCAGCGAGGACGCCGCGCCGTACGAGATCAACGGCAACACTAACAATGCCGACAGAATGATCGACCTGCAAAGCATCTGCATTTCGCGCGCTCCAATTTCGTAACTTGATGACTGCCGGAAACAATCGGATTGTACTGCAACTCCGGCCTATAGAATCACTCTCTCGTCGCCCACCCTGCGGGTGACGTGTTCGCGGTCCAGATATTCCAGCAGGGGGATGGCATATTTGCGGCTTACCGCGGTCAAGTCTTTGAATCTTGCCACATCAAGTTTTGGCGACTTCGCTTTTTCTACCGCCAATTGCTTCCGCAGATGCTCCAGGGCGTTGCGATGAAAAACCAAATCTTCGGAAATCTTGACCAGAGTTTTTTCCCGCAGCAGCAAGGTCACAATTTTTTGGGCACGGATTTTATCAACTTTCAATCCGGCCAATACGTCCTTCAAGGCTGGGACTTTCAAACCTGCTGAAGCAAACGCGCTTTCAATGATTTTTTTCGACTCCGCTTCTTCGTCTTTCATCACCACGCCGCGGCCGGGGAGGTGGACCAACTCGCCACTTTCGATCTTTCGAGCCCGCAGCAAACTATCCAGCGCGAAGTCGAATAGCTCTTCATTTGCGCGGACACCGTCGCGCAAGGTCGCTGCAGTCATGCCTCCCGCTAACGGATTCTCGCCGTGGAACCGCGATATGGTTTCGACAATCGCGCGCATGATGCTCGAAAATGCCTCCGCCTGAACCAGCAGATTGCCCAGTGATACAACTCCAGCCTCTTGCTTGAGATGAGTCTCGATAACTTCCCGGCGCAATCCGGTTTCCGCCACCGCTTGTGACAAGGTAAGACCCTGCTCGGCCCGGCGCGCAATTCGCGCCAGCAAGGCGGCCTTCGTATCGCCTTCAATCTGGACCTTTAGGAAATCCAGTCGCCGCGCCAGCGGGATTTTCTGTATCGGTGCGGCATCCAGCACTGTGCCTCCGCCAATCGTCACCACTGGTGAAAATCGCCGGAGGATAAAACGATCTCCCGGCGACAGCAACGCCGGTTGCGCCAATTGCAATTGGGCGAAGGCATCTTTTCCCGGCTCGATTTGCTTCTCTCCGTACAAGACGACCGTGGCGATCATTTCCATGGTATAGGCATGAAAATGCACGCGAGCGCGGTCTTTGAGCGGTTTTGCCGAGGCCAACAGAGAGAGCGAAACATCGATGCGAGTTGTCGATTGGAAAGTGGACGGCGGCACAAGTGTCATTCCGCGGGACAGTTCTTCGGTCGTCGCGCCCGCCAGGTTCAAGGCTGTGCGCTCCCCGGCTACGGCCTGGTCCGCGCTTTTTCCATGCACCTGAATGCCGCGGACGCGCACGCGCTGTCCGGTTGGAGAGACTTCAAGTTGCTGCTCTTTCCCGATCGTCCCCGAAACCAGCGTGCCCGTCACCACTGTGCCGAAGCCTCTCATGCTGAAAACACGATCGATGGGCAAGCGTGCGATCGCACTTGAATCTTTGGCTTGGGTTTCGCCGGCAATCTTGATCAATGATTGCTTCAGTTCGTTCAATCCAGCGCCAGTGCGTGAACTCACGGCAACAATCGGCGAATGGGCAGGATCGAGAAACGATCCCTTGACGAACTCTTCCACTTCCAACCGGACCACATCCAGCGTCTCGCGGTCCACCATATCGGACTTAGTCAGCACGGTGATGCCGCCACGCACCGAAAGCAAGCGGCAAATGTCGAAGTGTTCGCGCGTCTGCGGCTTGATGCCTTCGTCGGCCGCAATCACCAGCAGCAGCACATCAATCCCGCCCACGCCTGCCAGCATGTTACGGACAAAGCGTTCATGCCCCGGCACATCCACAAAACCCAGCCGGATCGTTTCGCCATCCGGCGCTGCCAATTCGAGATGGGCAAAACCAATATCGATGGTGATGCCGCGCCGCTTTTCTTCTTGCAGGCGATCGGCATCAATCCCGGTCAGGGCTTTGACCAGAGACGTCTTGCCGTGATCGATATGACCCGCCGTCCCGACAATGACAGACTTCATGAGACAGAAATCATACAGTGCGTTTGCCCTGTGATGGTGCCCATCAGGGTGCCCCGTCCTTCCCGCGTCTTTTGCAGGAGGGGGGCCCTTTTACCAAAGCTCAGGCAGCGGTGGCCCCCTCGACTGTCCGCAAGTATAGCTTTTAGAGAATGCTAATTCGCGCGAGCGCCCTCCAGAGAGCCGGCCAGTTTGGATGAGACCCAAGTACCACCCGATGCCGGATAGTCGCTTAGAACGCAATGCCGTGAGATCCAGGGGCATCCTCAGGAAGTCCTCGACCTGACTTCCAGAAAAGGCGGGCCTTCGGATTTCTGTACATTTTCAATAACTTAAAGATAAGTACATGAAAACAAACGAATCGGGCGTGGGGCCAGGGTGGAGAACTCCTCTACCCAGCCTCGCCGTGAAATGCGACAATAGAGTTTCCCCATATGACCACCTCCGCCATTGCTGCCATTACTCCCGCTGTCATCCGGGAACACGGCCTGACCCTCGACGAATACGACAAGATCAAACAATTGCTCGGCGGACGCGAACCCACGCTCACCGAACTCGGAATTTTCAGCGTGATGTGGAGCGAGCACTGCTCCTATAAATCTTCGCGCGTGCATTTGAAGCGGCTGCCGACTCGCAGCAAGCTCGTGGTGCAAGGCCCGGGGGAGAATGCCGGGATCATCGACATCGGCGATGGCTGGGCGTGTGCATTCAAGATCGAATCGCATAATCACCCTTCGTTTATTGAGCCGTTTCAGGGCGCGACGACCGGAGTCGGCGGAATTTTGCGGGATATTTTTACCATGGGCGCGAGACCCGCGGCGGTGATGGATTCATTGCGGGTTGGGCCGATTGTGAAATCGAAGGCCACGGACACGAGTGTCCGCGCCACATCTGAAATTCATAAAAACCATTCCATTCTTGAAGGCGTGGTTGGTGGCGTGGCATCTTATGGGAATTGTTTCGGGGTACCGAATCTTGGCGGCGAGACTAAGTTTGAGCCTTGTTACTCCGGCAATCCGTTGGTGAATGCGTTTGCGCTTGGATTGGTCAGGCGCGACGAAATTTTCTATGCCAAGGCTTCCGGCGAAGGCAATCCAGTAATTTACGTCGGTTCGAAAACTGGGCGCGACGGCATTCATGGCGCGACCATGGCCAGCGAAGAATTCAGTGAAGGGTCGGAAGCGAAACGTCCCAACGTACAGATGGGCGATCCCTTCATGGAAAAGCTTTTACTCGAGGCTTGTCTCGAAGCCATGAAGACGGGCGCCATCATTGGCATTCAAGACATGGGCGCGGCAGGACTTACGTGCTCAACCTGCGAAATGGGCGCGCGCGGAAAAGTCGGGGTCGAAATCGAACTTGATCTTGTCCCGCAACGTGAAACTGGGATGAGCGCTTACGAAATCATGCTGAGCGAATCCCAGGAGCGCATGTTGCTGGTGGCGCAAAAGGGGCGTGAAGACGAAGTCTTCCGCGTATTCGAAAAATGGGGACTCGACGCAGTGGAAGTCGGCAAAGTCATTCCCGAGAACACGATGCGCGTTCTGCATCACGGCAAAGTCGTCGCAGAGATTCCGAATGAAGCTCTTACCGACGATGCTCCGGTGTACAAGCGTCCACTCGAACGTTGGGAAACTCCGGTGCCTCGTGAAATGCCGGAGGGAATCAAGCTCGGCCAAGCTCCTGATTTCACTACCGATCTAAAAACTCTTCTCAGTAGTTCGAACATTTGCGGGAAGCGTTGGGTGTGGCAGCAATACGATTCCATGGTGCAAACCAACACCGTCGAAGGCCCGGGCGCGGGCGATGCGGGCGTGATTCGCATCAAAGGCTCGCAGCGCGGACTCTCGATGGCGCTCGACGGCAACTCACGCTGGTGTTATCTCGATCCGAAGTTGGGTGCGATGCATGCCGTTGCCGAAGCTTGCCGCAACGTGGCGTGTTCCGGCGCAACTCCTATCGGCGCAAGCAATTGTCTGAATTTTGGCAATCCGGAAAAGCCACACATTATGTGGCAGTTTTCGCAAACGATCGATGGCATCACG
This sequence comes from uncultured Acidobacteriaceae bacterium, assembly GCA_963794195.1. GTDB lineage: Bacteria > Acidobacteriota > Terriglobia > Terriglobales > Acidobacteriaceae > DATBAX01. The sequence continues at coordinate 153,911 of CAWCCU010000002.1, forward strand.
AAAGCTTGCGAAGAATTGGAAGTGCCAATCACTGGCGGCAATGTCAGCTTCTATAACGAAACTTTTGGGGAAGGCATTTATCCCACGCCGGTGATGGCGATTGTCGGAACTTTGGATGACGTTCATAGAGCAGTGTTTCCACATTTCCGCGAACCGGGCCGGGCGATTGTTCTGCTGCGCGCCTCCGAACCGGGAGATGCAGTGGACGCCGAAGTTGAATTTGGATCGTCCGAATACGCTAAGGAAATTCTCGGGTCCCTTTGGGGATTTCCTCCTGCGCTTGAGCTTGAACGCGAAGCAGCGTTGCAGAACGCTATCATCGAAATGATCACAGCTGGATTGGTGGAATCGGCACATGACTGCTCGGAAGGCGGGATTGCGGTGACTTTGGCGGAGTCAGGATTCGCTAAAGGTATTGGAATCAGCGTGGATTTGGCTTCGCAAGGGCTTCCGGCCGAGTGTGCTTTGTTTGGCGAAGACGCCAGCCGGATCGTGATCGCTTGCGACCAGAAGCATCTCGCGGCCATCCAACAGATAGCGGTAAAATACAAACTGTCTTCCGAAAAGATCGGGGAGACAATTCCTGAAAAAGTTGAAATCAAGTTGGACGGCAGAGTGGTAGTGTCAGCGAAGGTTTCGGATCTGCGAACTGGTTTTGAGAGCGCGCTCGAAAATGCGTTGAAGGCGGATCCGGAGTTGGTGGAAGTTTAATACCTGGTGCAAGACGTGGTTTGGCTGAAAGCTGAGGGCAGATAGCTAAAATGCTGACTTCCGACAAATTTCACGACGAATGCGGGGTGGTGGCGATTTATGCCAACCCTGAAGCCGAGAAGCTTGCCTACCTGGGATTGCATGCGCTGCAACATCGCGGGCAGGAGTCGGCAGGAATTGTCACGTCCAATGGAATGATGCTGAACATGCATAAATCCATGGGACTGGTTGCCGACATTTTCAATACGGCCGAACTGGCGAAGTTGCACGGAACTTTGGCGATTGGGCATACGCGCTATTCCACCGCAGGGGACTCGTCATTGCTCAATGCTCAGCCCATCATGGTGCAATCGAACAAAGGCATGATGGCGCTGGCGCACAACGGCAACCTGGTGAATGCCGGGGAAATTCGTACGCGCATGGAAGCGCAGGGTTCTATTTTCCAGACTTCGAGCGATACCGAAGTGATTGTGCATTTGATTGCGCAATCGCGGGAGCACACGCTTCCTGAAGCCATGGCCGACGCGTTGCGGCGGGTGGAAGGCGCGTTTTCGCTGGTAATGATTAGTCCTGACAGAATTTTTGCGGCGCGCGATCCGCGTGGTTTTCGGCCCCTCGCGATGGGACGAATTCCCGCGGTTGCTGGTGAAAAGCAGGACACGATCGTTTTCGCTTCCGAAACCTGCGCGTTCGATTTGATCGGCGCCACGTACGAACGCGAAGTGAAACCGGGAGAATTGGTTGTCGTCGGGCCGGAAGGAATTACGTCTCGCTTCTACGCCACACCGCTTACGCAGTCGAGCTGCATTTTTGAGCATGTTTATTTTTCGCGTCCCGATAGCCGCGTGTTTGGGCGTCCGGTGCAGGAAAGCCGCGAAGAGTTGGGACGTCAACTGGCGCGCGAAGCCCCGGTTGAGGCGGACGTTGTTGTGCCCGTGCCGGATTCCGGCGTGACCGCCGCCGTTGGTTATGCGGCGGAGAGCGGCATCCCGTTCCGGTTCGCATTGATTCGCAATCATTATGTCGGACGCACGTTTATCGAACCTAGCCAAAGCGTGCGCGATTTTGGGGTGAAACTCAAACTGAATCCGGTACGTTCACTGCTGGAAGGCAAGCGTGTGGTGCTGATTGACGATTCCATTGTGCGCGGCACGACCAGTCGAAAGATCGTTCGCATGATTCGCAATGCCGGTGCGACCGAAGTTCACATGCGGATTTCTTGTCCGCCGACGATTTCACCATGTTTTTATGGCGTGGACACGCCTTCCAAAAAACAGCTCATCGCCGCCAATAAGACGATGGAAGAAATCCGCGAATATGTCGGCGCGGATTCGCTGGCCTATCTTTCGCTCGGCGGCATGAAGACGGCTTGCGGCGATGGTGAGAAAACCACATACTGCACGGCTTGCTATACGGGGAAATATCCTACCAACTGGGTGGATGTGGAGGACATCCAGCCGGCCGCGATCAAGGTGTAGCTTTTGCAGAAACAACTCGGGCGATGCCCTGCAAGTCGTTCGTGATTTGAATTTCTTTCCATCCAGATAACAAAATTTTTACTCCCTCCACAATCGCTCCACTGATTTCCATCACCAGCCAGCCGCTGGGTTTTAACGCGTCATGCGCCTGCGGGATGAGGCGTTCGATGATTTCCAATCCCGTCGGACCGGCAAAGACGGCATTGTGCGGTTCGTGTTTGCGGACTTCTAGTTGGACCTGCTCTTCCTCGGATTCGCCGACGTATGGCGGATTGGAGACTACGAAATCGAAAGATCCAGTTTCAAAGTTTCGAGTTTCGAGTTTCGAGAACAAATCGGATTCGTGGAACTGGATGCGGCTTTGTCCCAGACGAGCGGCGTTGGTCCGGGCGACTTCTAATGCGGCTTTCGAAATATCCGTCGCGTGGATTTCGGCGTCGGGAAGTTCGGTGGCCAGGGCGATGGCGATGCAGCCCGAACCGGTGCCGATGTCGACGATTTTGGCGGACAAGAGTGTCCGCCCTACAAGCGCCAGGACGGTCTCGATGATGTGCTCGGTTTCCGGGCGCGGGATCAAGACTGCGGGGCTGACAATGAAGTCCAGGCCCCAGAATTCCTGATGTCCCGTGATGTATTGGGCCGGGATCCCACTGGCGCGCTTGGCTAGGGCTTCATCGTAGCGGCGAATCTCTTCAGGAGTGAGTTCCCGTTCCGGATGAGCGTGAAAATAAGCGCGGTCACAGTGCAGCACAAACATCAGCAACAGTTCGGCATTCAGGCGCGGCGAAGGGACGTCAGCTTTGGCTAGGCGGTCAATGGCGGAACGCAGAGTATCGCGGAGGAGCACAAAGCTATTTCACCACAGAGGCACGGAGACACGGAGAAAAACGAAAATAGGAATTAAAGTTTCCATGTCATCCTGAGCGCAGGAAGTCCGCTCGCTTTTTGAGCGGATTTCCGGAGTCGAAGGAGCCCTGCTACAAGCACTCTGCCTGAGGTAGGGGTCCTTCGACTGCGTGGATGCTTCGCTGCGCGAAACATCCACTCCGCTCAGGATGACAGAGAACTGTGAATTTCAGATGGGGACTCCACAAGGGCGGCTTATACGTCGCCGGCGGTTTCAGCTTTCATCTTTTCGGCTTGGTAATGCGTGATCAGGGCGTCGACGATGGCTTGCAGCTTGCCGTCCATGACTTCCATTAACTGATGGATGGTCAGGCCGATGCGGTGATCGGTCACGCGGTTCTGCGGAAAATTGTAAGTGCGGATTTTTTCGCTGCGATCGCCCGAGCCCACCATCGATTTGCGTTCTTTGGCGAGAGCGTCCTGCTGCTTTTGCATTTCCATTTCGTACAGACGCGAACGCAGCACCCGCATGCCTTTTTCGCGGTTCTTGATCTGCGATTTTTCGTCCTGACAACTGACTACGGTATTCGTTGGAATGTGCGTGATGCGGACTGCGGAATAAGTTGTGTTTACGGACTGTCCGCCGGGACCGGAAGAACAGAAGGTATCGATGCGAAGGTCTTTGGCTTCAATCTTAACGTCAACATCTTCGGCTTCCGGAAGGACGGCGACGGTGACGGCTGAGGTATGCACTCGTCCCTGCTGCTCGGTCGCCGGCACACGCTGTACGCGATGGACACCGCTTTCGTACTTCATTTGCGAATAGACGCGCTGACCTTCGATGAGCGCAATGACTTCTTTCAAGCCGCCCGCGGCCGATTCCGAGCTCGAAAGTATTTCAACTTTCCAGCGTTTCGTTTCCGCATAGCGCGTATACATGCGAAACATTTCGGCGACGAATAGAGTCGCTTCATCACCGCCGGTGCCCGCGCGAATTTCCAGGATGACGTTTTTCTCGTCGTTGGGATCTTTCGGCAGCAGCAGAACTTTTAATTCTTCTTCAACCGTTGCGACCCGAGCTTCCAGCTTATTTAATTCTTCCTGCGCGTAAGTGAGCATCTCGGGATCTTTTTCGTCGGCCAGCATGACCTTGCTGTCGGCGATCCCGCGCGTCAGGTCTTTGAATTCGCGATACAGTTCGACGATGGGCACAATTTCGCTGTGCGCCTTGGCCGTCTTCTGGTAGCGAGCCGAGTCGTTGGTGATGTCCGGCGAGGAGAGGGCCTGGGTTAGTTCCTCGTAGCGGGTTTCGATTTGGTTGAGTCTTTCAAACATAAAAACCGTCGTTGGTCGTACGTCGTTGGTCGTTGGCAAATACCCAAGATTTATGCGGCTTTATCTCGCATCGAGTTGATTAGTCCGCTTAGAGCACGTCCTACGCCTTCTGCCATCGACAGTAGACGCTGCGCGTTTTCCTTTGATATGTATTGTAATTCTTCCGCGATCAAAAGCTGTGTTTGTAGTTCCAGCAGTGAACCTCTTGCGTGCAATAGAAAGTGCGAGAACTCGCGGTCCGATCTGTGTCCTTTGCCTTCTGCAATGTTACTCGGTATAGAAACCGCTGCTCGCCGCATCTGCTGGCTTAATCCATATATTTCGTGCTTTGGAAACGTTGCCGTGCCTTTATATACCTCGCTAGTCAGCTTCATGGCCTCTTGCCAGACTCGCAACTCCCGAAAAGACGACGATGATGGCATGTGTCACCTCCAGCCGTCGTTCTACACGCCTTGGTTCGTGGCTGTCTGTGACATCTGAACCTTCGGAGGGGTTTGGCCAATGACCAAGGACGAACGACCAACGACGCCTTGCTAAGCGATAACCAACTCGCCGCCGCGCTCTTTCTCTAGCGACATGGCATGGTTCAACGCCACAATCGCGCACTGGGCCTGATCGTCCGAAGGGGCTTGGGTGGTGATGCGCTGCATCCAGAGGCCGGGGGCGGTCATTAGGGCGAAGAGCGATCCGCGATGTTTGGCGGCGAAGCGGATGATTTCGTAGGACAGGCCCGTGATCACGGGCAGCAGCGCCAGTCGCACCGCGAACCGTGCCCAGAAGGTGTGGACCGGGACCAGCATGTAAATCAACATCGAGATGATCATGACGGTCATCAAAAAGCTGGTGCCGCAACGCGGATGAAAGGTCGAATATTTTTGCACCGCGGCGGTTTCCATGGGATCGCCGTTTTCGAAAGCGAAAACTGTTTTGTGCTCGGCGCCGTGGTATTGGTAGACGCGGCGAATGTCCTTCATGAGCGAAGTTCCGAAGATGAAGAGCAGGAACAGCGCCATGCGAATGATGCCTTCGACGAAGTTGAACCCGATCTGCCCGCTCATGCTGGGATGACCTTTTGTTAATTCGGTCGCTGCCAGCAGCGGCAAATACTTGTACATGAAGATGAAGAATCCAACCGAGATGATGATGTTGACGGCGGCCATCCAACCGGTGACTTCGAGTTTTTTCGTCGGCTCGGTTTCAGAGACTTGCACTTCATCCAAAGCGACGTTGGCGGAAAATTTCAAGGCCCGGAAGCCTAGGGTCATGGCATGGCCGAGCGTGGCGACGCCGCGAAGGACGGGATATCCCATCCATTTATGCTTTTCTGACAGGCGTTCCAGCGGTTCGCTATGGGTGGAGACTTCGCCGGAAGGTTTGCGGCAGGCAATGGCCCAGGCATGCGGCGAGCGCATCATAACGCCTTCGAGCACGGCTTGGCCGCCGACCAAAGTTTCCTCGCCGCCCTCAAGCGCAGGCAATAACTGGACGGCTACCAGGAAACTCCACCAGGTTCGCAGGAATCGCAGCATAAAGATTGGATGATCCTTCGGCGGTAAAGACGCGCAGTTGATAGATTACCACAGGCGGAGCACGGTTTTGGAAGACTAAAGATCAAGCAAATACTTGTGTTTACATAGGCTTATGGGTCGTCGACAACTGGCAAGTCCGGCCAAGACGATTCCGCCATGCTCCCGACCGTTACGGATCCGAGAGAGAGCTTTGAATCGGTCGAGTCCCCGCAGGCGACGACCCAGCTTAGCCCAGCGCGGCAGCGCTGGGTGCGATCCGCATCAAAGCCGAGTCCCGGAGGGACGGCACAGTCGAAATCATGAAGAAACTCGCGAACACCTGCGAACAAATCGCCGCAACGACCAAGAAGCTGGAGAAGAGAGCCTTGGTCGCCGGATATTTGATCTCCTGTGCTCGCGACGAGGCGGCCGTGTCGGCGGTGTTTCTTTCGGGAGGTCCGTTTCCGGTGTGGGAGGAAACCACGCTGCAAGTTGGCGGTAGATTGTTGTGGCGGGTAATTGAGGAGCTGTCGGGAAAAAATGAGAATGACTTGAGCGCGGCATACCGTCGGCATGGAGATTTGGGATCGGTGGCCGGCGAGGTTTTGCCAGAAAAAACCACCAGCGATTTAAACCTGCTGGAAGTGCAAGCCAAGTTTCGTGAGGTCGCCGCCGTCAGGGGTCCCGCGGCGAAAAGTGCGTTGGTCCGCGAAATGTTGACTCGGGCAACGCCACTCGAAGCCAAGTATCTGGTGAAAATCATGACCGGCGACCTGCGGATCGGGCTGAAAGAAAGCCTGGTCGAAGAGGCGATTGCCGAGGCTTATGGAGTGACGGCAAAGGAAGTTCAGCGCGCCAATATGTTGCTGGGTGACATCGGCGAAACGCTCAAGCTGGCGTTGGATGGAAAACTTGGCGAAGCCCGAATGCGGCTCTTTCATCCCTTGGGATTCATGCTGGCGAGCCCTGCGGCATCGGCGGAACAGGCGCTCAGCTATTTCGAAAACTCGCTGATCGAAGATAAGTACGACGGCATCCGCGCGCAGGCGCATTGTTCGGGTGACGACATCCGAATCTTTTCGCGCACGCGGGATGAGATAACGGAATCGTTTCCCGAACTATCGGAGGTGTTGGGGGGATTTTCTAGCGACGTGATTCTCGATGGAGAGATCGTGGCGTGGGATTATGCCGAGTCGCGGGCTTTGCCGTTTAGTGCTTTGCAACAAAGGTTAGGAAGAAAAAAGGTCAGCGACGAAATGATGCGGAGTGTTCCCGTGGCGTATTTGGCGTTCGATGTTTTGTACAGCGGGGGAGAGTTGATGATTGATCGTCCTTTGCGAGAGCGGGCCGGGGTTCTGGACGAGCTGATTCAAGAGAAAGTCATTCACCACGGAGGCACAGAGACACAGAGAAAAACTAAACAAGGGGAACAGGGGCGGCTTGGATTTGGCGAGGAGGGAATCAGGTCTGAGCTTATTCGCGCGGGTGTTTTTCAGGCGTCTTCACCGGAGGAACTTGATCAGCTTTTCGAGGCGGCGCAGGCTCGCGGCAATGAAGGCCTGATGATCAAAGATCCAGAATCGGTTTACACGCCCGGACGCCGTGGGAAATCCTGGCTCAAGCTGAAGCGCGAGCTGGCGACTTTGGACGTGGTGGTAACGGCTGTCGAATACGGACATGGGAAACGCATCGGCGTTCTGAGTGACTACACGTTTGCGGTGCGAGCTGGCGATCGGCTGGTAAATATAGGCAAGGCCTATTCAGGATTGACCGATGTAGAAATCGCCGAGATGACGAAATGGTTTCTCGACCATGTAATTGAAGACCAGGGATTCCGTCTGGTGGTCGAACCGAAGATCGTGCTGGAAGTCGCGTTCAACAACATGATGGAATCCAACCGGCACGAGAGTGGATACGCGCTGCGTTTTCCGCGCATCATACGGCTAAGGCCGGATAAGCTGCCGGAAGATGCGGATACCGTGGAGCGGGCGCGGGAGATTTTTGAGGGGCAAAATTCAGTTAAATGATTTCTCATCTCACTCTCCTCTCATTTATTGTCATTCCGAACCGTAGCGGAGCGTAGGAAGGAATCTGCTTTTACTCACGAGCGGGCCAAGCAGAGAGCGTTGAGAAGAATGCAGGGGCCTTCGACTCCGCATAATCATTCGCTTCGCGAACGATGATGCTGCGCTCAGGATGACAGGGATGGACGTTGAGGATGGTTGGAACGGTTAGAAATCTGCGATCAAAAATCTGCAATCTGAAGTCTGCAGTTCTTCGCGATCGATCCCTTGCTCCGCGACCCGTCTTTAGTTGCTGTTCGACAATCGCAAGCCTCCGGTAAACGACAGTGCCGCGATTGCCAGGAGAATGTATTCGGCAAAGAAATTGCCCAGAAACGTATACATCAATGCCGCAGTGGCTGCGGGGACCAGCGCGACCCACATCACCAGCCGTCCAGTGGGCGTCGACGGTCGCGCTGCCAGCAGTCCGAAGAGTATCGCGAGAATGAGGAGGGTGGCGGAGTCGGCGAGCCAGAGCATTTTGGCGCTGCTCGCGTAAAAATGCGGCAAGTTCGAAGCGTCAACGGCGATCGCTGTTTTTCTGAAGGCGAGTGCGTGCATCGCACCACCCATAGCGGAAATGAGTGATGCGACGGCCAGGAGCAAGCGAGCGCTGCGCGATGTCATAGAATTCGCCTCCAAGGTGCGGTCAGGGGATAGACACTCTCATTTAAGCCGATCGCCGGCCTGCGTGAGCTTTTCAAAAGGTCGCGCGTCGAAGAATAGCTCGATTTGCGAGATCAGGCCGTCTTTGAAAGTAATGAGTTCCGCGGTGCGGCAGTTTCCAACCGGTTGTGCGCAGATGAAGTCGTACGCAGCCATGACCTGTTCGCCGGAACTGAAAATCGAGCGAACGTTCAAGTTCTGCATGAGCGGAAACATCCGCTGCGCCGACGCCAGCACCGGTTCTTTGCCAGTTACGTCTGCCATGGGGCCGAGGAATCGAACTTCCGGGTGCAGGTATTCCGAAATCTCGGCGAGGTCTTTGTTGTCCCAAGCCTTCAAGTAAGCGCTGGCCGCAGCCAAAACATTCTCATTCATAGTGGGTCTCCTTATCCCGTCCCGAACTATACAGTCTTGGTACGAATTTGCAAGTATGGACAAATATGATACTATGAGCATTCTGGTACCTATCTTTAAGTCATAGACAAGGTGATACTTCATGGCCATCCCACAACCGGTAGTCGGCAAGCGTTGTCCACTGAACGCCTTTAATCAGGCGGCGGGAGGCAAATACAAGATGCGGATCGTTTGGGAACTGCAAAAAGGCCCGATGCGTTATGGAGAATTGCGCAAGTCCGCAATCATCGCCGGCCTGGGAAAAGGTGTTACGCCCCGGGTGTTAAGCAGGGAGCTGAAGGAACTGCACAAGCGCGGGCTACTCAATCGCAAGCAGTATCCGGTTGTGCCGCCCAAGGTGGAGTACAGCTTGACGGACTTCGGACGAAGCCTGGTACCTGTGATAAAGCAGATCGTCAAATGGGGGCTCAGCGATACCACACAAGCTGCGAAGATCTAGCAGTTGCTTAGTGATGATGATGCTCATGCTCCGCTTCGCCGATCGGGATCACACAGCCGTGGGCAACCTCGCAAATCGCATGCTCAAATTGAATCGTGGTGTGATTGATTTTGAAATCGTGTTGGAGGCAGAGCTTCACATCGCGCAGGATTTTTTCGCTCTCCGACGGCGGAATGTCGGCGATGGAGATGTGGCACGAAAGCGCGCGCGATTCCGAACCGATGTTCCAGACGTGGAGGTCATGAACGTCGTTCACGCCTTCGATCTTCTTTAAGCAGGATTCGACGACTTCCAGCTTTAATCCGCGGGGCGTGCCTTCCAGCAGAATATTTAAGGTTTCGCGGACGATCCCAAAGCTGGACCATAGAATCAGCGCGCCGATGCCGAAAGAGAGCGCGGAGTCGACCCAGTATTGTCCCGTAGCCAGGATGATCCAGCCGCCCACGATGACGGCGGCAGTCGAAAGCGTATCGCCGACTTGATGGATCAGGGCGCTGCGAATGTTCACGTCGCGGTTGGTGCGGTAGAGCAGCAGCGCGATGATGCCGTTCATGACCACGCCGGCAGCGGCCACCACCATCATGGTCCGGGCTTGCACTGCTTCGGGATGCTGTAACCGGCGGAAGGCTTCGTAGAAGATTAAGAACGCGACCGCTACCAGCGACGCCGCATTAACCAGCGCCACCAGGACTCCGGCGCGATGATAGCCATAGGTCTTGGTCGAACTGGGCGGGCGGGATTGCAGATAAACCGCTACCAGCGATAGCAGCAAGGCCAGGAAATCGGATAGGTTGTGACCAGCTTCCGAAAGCAAGGCTAGAGAATGTGACCGGACGCCCGCGACCACCAGGATCAGAATGTAAATTAAGGTGCAGCCCAGCGAAATCTTTAGAACTTGCGAGGTCTTTTCATTGCTCGGGCTGGCGTGGGTGTGCACTTATCCAATTTTACGGGGTGAGGGGCTGGGGTGCAACGTAGGGACAGCCGCCTCGGCTGTCCGCGTGGAGCGCACTTTATAGATCGGATATCGCCTCGCTTCCCCCGCAGGACAGCCGAGGCGGCCGTCCCTACCTGAATTGTTTAACTTCCGTAACCATGGCTGCCCCTTCCGCGATCTTGATTCAGGCTTTATGCTGATGAAGCACCTGCAAATCAATGATGCCTCTTCGTCTTTATGGAATGGTCCTGGGCGGCGCAGCGGCAGCGACCGCTGCATACTTTCTTCTGCGGCAAAAACCGAAAACTGCTGATGAACTCGAAACCGAACGCCGCGCTTGGCTGGACCGCGTCGGCCGGATTACCGACGGCACGGTCATCGACGTCCAGGAATTGCAAATGGATGGCCGGAAACCAGCGACCTTGCTGATCTTTCACTATGACGTCGCGGGAGTGTCCTACGAAGCTTCGCAGGATGTCACGTACCTGCGTCAACTGATCAACCTGCATTCCTGCCGATTGGGTTTGCCGACGTCCGTCCGCTATGATCCTCAAAATCCCGGCAATTCGATTGTGTTGTCGGAACGATGGATGGGATTGAGACAGTAACACCGTCGTGGGTCGTTCGTCCTTGGTCGTTGGCTTTTTCGTGATGGCTTCGGCGTTCGAAGATGCCGCGAAAGTTTTTGAGTGAGACAGCGGCGATTTTGAATTGGCCAACGACCAACGACCAACAACGGTTTCTTCCTAGCTTCCCGCTGCAAATCCACCAGCAGTCGCCATCGTCAAACGAAGATATTTGTGAGGATTTACAGGAGTGTCGTTGATGCGGACTTCGTAGTGGAGATGGGGGCCGGTGCTGCGGCCGCTGACGCCGATATATCCGATGACGTCGCCGCGGTGAATGTGCTGGCCCACGGCTACAGCGAAGTTCGAAAGATGTCCATAGCGGGTGGTAATGCCGTGGCCGTGGTCGATGATGATGGCGCGTCCGTAGCCGCCCATGAAATCAGCTAAGGCGATGACGCCATCCGCGGGAGCGATCACGCCCTGGCCGTAAGAGGCTGAAATATCCACGCCGGAGTGGAAGGCTCCTTCTCCGTTGAAAGGATCGATTCGTTCGCCGAAGGATGCGGTCACTGGGCCTTCGACCGGCCACAGATTTGGGGCAGAGTTAGCGCGGGCCCAGTCGGCCGGGGTCGCGTCACGAGTCAGGCCGAGCGAAATCCCGGTGGTTGTGGCGCCGGTTAAGGCGGAGCTTCTCAGGACATAAAGTCGGTCTAAAGACGAGCTGAACTCGGCATTCTGAACGCCTTCGGTCGAAGCGGCTGCGGTCAACATCGGCTCCGACTTGAGTCCGTAAAGAGAAGAAACTTCGCCGGCCAGCGAGCCTAGGGACGCTACCTGTATGTCCCGCTCTTTGGCTTCTGCTTCGAGCCGCGAAAAACGGCTGCTCAACTGGTCTTTTTGGATCTTGAGTTCGTTGTAGCGGGAGACCTTCAACAACATCCGCATGTAGGAGCTGGCAATGCCGGTCAGACTCAAAAAGCCGATCGACACACCCGCAATCAGTACATAGAGATAGTGGCCGGGGATAGAAATCTTGCGCAGCTGCCCGTCATCTCCACGGGCGACAAAAAGAATGTAAAAACGTTTGCGCAATATTTCCTTTCGTTAGTAACTAGAACTGGAATCATTCCAGAGCGGCTCGCGGTTACGAAAGCCCTGAACTCCCATTCTGGTTCCAAGCGACGCTCCCATTTTGGGGATGAGTCAGTTGCGTCGCCCGTGTCCTGCCAGAACCAAGTGCCGAAAAAGAACTCTTTTAGCTGCAATCCAAACTGGATACAGCACTTAGTTCGATAAGTTGTCCGGGAACAGCTTGGTCAAGGTAACAAACTGGGTTCCCCCTGTCAACGCCGCCAGCCCCTCAAAAAGAGTTACCAAGGGTGGGTATTTGACGTGTCCAGAAGCTCGACTGTTGCTTGAAATTGGGGATTTCCGGTACCGAAGTCCGTCCAAATGGGCCTGCCAGCACCGGATTCAGCGGAAGAAAACCGATTCAGGCTGTTCGCGAAGGTACGAAACCCGGAATTCCACGACCTATTTGGGGCATCCCCCAGGGAAAATGCCGATATATTATGTTTTCGACGTGCCCCTCACCGAAAAAGCTTTAATTTCCCGAATTCGCCGGCAGGCGGGGCCCAGGTCCGGTCTGGGGGACGACTGCGCCGTGCTCCGGTTACCGCCTCGTCAGGAAGCGTTAGTGACCACTGACTTTTCCCTGGAAGGCATCCATTTCCGGCGGGAGTGGCACCCGGCGGAATCGGTGGGGCATCGCTGCCTGACCCGGGGGCTCAGCGATATCGCTGCAATGGGCGGCCAGCCTCGGGCAGCGTTTCTTTCGTTGGCCCTGCCACGAGATTTGCCACAAGCGTGGGTGGACGGATTTTTGCGCGGATTGCTAAAGCTGGCTTCGAGGTTCAAGGTCAGTCTGGCGGGCGGCGACACGGCGGAGTCGCCCGGCGGCGTGTTAGCGGACATCATGGTGCTGGGTTCGGTACCAAAGGGAAAGGCGATTTTGCGTTCCGGCGCGCGGCCTGGAGATCGCATCTACGTGAGCGGCGAGTTGGGAGGGTCGGCTGCCGCCCTGCGACGGATGATGGACAAGCCTAAGTGCAAGCTGAAGCCCGCTGACTTCCCGCAACATTTCTTTCCTGAGCCTCGATTGCAGTTAGCGCACTTTCTGCGCGAGAAGGGCCTGGCGTCGGCGATGATCGATATCAGCGATGGCCTATCCACCGACTTGGCGCACATTTGCGTGGAAAGCGGCGTTGGCGCCGAAATTCAAGCAGAGGCGATTCCTCGTGAGGTCGATCTCGAGTTGGCGCTGCATGGCGGGGAGGATTATGAATTGCTCTTTACCGTGCCCGGCGGCAGGAAAGTCCCGGCTCGAATTGCCGGCCTGCCGATCACATTGATTGGCCTCATCAAGCGTGGCCGGGAGATCATCCTTCGCAAGGATGGTTTTGGCTCTGAGATGCGTCCGCAAGGGTGGGAGCACTTTAATAAGAAACCCGCCCCCTTGTGATCCTGAGCAAGCGTTCTTGGCGTCGCGAAGGATCTCACTCTTCTCCACCCCGTAGGCCGTCCCGGTCTGGGCGGGGCTTTCGACTTAGTAGGAAAACCTCGAAAAGTTGCGCCCAAGCGAAGCTCGAACGGGGCATTCTCGGGATTCTCCGTCCCGTAGGTGACTTTGGTGTACCTGAATCTCCTCTTTCTCTGGCAGTGCTGTGCTCCGCGGAATAGAGTTATCGCATGTCCCCTCGTTTTGTTGTTCTCGCTGTCCTGGCAATGTTCTTGAGTTGCGCTTCCGTGGCTCAGATCATCATGCCGAAGACCTCATCGCCAGTGTTCGCCGTCGATAACGATTTCGTCCAGAAAGAATTCGGATCGACCTGCACTCTGATCGCTGGGCCGCCAGTGCTTACGGGCGACCTCGATGGTGATGGTATCGAAGACGTGGTGATTGTAGCCAAGTGCAAAAACGCACTGGTGGATCAGGGCGAAAACAATTTCACGGTGATCGATCCTTATTACAGTTTCTTCGGATACGGGAACACGCGGATCACTACGCAGTTTGCTTCCGAAGTTCCGGAGGACCGCGGTATCTCACTGCTGGTGATTCATGGCGCGGGCCCGGAGGCATGGCGGTCGGCCACTCCCAAAGCGAAATTTGTGATCATCAATATGCCTTTCAAGCAAATCGGCTTGAAGAAGATGGTTTTGAAGAAGAAATCCGTGATGGCGCTCTACATCGAAGAAACTGGCGCCGATCAAATGACGTCGGCCCTTTTCTGGGATGGCAAGAAGTATCGGTACGTTCCTATCGGCGCCAGCATGGAGTAAGTCAGCATCTAGTTTCTGGCTTCTAGCTTCCTCGCCACCCCGTCATTCTTGTCATTCCGAACCGCAGCGGAGCGCAGGGAGAAATCTGCTTCCCCTGCTCCGCGTCTCCGCCCATCTTTTCCCCAAAGCCCTAAAGCCCGGCGCCTGGTTCTATAATGCAGCACCATGGACCTCGAACAGAAACTTGCCGAGTTGAAGAAGCGGGACCAAATGGCGGAAGAGGGTGGCGGGGTCGCGCGCCGGAACGCCAGCACAAAGAAGGCAAAATGTCGGCCCGCGAGCGCATCGATTTTCTCCTCGACGAAGGCACGTTCGAAGAGACCGACAAACTGGTGACGCATCGCTCGAACGACTTCGGCATGGCCGAGCAGAAATATTATGGCGACGGCTTCATCACCGGCTACGGACGCATCGAGGGACGGCTGGTGTTTGTCTTTGCCCAGGATTTCACCGTGTTCGGCGGTTCTTTGTCGGAATCCAACGCGTCAAAGATCGTGAAGATCATGGATCTCGCCGCGAAAATGGGTGCGCCCATGATCGGGCTGAATGACTCCGGTGGAGCGCGCATTCAGGAAGGCGTGATGTCGCTGGCCGGATACGCCGACATTTTTCTGCGCAACACTTTGTACAGCGGCGTGGTGCCGCAGATTTCCGCGATCATGGGGCCCTGCGCCGGCGGAGCGGTGTATTCGCCGGCCATCACCGATTTCATTTTGATGGTGGACAAGACTTCCTACATGTTCATCACCGGGCCGGACGTGATCAAGACGGTCACGCACGAAGAAGTCACCAAAGAGCAGCTCGGCGGAGCGGCTACCCACAACGAGACCTCCGGCGTGGCGCATTTCATGGCGCACGACGACGCCGAATGTCTGTCGATGGTGCGCGAGCTGTTGAGTTTTCTGCCGTCCAACAATCTGGAGATGCCGCCGCGAAAAGCTTGCACCGATCCCATCGATCGTGCCGATGCCGCGCTGGAAAGATCGTGCCCGACGCAATCGAATCAGCCGTATGACATCAAAGATGTGATTCATGCGCGTGGTGGACGACGGATATTTTTTTGAAGTGCAGGAACATTACGCGAAAAACATTGTGGTCGGTTTTGCCCGGCTGAATGGGAAATCGGTGGGGATCGTCGCCAACCAGCCGGCGTTTCTGGCCGGCATCCCTCGACATCAACGCTTCGGTGAAAGGCGCGCGCTTTGTGCGCTTCTGCGATTTTTCAACATTCCGCTGGTGACGTTTGAAGATGTTCCAGGATTTCTGCCGGGTACCACGCAGGAGTATGGCGGGATCATCAAACACGGCGCGAAGCTGCTGTTCGCCTTATGCCGAAGCGACGGTGCCCGAAGTCACGGTGATCACGCGCAAAGCTTATGGCGGCGCCTATTGCGTGATGGCGTCAAAGCACATCCGCACCGATGTGAATTATGCGTGGCCGACCGCTGAAATCGCGGTCATGGGACCTGAAGGCGCGGTCGACATCGTTTACAAGCGCGAACTCGACGTGCGCTGAAAATCGCGAAACCGTTCGCCAGAAAAAAATCGAAGAATTCCGCGAGAGGTTTGCCAATCCCTACGTAGCAGCGGATCGCGGGTACGTCGACGCTGTCATCCAACCTCGAGAGACGCGCAAGAAATTGATTCAAGCCTTGGCGATGCTGGAAACTAAACGCGACAAGAACCCGCCCAAGAAGCATGGGAATATACCACTGTGAGACCATAACTGCTAATCTTTTAGAATGCCCATGATCGATATGGAACCGCGTGCACTCTCCCAGTTGGCAAAATCCTTGGGCTACACGTGGGAACATCTTGCGAAGGCCGATGAAGCAGCGGATAAGGCCCAAAAAGACCTATTGGTGTTGCTCAGTAAGCAAGTTGGGGAAAAGTTTGCGTCGGAAGATGCAAATGTTGTCGTTTTTGGTTCTCTTGCCAGAAAAGAGTGGATCGATTATGTCAGTGACCTGGATTGGACGTACTTGATAGACGGGCAGGCCAAATCCCCGCACCTCAATATATCCCAGGATATACAGGCCGCCCTGCGTACGGAATTTAAAACTACCAACATTTCAAATGAGGAGAAAAAAGAATATCGCTTTGCGGAGCCTGGCCCAACAGTAACTTTCGGCAACATGACATTCAGCCATGAACTGATTCACAGGATAGGCGGCCAAGACGACACAAACAGAAACACTACCCAGCGAATACTCCTGTTGCTGGAATCCAAGCCAATTGGTGCCAAAAATGCATACGACCGAGTAGCACGTACGATTATCAAGGGATACCTTGACGAGCAACCTCACCTATTGATACAGGACAAGAGTTGCTTCAAGGTGCCCAGGTTTTTGTTGAATGACATCGTGCGATTCTGGAGAACGATGGCTGTTGATTTTGCCAGCAAGCAGCGCGACCGTGGAGGGAAAGGTTGGGGGCTGAGGAATACAAAATTGAGAATGTCGCGCAAACTAATCTTTGCGTCAGGGTTATTGATATGTTTTAGCTGCCAACTAGATACGAAACTGCAAGCGAAGATTTCCACTGTGAGCCGTGATATAAATCTCGCACACTTGGAGAACCACATTTGGAACTACGTAACTCGAACTCCGTTGGATATTCTCGCGGCAGCCGTTGGAGAGTATGGAATTGAAAACGAAGTTGCTGCCAAGCTGTTCTCGGCTTATGACGCATTTATTGCAATGATGTCGGACAAGCAAAGTCGGGAACATCTCAAAGATCTGAAGTCAGAGGAATCCCGAAAGGATGAGATATTTTCAAAGGTGCAAGCCATCAGTAAGGAGTTCGAAGGCGCTTTGCACCACATCTTCTTCGAGAATGAGACTCTAGCGCCCCTGACTCGAAAATACGGAGTTTTCTAATGCGTCCTTTAGGTTTTTCGACAGGTGCTCTCGCATACAGTGATTTCCGCTGTGCCCTGAGAATTCTTGAGTCAACTGGTGCAACTGCTATCGAACTCTCTGCCCTCCGCCAATCTGAGTTAGAGCCGCTCGTGTCGGCGTTAGGATCCCTAAGTTTGGAGCAGTATTCGCATATATCTGTCCACCTGCCTAGCGCAGTTCAACCAGGGTTGGAAGCCGTCATTCTCAAGTTAGTCGAAGAATTCCCGTCTGAATGGCCCCTTGTTACACATCCGAACATAATTAGCGAGTGGAGTGATTGGAAGGCTTTGGGAAATCGAGTTTGCATCGAGAACATGGACAAGCGAAAGTCGATCGGACAAACGGCAGTTGATCTGCGGCACATTTTTGCCAGACTTCCGGAAGCAACGTTTTGTTTCGATATAGGGCACGCGCACCAAATAGACCCGACGATGGGTGAAGCCGTCCTAATTCTAGAGGAATTCCAAGATAGACTCGTTCAATTGCATGTTAGCGAAGTGAATTCGGAAAGCAAGCACGACGCAATCTCTTTAGAGGCAGCTACGGCTTTTACGATAGTTTCTGCGCTCATTCCTGAAAACATGCCAGCTATTCTAGAAAGCAGAGTTTCGGCGGATCAGGTCGTAGCGGAGATGCGCTTGGTCAGCGGTCTTCTTGAAACCTCAATGGCAGCGATCGGGGATTGAAGAGTTTCCGAGCGTATTTTGCGGATTCCTATGGAATAGCTCGCCACGGACAAGGTGGACTCTGAATCCAGCCTCAGGAGACGCATGAAAAAATTCTTCCTTCTGATCACATTCCTGACATTCACTCTTGTCGCTTTTTCCCAAGATCCCTCCAACTGGCTTTCCAGCCTCCCACAAGCCAAAGATTACGTCCAGCATCGCTCCTCCAGCTACGACCGCAGCGGCGGCAACGACGACTCGCGCCAGATCGCAACGGGAGAGACTCTAATCCTGCTCGACGAAGCGGGCCCTGGGCAGATCAGCCATATTTGGGTGACGATTGCCAGTGATGATCCGCATCATCTCAAGGCGCTGGTGTTGCGCATGTATTGGGACGGCGAAGCGACGCCAAGTGTGGAGGCGCCGATCGGCGACTTCTTCGGACTCGGGCTGGGAGAGTATTTCCTTTATCAATCGACGCCGCTGATGGTTGGCTCGGACAAAGCTTTGAACTCTTTTTTCCCTATGCCGTTTCAGAAACACGCGCGGATCACCGTGACCAATGAAGGCACGGTGAAGACTGAGGACTTCTACTACAACATCGACTATCGCGCTTACTCGAAGCCTTTGCCCGCCGACACATTGTATTTCCATGCGCAGTACCGGCAGGCCGCGCCGAATAAAGGGTGGACGAACCAGTGGCAATCGAATGGCGACGCGATGATTGGCAACAAGAAAAATTTGAATGGCGACGGCAATTACGTCTGGATGGAAGCCACCGGCCGAGGGCACTTCGTTGGAGTGACGATGTCCGTGCTGGAGAATCAGGATGGCTGGTGGGGCGAGGGCGATGACATGTTTTTCGTCGATGGCGAGAAGTTGCCTTCGATCAACGGAACGGGATCGGAAGATTATTTTCTGGGCGCCTGGGATTTTGGGAACCATCCGTTTTCCTACGGATTATTTGGAGCGCCTGTGAAAGGCGAAGAAGTTGCCGGAGGACGTTCGTCGGTCTATCGCTTTCATCTGGATTCGCCGATTACGTTCACGAAATCATTGCGGGCCACGATCGAACACGGGCACGCGAATGTCCGGTCGGATAATTTTTTCTCGGTGGCGTATTGGTATCAGAGCGAACCGCATGCGGCGTTTCCCGCGCTGCCGGCGCTCGAACGGCGGATTCCGCGGATTTATTCGGTTGGCGGGCCCGGGAATGATGGGAAATAACGGATGAGAAGAACTCGGCTTTTCCTCGCCAAACAGGAAGGCAGATTCCTCTCGGCTGGGCTGTTCGGAATGACCAAGATCTTAGCTAATTATTAATCGTTATCTTGCGGCATTTGCATGTTGTCACACAGCAGTGCGAGTGACAGCACGGGACGGAGCGAAGAATTCGCGCGCGACAAGCGCTTGACGGGCTGAGGTTTCAAACTCTTGCCAAATCCATCTACGCGATATTGATTTGGGCTCGATGCGAAATCCAGCCTGAGGGCCGGCTTCGGAACCAGCGCGATGGGTTGCACTCGAACCTCGTCAGGAACTTCGCGAGGAACGATATGCAACGACCGAATCTTGGGGGAGTGAACCATGCGGAAAATCGTCATTAAATAAGAATCCCGAGGTGATGTTGAACTCATTCGTCTCAGCCAGTAGCTCGCGTTAGACCCTCGCCGACCTGCTTCTTTGCTGTCCTTGCGAACTGCAACGCGCGATCTGTACTTGGGCTCCGGGCTTACCGCCAACCGGACAAACCTGTTCAACGCCTCGGGATCCTATCTTGCCTTTAACATGATGTTCCGGTTCGTCTCGACCAGCGTTTTGCTATAGACCCTCGCTGACCCTCTCTCATGCATCTTGCGATGTTTCAAGTGATCTCGCTTGAGTCCCGGACGCCACGCCAACCGGTCAAACTTTAGAACGTGTCAAAGAACGAGTTTGTTTTACACCTTCTATTTTTAGAGTCAACAAAAACCGCGCGACTTTATCTGCTTGCCTTTCAATCGAGTGCGCGCCGCCCACAGGCAGGTGACCGAAAATGGTGCAGCAGGTCTCGCAGCTCCTCTAAAAACCGCATCTGGCGTGGAGTTGCGGCATTTTCGCAGGCCGCCATTGTTGGATCAAGAAACTTTACAATGTGGAAAATATGGCTCGATCCGCGCTGGGCAAGGGATTAGGCGGATATGTAGAATTGACGAATTAATCTCGAACCACATCGAAGTGACAAAATTTGCGGCGGCAAATGTTCATGGGAGCGGCCTGCTAGGATAACCGGGTGCCGGCGCTACTCGATGTTCGGAAGCTGACTGTGAAATTTCCCGCGCAGGGAAACCGGAAAACATTCGCCCAACCATCGTTGCTGGCGGTTCGCGACCTAAGTTTCAGCATCGCTCGCGGCGAAGTATTAGGCTTAGTCGGCGAATCGGGTTCGGGAAAATCTGTGACGTCGCTGGCGCTTATGCGACTGCTGCCGCCCCAAGCCCAATCAGATGGACAAATTGTCTTTACCGATGGCCGCGGCGAGGACCGCAGTCTGCTTGATATTTCCGACGAAGAGATGCGCGCACTGCGGGGATCCCAAATCGCAATGATCTTTCAGGAGCCAATGACCGCGCTCAACCCGGTCATGCGGGTGGGAGACCAGATCGCCGAAGCGGTCGTCGCTCATGCGCGGCAGACGAATAGAAAAGAAGCCTGGACACGCGCTGTCGCCGCAATGAATGAAGTCGCAATCCCGGACTCCGAACGGCGCGCCCGCGATTATCCTCACCAACTTTCCGGCGGAATGCGTCAGCGTGTGATGATTGCCATGGCGATTGTGAATCGTCCGCAACTGCTTATCGCCGACGAACCCACCACGGCCCTCGACGTAACCATCCAGGCGCAAATCCTCGAACTGCTGGCAAATCTGCGCGCCAAGTTTGGATTGACCATGCTTTTCATCTCGCATGACCTTGCAGTGGTCTCGCAGGTCGCCGATCGGGTTGCAGTCATGTACGCAGGCAGTCTGGTGGAGCTCAGTTCAAAGCGCGATCTCTTTCATGCTCCGGCACATCCCTATACCCGTGGCTTGTTGAAAGCCGTGCCCACATTGAGAACAGATCGGAAGCAGCCGCTGCAAGCCATCGAAGGAACCGTACCGCCTTTGCATGCCGTACCTTCCGGATGCCCGTTCGAACCCCGCTGCGAATTTCGCATTCCGGAATGCGCCCGTGCTTTCCCGCCGTTGCTGGAGGTTGCGGCGGGACATTGGGCGAGATGTCCGGTGGTCAACTCCATCCGCACACCGCAGCCCACCCCCACGCAAACTCTCTCATAGGTCTATAATCACCCCTTTGTTCGGAGAACTGTGCGCGTCCTCTTACTAAGCGATATTCATAGCAACCTTGAAGCCCTGGAAGCCTGTCTGGCGGCGGCCCCTGCCTACGATCTGGTGGTCAATTTAGGCGACGTAGTGGGTTATGGTGCGAGTCCAAATGAGGTAATCGCGATCTCCCGCAAATTGGGCAGCGTGTTTGTGCGCGGTAATCACGACAAAGCTGTCTGCGGCATTACTGACGTCAAAGACTTTAATCCGATTGCCGGATTGGCTGCCTTGTGGACGCGCGAACAGCTCAGTGAAGAAAATCTGGAATGGTTGCGTTCCATGCGCCACGGGCCGATTGGGGTCGAAGGGATCCTAGAGGCGCAGTTCGTGCACGGATCGCCAATTGATGAAGATGAATACGTGGTCACTCTGCGCGACGCGATCGAACCTTTACTGGTCTCCAGTGTGCCCCTGACCTTCTTCGGACACACCCACCTGCAAGGGAGTTTTTCCGCCGACGAAGACCACGGCGATGCTTCCCGCCCGCTTTACCGGACGGTGGGACAGATCGAAAGCAGCGAATTTCCTCTTAAGAAAGGCGTGCGCTACATGGTGAATCCCGGATCGATTGGGCAGCCCCGCGATGGCGACTGGCGCGCAGCATTTGTTCTTTATGACACCGACAACCAGATCATTACTTTTTATCGCGTGCCTTACAATTTGAAGTCCGCGCAAGACCGCATTCTGGCGGCAAATTTGCCACAGCGTCTGGCGACCCGGCTGGCGGCGGGGAGATAACTTGCATCATGAAAAACAGAATATTACTCATACTGGCGGTCATGGCTTGCTGCGCGGCGGCCGCGCAAGTTCAGAGCGTTAGCCCTTCGGCAGAACTTTTACTCAGGTAGCGATTTCGCCGGATGGCGGCCAGGTCGCGTGGGTGGAACCCTCCGTGGGATTAGGAATGCAACCCGGTGCCGGCGCTGCGATTTATGTCCAGGATTTGAAGTCCGCGGATTCGCGACCGCGGCGCATTCCCACCACTCGCGAAAGCACGACGATTACGGACGACAACCTGGTTTGGTCGCCGGATGGCAAGTATCTCGCATTTCTTTCCGACGCCGAGAGCGTGGGCCAATCGCAACTCTACATAGCCGATCTCGAAAGCGGAATGGCGAATAAACTAACGAACCTTACGGGTTTCCTCGCTAATCCGCGATGGTCCCCCGATGGAAAGGAGCTGGCGCTTCTTTTCACCGAAAACGCACCGCGCGCTTCGGGCCCCTTGATGGCGATGACTCCCGAACTCGGCGTGATAGAAAGCAAAATTTACGAACAGCGCGTGATTGTCGTGGGCATAAGCTCGGGGGCCGTCCACAAGCTTTCGCCGCCTGACATGTATGTCTACGAATACGACTGGGCCCCGGACGGAAAGAGTTTCGCCACCATTGCCGCCCACGGCGCTGGGGATCCGAACTGGTGGGTGGCCCAGCTCTACACACTGAGCGCGAACGGCGAAATGAAGTCGATTTACAAACCGCATTGGCAGATCGCGGTACCACGCTGGTCTCCGAATGGCAAGAATATCGCCGTCATCGAAGGCCTGATGAGCGACGAAGGCTCAACTGGCGGGGATATCGTCGTTGTCCCAGCTGGCGGTGGGGAAGCGCGAAATGTGACGCCTGGAATCGCGGCATCGCCAAACGGAATATTCTGGAGTACGCCTGACAAGATTTTATTTACCGAAAACATTGACGGTGACGCTGGGATTTCCACTCTCGATCTTTCATCGAAGAAAATTGCGAAGCTGTGGTCTGGGCCCGAATTGATTACCGCGGGGCCTTGGGGTGCGGACGAAATCTCGCTGTCGGGCGATCGTCAGAATTCCGTAGTTATCCGGAGTTCTCCACAACATCCGCCGGAAATATGGGCCGGACCGATTGGCCAGTGGAAACAACTTACTCATCACAACGATCAAGTCCATCCTGAGTGGGGCGAAATCAAGAGCCTGCATTGGATGAACGATGGCATGCGCATCCAGGGATGGCTGATGTATCCCAAGGACTACGATCCCAGCCGGCGGTATCCCATGGTGGTGGTGGCACACGGCGGGCCTGCGGCCGCGGCTCGATCGCAATGGCCGGGACTGTTCTTCAATACTTATGAGCTTTCCGCCCACGGATACTTTGTGCTCGAGCCGAATCCTCGCGGCAGTTTTGGCGAAGGGGAAAAATTTGTCCAGGGCAACGTTAAGGATTTCGGTTATGGAGATTTCCGCGACATCCTCGCAGGAGTCGACGAAGTCGTAAAGACTCTCCCCGTCGATAACAACCGCATCGGGATTACGGGCTGGAGCTATGGCGGGTACATGACCATGTGGGCGATTACGCAAACGAATCGTTTTCGTGCCGCGGTTTCCGGAGCCGGGCTTTCCAACTGGCTGAGTTATTACGGTGAGAACGATATCGATGAATGGATGGTGCCTTATTTTGGTGCCACCGTATATGACGATCCCAAGATTTATGCGAAAAGTTCGCCGATGGATTTCATAAAGAATGTCAAGACTCCAACACTGATCCTGGTCGGCGAGCGCGACGGCGAAGTTCCGGAACCCCAATCCCGCGAATATTGGCATGCGCTAAAAACTTTAGGCGTGGAAACACAGTTTGTCGTCTACGCCGGTGAGGGCCATGCCATCCGGCGACCGGACCATCGGCGCGACATTATGGAGCGAATGGTTGCGTGGTTCGATCATTATTTAAAATCGGACACAGCAGCACAATCGCCGCAGAGGTAATTTTAAAAACATCTTGTCATCCCGAGGATCCGGCGGTTTTCAGCCGGGCGAGGGATCTCATGCTTGCCCGCATCGATTTAGAAACCTGAGCGCGACTCAACTCCCAGTGTAAAATTTCGTCATGCCTTCTTTTTCCTCTTCACGCCCAACAGGTCTCTTCACCGAACGCGAAAATCCGCCCGATCTTCATTTGATCGCCTACAGTGACGGTGGGGCACGGGGAAATCCAGGTCCCGCGGGATACGGCGTTGTCATCCAGGACCAGGCTGGAAGAAAAGTCGCAGCACTGAGCGAATACCTGGGCCACCAGACCAACAACGTTGCCGAATATCAAGGCCTGATTGCAGCATTGGAATATGCGACTACTCATGACCACAAAGCAATAAAAGTCATCAGCGATTCTGAGTTGCTGGTCCGCCAGATCAAAGGGATTTATAAAGTTAAGAACGCCGCTCTGCAAGATCTCCACGCCCGCGCCAAAGAATTAATCGCACAACTGGATTGGTTTTCCATCGGACATGTCTTACGCGGGAAAAATCAAGAAGCCGACGAACTGGCCAATGCCGCCATGGATAAGGGCATGGGCCGCACAAACATTAGTGTGGCGCGGGCGCCCTCGCCCGTGACACGTCCGGAAGCCGCAACTGCCGCTCGAAAAGAATTCCAAGGGATAGTTCGCCAGGGCAAAATCGAACTGTTGGACGGAAAACTAGCCGAAGGCACGCAAGTCCAAGTGAGAGTAAAAACTTAAACTTCTACTCGTCCAGCACAGAATTCCTCAGCGTTCCCACACCCTCGACACGAACCTCGACAACGTCCCCAGCTATTAGCGGGCCGACTCCCGACGGCGTCCCTGTAGCAATCAAATCCCCAGCAACCAGCGTCATCACCTGCGAGATATATCGAAGCGCAACATCCAGCGCAAAAATAAAATCACGAGTATTCCCGTTCTGCCGTATTTCCCCATTGACGTAAGTCTCTACGCCAACCCCAGCCCAGGGATCGATTTCGTCAGTGACCAGTGGCCCGACCGGGCAAAATGTATCGAAGCCCTTGCCGCGCGTCCACTGTCCATCTTTTTTCTGCAAATCCCGCGCGGTCACATCATTCACGCAGGTGTAGCCGAGAATATAAGGGCGCACATCTTCGCTGTCGCCGAGCTTGTAGCAAGTTCGTCCGATGACGACGCCCAACTCGCCTTCAAAATCAACTCGTTGGGAAAGTTTTGGCCGACGGATATTTTCGCCGGGACCGAGCAGGGATGACGGCGGCTTAAAGAATATCAACGGTTCAGTCGGCACCTCATTGCCAAGTTCGGCAGCGTGCTCTCGATAATTCCGACCCACGCAAACGATCTTGGACGGCCGGACCGGCGCGAGCAACGCAGCTCCAATCAAGGACAGATGATTAGTCCGCTTGGTAGGAAGATCTTCCTTGTCGCCACTCGCATTCTCGGGAGGCGCAAGCAAAAGTCGCGTGATGGTCGCCACTCCCGCGACAGATTCGACCAGGCCATACTGCGCCTGACCATCGATTTGAAAACGGCAATATTTCATAGGAAATCCCGCTATCAGCTCTCAGCTCTCAGCAATTGGCACTTAGCACTTGGCGTTTGGCCCTGAACCCTGAACCGCTAATGCCCGCGCCAAATTTTCCGAGCACGTTGCCTCGAAGCACTGGGGTAGCCACCACAGGTCCCTAGGGGCTATGCCAAGTGCTGAATGCTAAATGCTGCTTTATGGTACCGCCTCATTCGCTTCTTCCGATCGTGCACTCTCGTTCCCACGCACATCCATCGCTGACACGGAATAAAAGTAAGTCTTGCCCGCTTGCACGCCGCTATCACGATAGCTGGGAGCTTTTATCGAATCGGAGTTGATTTTCACTGGCTGCCCGCCATTTTCGCGGCGGAAAATATTGTATCCCGCAAGATCGGCGTCCGTGTCCGGTGCCCAAACCAGATCGACAAACGGCGCTTGTCCCGCTCCCGAAAAAACTGCTTGTAACCCTGCTGGCACGGCAGGCGGGAAGACGTCATGCGCGAAGACGGTGACCGTCGGAGTGTCCTCGCCTTCCACCTGAAGATCGGGCTTGCCCTGCCGGGTAATGACAGTCACTACGGTCGCACGATAAGAATAAGTTTGCTCCCATTCGAAGCTATGGTCGGTGAGTTGGAGGGTCGGCGGATTTTCCAATGGGATTTCTCCGGCCAGTGCGTTTGTCTCAGTTCCCTTTCGCCGTCGATACACGCGGTAGAGATGACGCAAGCCCGGCGTCTCAGGTGGAAGGGAAACTTCGGCCCAACTCAATACGACTCCGTCGGTAGTAACCTGGGCTTGAAAATTTTCGGGCGGCGAAAGCGCAGGAGCAGCAGGAACTTGTACTTGATTGGAAAGTCCACCGCTGCGTTGGCTTTCATTCAATACTTCCACCGCGTAGGTGACCTGATCGCTGGCGTGACTTTGTAATGCCGCGGGAAGGGTGTCGGTATAGCCTGCGGTTGTTCTCGGAATCGGTGCGGCATCTTTCCTGGATCGCCGTATCGCGGTTCGCGTTGCCGCGGCGGTTTCTCCAACCGAAGCTCCGCATGCCTTGAGCGTGTCCCCTAAAGTACGGCAGATGCGCGTCGGACCAGGATGACGAATCTCCCGTCGCTCGCTAGTTTCCGCCGGAACGCTCCAGGCGAGGTAAACCTTGTCACCCTTGCGAACAGCGCGCAGGTCCGTGACTGGCTTCGCCAGTTCGAGCGAGGGAGGAATAGGGATGCCCGGTGCGCCGCAGCCGGCAAGAAGCGCGATCGCCAGAACGCAAAGAAAGAGCTTCGGGTGGGCTCGCCTCATGGAAGTCAACAGCGTATCAGATGGAGCTCGCCAATCGTATCCGCGTCCTAAAGAACTTGAGACGAGTTCGATCGATGGATTTGATGGCTGAGAGTTCACGAACAACCGAGGACACGGAGTGTCACAGAGAAAAATCTTTTGGCTGTCCTCTGTGGACTCCGTGCCCTCATTGGTTAAAAGCCTTATAGGATGTACCGCGACAAATCCTGGTCTTTCACGATGTCGGCAAGCATGGAGCGAACGTAGTCGGCGTCGATTTTCACATGCTCACCCTTTTTGTCGGGAGCGTCGAAGCTGATCTGATCAAGCACCCGTTCCATGATGGTATGCAGTCGCCGCGCGCCGATATTTTCCGTGCCTTCATTCACTCGAAACGCAAAGCGGGCAATTTCTTCGAGCGAGTCCTTGGTGAATTCCAGCTTCACGCCTTCAGTTTCGAGCAATGCCACATACTGCTTGACCAGCGAGGCTTTCGGCTCGGTGAGGATGCGGATGAAATCTTCCATGGTGAGCGATTGCAACTCCACCCGGATCGGAAAGCGCCCCTGCAGTTCGGGAATCAAGTCACTCGGTTTCGAAACATGGAAAGCGCCGGCAGCGATAAACAGAATGTGGTCGGTACGCACCATGCCGTAGCGCGTATTGACGGTTGTTCCCTCAACAATGGGCAGAATGTCACGTTGCACGCCTTCACGCGAAACATCAGGCCCGTGTCCGCCCTCGCGTCCGGCGATCTTGTCGATTTCATCCAGGAAGATAATTCCTGAATCTTCCACGCGATCAATCGCGATCCGCGTGACTTGATCCATGTCAATCAGGCGCTGTTCTTCTTCCTGAATCAGATATTCGAAGGCCTCGTTGACCTTCATCTTTCGTTTCTTGGTGCGCTGGCCAAAAAGATTCGGCAGCATGTCCTTGAGATTGACGTCCATCTCCTCAACGCCCTGATTGGAGATGATCTCAAACGACGGGAAATTGCGCTCACGCACATCGATCTCGACAGTGCGGTCGTCGAGTTTGCCTTCCCGCAATTGTTGTCGAAGTTTTTCGCGAGTGCGGCTGGTGGATTCGGTGAGCGTAGTGCTCGCATCAATCACCACACCGCCATTATTCGGTTCCGCAGGGCGCGTCGTAGTCACCGGAGGCAAAAGAATATCCAGCAACCGCTCTTCAGCATTCAACTCAGCTTTATCGGCAACGTCCTCGAGCTTCTCTTCGCGAACATTCTCAATCGCAATTTCGACCAGATCGCGAATCATCGACTCAACATCGCGCCCCACATACCCAACCTCAGTAAATTTCGACGCTTCCACCTTCATGAACGGAGAGTTCGCCAGCTTCGCCAGCCGCCGGGCAATTTCAGTTTTGCCCACACCGGTAGGCCCGATCATGATGATGTTCTTGGGAATGACGTCTTCGGCTAGTTCTGGGGCGAGCTTTTGGCGGCGCATGCGATTTCGCAGGGCGATCGCGACTGCACGCTTGGCGTCTTTCTGGCCGATGACATGCTTATCCAGCTCAGCAACGATCTCACGCGGCGTGAGTTCGTCGAGTGCGATGTGTTCTTCTTCAACGGTTCCGGGTAAATAGATGGCCATAAAATCAGTCGTCAGTCCTTGGTCGTTAGTCGTTGGTCGTCAAGGTTTTGGTTTAAGCCAACGACCAACGACTAACGGCCAACGACGTTTCACAGCTCTTCTATCGTAATCCTGTCATTGGTATAAATGCACATTTTGCTGGCAATCTTCATCGCTTCTTCCGCAATCTGACGCGCGGTGAGCTCCGTGTGTTCCGCCAGCGCTTGAGCTGCGGCTTGCGCATATGGGCCGCCGCTGCCGATGGCTGCAATGCCGCCGTCCGGTTCGATGACGTCGCCTTGTCCGCTCAGCAGAAACGTCTGCTCTTTGTCGGATACCAGCAACAACGCTTCGAGATGGCGCAAAAATTTGTCCGTGCGCCAGTCTTTCGCCAGCTCCACGGCGCCGCGGCCAAGATTGCCGTGATACTGTTCCAGCTTGGATTCAAATCGGCTAAATAAAGTAAAAGCGTCAGCGGTAGAGCCGGCAAATCCGGCAAGAATTTTGTCTTGATAGAGTCGACGGATTTTCTTGGCGGAATGCTTGATAACACCTTCACCAAGAGTGACCTGGCCGTCGCCGGCCATGACCACACTGCCATTGCGGCGAACACAAAGAACGGTAGTGGATCGGATCAGACGCTTCGTAGGCATGGGGGACAATTCATGATTATAACAGCGGATCAGGGCCGACAAACTGGATCATCCGCTCCCCTTTATTTCTTGTCATTCCGACCCGTAGCCGAGAGGCGAAGGGAGAAATCTGTTTTCCCGCAGTGAGCATGACCAGCAGATTCCTCCGTCGATAAAGCCGGGGCCGTCAATAGGCAAGGATTACGCGATCGCTCTCAAGTCATTAGCAGCATGGGGAAGATAGGCAGGCCGCGCATGGCCCATTTACCCCATCCGGCTTGGTAAACTAGAAGTAGATAAAAAGATTTCAGAAACGCGTGGCCCACAGGCCGCGCTTTTTTATTTGGGACGAACCAGCTTCACCGGAGATGGAATGGATGAGTTCAAATTTTTCAAGACATTCAAAGAACGCGGCGAGTGGGTAGAACTGCGCTTCATGGCCCAGGCCCTGCGCCACGGATTCAAGATATCCAAGCCCTGGGGCGAATGCACACCCTATGACATCGGAGTCGAACACGGCGCCAACTTCCTCCGCGTCCAAATCAAATCCACCAGCGTCCGCACCGGCACCGGATACTTCTGCCAATTCAAGCCCAACTATCACAAGAAGCAGGACTATACCGTCCAGCAAATCGACCTCTTCGCCGCATACGTAATCCCGGTCGACACCTGGTACCTGATCCCAGCCATCGTCCTCCTCGGCCCCCAACGCAAAACCGGCGTCATGCTATTCCCCATGGTGCCGCTGAAAAAGGATCGCTACAGATACGAGTCCTACAAAGAGGCTTGGTCGCTGCTACACAAAAGCAAGCGGGCGCTGGCCGCGCGGAACAAGTTGGTGAACCACCCATGAAATCTCACCCACTAACCCTTGTCATTCCGAAGCGCGGCTTCATCGCGCGAGGAATCTGCTAATTTCATTCGCACAAACTGGCCGTAATCGGCGGCAAGGTCGTTCCATACTGGGTTGTTTGCTTCGATCAATGCGATCTTTTTTTCTCGACGCAGTCCTTTAATCTGCGTCTCGCGAGCGATGGCCTTATTTACATAGCGGAAGACTTCGAAATATACCAATCGGTCAACGCGGTATCTCCTGGTGAATCCATCGGTTTCATGATCTTTGTGCTGAAGAATTCGGGTCGTAAGAAACCCGGTCATGCCCACATACAGGACGCGGCCTTTGCTGGACAGGATATACACGTAATATCGCTTTTCTCGACGCATGGAGAAAGCAGATTCCTCGCGCGATGAATCCGCGCTTCGGAATGACAATAAGAGAGAGAATATTCAGAACTACGGGCAAAGTCTGTGACGAATGAACATGGCAAAAAAGCAACTTCGGATGAGATAGCAAGCAAGGAATCGGACCAAGGAGAAACTGAGAAAATTCTGGTGGGTTCCAAAATGGGGAGGGCCGAGCGAATTCGCTCACGTCCCTCCAACCCCAACCACCCCTCCAACCCAGACCACCTCTCCAACCCCAACCACCTCTCCAACCCAGACCACCTCTCCAACCCCGACCACCTTGTCATTCCGAACCGTAGCCGAAAGGCGAAGGGAGGAATCTGTTGTTCTTAGGTGAGAGCACTGTGGAAGCCGCGCCCCAGGCACAAAACCCATTTGCAGATCATTTGCGGTTTTAAAAGTCCTTGGGAGCGGTTGCGGGCACAGGCACATTAGACGCCTGCTGGTTTTGCTTTTCCACCTAACAACTGCCGCAGCACATACTGCAAAATCCCGCCGTTGGCGTAGTAGAGGGCTTCTTGCGGGGTGTCGATGCGGACTAGAGCTTTGAAAGTTTTGTTGCCGGCGGTGACTGCGACCTGGCGTCCGGCGGTGAAGTTTTCTACGAGGTCGCGGATGCCGGTGATTTCTACTACTTCGTCTCCGGTTAAATTTAGTGACTGCGCGGATTCTCCAGACGCGAATTGCAGGGGGAGAATTCCCATCCCAACCAGGTTTGAGCGGTGGATGCGTTCGTAGCTTTCGGCGATGACGGCGCGGACGCCCAATAGGCGCGGGCCTTTGGCGGCCCAGTCGCGGGAGGAGCCGGAGCCGTATTCTTTTCCGGCGAAGATTACGGTGGGGACGCCGTCGGCGATGTATTTTTCGGAGGCTTCGAAGATGCTCATTTCGGCGCCGCCGGGGAGATGCTTGGTGAATCCGCCTTCGAGCGAGACCATGCGGTTGCGCAGGCGGACGTTGGCGAAAGTGCCGCGCACCATGACTTCGTGATTGCCGCGGCGCGATCCGTAGGAGTTGAAGTCGGCGGGCTTGACGCCGTGCGACTGAAGATATTTTCCGGCGGGGCTGTCTTTTTTGATGGAGCCGGCGGGAGAAATGTGGTCGGTGGTGACGCTGTCGCCGAGCACGGCGAGGACGCGGGCGCTCTTGATGTCCTCGACGGCGGAGGGCTTGAGAGTCATGCCGTCGAAAAACGGCGCCTTGCGAATGTAGGTCGAATCTTTTTCCCAAGTGTAGGTTTCGCCTTTGGGTACGGGCAGGCCGCGCCAGTGCTCGTCGCCGCGGTAGACTTCGCCGTAGCTGCGGCGGAACATGTCGGAGGAAATTGATTTTTCCATCGTCTCTTCGACTTCGCGCTGGGTGGGCCAGAGGTCGGCGAGGTAAACGGGCTTGCCGTCTTTGCCGTTGCCGATGGGATCTTTGCGGAGGTCGATGTCGATGCGTCCGGCGAGCGCGAAGGCGACGACCAGCGGCGGCGACATCAGATAATTCGCGCGAACCTCAGGACTGATGCGGCCTTCGAAGTTGCGATTGCCGGAGAGCACCGAAGCTACGACGAGATTGTTTTCGTCGATGGCTTTCGAAACTTCTTCGGGCAACGGGCCGGAGTTGCCGATGCAGGTGGTGCAGCCGTATCCCACGATGTGGAATTTTAATTTCTCTAGATACGGTGTAAGCCCGGCGCGCTCAAGATAATCACGGACCACTTTTGATCCGGGAGCTAGCGAAGTTTTTACTGAGTGCGGCATTTGCAATCCGCGCTCGACGGCTTTTTTGGCGAGAAGCCCCGCAGCGAGCATCACCGAGGGATTCGAAGTGTTAGTGCAACTCGTAATGGCGGCGATGACCACGCTGCCGTGGCGCAAAGTTTTCTTGACGTCTGGGGAAACATGTTCTTCGGAGAGATGATCCTCGACGCCGACTGCGGTTGGATTGCCGCCCTCCTGCTCCCAGCGGTCGACTTGCTTGGGCACGCTTCCGGAAGATGCGCTGCCGGAGGCCACAGGCGCGGGATTGGGAGTAGCCTTGGCTTTGATGAGCGAAGGCAGGGCGAGGCGGAAAGATTCTCCGGCTTGCGAGAGGAGCACGCGATCCTGCGGACGTTTCGGGCCGGCAAGACTTGATTCGACTGTGGAAAGATCCAACGCTAACAATTCCGAGTACGTGGCTTCGGGAGTTTTTTCGTCGTGGAACAGTCCTTGTTCGCGGCAGTAGGCTTCGACCAGCGCGATCTGTTCTTCGGATCGCCCGGTGAGGCGGAGGTAGGTGAGGCTCTCTTTGTCGACGGGAAAAATTCCGCACGTCGCACCATACTCCGGCGACATGTTTCCAATGGTCGCACGATCGGCCAGCGGCAACTCCTCCAAGCCAGGCCCAAAGTACTCGACAAACTTTCCGACCACACCATGCTTGCGCAGCATTTCGGTGATCGTCAAAACCAAATCCGTGGCGGTCGCACCTTCGCGCAATCTCCCAGTCAGCTTCACTCCAACCACCTGCGGAATCAGCATGGACACAGGCTGCCCGAGCATCGCAGCCTCGGCTTCAATTCCGCCAACGCCCCAGCCCAGACAACCTAGGCCGTTGATCATGGTTGAATGTGAATCAGTTCCCACCATGGTGTCGGGGTAGGCGGAGCGTTTGCCGTTGGATTCCTGGGTGAAGACTACGCGGGCGAGGAATTCGAGGTTGACTTGATGGACGATACCCGTGTCCGGCGGGACGATGGCCAGGTTGCGGAAGGCGGTTTGTCCCCAGCGGAGGAATCCGTAGCGTTCTTTGTTACGGACGAATTCGAGTTCGGCGTTGAGCTGGAAGGCTTGCGGGGTGCCGTATTCATCGACTTGAACGGAGTGATCGATCACCAGTTCGGCCGGTTGAAGAGGATTAATTAATGACGGGTCGCCGGAGAGTTCGCGCATGGCGTCGCGCATGGCGGCTAGATCTACTACTGCGGGGACGCCGGTGAAATCCTGCAAGAGGACGCGGCTCGGGGTGAAGGCGATTTCTTTTTCTGGCTGGCCGATTGCTCCTGTTGTTCCCCAGGCAGCGAGGGCGCGGATGTCTTTTTCAGTGACGTTTCGGCCGTCTTCGGTGCGGAGAAGATTTTCAAGGAGAATTCGCAATGAATAAGGAAGATGTTTGGTCGAAACGCCTTGCTTGTCTAGAGCGTCGATGCGGTGGATTTCGTAATCGTGTCCGCCGACGCGGAGAGTCGAACGGCTGCTGAAGCTGTCCATGATGAGGGCCTTCCTGAAATGTTGAACATTTTAGTTTAGTCGTTTCGGGGCGGATTGGGGAGTGGGTCGGGAGAAGCAGATTCCTCCCTACGCCTGTCGGCTACGGTTCGGAATGACAAGAGGGGGAAAGCGGTGGTGAGGTGCGATCCTTGACTCTATTGATGGTCCGCTTCGCGAAATCTCGACTACGCTCCGGATGACATTGGTATGAGCGCTCAGGATGACTATAGGGAGCGGTTATTTTGCGCGGATGGATTCGTTTGCCATCTGTACCAACCACCACACATTCAGCAAGACAATCATGCCGGCCGTAATCCAACTCAGGATTTTCAACCAGGATGCGTTAGCGAACTCGCCCATTTTCTTTGGGTCGCTTGTGAACATTACGAGCGGAACCACAGCAAAACTTAGTTGCAAGCTCAGCACCACCTGACTCATTACCAGCAGGTTGGCGGTGCCACGCTCGCCCCAGAATGCGGTGACAATAATCGCGGGGATGATGGCCAGGCCGCGCGTAATCAAGCGACGCAGCCAGGGACGCATGCGGATATTCAAGAAGCCTTCCATTACCACTTGTCCGGCGAGGGTACCGGTCAGGGTCGAGTTTTGTCCGGAGGCGAGCAGGGCCAGAGCGAAAACCGTGCTGGCGGCGGTGACTCCGAGAAGCGGGGAAAGCAGTTTGAAGGCGTCCTGAATTTCGGCTACTTCGTTGTGTCCGTGGCGATAGAAAGTTGCGGCGGAGACTATCAGAATGGCTGCGTTTACGAATAGCGCGATGGTGAGTGCAAACGTGGAATCGATAGTGCTGAAGCGGATTGCTTCGCGCTTTCCGGCGGTAGTGCGCTCGAAATTTCGAGTCTGTACGATCGCAGAGTGGAGATAGAGATTGTGCGGCATCACCGTTGCGCCCAGTATTCCGATCGCGATGTAGAGCATTCCCGGATCATGGATGATTTGAAGGGACGGAATGAAGAAATTGTGAGCGAGTCCTACCAGGGAAGGATGAGAGAAGACGATTTCCAGCCCGAAGCAAATGCTAATGATGCCGATGAGTGAGATGACCAGGGCTTCGAGAAATCGGAATCCTTTTTGTTGCAGGAAGAGAATGAGGAGAACATCGAGCGCGGTGAGGCACACGCCGACCAGCAGAGGAATATGAAACAGCAAATTCAGCGCGATGGCAGAGCCGATGACTTCTGCAAGATCGCAGGCGGCGATAGCAATCTCGGCGCCTCCCCATAACGCAAGAGCGGTTGGGCGATTGAAGTGATCGCGGCAAGCCTGGGCCAGATCGCGTCCGGTGACGACGCCTAACTTGATCGCCAAAGCTTGCAGCAAGATTGCCATCAAGTTGGAGACCATGATTACTGACAGCAGCGTGTAGTTGTATTTCGAGCCGCCCGCCAGATCGGTGGCCCAGTTGCCGGGATCCATATATCCGACAGCGATCAGGAAACCCGGGCCGGCAAAGGCGAGGAGAGTGCGAAAGAAAGACGAGGATTTCGGGACGAACAAACTACGGTTGATCTCGGGAAGGCTGGGGCTGCTTATTTCATAGCGCCAGCCTGGCTCTTTGATTTCAATCAGATCCGCCATAGTATTAGCAAGAGTATACAGGAAATAGTGAACTATGGTTAATGCGTTGTTTGGTGATGGATGCCGGGTCTTAGGCCTTAGGCTTTACGGAGCGGTGGTTGGGTAGGGGTCTTTCGACTCCATGAGTTTGGTCGCTGTCGCGCCCCTTGCGCTCAGGATGACATGGTCTTCTAGACTTTATTTGCTGGAGGCGCGTTTGGTGCGGCGGTCTGAGGATTTGACCCACACTTTTTCTGCGGCCGCGCTTCCGAGGCCCACTGTGCCGGCGTCGGTGGCGAGGGTCAGGGTCTGATCGTAGTTTCGTCCGGAGACGTGGACTTTGGCGCCCGGGCGAATTCCGCGATGCTCCAGGAATTCGAGCAGGCGCCGGTCACGTTCATAAATGCCACTGACGGTGTAATCTTTTTCTTCCTCAGCCTGGGAAAGCAAGACGAGTCCCCGGCGTCTGCGGCTTTCCGGACTCTCCAATTCGCTGAGGTTGCCGTGGGGACAGGCACCCCCGCGCCCCAACTTCGCGAGCAACTTGGCTTCAAAGTCAGGCGAGACGGCGTGTTCCAGGCGCTCGGCTTCATCATGAACTTTGTACCAGTCCATGCCAAAGATTTCCGCGAGCATGCGTTCGATCAGGTGATGGCGAAGAGTGAGCCTGCGCGCGATCTTGCGTCCAGCGGGAGTAAGAGCAACATGACCATCCGTCTGCACTCGCACCAGGCCATCTTTCTTTAAGCGACGCAATGCCATGGTGATCGCCGGGGGCGAAACTGAAAGCCAGTGGGCGAGCGTGGCGGATATGACTGTCTCGCCTTCGCTTTCTGCTTCCAGAATCGCCTTGAGATAGTCTTCTTTGGAGACGGTGATCATTTGGATTGATTATACGTTAGGGTTAAGTATGGTTAAGTAGCTTCTAGCTTCTAGCCAACCCGCGCCGCTTTAGGCACAAGCTAGTAGGCAGAAGCTGATCCTGCGTTTGACATGATTCGCTCTGCGCCCCTAACCTTAGATCATTCTCAAATTATGAAAGTTCTGGTCATTGGAAGTGGTGGACGCGAACACGCGCTGGTTTGGAAGTTGCGCCAGTCGCCGCGCGTTTCCCAAGTTTATTGCGCGCCGGGCAATGGCGGAATCGGCGATGAAGCGGAATGCCTGCCCGTTGACGTCAAGAATATCGAGGCGTTATTGGCATTGGCGCAGCGCATTCAGCCTGATCTGACCGTGGTTGGTCCGGAGTTGCCGTTACAACTTGGCGTGGTTGATGAGTTGGTTCGGCGCGGCTTGCGTGTTTTTGGTCCTACAAAAGCGGCTGCGCAGTTGGAATCAAGCAAGAGTTTCGCCAAGGAATTCATGCAGCGGCATCGGATTCCGACGGCGCATTACGCTATTTGCAATTCGCAGGAGGAAGTCCGCCAGGCTTTGCCGCGATTTTCTACTCCGCTGGTGGTGAAGGCAGATGGATTGGCTGCGGGCAAAGGCGTGGTGATTTGCGCGAACAAAGAAGAAGCGCTGATGGCTGCGGCGGAAATGTTCAGCGGCAAGCTGGTCGGCGAAGCTGGCTCGCGAGTGGTGCTGGAAGAATGTCTGCAGGGCGATGAACTTTCTTTTCTCGTGCTCAGCGATGGTGAGCGCATCGCGCCTCTGGTGGCGGCGCAGGACCACAAACGTGTGGGCGACGGCGACACCGGGCCGAATACCGGTGGCATGGGCGCTTATTCCACGCAGACGATCGTCGATGAGCAGATGCGGAACTGGTTGATGCAGCATATTGCGCGTCCTGTGGTCGACGGCATGAAGGCGGAGGGTGCGGAGTACAAGGGAATTCTTTACTGTGGGTTGATGATGACTGCTCGCGGGCCGATGGTGCTTGAGTTTAATTGCCGATTTGGCGATCCGGAAACGCAGCCGATTTTGATGCGACTGGAAAGCGATCTCGTCGAGGCGCTCGAAGCTTCGATTGATGGCCGAGTGAGCGAAGGGAGATTTCCGCTGGTCGACTGACGCGTCGGTTTGCGTCGTGATGGCGTCGGGCGGATATCCGGGGACGTATGCTGCTGGCCAGAAGATTCTGGGCGTCCACGATGCGGATCGGGTGGAGGGCGTCAAGGTTTTTCATGCGGGGACGACCAAGATTGGATAACGACTTATTATTCGGCCGGCGGACGCGTGCTAGGAGTGACCGCGCGCGGCGCGGATTTGCAGACTGCGGTGGATCGAGCTTATGAGGGCGTGTCTAAGATTGGATTTGAAGGGGCGCATTTTCGGAAAGATATTGGGGCGCGGGCGTTGAAGAAGTAGTATCTCGCAAGGTCTTCGACTCGTGGATGCTTCGTTTCGCGAAACATCCACTGCGCTCAGGATGAAATTTTTTTGAGGAGATATTCATGAGCAAGCCGGTGGTTTCGATTGTGATGGGCAGCGATTCTGATCTCGAGATCATGCGCGAGGCCGGGAAAGCGTTGGAAGAGTTTGGCATCTCCTACGAGATCGATGTGACTTCGGCGCATCGTTCGCCGGACCGTACTGCCGACTACGCGCGCAAAGCTTCTGGGCGTGGAATTCGTGTGATCATCGCCGGGGCCGGTGGCGCCGCCCATCTGGCCGGGGTGATTGCGGCGCATACGACATTGCCGGTCATCGGCGTGCCGATTCCTGCGACTTCATTGAATGGCATGGATTCGTTGCTGGCGACGGTGCAGATGCCGGCTGGGATTCCCGTGGCGACCGTGGCGATCGGCAAGCCCGGCGCGACGAATGCTGGAATTCTGGCGGCGCAGATTTTGGGATTATCCGATGCGGGGATTGCTAAGAAGCTTGAGGCGCACAAGGTGAAATTGGCGAGTGGAGTTGAGGAGAAATCTAAGAAGTTGAAGAATGCGTTGGGGACGTCATAGCCTCCGTGCAGAGCCGCCCCTCCAGGGCCGCGTTGAGGGCGGATCGCTTTACGCGGCGCTAAAGCGCCGCTCTTCCGCGGTGTTCTTTCCTCGACAGTCGCCTTGCGGGAACGCTACAACTTCAATCCCTTCAAATATTCCCGCAGCGGGCCGCCCAGGTCTTTCCGCTTTAGCGCGAATTCTACAGTCGCTTTCAGGAAGCCGAGTTTATCGCCGGCGTCGTGGCGTTTGCCTTCGAAAACGTAGCCATACATTTTTTCTTTCTTGAGCAGTCCACGTAGAGCCGTCGGTGAGTTGCAGTTCTCCGCCTACGCCGGGTTTGGTTTCCTCAAGAATTTCAAAAATTGTCGGAGTCAGAATATAGCGGCCGATGACGGCGAGATTCGAAGGTGCGTCTTTCAATTTTGGTTTCTCGACCATGTTGTGGATTTCGTAAAGCCGCGGATTTCCCGGCACCGGCTTTGCGTCGAGGACGCCGTAGGCGGAAATCGCTTCGCCTTCGACAATCTGTGTGGCGATGATCGAACACTGCTTTTCCTCGAAGACCTCGATCATCTGTTTGAGGCAGGGAATTTCGCCATCAATGACGTCGTCGGCGAGAAGAACGGCGAATGGTTCATTGCCAACCAGTTCACGCGCGGTGAGTACGGCGTGGCCCAGGCCAAGCGCTTCTTTCTGGCGTACGTAGGCAGATGTAGATCATGTCAGAAATAGAGCGAACGATTTTGAGCAGATCGGTCTTGTTGCGGTCTTCGAGCATTTTCTCGAGTTCGTAGCTCACGTCGAAGTGGTCTTCGATGGCCTGCTTGCCGCGGCCGGTGACAATGATGATCTGGTCGCAACCCGCGGCCATCGCTTCTTCCACGCCATATTGAATGATCGGCTTGTCTACCAGCGGCAGCATTTCTTTGGGTTGCGCTTTGGTTGCGGGTAGAAAGCGAGTGCCCAAGCCGGCGGCGGGAAACACGGCTTTGCGGACTTGCCTTTTCATGAGGCGGTCAGTGGTCGTTCGTCTCTCGTCAGCATCATGGGCATTTTGGCTCGAAGCCGTTCGATTCAGTTATCGAATAATTGTACCTGC
Source organism: uncultured Acidobacteriaceae bacterium (assembly GCA_963794195.1). GTDB lineage: Bacteria > Acidobacteriota > Terriglobia > Terriglobales > Acidobacteriaceae > DATBAX01. The sequence continues at coordinate 192,977 of CAWCCU010000002.1, forward strand.
CGGATTTGGATCCCGCAGTTACAGGGTTGGGCTGTCGTTCCCCAGCATGGCTTTGCGGATAATTTTCAATGGCACGCCGCCCTGCAACATAAAGCGGTCATGAAATTCCTGCAGGTTGAAAGCGTCGCCTTTTTGTTTCTTGTAATCTTCGCGCAGCTTCAGGATTTGCAGTTTGCCCAGGGTGTAAACCAAATACGTGGGATCGGAAGTTCCGCGTTTGGCCTCGGCCTCGGCCATGGGCGGGGTTTGATAGCCCTCTTTAATAAAAAAATCGATGCCCTGCTGCAAAGTCATCTTGCCGGTGTGCATTTCAATTCCGACCACGAAGCGCGCGTCACGAAGCAGCGCGTCATTTAATTGTCCTATGCGCAGTTTGGGGTCGCCGTTGCCGTAGCCTTCGTCGAGCATCATCTGCTCAGTATAGTGGGCCCAGCCTTCAGCGTTGGTGCTGCAATAGAGGAGCCGGCGCGTTTTCGAGGGGATCTGCTTGGCCCACAGAAATTGCTCATAGTGTCCCGGATAAACTTCATGGATGGCGGTGCTGCTCATCATTACGCGATTGAAGCCTTGCATCCATTCGTCGATTTTTTTGGGCGTCCAACGCGGATCGGGAAGGGTGACATTGAACATGGCTTCGGTGGCTACGTTTTCGTACGCGCCAGGCGTGTCCATGGAAGCGGTGGTGAGGGCGCGCTCGAAGGGAGGCGTTTCCTCGACGATCGGCGGAACTTGCGAAGGGATGGTGATGATCTTCTTTTGCTCGATGAATTGGCGAATGCCGCCGAGCATGTCGCGGAAACCTTGCAGCAACTGATCGGGAGCGAGATGGTCTTTCCGCAAATCGGCAAGCACTGCTTGCTCGTCATGTTTCGAATCGATTTGCGCGGCGACTTCTTTCAGGTGTTGTCTGATTGGCGTGGAGATCGGCATAGGCGATTTCGAGAAGATGGTCGAGCGGGATGTCGACCATGTCCTGATAAAGCAATTTCTTGCGATAGTTTTCGGCACCGATGCGGAAGTCTCCGTTGGACACGGGCAGAATGTCTTTTTGAAGATAGTTTTCGTAATGCCGCAGAGCCTCGATCACGGCCTGGTTGCTGACTTTGAATTCGGCGAGCAAGTTGGGGATCGGTGACTTTGGAAAAGGCGGCGGGCACGTCTTTCTTGAAGAACTCTATGACGTCGGGAAGTTGTTGCAGGGCGACTTCGGTGTAAATTTTCGGAGGATTGTGAAGATTATGACGGGCCGCGTCGAAAACTTTCGGGGCTAGCCGTTCGCGTGCAATCACCGAACGCAGGCGATCTTCCGGCGGCGCAAAGGTGCGGCTCATGAGCACGAAAACACTGTTGCTTACACCGGACGTGTAATTATCGGGATCTTTTTTCCACATCTGAATCTGCTGCAACTCGAGCAAGTCCGCCCTGATCTGACTGCACAGGAATTCGAGATCGCCAGCGGCGAATTCGGGTAATTGAGTTTTTGGGACTTGTTCGAACTTTGCCAGATATTTTTGCAGGCCGGCAATCTCAGTATCCACGGCTGCACTGGAAAAATCTTCGAGTTGATTGTCGTACTGATGGAATCCAGCCTCGGTTGCCTGCGTTGGATTCGCGTGAAAATAAAAATCGAAATACTCGTCGACCAGCTTGTCGAAATATGCGTTGGCAGGGCTTGTGCTCTGCGCTTGCGCCGGGTGAAAAAGCGAAACGAGCAGGGTGAAAAGTGCGAAGAACAGGATGCAAGGTTTCATAGTTGTTTCCGTTTGCCGATCGCAGGCGCTAAAGCACGTGCGCGAGATTGCTATCTTTAGCGGCACGCTTTAAAAACGATGCCCTGATACGAATCACGATTGTAATTGTCTGGACTTTTATATATTCGGCCAGGTTCAACCATGCAAACTGCTCCAGATGATTGTCATGTGGAAACCGCAGAAGCCTCGGCGGGCGACAACTCTTCGAGCAAATTCTGTAATTGTGACAATACTTCGTCCGGGTGCAGCGCTTTGGAAATGAATTTCAATGTACCATCGGGGGCGAATTGCGCGCCACGATGGGATGAAACAAACTTCGCGAGTTTTACGGGATCGATGACTGCGTCCTGGCGAAATTTTAGGCTGAGGAGATCGCGCTTGCGTTCAATGCTGGTTGCACCCACGCGGATCGCCAACAATTTCAGTTCAGCATAATCCAATAAATGCCGTACGGCTGCGGGCGGATCGCCGTAACGGTCTTGCAGTTCGGCGCCCACGTCCGCGAGTTGGGCTTCGGTTTCTACTCCGGCGACGCGTTTGTACATTCGGAGACGTTGATTTTCCTCGGCTATATAGTCGCCGGGGATACGAATGTTCAATCCGAGATTAAGCTGAATGGCTGCCTGATCGGGCGTCGCCTCGCCCTTCATTTCGCGGACGGCGTGATCCAGCATCTGGGTGTAAAGTTCGAAGCCGATGGCTTCAATGTGTCCGCTCTGCTCACCGCCCAACAGATTTCCCGCGCCGCGCAATTCCAGATCCAAGGCCGCGATTTTGAAACCCGCGCCCAGATCGGAAAATTCTTTTAAGGCAGCCAGGCGTCTACGTGCGATGGGCGTAAGTTCCACATCCTGTGGAATCAGAAGGTAGGCGTAGGCGCGGCGGTTGGAGCGCCCGACGCGGCCGCGCAGTTGATACAGCTCAGACAGTCCCAGGCGATCGGCGCGATTGATCAGTATGGTATTGCAGAGCGGGATGTCCAGACCGTTCTCGATAATCGTAGTGGCCACCAGAATATCGGCCTCGTGATGCATGAATTTCAGCATCACTTTTTCCAACTCGCCTTCAGACATCTGTCCGTGTCCAACAATGACGCGGGCACGAGGCACGAGTTCCTGAAGTTTCGCGGCAATCTCCCAGATGCTTTCCACGCGGTTATGCACGAAATAAATTTGTCCGCCGCGGTCGAGTTCCTGCTCGATCGCCGACTGCATTAATTTTTCATCCCAACTCGCGACGACTGTCTGGATGGCGATGCGATCTTTGGGCGGCGTTTCGATCACGCTCATGTCGCGCAGGCCAACCATCGACATGTGCAGCGTGCGCGGAATGGGAGTGGCCGACATAGTGAGAACGTCCACTTCTTTTCGCATCTGCTTCAGGCGCTCCTTGTGGCGCACCCCGAAGCGCTGTTCTTCGTCGACGATCAGCAAGCCGAGATCGGGTAGCTTGATGTCAGTGGAGAGGATGCGATGAGTGCCAATCAAAATATCGACTTTCCCAGCCTCAACTTTTTGCAGAATTTCCTTCTGCTGCTTCGCCGTTCGAAAACGGCTGATCATTTCTATTTTGACGGGGAAGGCGGCGAAACGTTGTTTAAAAGTTTCATAATGCTGAAAGGCAAGCACGGTGGTTGGGGCCAGCACGGCGACTTGCTTGTTGTCACTAATTGCTTTGAATGCCGCGCGCATGGAGATTTCTGTTTTGCCATAACCTACATCTCCGCAGAGCAGTCGATCCATGGGCTGCGACGACTCCATGTCCCGCTTCACGTCGGCAATGGCATACAACTGGTCTTCAGTTTCGTTGTATTCGAAAGCGTCTTCGAATTCGCGCATCCATTCGCTGTCCGGCGCAAAGGCGTGGCCCTCGGCAGTCTTGCGTTCGGCGTAGAGCTTGAGCAGCTCGTCCGTCATGTCCTTCATGGCTTTGCGGACTCGGGCCTTGGTCTTGGTCCACGCCGCCGTGCCCAGATGATTGAGTTGTGGCTTGATGCCTTCCGACGAACGATATTTCTGGATCAGATCCAGGCGGGTCAGCGGAACATATAAACGCGCGCCTTCGGCATATTCCAGCAGCATGAATTCCGCGTTGCCGTCGCCCTGGTTAATTTCTTTTAGACCCAGATATTGGCCGATGCCGTGTTCCACGTGGACGACATAGTCTCCGACACCCAGGTCGCGGAAGTCGGAAAGGAATGCAGAAACTTTGGATTTCTGCCGCTGCGGACGTGAAACCACCGACTCGGATTCGTCGAATAGGTCACGAGCGCCGAAGACCGCGAGATTGGCATCCGGCAGAATCATGCCGTCGGGAATGTAAGCCTTAGCCAGCGTGGTGGTCAGAATTTCGCCAGCGAAGTAGGAAGTTTCATCGGCGTAACTTTCTCCGCCGCGGGTGCGGCTTCCCAGGCGAAAAGAAATCGCGTACTCGGTGAAAACGTCGGCGAGTCTTTCAACCTCTCCAGTATTTGGGACCGCGATCAGAACTCGATTGTTGTCCGCAATCTGTTTCTTGACTCCCTCCAGCATGTGCGGAACGGAGCCATGGAAACGAGGCGTGGGCTGGGAATGGAATGCGATGGCCGCAAGTTCGTCGGCGCGAGTGACTTCGAGATGTTCGAAATCCGCTCCCGGTAAGCCAGCCAATTTTTGCCACCAGGCGTCCGGCTCCAAGTACAAATCGATGGGTCGGACCAAATTGCCGACGCCGCTGCGTTCGTGGGCATCTTCAATGCGTTCCCATAGATGATCGAATTCCTGCTTGATGCTGCTGGGCTCATCGGCGATGACGGCAGCGTTTGGTAGAAGATCGAAGATGTCATTCTCGGCCCCCGCCACCGGGGCATAGAACTCCCAACCCGGAAATACAGTCACTCCGCCGGCCCGTACAGCCTGTTCCACAACTTCTTCGGCGCCCGTGATTCGTTTTCCTGACAGCCGTGCGTGAATTGCACCGAGAACTTCTTCGCTGACGGGAGTCTCGGTCAATGGCAGGAGCACAATTTCTTCCACAGCGTTCGACGAACGCTGGGTCGTGGGGTCGAACTTTCGGATGGATTCGACTTCATCTCCCAACAACTCGATGCGCAGCGGACGATCAGCCTCGGGTGGGTAAACATCGAGGATGCCGCCACGCAAAGCGTACTCGCCGGGCATTTCCACAACATCGGCGGCCATATATCCGACGGTGTTCAGATGGCCGAGCAACAAATCCGTGTCGAAGGTTTCTCCCCGGCGCACGATACGCGCGAGGTCAGCGTAATATTCTGCCGAGCGCAGTCGCAGAGCGGTTGCCGCCACCGGTGAAACGACGATGGAAACCGAGCCGGTTGCGACCTTCCATAGCGCCACGGCACGTTCTTCCTGAATTTCAGGATGTGGGGATAGGTTTTGAAAAGGCAGAACGTCGCGGGTGGGGAGTGCGATGATGCTTTCCGGGTCAGTGCCGCTGACCAGTTCGGCAAAGGCCTGCAGCACGGGAACAAATTCTTCAGTGGATCGATTGTCGGCCACCACAACAATTAGTGGACGGCCCAAGGCCCGCTGGAGCATCACCAACATCAGAGCTTTGGCGCTGGGAATTAACCCGGAGACACGGATGCGCCCCGCGTTCTCTCTAAGGTGGGAGGTTACACGTGTGAAAGCGGGCAGCTTTTCTGCATCCGCAAAAAGGTCGCGGACGAAGGGGAGAACCATGCGATTTCTATTCTAACAAGGTTAGGGCTACGTCCCAGGGTAGTGGCCGATGAAAAGCCAAACCACATCGACGGTGTCGGCCACGCCGTGCGCGATGATGGGAACAGATAGGTTGCGTCCAGTGCCAAGATAGACGAGGCCCAGGATGACTCCCATCAGGCCCTCATCGAGGATGCCAGTAATCCCCTGGTGGCCGTGGGCATATCCAAACAATAGGTTGACTGCGATCAAGCTCCCGGCCCAGGCCATTCGGAACTGCTTTCCCAAGCTCGCAACGCGGTTCATCAGGTAACCGCGCCACACCATTTCCTCGCCGAAAGCGGCCAAGGTCCAAGCCAGCGCAACACCTAGAGAAAGCAATTTGATGTTCCCGTGGATGCTTTGCAAATCGGAAAAATCTGGTTGCTTCCCAGTGAGCCGGGCCAGCAGAGGCTGACTTACGAAAAGCTCAAAGGCTTCCATCAGAAGTCCGGTTCCCAGGCCAAGAACTAAGGTGCGGGGCCAACTGCGATTCCTCGCGAGCCCGACATCCCGCCAGCGCAGTCCACGCACACGGAGAGAAATCCAACCCAACAACAGGAGGAAAGGCGTCTTGCTGATGGGAACGATATGCTTCGCGTCCGCGACGAAAATCAGAGCAACAACGGCGAATTCGACGAATGCCAGCCAGTTGCTCTGGCGCCACTCTTGAGAAATAAAATCGTGCCCGTCTGTCGGGGTGACTGGTAGGTTATTCATTCTGTGCTTTCTTAGGCTTAGCGGGTTCGCAGCGGACGCCAAAACTTGCGAATGCTCCAGCGCCCAAAATAGAAAGTGAGCAGGCCAAGCCACCCGCCAAGGGCCAGCCCGATGGGAATAAGCCACCATCCCAGTACCTCCCGTCCGTCGACGGGCACAGAGCTAAATCCGAGGCGCAAACTGAACGATTGAGGGTCCGACGAGTGGTTTAGCAACCACATGCCATCGGTGAGTGGATGAAATGGCTTGAGGAAAGCGCACAAGACGAGAGATCCAGCCAGTGAATACCCGATCAGAGAGGACATCAGAATGCAAAAACCGGCGATACTGAGGCCGGCCCAGCGAAACAGGCTGCGGAGAATCAGCCAGGGCGACCGGGCCACTTGCGCGCGCATTAACAGGTTATCGGTGACGTACTGGCTGGCGAGGTCCTCGGGATCTCCGAGAGCGGCCAGCGCGGATGCGATGGAATCTGCAGTGATTTCTCCGGCGCTTGCCGCCTTATCAAGAATGTGACTGCGGATTTCTTCCACGATGTCGCAAGAATCTTTTTCGTTTAAGTGGCGCAGGTGCTTTCGCAATACGTTCAGATACGCATCGATTTTGTGCCGCGAATCGACAGAGATGTTCATTGCTTTTCCTTCCCGTTCCCCAGAGGAGAGAGCAGATCGTTGATGCTGGACGAGAATCGAGCCCAAATACGCGCCATTTCGTGAGCCCGCCGCCGGCCTGACGCGGTGAGACGGTAATACTTTCGAGGATGCCCGAAGCCGGATTCGACCCACTCAGACTCCAGCAAGCCGAGGGCTTTGAGTCGGGTCAGCAAGGGATAGATCGTGCCTTCTACGACGATCAGGTCGGAATCGTTTTCCAACCGGCGAAGAATTTCCAGGCCATACAGCCGGCCATTCCAAAGCGCTGCCAGAATGGCCAATTCCAGAGATCCCTTGCGCATCTGTACTTCCCAGCGTTCCGCGCTTTCCGAGTTAGCTTTGTTGGTCACGCACAATACTATGTATTGCATAGTATAAATTGTCAAGACCAGATTCGAAAAGGTGCGAGGCGGCGGGGTGAAAGCGTTGAATTAGGAAAAGCTTAGCCGCGGAGGAGAGGCCTGGTGAGGCAGGTGGGGCCGCCGCCGCCGTTGATGCATAACTCAGAACCCGGGAAGGTTCTGACATCGAATCCTGCTTGGCGGAGTTTGGCATTCGTTTTTGAATTCTCTTCGATGGCCAGCAGGCGCTTGCTGCCCAGCGAAAGCACATTGCAGGCCATGGAGTCGCGCTCGGAGTATTCGATTTCGATGAAACGGAATCCGCGAGACTTCAGAAGTTCGACCGTCTCGACGGCCAGCCATGGCAGATCGACCAGCGCGAAACGTTCATCGAGCAAACTGATCAGCGACATCAGATGCAAACACGTGGAAGGGCCGGTGCCGTATGGCAAGGGAGCCGACAAAACTTTTATACCTTTTAGGGCAAGCAATGCTCTCATCTGTGAGATGCCATCGGCATTGGTGCGATATCCGTTGCCGATGAGGAGAGTTTTCGAATCAAGCCAAAGTATGTCACCGGCTTCCGTGGTCCCTGGCGGCGTGATCTCGGCGAGCGTGGAAATCCCGAGTGTCCGGCAAAAAGAGCCGTGGAGCTTGCCTTCGGGTACGCGATTCTTTTTCCCAGGATTCATTACGATAAGCCCAAAGTCTGTGGCGAGTGAGGCGTCGTGGGTGTACACGGCGTCCAGCGAGAGCTTTGGGGACGCCGGCAGGTAAACGGCTTCCGCTCCGGCAGCTTCCAGTTCGCGAACCAGCGCTTCGTGCTGGGATTGGGCTTTCTTGCCATCAGGAGAATGCCGAAAGCCTAGATTTTGCCAGCCCCCACGTGCGGGGGCGCCTGCGCCACATTCGGACCATCCTGCTGAATGGGGCGAACACACCAGGACGCGCCGCAAATCTCCCACCATGGAGTGACCGTTCGAATTTTGTTCAGTCATCGTTGCCCTCGCCGCGACCCGACATAATTTTTGCGAACCTTTTATGGCAGAGAGAAATCTAAAGAACTATCATGCCAAAAGCCATCTGGGAAAACGCCGTCCTCGCCGAGAACTCTAAGACTTTGGAAGTGGAAGACAACCAGTACTTTCCGCCGGACAGCCTCAAGCACGAATATTTTAAACCGAGTGCAACGCAGACGGTTTGTCCGTGGAAGGGCACCGCGAGCTATTTCGACGTCGAAGTCAACGGCAAGCTAAATCACGACGCCGCCTGGTACTATCCGGACCCTAAACCGGCTGCCAGCAAAATCAAGGGGTATGTCGCATTTTGGCGAGGCATAAAGGTACAAGACTAAGTTGTCGCCGTTATCTTCGCCGGCATCTTGATAAGATGCCTTCGTTTTCCCTTTGACATTCGCCTGAACTGCTACATAATCTCCCCGGTTCTTCCCTCGAGGGAGTTCTATGAAGCTTCATGCGTGTTCGTTCTGTCTCGGCGTGGCGGTGTGTCTGACGGCGGTTTTATCGGCGTCCGCCCAGAATTCACCGGCGCCGAATTCTGACCCCATTTATCAGCAACTGCGAAACGTTGGCTTGGGCGGCGACGCCGTCTCGGTCAACAATCTCGAGATTAAGCGGGATGCAGCCACTTTCCACCTCCACTCGGGCACAATCTGTTTTCTCGCACCGATCCAGGGCAAAGTAACCGGAGCGGTTTTCGAAGGGGATGGTAATTTGGTTCTTGATCCCTCCGTGAAGTCAGAGGCGAGCAGCCTCAGACTTCTGACCAGAGAGGCTGAGTTCAGCGAGACGTTTAACCATATGGTGCTGCGCTTTACAGACGGCACTTATGAGGAAATAAAAAAAGCGGGCACCGCAGCTCCCGCTTCCTGTTCTCTGGGTTTACTCTCGGACAGCAGTAATGCCTTGCGCAAGCATCTCCGCTACAACCTGACCGCGCGCATTCTGCAGGATGTCCTGAGCGGAGGCCCTGGTGGTCTTTTCGTCGCATTCGTTCACGGCAAGCACTACAACGACAAAGAAGTCTTTGCGATCGATCCCCACGGCGCGCCTTCGCTTATTTTTCCCGTGAACCCCGAAGAGGTGGAACTTGTCACGTTTGATGAAAACAAGATGGGCGTTTGGGGTGCGTTCCATCTGGCTGCGGAATATAAAAGCGGCAGCGCAACGGGTTCACAGAAAAATGCATTCATCCATATTGACCATCAACAACTGGACACGACTATCGAGAAGAACGCCAATCTAATTGGCAAATCCATCACTACGTTTTCTTCCAATGCCGACGGCCTGCGCGTGGTGCCCTTCGACCTGTTTCCCAGTCTGCGGGTGCAATCGGTGACCGGAGAGAATAACCAGCCGCTGTTTTTTATTCAGGAAGACAAGAAGGAAGATGCCGATTTCGCCGTGATCTTGCCAAAAGCACTCGCGGCAGGAGAGAAGTACACGATCACCACTTCTTATAGCGGGAAGGAAGCCGTTCTCAACGAAGGTAACGGCAATTACTTTCCCATAGCCCGGGAAGACTGGTATCCGAATAATGCCAATTCCAGCCTGGGCGAATTTACCGCCTATGACATGACCTTTCATATTCCGAAAGGAATGAAGATCACTGCCACTGGCTCTCTGGTAAATGAGAGCAACGATGGAGGGCAAAACGTAACCATCTGGAAAAGTGAAGTACCGCAAACGGTCGCCGGATTTAACTTCGGCAGATTCAAGATGCAGGAGGGCAAACTGGACAAGCCGGAATATCTGGTGCAGTCCTATGCCAACGAAGAGCCGCCAGACGCGATCAAGGGTTTGCTGAGCTCGGTTCAGGGTGATCTGCCAAGCCTGGATAATCACAGCGCCGGCGTGGCATTGGGAAATATGAACACGACGCCGTTAATCAAGAAGGAGCTGGCCGAAGGCGAGCTCGCCATCCAACTCTATAGCGATTACTTCGGTCCGCCCCCCTTCAAGCGATTGGCGATGACGCAGCAGACGGCGTGCACCTTTGGCCAATCCTGGCCGGCGCTGGTGTGGCTTCCCATGTGTTCTTTTTACGACGCTACGGTCCGGCATGGCCTTGGACTCGATGACGATCGCGGATATTGGAAGATTGTGGGGCCGCATGAAGTGGCGCACCAATGGTGGGGACATCAAGTCGGTTTCTCTTCCTATCGCGATCAATGGATGAGCGAAGGATTTGCCGACATGTCCGCTTCACTCTTCGTACAAATGATCGAAAAGGACCCCAGAAAGTTCATCGACTTTTGGAATGACGAACGGCAACTACTTACGGAGCGAAATGCCCAGGGCTTCCGCGCGATTGATGCCGGTCCGGTGACCATGGGATATCGCATGAGCAATTCCCGCACCGGCGGCGGATTGACCCGCCGGCTCATCTATCCCAAGGGGGCTTACATCCTGCACATGGTCCGCATGATGATGTGGGGACGAAGCAGCGGCGATCAACTTTTCAAAGAGACCATGCAGGATTTCGTGAAGACCTATACCGGCAAAGCCGCTACCACGGAGGACTTTAAAGCCATAGTCGAAAAACACATGACCCAGGAGATGGACCTGGACGGCAATCACCGCATGGATTGGTTCTTTAATGAATATGTTTACGGCACCGCCTTGCCCAGCTACAACCTGGAGTCCTCGTTCGACACGAACGCGACCGGCGATATCGTCCTGGCATTCAAGGCGACGCAGGCCAATGTTGATCCAAATTTCCGCATGATTGTGCCCATCTACCTGGAGCTGACGGATAACCGGACTGTGATGCTGGGTCGCGTGCGTCTCATAGGCAACACCACAATCGAGCAAAAAGTGCCGATGAAGGGCCTTAAAGATAAGCCACATCGCGCGGTGATCAACTACAACGACGATGTACTGGCTTCCGCAAATTGAGCTGCTTTGCAAAATAAAACGGGGAGCGTGTTTGCTCCCCGTCATTTTGAAGAAAGCTTATTTCGTGCTGTTAGTAGGCTGGGACATCGCGTCCCCGCCAATCGCCAGGGCATATTTCTTTCCGCCAAAGCGAATTTCAGACAAAGACCGGGTGCCGTCGGCATTGCTCTTGACGATCGCCGCGCCGTTGCTCGCGGATTGCTCCAGGGTTATGAGTTGGGCGGGCGTGGTGGCGACGACTTTCTTGCCTTGCAACACGCTCAGTTGAACGTTGTTGCCGGTGCCGTCCCACTGCAAGGAGTAGTCGCCTGCCTGCAGTTGTTTGCCATTGAGGGTGACTGGATCCATGAGCTGCAAAGAGCCTTTGTTCGCGCTGGCTGCGAACGCGCCCACTGCCATCAACAAAGCCATTCCGAGTACTACGCCTTTGGAAATTGTCCGTGTCTTCATGCGACTCCTTAATTTTCTTTCCCGAAAAGCGTCGGGAACCGGCTGGGGCGGCCCCTGTCCTAACCTCACCGGAAAAACTTGCGTTTGTCCGCGGAAGGCCTACAATGCTGCCTCGGGGTTAAGACGAACGAGCCAAGGCCGCAAAGCCGGAAGCTCTGTCTGCGGGGATTGTGCTCACCCTGGCCGCCAAACCGTGAGTGAGGACAGTCCCTTTAACCCCTGAAGTTTTCAATCACCGGCACGCTTGTGTCCCGGTTTTCCGCTGTCACATCAGGATACGTTCGTGGTCTTTGAGAAGTTCCCTCACGCGGGAACCGCTCACCCTTCCTTGGACGAATATTTCGCCCGGTGGTTAGCTGTTCAATCCGGATTGGCACAATTTCTTCGTTGGTTGTTGTCATACTGGGACAGGGCTATTAAGCGGAGGGACGGCAGGTATAGAAATACATTTGTTATTGTCTTGTGGCGTGCAACCGAGGGGGTGGAAAACTCAGCGGGATTTTTTCCCCGCCGATTTCTTCTTCGACGATTGCAACAGAACGATCGCGTGGGCAATCGCAGCATTGTCCGTACCCATGCCTTCGGGCGTCTTGGCTTTGATCCCAATGCAATCGGCGGGCAGCTTTAACAATTTTGACAGGTGTGTGCGGATGGCCGCAGTGTGTGGACCAATTTTCGGAGAGTCGAGGACCAGAGTGGAGTCCAGATTGATAATCGTGTAGCCGGCTGCCTTGACTCGTTTCATCGCCTCGGCCAAAAAAACCGCCGAGTCGGCGCCCTTCCATTGCGGATCGGAGGGTGAAAATAAAGACCCGATGTCGGGAGCTGCCACGGCGCCAAGTAGAGCGTCTGTGATGGCATGAAGTAGAACGTCTCCATCGGAGTGGCCGCCGAGGCCTTTCGGATGCGGTAACGTGATCCCGCCGATTTTTAGGGGGATACCGCGTTTAAATTCGTGAGAGTCCCAGCCGTAGCCAATCCTCACGCAACCGCCTTGGCCACGGATGTGCACGGATTCTCGCGGATCTTTTTTCTGGTGTTATCGAACACCAGCCTGCGAAATTGGGGCTTGACTCCGAAACTTATTAGTAGGCCTACTTCAACTTCTGTGGATTTTAGGTAGTGGAGCAATTGCGCTTCGTGAGCTAGTTCCAGAACTCGAACGCTCTTTAATTCTACTAAGACATTATTTTCGACGAGAAGATCTGCCCGGAATTCCCCGACCTGTTGTTCTCTGAACCAAACTGTTATTGGCACTTGATGATTCACCGTGAGTCCAGATTCTCGAAGCGCAATTACCATCGATTTTGCATAGACCGATTCCAGAAATCCATAACGGAGTTCATTGTAGACATCATAAAAGATCCCAATGATTTTCTCAGTGATGCCAGCGCATTTGAGTTCAGGGCAGGCAGTGCTCATGAACAGTAAGTGTACTGTGATTTGTAAAAAAATCCGTGAGAATCAGCGCAAAATCCGTGGCCTAGTTCTGTTTCAGGAAAAATTCGGCTAGTTCCATGTCTGCCGGAGTGGTGATTTTTATATTTCTTGGCGATCCCATCACGACGACTACTTCATGCCCTGAACGTTCGACCAGCGACGCTTCGTCGGTGCCCATGAAATCATCCGCGGCAGCTTCGTTGAATGCTTTCTTCAGGACATCATAGCGGAAGCCTTGTGGAGTTTGGGCCAGCACGACACGCTCCCGCGAAATTGTGGAGGTGATGACTGCGCCTTCGGCGGTGCGCTCGACTTGTTTGATGGTATCGACCGCCGGCATTCCGGCGATGGCTGCGCCATGTTTTTTCGCCGCCGTTGTTACGTCTCGAATAATTTCTTCGGTCACGAACGGCCGCACGGCATCGTGCACCAAAACGATATCGTCAGGCGCCGCGGACACTGCCGCGAGTGCCAATGCCACTGACTCCTGGCGGTGTTCGCCACCTTCCACCAACTCGATTTTTTTCTGGAGGATTAATTTGTCTTCGGATTCGAGCAGTTTGCGGAATCCTTTTATTTCATTTTCTCGCAGCGCTACGTATATTTCGGCGACTTCGGCGCTGGCTGCGAATTTTCGCAGGGTGTGAATGAGGATCGGGGTTCCGCCCAATTCGAGGAACTGTTTGGAGAGCACTTTCTTGTTCTTTGGGCTCCGCGCAGGCGCCATTCGCGTCCCCAGGCCTGCTGCCGGAATGATAACTATGACCTTCATGGCGGGCTGCAAGTATAAGGCGGTCCGACGGTCATTTCAAATTCAGGACGGGATTTACCGCTTAGGCCACGAAGGAACATCAAGGAAATCCAATGGCCTGCTTTTTATTCCTTTGGCGGTTCCCATAATTCGATGCGATTGCCGTCGGAATCCGTAATCCAGGCGAAGCGGCCGAAGTCGGCTTCTTCGCGGTGCGGATCGATTTGCACGCCCTCGGCCGCAAGAGCTTTCAGAAGGCCATCCAGATCGTCGACCCGGTAGTTGATCATGAACGGGGAGCTGCCGGGGCCGAAGTATTTCGATTGTCGGGGAAAGACACTCCAGATGGTCATGCCTGTTTTGTCTGGGTCCTCGGCTTTGCGCCAGGGAAACGAGACGCCGGAGCCATCCGCGGCGCGAGTGATGCCGAGGTGTTTTTCGTACCACTGATAGGTTATCTCTGGATCGTCTGATTTGAAGAAAATGCCGCCCACGCCGGTCACTCGTTTCATGTCCAAGCTCTCCAACTACAGGATTTACTCTAGCGACCATTTTGCCGAATTCGGGAAGTTATTGCCAGTGCGGAGGATCGAGAACAATGGGGGAAGACCGCAGCATCGGTGCAACTAGAGGGTTCTACAGGGCCGCTGGGTCGATTTCTACAGGGGCAACCGTGGCCCCCGGTTTGCACACTAATTAACGTACGCTTGGCATGGTAGGTGGCTTGGGAGAATTTTAATGAAGATACAAAAAGGAACCTGGTTGGGATTGCTCACCTTTTGCAGCTTGATGACCCTGGCGGCTTCGCTGAGTTTGGCGGTCCTATTTGTCGGTGGCGCGGCGGCGTTTGCGTCCGATCCCCAACAGGTTCAGAAGAGCGAATCAGTTGCCGAGCAAACCTTTTCGGGAATGATTACCGATTCCCAATGTGGCGCGCGGCACGATCAATCGACCGGCAAGCGTCCAGCGGACTGTGCCCGGATGTGCGTGCGTAACGGTTCGAAGTATGTGTTAGTAAACGGCGATCAGAAAAACATTCTGGTTGGTAACGAGCTCGCCCTCGATCATCTGGCTGGACAAAGAGTCACGGTGAAGGGAACGCTCACTGGGGACACCATCAAAGTCAATTCGGTTGCTGCTTCCGAGTGAACCACGAAACCATCGTGGAGACATGACTTATCGCATTTCTCTTTCCATAAAACGGCAACGCGGAGCCGAGACGCGGCCAGCCGCGTTCTGCAGAAGTTTATTCCGCCGGCCGTTCGATCATCAATGCTGGGGGAGCTGGCGGCTTCTTTACGTCTGGGGCAATAATGCCATTGGTGCTGGTGACTGCGGCAGGAATCGATGGACGAGAATCCGTCTTCGACGAAGCCGCGCGCTCATCCCACTTTCCGAAAATCATCTTTCCCGCCGTGGTCTGCAAGACTGATGTCACCGAAACGTCGATGGTCTTGCCAATCATTTTGCGGGCATTATCGACGACCACCATGGTGCCATCGTCCAGATAAGCAACGCCCTGGTTGTACTCTTTACCTTCTTTCAAAATAAACACTTTCATGATCTCGCCCGGCAGCACGATGGGCTTGAGCGAGTTCGCCAGCTCATTGATGTTGAGCACGGCCACCCCTTGCAGTTGCGCCACTTTATTGAGGTTGAAATCATTGGTGATGATTTTGCCGTCGTAAACTTTTGCCAACTCAATCAATTTCAAATCCACTTCGCGCACCGCCGGAAAGTCGTCTTCCACGATCTGAATTTGCACAGTCGCAATTTTCTGCAGACGTTGTAGAACATCGAGGCCGCGGCGTCCACGATTTCGCTTGAGCGAATCGGCCGAGTCGGCAACCAATTGCAATTCACGCAACACAAACTGCGGGGTCACGATGGTGCCGTCGAGGAATCCGGTTTCGGCGATATCGGCAATGCGTCCGTCGATAATGACGCTGGTGTCGAGGATCTTGTAACTCTTTTTCAACTGCTTTTCGCCGCCGAAAACGCCGCCGAGGGCGGACAGATTCAGAAGGTCGCCTTTATTCGCGCCGACGATCAATCCTACGTAGGCCATCAGCAGCATGACCATGAGTTGCAGAAAGCTTTGCGTAGGCCCGGGCGCGACGCTATTGCGGATCACCAGGGTAAACAGATAGGCACCGAAGATGCCAAGGACGCTGCCGATGGCGGCACCGATCAAGCGCTTCAGGCTCATCAGGCGCAGTCGCCATTCGAATAGGACGATGGCTAATCCCAGAAGCGCGCCAACACCGGCATCGTCGAGTGGCGGCAATCTGAAAGGATGGAGCAGAGCGCAGGTGACGGCAACGAACAGAACAAAGATCAAACGAACCAAGGCTAAGTCCACGGGTACTTCTCCCTACGGCTGCCTGAACTGGCTGGAAATCGGCAGCTCGTAATCTCTTAAACGGAGCCCAATGATTTAGAAAATGAAAACGGCGCTCCGTACTTCTCCAACAACCAGGGCAAGGCAGGGAACCCTTTAAATATTCCCGGCAGTATATACCGAGGACGGCACCCGGCAACTGACCTAAGTCATGCGGCGTCAGCTCTTTCCGCTTTTTGGAACAACCGGCAAGGCTTGCTGGTAGACTTTTGGCCATGAAAGCTATTGTGATCACGCGTGTAGGCGGCCCCGAAGTCCTTGAAGTGCAGCAGGTTGCGGAGCCCACCCTAGCCCGAGGACAGGAATTTGTGCGTGTGGAAGCGGCCGGAATTAACTTTGCGGACATCATGACTGCCAAAGGCGGATATGGGAACGCCCCCAAGCCGCCGCTGGTCGCGGGCCGCGAATTCTCTGGAATACGGGAGAGCGACGGGCAGCGCATTATGGGATACACGCAGTGGGCCGCGTTTGCCGAACGTATCGCTGCGGGAAGCGAATTGTTGTGGCCAGTCCCGAAAGATTGGAGCGCGGAGGAAGGCGCGGCGTTCCCGGTAAATTATTTCACCGCGTATTTTGCTTATTGGAAAGCTGGGTTACTGGAGAAATCATCAGGTAAACGCGTGCTTATTCACGCCGCGGCCGGCGGAGTAGGAACGGCTGCCGTACAGATTGGCAAATTGCTCGGCGTGGAAATGTATGGGACATCGTCGTCGGAAGAGAAACTCACGCGAGTGAAAGAGCTTGGGCTTCAGCATGGGATCAACTACAAACAGCGCGACTACGAAGAAGCGATCAAAGACTTAACTCACGGCGAAGGGGTGGATGCGGCGTTTGAAATGCTGGGTGGCGAGCACACGGCGAAGAGTGTTCGCTGCCTGCGGGATTTTGGTCGCGTCATCGTGTATGGCACGGCAACGGGGGAAAGTTCGGCTTTCGATCCTCGTATTCTTTATGCGAAGGGTGCCAGCGTTCACGGATTGTGGCTGACTTACCTGGCGGGGAATCATGAATTAATGGCGCAGGCGTGGAAGCAGCTTTCCATCTGGATGGCGCAAGGGCACTTGCATCCTGTGATTGGGCTGGTACTGCCGATGGAAAAAGTGCAGGAGGCTTATCGGCTGTTGCTGGAGCGGAAGAATTTCGGGAAGGTTGTGGTGAAGATTGGGTAGGGCTTTTTCACCACGGAGACACAGAGGCACGGAGAAAATCAAAATCTCTAAAAAAGAAATTACTTGAATTTGATTTTCTCCGTGCCTCTGTGCCTCCGTGGTAAAAGTCCTCTATGTTGATTCGAACTCGCCGACTAGTTTTGTATGCGAAGCCTTGGCCGCTTCCACCAGCGCTTTGAATATCGATCGAGAAGCTTCATCGTCATCCACCGATCGCTCGGGATGCCATTGCACCGCCAACACAAAATGATCGGGCGACGTTCCTTCGACGGCTTCAATAATCCCATCCTCAGGGCAGCGAGCGACTATACGCAATCCGTCGCCGATCACGTCCGCGGATTGGTGATGGCTGGAGTTCACGGGAAGGATCGCATGTCCAGATGAAGACTGCACTCCTGAAATCTCTGCCAGCTTTGACGTCGGATCGATTTCTACCGTGTGGGCGATCGCAACTTTTTTCCCTGCCTCGTGATTGATCTTCGATTCGATGTGCTGCACCAGCGTGCCGGAGCGATAGACGTTCAAAATTTGCAGGCCGTAGCAGATCCCTAAAATTGGTTTGTGCATGTTGTAGGCGTCCTGCAAGAGCAATTCATCGACGGTGTCACGTTTGGAATCGGCGGCGGCGGTGAGAATGTTTCGCATCGCATCGTATTTTGCTGGATCGATGTCGGCCGGGCTTCCGGGCAGCAATACCGCGTCGCAATGCTCGATTAGCTTCATTGTTTCCGCAGGAGATTGGTCAAGAGGAATGCGGACTGGCTCTCCTCCCGCCATTTCGACGGCGCGCTCGTATTGCGGCAAAGATCGCTCGGCATAATCGGGGTCGCCGGAATGTGGGATCGGGATGGCGATGCGCGGAGGCATGGGTAGATTGTAGCGAATTGCGTAGTCCGGCTATCCAACAGGGGTTAAAGGGCAGGCCTCGCTTAGCTCGCTCGTTCGATGGCGGCTAACACTTTCATCTGGCGGTAATGCCTGATTTCCATGCTGACCACCGTTACCAGCACGATCACTGCGATCGCTGCGGCTGCCGGGCCGGCGATGTGGCGATAAGCCAGCTTCAAATCTGGATGCACGCCTCGTAACCGTGCGCCGGCCAGAATTCCCAAAATCCCCAACAGTAGGCTGACCGCGAACCCAAGCGCCGTCAGCAGGACAGTGACGAGCAACACACGGAAAGGAATCAGATACCAACGCGGTCGACGAAGAACTGTTTTCGCTTGTGGCATGACTCTTAAGGCTACAACATTCGTCGACAGCGCGCAGCCGTTGGCATCGATTGCGCTAGAATACGGGCTATGTCGCAAGCTGCTCCCCCACTTACGCGTCCTCCGGCAGAAGTTGTCCGCGTTACACCGGTATCGCAAGCGCCCAATGGAGTTTGTTATGCCATCTCGGGCGAAGTGACTGTGCCGGTTTCTGATCTTGAAAGAATGGTCGCTGCCGTTCCGGATTCCGCGGCTGCTGCATTGCGGCGCAAAGCTTATTACTTCGTTCCGCTCACCGTGAACCAAGGTGACGAGACTGTTATCGCCGATCGTTACGACGTCGCGCTCAGCGACAATGCGGTGTGCCATCGCAATCTCGATCTGGGCGATTCGCAGTGTGTGTTCATCTCCACGCGATTGATGGATGACAAATTTTCCGTTGCGTTTGAGTTCTATATCAATGTCGGACATGCGGTGGTCGAGAAGGCCGGCGTGTCACGGGAGTTCGCGGAATTAGTTTGGAAGCAGGCGGAAGCCAACGTCCGCGGCGAGACTTCGCTGGATGCGTGGGAGTCGCGCAAGGCGGCTGCCTACGCGGGACCGGACGTCGAGAAACATAAGAACGATTATTTTTCGGCGGCGTTCGCCGATGCGATTTCGATTTATCTTCTGTCTTTATTTATCGACGTCGACTATTACGATCTGCGCGAACGCGATTATCCGCTACTGGCTCCATCGCAGATGGCGGAGAGGTTGCGGAAAGTGGCGGAGTTGTTTCCGGCGAATCCGGGATTTGAGTTTGCGGTTTATTACAAGCGGCGGAGTTGATTTGTTGTGGACCGAAAAATAATTATCCCTCTGTCATCCTGAGCGCAGTGAGTGTTTCGCGAAGCGAACCACTCACGGAGTCGAAGGACCCCTACAAGCTGCGCGCCACCGCGGCCATCTCCGAATGTACAAGTTCCTGGGATTGAAGAGAACCCCTTGATCTTATGTAGCAAATAATCTGTAGGGGTCCTTCGACTGCGTGGAAAGTGCGCTACGCGCAATTTCCACTGCGCTCAGGATGACAGGTTTGAAATTGTTGGGCGGAGAAATTGAGGCCGGCGCTTCTGCAACATTCTTAAAATCCAATATCCTGCGCCTGCTGCTGCCAGATGTTTTAGAGTGTGTCCGCTGACGATATTTCCTGCGGCGAAAACCTGCCGATCGGTTGTCTCCAAGATTTTTGCCAGGACGTAAAACGCGGCAACCACCGCGAAATCTGTGTTGCGCGTGTATTTTGCTGGTAGGACGAGTGCCAGAAGTAAAACTACCGCAGAGTAAACCTGAACTGCCCCGTAGAAGCGCAGATCACCATGTCCGCGGACTTCGCTGAGATGCCACTGCACGACGCTTCCCGCGCCGATTGCCAATAATACGGGCCATAGCCACAATCCGGCTGGGACGCTGATCCTTTCCATGATGATCGCAGCCACCATCGACATGAAGACGATGGTCATGGGCAGGCGGTCCCAAACCAGGCGGGCGTTATCGGGCGCGAGGTGATAGTAGGACGATCCGAAAGCGGTCAGGAGCATGCCGATGAAGACGAGGATGTAAGGCCAACGTTCGCGCGCATTGACGAAATGTTCTGGCAGTTCTCGCGAAGAAAGTCGCAGGAGAAAAATCAGTCCCCAGATGCCGACGACGGCGAAGGCAAGATTAGAAGCGACGTCGCCGAAGTTTGGAATGCCGAGCCAGGCGCGCTGGTCGGCGAAGTGGTGGTAGGAGAGTGGTTGCGGGGTTGGAGGGAGGCAAAGAGCAATTACCGCAACGATGGCTGCGGTGATTAGGAATAGCGCGATGGCTTTGGAGCGGGATAGCAATTTGAATTCAAGGTACATCCAATTTGTTCCGCCAGCAATTCTGACCTTATCTCTAATTCCCTCCACCCAAACGCTTGTCATTCCGGCGGGGAGCGAGGAGTCCGCTGTACCTCGCAGTCGGCAGAAAGCAGATTCCTCGGCGCTTCGCCTCTCGGAATGACAAGATTTTGAAAACGCGCACTCAAAATTCGACAGTGTATGCCGTCTGACATATGTTTAAATGCTCACGAACATGACCGTAACCGTCCGATCGTTCGCGAAGATTAATCTTGGGTTGCGTGTTGGTGCGTCGCGGGCGGATGGGTTTCATGGGCTGCGTACCGTGTATCAGACGATTGCGCTGCATGATGTCATTCGCGTTTCAGTGAAACGTGGGACGGGGATTGAGATTCGCTGTGAGGATCCTCGGGTGCCGAAGGACGAGGCGAATACCTGCTATCGGATCGTGGAGCGGGCGATGGCGGCGCTTAAGGCTCGCGGGCGAGTGGTTATTGAGATTGAGAAACGGTTGCCGATTCAGGGTGGTCTGGGTGGGGCTTCCGGAAATGCTGTGGCTGTCTTGTTGGCGCTGGAAGTGGCTCTGCGCAAAAGGCTTATAGGTACCGAGCGGCTTCGAATTGCCGCTGAAGTTGGGTCGGATTTGCCGTTGTTTTTGGTTGGTGGGACGGTGTTGGGGGTGGGGCGCGGAGAGGAAGTTTATCCGGTGGTGGATTTGGCGTCTGTGACATGTGTGGTGGCGTTGCCGGAGATTGGGGTTTCGACGCCGCAGGCGTTTCGGGATTGGGATTTGCAGTCGTTGAACTCCAAGCAAATGCCAGCCGAACTGGGCTCGGACTGGACGGGCAAGAGTGCCCATCCTCACATCGATAATCCTAAATTGACGGTTGGCGATCCCTCCGATAGAATGAGTGAGCTTGGCCGTGAGTTTTCTGCGTGGCTTAGCAGTGCATCCGGTGTCCCTGTGAGTAAAGGCAGGGGCCGGGCCGAGACCCCGCTTCTCGACCTTGTCCGTACCGGGATTGAAAACGACTTTGAACGAGTCGTCTTTCCTAAATATCCCGAATTGCGTGAGGTCAAGAGTTTGTTGCAGCGAGCCGGCGCATTTTATGCGTCGCTGTCTGGCTCCGGTTCCGCGACTTATGGGTTGTTTGCGTCCCGATCGATTGCCGAAAAGGCAGTGGCCAGATTAAAGAGAGCTGGGGTTGCGGCCGTGGTCACTCGCACCTTGACGCGGCGACAGTATTGGAAAAAGTTTCGGTTTCGAGTTTCTAGTTTCTGGTGTGCGGTAGAGCTTTCGAGTTTTTGCTCGAGACTTGAAACCAGAAACTCGAAACTGAAGACATTGGGCCGTCGACTAATGGTAGGTCAAGTGCCTTTGACGCACTTTGTCTAGGTTCGAATCCTAGCGGCCCAGCCAGAAATCAGCTTCTAGCTCCTGGCTTTTAGCCAGGACCTTAGTTGCAGCGGTTTGCTAGAAGCTAGTAGCTAGGAGCCAGAAGCTATCATGGCAACTCTTGCGACGGCAGCGGAGAAGAAAACGCACGTGGGCCCAGAAGATAAATCGGAGCGCAAGCCGCAACGCGCGCGCGTCGACGATAAGTTCAAGATCTTTTGTGGCACCGCGAACGAACCGCTGGCGGACGAAGTTTGCGCGTTTCTCGGCCTGACGCGCGGCCAGGCCATGGTGACTCGCTTCAAGGATGGCGAGGCGTACATCCAGATACAGGAGAACGTGCGCGGCGCGGATGTTTTTGTGATCCAGCCGACTTGCCGTCCCGTGGATGAGCACTTGATGGAGTTGCTGTTGATGATGGACGCGTTGAAGCGGGCATCCGCGCGGCGCATCACGGCGGTGATTCCGTATTTTGGTTATGCGCGGCAGGATCGGAAAGACAAGCCGCGAGTGCCGATTTCGTCGAAGCTGGTGGCGGATTTGTTGACCACCGCTGGCGCTGACCGCGCGCTGATTGTGGATTTACACGCGCCGCAGTTGCAGGGATTTTTTAATATCCCGGTGGATCATTTGTTTGCGTCGCCGGTGCTGGTGGACCATTTCAAGCGGCTTCAGTTGCCGAATTTGACTGTGGTTTCGCCGGATGCAGGCGGCGTGGAGCGCGCAAGATTTTTCGCGAAGAAAGTCGATGCCGCATTGGCGATCGTCGACAAACGCCGCGACGAATTGAACGTTGCCGAAGTCATGCACGTGATCGGAGATGTTCAGGGCCGGACTTGCTTGATCATCGACGATTTGATCGATACGGCTGGCACGCTGGTGAAGACGGCCAGTGCGTTGTTGCAGAATGGCGCGACTTCGGTTTATGCGTGCTGTTCGCATCCGGTGCTGTCGGGGCCGGCGGTGGAAAATATTTCGAAGTCGCAAATCGCGGAAGTGGTGGTGACGAATACGATCCCACTCGGCGAGGCGGCAAAGAATGAGCCGAAGATAAAAGTTCTTTCGATCGCTGGACTGATTGGGCGTGCAATCCAATCGATCCACGAAGAAACATCCGTAAGTAAATTGTTCTTGTAGACAGGAATCTAATTATGGCGACAGCAACTGAAGCAACCGTACTCGAAGCCCAATCCCGCGAACCCGGGACCAAGAATGACGCGCGCCGGGTGCGCCGCGAAGGCAAAGTTCCCGCCGTGCTGTATGGCGCTGGCAAAGATGCTCTGCCGGTGACGCTGGATCCGCGGCAGGTTGCGCGCATTCTGCACTCGCAAACCGGCTACAACACCATTTTCGATTTGAACCTGAAAGACGGCGAACGCACCAAGGCGATGATCGTCGATTGGCAATATGAGCCGATCAAAGGCGCTCTGTTGCACATCGACCTCAAGCGCATCGCAATGGACAAGGCGCTCAAGGTTGAAGTGCCAATCGTCCTCAAGGGCGAGCCCGCGGGCGTCAAGACGCAGGGTGGCGTTCTCGAACAACTTCTGCGCGAAGTTGAAATCGAATGCTTGCCTGGCGATATTCCGGCATCGATCGATGTCGATGTCAGCGAACTGGTATTCGGCGTGGTGATTCGTGTGTCCGATCTGGCGCATGGCGACAAGCTGAAGTTCCTAACGGACGCGAATCATCCAGTGGCGCACGTGACCATCGTGAAGGAAGAAGTCGTTGTTGCTCCGGACGCAGTCGCTGCCGAAGGCGCAACCGCGGCCGAGCCCGAAGTCATCAAGAAGGGTAAGCAGGATGCGGACGAAGAAGGTGCCGCACCGGCCGGCGACAAGGCAGAAAAGGGCGAGAAGAAAGACAAGAAGTAATTCTTGTTGGACTTGGTGGAGATTGAGAAAGCGTGAAGCTGATTGTCGGGTTGGGAAATCCGGGAGAGCAATATCAGTTCACGCCGCACAATATAGGATTTCTCGCCATCGACCTGATTGCGGAACAGTGCAAGGTCGAAGTCAGAAATCGGCAGTGTAGAGCTTTAACGGCGAGGGTCGTGATCGGATCGGAACAGGTGTTGTTGGCCAAGCCCGAAACTTTCATGAACCTGAGCGGCCTGTCAGTGCGGGAATTGACCACGGAATATGAAGTCAGGCCGGAATTTGACCTGATCGTGGTTCAAGACGAACTGGATTTTGCGCTGGGCACGGTGCGGATTCATACGCGGCGAAGTTCGGCGGGGCACAACGGGATCGAGTCGATTATCGGCGCGTTGGGCACGAAAGATTTCTTGCGAGTCCGGGTGGGAGTAGCGCCGGACCACAAGTTGCAGGACGGTCAAAGCTATCTGCTGTCGCCGTTTCGCAAGGCGCAGATGAAGCTGGTGGATGAAGCGCTATCCAAGGCTGTCGAAGCGGTAAACGCAATTTTGATTGAAGGCCCGGCGGCGGCGGCGAATCGCGTCAATCGCAAGGCTGAGAACGAAGAAGATTGAAGTGCCGTCGAAAGTGACGGCTAGAATTTTGGAGAAACTAAATGAATCGTACTTATGAATTAATGTTCATCGTCCGCCCTGACATGGTGGAAGAAGAATTGGACAAACTGATTGCCACTCTGGACACCGCTGTCACGTCCACGGGCGGAGTGGTTAAGAGTGTGGAGAAAATGGGCAAGCGGCGTCTTGCTTACATCGTTCGCCGTTTTCATGACGGACTGTACATTCTGATGACCGTCGAAGGCAGTGGCGGGCTCATTCACGAACTTGAGCGTCGTCTGCGCGTAACGGAACCGGTCATCAAGTTTTTGACTGTCCGCATCGACGAAGAACAGAAGCGCCTCGACAAGATCAAGGCAATCAAGGACGCGCGCCGCAAGGCCCCGCCGGCCCCAGCGCCTGTAGCTGAAGCCGCGGGAGAAGCGCCCGCGGCGACGGCATAGAAACCGTCGTTGGCCGTTCGTCGTTGGTCGTTGGCTTAAAGCTTAACGACTCTCGCTCACGAACAATTTGGCCAACGACCTACGACCAAGGACCAACGACGATTTTAAGGAGCATCATGGCTGACGAAACTAGAGAAGCAGCAGCACCTGCCGCGCATACCGAGCGGCCAGCATCAGACCGTCCTTCAGGCGATCGGCCTTCGGGCGGAGATCGTCCATCTTTCGGAGGAGGCGACCGCGAACGTCGTCCTTCTTCGCGTCCCGGTGGCCCGGGAGCTGGCGGCGGACGTGAAGGCGGCGGCCGCAAATTTTTCCGGCGCAAGAAAGTTTGCAAGTTCTGCGTGGAGAAGATCGAATCCATTAACTATAAAGACGTGCGTCTGCTGGCAGGCTTTGTCGCCGAGAGCGGCAAGATCACGCCACGACGCCTGACCGGCGTTTGCACGCCGCATCAACGGCGGTTGTCATTGGCGATCAAGCAGGCGCGCAATATCGCGCTGCTGCCGTTTGCCGGACGGGCATCGTAAGATCTGGCCACGGATTACGCGGATTCTCACGGATTTCTTTTTAATTAAATCCGTGAAAATCTGTGAAATCCGTGGCAGAAAGAATTTTTAGAGGAGTTATCCATGGAAGTCATTCTGAAGGAAGATGTACACAATCTGGGTACGCGCGGCGACGTTGTCAAAGTAGCTGCCGGCTACGGACGCAATTATTTATTGCCGCGCAAGCTGGCGATTGAAGCGTCGAAGGGCAACAAGGCTGTTGTCGAGCAGATGAAGGCTGCCTCTGTGCGCCGCTCGGCCAAGGAGAAGACTGGCGCTGAGGCGCTGTCTACGCAGCTTGAGGGCGTTTCAGTATCGTTCCAGCGCCGTTCCGGCGAGAACGATCAGCTCTTTGGTTCAGTCACGTCTGGTGACATCGCGGACGCATTGGGCAAGAAGGGCTTCGAGATTGATCGCCGGAAGATCCAGGTGCACGAACCTCTTAAGGCTTTGGGCGAGTTCACCGTGCCGATCAAGCTCCATAGGGATGTGACCGCGCACCTGAAGGTTGTGATTGAGAAGGAAGCGGTCGCCGAGTAGTTGAGGTTTGCGTATTGAAGTGCCTTCGGGCACGCGTATCGAGTCCCGCCGGGTGGCATCCCTGGCGGGAAGATCGATAATGAGTTTGCCACATTCATTCCTTTTAACCCTCCCCTTCCCCATGTCATCCCGAAATCCCGGCGGTTTTCAGCCGGGCGAGGAATCTCGCGCGTATAGCGACAAACGCCGGGGTGCCACTCCACGCCAGATCCCTCGCCCGGCTGAAATGCGCCGGGGCTTCGGGATGACCCTTCTGGGGTGGGCGAAGACGAAACACTGTTTCCACTATCAATTGCTCGCGTGTGTGACCAAAGGTCGATTTAAACCTCTTCTAACCCCTATAATTCCTGCTCACGGTCGGGTTTGTGGCGCGTCTATCGGTATGCAAGCGGGAAGAACGGCTAAGCGCCCGGTTTGCATGCGAGGACACAGAAAATCATGCCGGCCGATGCGTGGGCAATACCCTTTGCAGTTGGCAAACGTTTCCGGCCGGACGCCAAAACCGTTCGGGCGGGCGAGAACAGTGGAACCCGAGAGTCACGACCATTGGGCCACATGGCAGGGCAAGGTCTAAGCCGTATCGATGATTCTGTATTGGTCCGGGAAGCGCAGCGCGGCAATCGCGCCGCTTTCGAGGAGCTGGTGCGGCACTACGACCAGCAGGTCTTGCGGCTGGCTATGCACCTCACGGGGTCGGATACTGAGGCCCAGGATATCTATCAGGAAGCCTTCCTGAAGGCTTATAAGAGCATCGGCAACTTCCGCTTCGAGTGCTCGTTTTACACCTGGATCTATCGCATCGTGACCAATCTTTGTCTCGACCATCTGCGCAAGCGGACGGTGCGTAAGGAAGACGCGCCGGTGGCGACGGATTCTTCAGGCGAGTCTTACGACGTGCTGGATCGCGTGCCGGATGGGCGGTCTGGGGCAAATCCCGAACGGGATTTGATGCGGCGGGAGCTGGGCGGCCAGATTTCGCGGGCGCTGCAAAAGTTGACGCCGCGCGAGCGGATGGTTTTCGAGCTCAAGCATTACCACGGACTGAAGTTGCGGACCGTAGGCGAAGTTTTGAATACAACGGAGGAAACCGCCAAGAATACGTTGTTTCGCGCGACCCAGAAACTGCGCGGCGCGTTGGCGGACATTCGATGACAAATCAATCTCTCCCCTGTGAAGGGACACGACTATGAAGTGCGAGTGGGTCAAAGAAAATATCCTGCTGCACATTTATAACGAGCTGCCCGATGACGCTCGCTATGAACTCGAGCAGCATCTGGCACGCTGTACCGATTGTGCCGCGGAATTGAAGGCGGCACGAAAATTTCACGCTTCGCTCTCCGATCTGCCGGTGGAAGAGCCGACGCCGAATCTGCTGGCGGCCTCCCGTATGCGCTTGCAGGAAGCCCTGGAAACGACATCACAAGGTGGCGCTTGGCGGCGATTAGTGTTCGATCCAGCAGTGTGGTTTCATCAGATACGGTTTTCTCCCGCGCTGGCTGCCGTCATCCTCATGGTTGGATTTACCGGCGGCGTGGGCGCAACCTACAAGGCGCTGAAGGCTCCCCGGCCCGATGTTCCGACGGTTGCGGGCCCTCTTGCAGAGGCCTCGATTGGCGGTATCCGTTCCATTACTCCGCAACCCGGCAACCAAGTCAGCATTCAGTACGATTCGATTTCCACGCAGGAAACTCACGGCGCAGTGAGCGATCAGCGGATCCAGCAGTTGTTGTTGTTCGCGGCCCGCAACAACTACAACTCAGGGCTGCGCATGGATTCGGTGGACCTGTTGACCCAGCAGCCCAATGACACTCATGTGCGCGAAGCCCTGATCTACGCGTTGCGCTACGACTCGAATCCCGGCGTGCGGTTGAAGGCGCTCGAAGGTTTGGGTGGATATGTAAAGGACGATGTACGCGTCCGCGATTCCGTGCTGGAAGCGCTCATGCAGGATTCCAACCCCGGGGTTCGTATCGAGGCCTTGCATTTACTCGATCCCGTGAGGGCGGACAGCAGCGTTCGGCTTGTTCTCCAGAAGCTGGCGGAAAGCGATCAGAATCCATACATCAAGGCGCAGGCGCGTTTGAAAGTCGCGCAGATGCCGGAGATCGATTGAGGCGTAAACCAATGACAACAGCAGCCCACTCGTCCAAAAATATTCTTACAACACTGGCGGCATTATTGTTCCTCTCTTCGCTTGCCAGCGCACAGCAGAGCAACATTTCTCGTGAAGGCAATGGCTGGATGCAGGAGATCACTGGCTCGCTGGCCGCAGCCAGGAACGTGCGAATCAAGGTGGACATCGGTTCGGTACGGGTCGAAGGCAGTTCGCGGCAGGATATCGGTTACGTTATTCACAACCGGGCGAGTACCGCTTCCGAGGAAACAGCTCGCCGCCAATTCGATAAATACAAGATCACAGCCTCCATAAAGGGAGACACGGCGTGGATTGAGGCGGACTGGCAGGGTGGTTCCGTTCATCAGTTTTCCGGTGATTTTGTCATTAACGTTCCGCGCAATCTTGATTGGGCAAAAGTGGAAACCGACGGTGGGAATGTCATTGCCACGGGAATTGCCGGCAAGGTCGGCGCTGAAAGTGGTGGCGGAAACATCCGCGTGGACGATATCGGAGGCGCGGTCAACGCCGAGACCGGTGGGGGCAGCATCGATGTAGGCACCACGGGCGGCGATCTCGAGTTGCATACCGGCGGCGGCAGTATCAAGATTGTTGCGGCCAAGGGCAAGATCAATGCCGAAAGCGGCGGAGGCAGCGTGGTGCTGCTGTCGGGTTTGCAAGGCGCCGTTCTGGCCACCGATGGCGGGAATATTCAGGTGAGCCGTTGTTCGGGACAGGTGAAGGCATCGACGGGTGGCGGCAGCATCGACCTGGGTGAGATTGGCGGCAAGGCGGAAATCGAAACCGGCGGGGGAAGCATTCGTCTGATTTCCGCGACCGGCGCGGTAAATGCCGAGACAAGCGGAGGAAGTATCGAGTTGAACGGCGTGCCTTCGGCCCATGCGGCCACCGGGGTCGGTGGAATTGTCGCCAAATTCGTTTCTTCGAATGGCTCGCCGACTGACTCCGTGCTGGAGACCTCGGTGGGAGACATCACCGTTTATTTGTCGCCGAATTTGAAAATCAGCGTTCGCGCCTCCATTGAAGTTGCCAATGGGCACAGCATTCATTCCGACTTTCCCGATTTCAAAATCACCACTGAAGGTGGCGATTGGGGGCCGAAAAGCGTAAGCGCGGAAGGAAATTTGAATGGCGGCGGT
Source organism: uncultured Acidobacteriaceae bacterium (assembly GCA_963794195.1). GTDB lineage: Bacteria > Acidobacteriota > Terriglobia > Terriglobales > Acidobacteriaceae > DATBAX01. The sequence continues at coordinate 222,053 of CAWCCU010000002.1, forward strand.
CCGATGTTGAAAGTGCGTACAACCACGGGAGACATTACATTCCGCCGCAGCAATTAAGGTCCACGACAAGGAGTTATGACCATGCGTAGCCCAATCTTTTCCACAATGCTTGTTCTCACGGTGTTCTCCCTTCCTGTGTTGGCGGTTGCCAGCGAGTGCGCTTATCCCGGCTCATTCAGCGAAGCATTCGGTTATTCGAGTGAAGAATCCGGTGGCGGAGGCTCCTACCTGGGGGTGGATACTCGCGACGTCACGGCCGACCGGTTGACCGCTCTCCAGCTAAAAGAGGAACAGGGCGTGGAAGTGACTATGGTGGACCAGGATGCTCCTGCGGGAAAATCCGGAATTAAGGAACACGACGTCATTCTCAGCGTGAACGGCAGCGACGTGGAGAGCGTCGAGCAACTGCGCCGCTTGATCCATGAAATTCCGGCGGGACGTCTGGTCACTCTGGGCATCAGCCGCAACGGTCAAACCATGACCATCAAGGCCCAGCTGGCGAGCCGCAAGAAGAGTTTTTCCCTGGCCAACGGGCAGAAAGACTGGAAGTTCGAAATGCCGGTGCTTCCTGAAATTTCAGGGCTGCCCGATATTGATGTGCCGGTTTCGATCGTAGTGGTGCATTCTTCCACGCGAAGCGGATTGATGATCGAAAACCTCACGCCTCAACTGGGAGATTATTTTGGCGTCAGGAACGGTCAGGGAGTTCTGGTTCGTTCCGTTGAAAAAGGCAGTCGCGCAGAGAAAGCCGGATTCCGGGCGGGCGATGTGGTGGTTAAAGTGAACGGCGAGGCCGTCAATGATGCCGGTGATTTCACCCACGCCGTGCGCTCACACAAAGACAATAAAGCCACGATCGGCATTATTCGCGACAGGAAAGAGCAGACGATTACGCTGACCTTGCCCGAAGGCAAAGAATCTGGGGGAGTGATCAACGAAAGCTTCGACATTCCAGCGTTGGATGCTGATATGCACATGACGCTGGTCAAAGCCGAAACCGAAATTGCCCGTCTGAAACCTGACTTCGAACAGGCCGTGCGGCAAATGAGTGCGGCGGAACTCAAACGTGTCCAACCGCAAATCGATCAAACTAAGAAGGAAGTTTGTAAGCACAAACAAGAACTTAACAAAGAAATGCTCGAAATGCAGCGTGAGATGCGCGAGCACGGCCAGGAATTGAAGAAAGAGTACGAACGCCTCAAGCAAAGCGTTGCCGACATTTAAGCCACGAATTTGCACCGACCATACCCAGGCTCCGGGCCTGGGCTACGGGGCCTTGGCCGCGCTTTTTAGCGGACCGGGTGCCAGAAGCACCTGATTCCGGCCAGCCTGTTTCGCCATGTACAGCCCGGCATCGGCTGCCTTTACCAGTTCATCGCGCGTCGTGCCGTGCTCAGGATAGCTCGCGGCGCCCGCGCTGATCGTCACTGACCGCGGTACTCCCGGAAACTGCCAAAGTTCCACCAGGCTTCGCAGCTTCTCCGCGACGTTCAAAGCGTGGTTCGGATTGGTTTGCGAAAGCAGGATGGCAAACTCTTCTCCGCCGTAACGGCACACCACATCGATTTTTCTCAATTGTTGGTGGAAGATTGAAGACACTTGCCGCAATACTTCGTCTCCCAGAAGATGCCCGAATTCGTCGTTGAGGTATTTGAACTGGTCGATGTCCACCATGATGACAGCCATGCCAGTTTCGAATCGCCGCGCTCGTTCGATTTCTTCTGCCATGCGCAATTCGAAATAGCGGCGATTGAAAATCCCGGTGAGTCCATCGAGATAAGCGAGCTGTTTGACGCGGTCCACATAATGAGCGTTCTGGATGGCCGTGGCACAGATATCGGCAACCGATTCCAGCGGCTGAATTTCATAAGAATGGAATGCGTCCGGCAGAGCGCTATCCAGCACTAGAATACCGAGGCTCTGCCCAAACGCTACCAGCGGGATGCAGACGGTAGAGCTAGCCTCCTGGTAGAAGCCCACATAGGTGGAAGACTTCTTCACGTCGTTCTCGAGAAGTGTTTTGCCCTTTCTAAGGACTTGCCCCCAGAATCCTTCTCCTGCCGGGACTCGGCCACCTTCTGGAAAGCGCGGCGTCAGCGTGCCATGGTGCGCGCGCAGCACCAGTTCATCTTCTTCCTTCTGCAACACGGAAACGTGGGACACCTGAAAAGCATGCTGCACCAGCAAACATACCTTATCCAGTAATTCCTTGATATCGAGGACAGCAGTCATTTGCTGGGCGATGGCGTTAATAACTTCGAGTTGCGACGCCCGGCGCCTTTCCAGCGAATAAAGCCGGGCATTTTGCAGTGCCATCGATGCCTGAATGGAAAACAAGGCCAGTAAGTCGATCGTATCGGGATCAAAATGATTGAGATTATCGCTTTGGCAGTCCAATACGCCGACGACCTCGTCCCTGACCATCAAAGGTACGGCCAACTCGGAGCGAGTGGTTTTCGAAGTCGATAAATAACGGCTGTCTTTCGTCACATCAGGAGAATGGATAGGCCGTTTTTGCTGTGCTGCCGTCCCGGTAATCCCTACCCCGACCGGCACTCTAAAGTCTTTGCTCTCCACCCATCCGATTTGCGACCGTGGGTAGAGCTCCTGAGTTACTTCGTCCATCAGGAGGATGGTCACGTTGTGTAAATGGAAATAATCACGCGCGATGGTCAGGATCTGCTGCAACACCTCGTCAGGATCAAAGGTGGAGAGCACAGCCTGGCTGGCATCGTAGAGGATGGCGATTTTCTGCATGACCAGCGGGGATTCTAACCCGTAGGGAGACAGTTACCGAGGTACCCAAAGTAACCTGACTGAAGGTCGCACTTAAAGTCTTTGTTAGCTTTTACTTAGGTTGGATTTGAATCCCGCTTCCAGCGTGCCCATGTCTTCACAATACCAAGCACCACCAGGCAAAGCCATAGGTCAACAAAGACGCCCAAATCCAAGCGCTGAGGGACATGCCTTGCTGCCGGAGGTAAATGCGGCATCAGCAAGAAATAGGCCACGTTCCCCGCCAGCACGGCAATCAATGACTGAAAAAAATTAGTCATCGTCGCTTTAGACACCGGAAAGCCTCGATACGTCTATGTGCGAAACCAAAAAATTAATTCGAACATTGTAATTGGAGTGAAGCATGGTTTTGTGAACTGTAGCCCCAAAGGGGAAGCATGTGAAGCCCTGGCGTGGAAACGCCGGGAAGAAGTCCTCACCGGGCGAATCCCGGAAGGACGGCATTGACTCCATCCCAATGCCACCCGCGGCTTTGTTACCATCGTTTAAAGATGCTCGAAACGTCCACTCCCGTGCAATTCATCAAAGGGATCGGCCCGCGTCTGGCCGACGTGCTGGCCGCCAAAGGCATCAACACAGTGGACGATTTGCTCCGCTATCTTCCTTTTCGCTACGAAGACCGCTTGAACCCCAGGGGAATCTCCGAGCTGCGGGCTGGAGAAATGGCCACGGTGATTGCCGAAGTTCGCACCTCCGGACTCTTTCGCACCCGTCGCATGCCGATCTTTGAGATGACCGCCGGCCAGGGCAGGTCGCGCCTCAAATGCATCTGGTTTAACGCGACTTACCTGCGGGACAAATTCAAGCCCGGGCAGATGGTCGCCCTCTATGGCAAGGTAGAAGAAAATCGCGGCGAACTGCAATTGGTGCAACCCCAATTCGAGATCATAGGCGATGCTTCGGAAGACGGTTCGAGCGAAGCTACCGAAAAGAAAGTTACGGAATCTCTGGAGATCGGCCGCATCGTCCCCATCTATGAAACGGCAGGCCAAGGGAGCCTGACTCCGCGATGGTTTCGCCGCATCATCCGCACCACGCTGGAAAACCTTACGCCTGAACTGCCCGACCCCGTTCCCGCGATCGTGCGAAAACATCTTGCTCTGATCTCGCCTCGTGAGGCGCTGTGGCGGGTGCACTGGCCGGAGGCCGGCGAAAGCCTGGAGGACCTGCAATCATCGCGCACGCCAGCGCATATCCGATTGATCTTCGAAGAACTTTTTTTCATCGAGTTGGGGCTGGAACTCAAGCGTCGCGAGCAGAAAGCGCAGACCGGGATTGCTTTCCGGCTGGATGAAAACGCGCGCACCGCAATCAAGAAAATTCTCCCCTTCCATCCCACTTCTGCACAGAAGCGCGCGCTGAAAGAAATCGCCTCGGACATGGAGAAGCCTTCGCCCATGCGGCGTTTGCTGCAGGGTGACGTGGGATCGGGGAAGACCATCGTAGCTTTTGAAGCCGCCATCATCGCCATGGAAAACGGATATCAGGTGGCGCTCATGGCGCCAACGGAAATCCTGGCGCAGCAGCATTATTTTTCCGCCCGGAGCATTCTCGAACCGGCAGGATATCGCGTCGTGTTGCTCACGGGCTCAATTGAGGACGATCGCAAACGCGAAATCCGCCGCCACATTTCCCAGGGCAACGCTCAACTCGTGATCGGCACCCACGCGCTGATCGAGAAAAAAGTAGAGTTCGCGAAATTGGGTTTAGTCATCGTTGACGAGCAACATCGCTTCGGCGTCTTGCAGCGTTTTAAGCTCATGAAAAAAACGGACGCAGCCAATCCGTCAGAGCCGGATGTCCTGGTCATGACTGCGACCCCGATCCCGCGTACCCTCGCGCTTACTCTCTATGGCGATCTCGATGTCAGCGTAATCGACGAAATGCCGCCGGGACGCACGCCCATTGTGACCAAATGCGTTTCCGACGATCAATCCGAAAAAGTTTGGGAGTTTGTACGCAAACAGGTCGGTGACGGACATCAGGCTTATGTCGTTTATCCGGTGATCGAGGAAAACGAAGAGAACGAAATCAAAGCGGCGATCAAGATGTACAAAGAGCTGCAAAAGAATATTTTCCCCGAATTAAAAGTCGGACTTCTGCATGGCCGCCTCGATTCCGAATTAAAAGAGCAAGTCATGCGGATGTTCCAGAAAGGCGGACTGGATATTCTGGTGGCAACCACTGTAATCGAAGTGGGGGTCGATGTGTCGAACGCGACGGTTATGGTGATTGAGCATGCCGAACGGTTCGGATTGGCACAGCTCCACCAGCTTCGAGGTCGCATCGGACGGGGTGCCGCAAAGTCTTATTGCATTCTGATGACTGGTGGAAAAATTTCGGAAGACGGCGAACGCCGTCTGCACGCGTTGGTCCGCACCAATGACGGTTTTAAGATTGCAGAATTGGATCTCGAACTCCGCGGGCCCGGCGAATTCTTCGGGACCCGGCAGGCTGGCCTGCCGAGCTTTCAATTCGCGAATCTGATTCGCGACCGCGACTTGCTGGAAGTGGCTAAACGGGAGGCCGCCCTGGTGATGGCTGGCCCGAATCCCGATGTTTCGAAGGAAGAAATCGATCGTGCGTTGCGCCACATGCGGGTGCGGTGGCATAAGACTTATGGTCTCGCGGAAGTGGGGTAACCGTTTTCGAGCACAAAAGGACACGAACTGGCGAAACAAGCCCTTTAAGGATTTCCCTGGTGCGCCTTCGCGTCCTTGGCGGTTTATGAACTCGCGTGCCGTCGTAAGCGTTCCGGTGGGATAATCGTTCTCGGTGAAAATTACCTCCAAAGTCGCCCTCTATCCTCAACTCCCGTCCGTGGATGAGTTGGTGCGCCGCCCCGAACTAACGAGGCTGGCTTCGCAGGAAGGCCAAACGGCGGTTGCGGACGCGGTGCGTATAGTTCTTTCTCGTCTGCGTGACGAAATCAGCACCGGACGACTCGACGCCGAAGCCCTGACGCTCGCACTTTCCGGGATTGCGGACGCAGTCGAACGTGAGGTTCGCCGTGCCCTGCAATACTCTCTGCGACCAGTCATCAACGCGACAGGCGTCATTCTGCATACGAATCTTGGCCGCGCCCCACTGGCTTCATCCGCGATCGATCACATTCGCGAAACTGCGACTAGCTATTCCAATCTCGAGTTCGACGTCGAAACCGGTGAGCGCGGCAAGCGCGACATTCACGTCGATCGCCTATTCCGTAAATTGCTAGGCGAAGGCGCCCAGCGAGGGACAGCCATTTCCGGATCAGACGAATCGTCGATCTCCACGATTGTAGTCAACAATAACGCTGCGGCGGTTTTGCTGGCTTTGAACACGCTGGCCGAAAACGGTGAAGTGATTGTCTCCCGCGGCGAATTGGTCGAGATCGGCGGATCGTTTCGCATCCCCGATGTGATGGCCAAGTCCAATGCGATTCTGCGGGAAGTCGGAACCACCAATCGCACGCGTATTGGCGACTATGAAAACGCGATCAATGACAAGACGAAGTTGTTGCTGAGAGTGCATCGCTCCAATTTTCAAATCAGCGGATTCACGGAACAACCCGCAGTAGAAGAATTGGCGGCCCTGGCCCGCAAACACAATTTCCCGCTCATGGACGACCTAGGCAGTGGCGCACTCATCGATTTGCGGTCTCTGGGGATTAATGGTGAAGCCGGAGTCTTCGACAGTCTTCGTCAGGGCGTCGATATAGTGTCTTATAGCGGAGATAAATTATTAGGCGGACCGCAGTCCGGCATGCTCAGCGGACGCAGCGATCTGATCGCCCGCATGCGTTCGAATTCCATCTTCCGCGCTTTGCGAGTCGACAAACTTACCTATGCCGCGCTCGAAGCCACGCTGCTCGCTTATGCCAAACGCGATTACGATGCCATTCCCGTCGTGCGAATGATGAGCTTCTCGAAACAGGAAATTGGCGAACGAGCCGAAGCCGTGGCCAAAAAAGTTCAGTCCGCGCAATTGGAAATCGAAGTGATTGACGGCGAATCAGTAATTGGAGGAGGCGCAGCTCCATCCGCGGTCCTACCCACACGCCTGCTCTCCATTTCTTGTGGAGGACTCAGCTCGGATCAACTGGCCGGTCGCCTTCGCGCTTCCGATCTGCCAATCATTGCCCGGATTGAGGATGGACGTGTCCTGCTGGATCTGCGGACCGTATTTCCTGAGCAGGATGAGAAAGTGATTTCAGTCCTGCAGAGCATAAAAAACTAACGCCCGGCTTAGCAAAGGAAGCGTAAGACATCTTTTGTCTACTCTCTACACCCTCGGTCATTCCACCCGTACTTTCGACGAATTCGTTGATGTCTTGCAGGCCCATTCAATACAGACCCTCGTGGACATCCGTACTTTTCCCAGGTCAGGCCGCCTGCCGCACTTTAATCGTGAATCGTTGGAGAAGTCTCTTCGCCCTGCGAGCATTCAATATGTCTGGATGAAAACTCTCGGCGGACGTCGCAAGAAGATTCGCGACGACTCGCCTCACATAGCGATCCGCAGTGACAGCTTTCGTAACTATGCCGACTACACTCTCACTGAAGATTTCCGAAGTGCCGCTGCCGATCTCCTCAGTCTAGCCGATCAATCCCGAACGGCTTACATGTGCGCCGAACGGCTCTTTTTCAATTGCCACCGCATGATGGTTTCAGATTGGCTGGTCGCACATGGACACGAAGTCCTGCACATTGACGGCACCGGGCCAGCAAAATCGCACACGCTCATGCCCGAAGCGCGAATGATCGAAGGGCAATTGATCTATCGCGGCGACCGCCTGTTGTGAGATAAAGAAGAACCGCGATGGTCCCGGTAACATCTACTTAGTAAAGCGTCTTAACTATCCAGGAGAACTCATGGCCGAAAATCCTTTGCAAAATCTTGCCAATCATAGCCGGTTCGATCCTCCTTTTCATTTCTTCCTGCTTCCGCTCGTTCTCATCTTGTGGATCACCAGCGTGGTTTTTCTGGTGCGTCATCCGGGATGGGAACATTTGTGGGGATTACTTCTGGTGACTGCATTGTTTGTGGCTGCGGGAAAGGCCCGCGGCTATGCGCTTAAAGTACAGGACCGTGTCATTCGGTTGGAAGAGAGGCTTCGTCTCGCCACTTTATTGCCTGAACCATTGCGCTCGCAAATTGCGAAGTTGAATGAAAGCCAGTTGATCGGGCTTCGGTTTGCCTCGGATGAAGAAACGCCCGCACTCGTCCAACGCACACTGTCAGAAAATCTTTCCCGTGCCGACATCAAGAAAGCGATCAAGAATTGGCAGCCGGATTACTGGCGAGTCTGAATCTTAAGCGCTGGAGTGTGCTAACTTTGCCGCATGATCGTTGGCACCGGAATCGATATCGCAGAAGTGCCACGCATCGCTGAATCCATCGCGCGCTTCGGAGATCGTTTTCTGCGGCGCATTTATACCGAAGGTGAAATCCGCTACTGCGAGTCGAAGGCCAATCGCGTGGAACGTTATGCGGCGCGCTTCGCCGCCAAAGAAGCGGGCATGAAAGCACTGGGCACGGGATGGAACCACGGCGTACGTTGGCGTGACGTAGAAGTCACTCGCCAGCCCGGAGGCCGCCCCACGATGACATTTCACGGCAAAGCCGCCGAATTCGCCGCCCGGCTTGGCGCAGTGCACGTGGCCCTGTCACTTTCTCACACCGCCGAACAGGCCATTGCGCAAGTGATATTAGAAACCTAAGATTCGTAACCTGAGACCGCTTTCCAATCTTCTTCTGGTAGACTGTCGCATTCCCAATCTAACTCAATGTCCGTGATGAGTGAAATTTCCCCCGTAGTTTCAGGCGTCCCGTCCAAAGAGCCAAGACATCGCGCCCTGATTGCGGGAATTGCGCTGAGCAGTTTTGCCGCGCTGCTGTTGGAATTGGGACTTACCCGGCTCTTTTCAGTTGTGCTCTTCTATCACTTCGCATTCCTGGCAATCTCCATCGCATTGCTCGGCCTGGGAGCGGGCGGAGTTTTCGCTTATCTGGGGAAACGCTGGCTGGCGCGCTTTGAGACTCGCGGTCTCGCCGCGGGCCTTTGTGTCATTAATGCAGTGATGGTTACGGTCGTGCTGGAGATCGTTTTGCACGTTCCAGTTTCTTTGGAGTTATCGGGAACGAATTTTCTCCGGCTAACGGCAATGTATCTATCTGCCGCCGTGCCCTTCTTTATTACCGGATTGGAATTTTCCGTCATCTTCGCTCGCGAGTCCGCCCACATTCCCCGCCTTTACGGAGCAGACCTCGCCGGCGGGGCGATGGCGTGCCTCGGCATTGTTCCTCTGCTGAACTGGCTGGGTGGTCCCAATACGATCCTTTTTGCCGCAGTGATGGCGGCCATTGCGGGAGCAGTATGGGCAACAACCGCTTCCATGCGGAAATCGGCTTATGGCCTGGCGTGTTTCTTGCTGTTGGTGATTGCCGCTAATCATTCCGGAAAATGGATTGATGTGATCTATGCCAAGGGCAAGCTTCGCAACGTGTCCGAGTTTGCGCGTTGGAATGCCATTTCCCGCATCGAAGTCGACAAACTCGATAGCGGTGCGAAGGTGGTGGTGATCGATGCCGATGCCAATACCTTCATCATGAATGCGGATCCCAAGCAGTTCCACGGGACCGAACTCGAGAGCAATTTAATGTCGGCGCCGCCAGCGCTGGCAAATGTGTTGCGGCCGCATGGAGAATACGCGATTATCGGGCCCGGCGGCGGAGTGGATGTCCTGCGGGCGCTCGCCAACGGCAGCCCCAGCGTGACTGGAATCGAAATCAATCCCATCATCGCCAATAAAGTGATGCGCGATAAGTATGCGGATTATTCCCAGCACCTTTATCAGCGGCCCGAAGTCCACTTGCAGGTCACCGATGGACGATCGTTTATCCGCAACGCCAAACAAAATTTCGATGTTGTGCAAATGACGCTGGTGGACACGTGGGCATCCACGGCCGCGGGCGCATTTGCTCTCAGCGAAAACAGTCTGTACACAGTGGAAGCGTTTCAGGAATATTTTGAGCACTTGAAGCCGGACGGCATAATCGCCATCACTCGTTGGGAATTTCGCCAGCCGCGCGAGGCCTTGCGCGTAGTTTCGGTTGCCATGGACGCGCTGCACCGTCTCGGGATCAAAGATCCCCAGAGAAATTTCATCGTCGTCTCCGAAGGGAGTTTGGACGAAGATGGAATTCCGGTCGTGGTCCTTGCGAAGAAGAGCCCGTTTACCAAGGATGAGGAGGACGCGGTTAAAGCGCATTTCGATGACAATCCCGATCTCGTTCCCCTGTATCTCCCGTCCACGCCCGCAAACAATCCGTTCTCGGCGCTAATCGCGAGCAATGATCCTTTTGCCTTTGCGAAACAATATCCATACAACGTCGCCCCGGTGAATGATAATCAGCCTTTTTTCTTTTTTACTCTCAAGGTCGACCAGGTGCTGCACCAGGAATCATTGCAGCAAGGCATGGATTGGAAAGTCAACCTGGGTGTGGCCGTGCTGGTGATGGTGCTGTTGATCTCGTTGATTGCAGTGGTCGCGTTTCTGATTGTGCCGCTGGCGGTACGCGGCCGTCCCGCGCACGAAAGCACCGTCAGCCTGCTGTATTTTGTCGCAGTCGGGTTGGGCTACATCTTGGTCGAGATTGCTTTCATTCAACGTTTTGTTTTATTTCTGGGACATCCCACGTACGCGTTAACGGTGGTGGTCTTTCTGCTTTTACTATCGAGCGGCGGGGGCAGTCTGGCTTCGCGCCGCTGGCTGGCGACGCCCCAACGGGCATGGATGCCTCTCATCTTTATCGTGGCTGCACTGCTGCTCTATGTATTCATCCTGCCCGGTGTGCTGAACGCTTTGGTGGGATTGCCTTTCTCCATCAAGCTCCTGGTCAGCGCCGGCCTGCTCGTTCCTTTAGGATTTGCCATGGGGATGCCTTTTCCCACTGGCTTGCGCGCGCTGGCCAGCATCCCCACGCCGGATTCCCCCACTCAGAACTCCGTGGAGTGGGCCTGGGCCATGAATGCGGGTTCCAGCGTATTGGGATCGGTATTGGCGATCATGATTGCCATCCAGTTCGGATTGAATGTGACATTGGCCTGCGGAGCGGTAGCTTATTTTCTGGCAGTGCTGTTGACCGGAACCCTCCGTGACCACCCGAAATCAGCCTAGCTCCCTGGTGGCGTCTATCCCATGTGGTTTGTTGCGATTCAGAACTCGATATGAAAACGCAGTCTCCAGTCTGGTATCATCATCGGATTCCGGGTCGGGTTCGAAACGGGGAAAGCTTGTCCGTAAGAATACTTGGGGGAATGAGTGCCTAGCCAGAAGCAGTTGAAATGGTCTCAACTGAAGGTCGGCCTAACCGTACTGATCGCGAGCTCCGTTCTCGCTGTTCTGATCTTCCTCATGAGTGGTACCGGCGGCATCCTCACTCACAAAATCGTTTTGCGATCTTATTTCGATAACGCGGGGGGATTGCGTATCGGCGCTCCGGTCCGGTTGGAAGGCGTCGACATTGGTAACGTGACGAAAATCCGGGTCGTTAATGACAAAACCAGGCAACTGACTCCCGTGGAAGTCACCATGAAGGTGAGCACCACCTATCACGACAGCCTGCGCAAGGATTCTCAGACTGCTCTCGCAACTGCTGGCGTATTAGGCGAAACCTACATTGATATCAATAGTTCGCAGGCTCATTTAGCCGAAGCGAAGGCCGGCGACGTACTGGAGACCCGCGATACGCCCGACATTCAGGACGTGGTCCGCGCCAGTCAGGGCACGTTGCAAAACATGGATGCGCTGCTCAAGCGTCTCGACCGGATTGTGGCCTTCGTCGAGAGTGGGCAGGGGTCGATTGGCAAAGTCATCTATGATCCCAGCCTCTATAACAAACTGAACACGACTGTGACTGAATTTCAGGGATTGGTGAACGAGGTAACCGCAGGCAACGGAACTTTGGGCAAGTTGCTGGTGGATGACGAACTCTATCGCAAAGCGAACACTACCGTAGACAAGCTCAACGTGATTATCGATGACCTGAATGCGGGCAAGGGAACCGCCGGCAAGTTCCTTAAAGATCCTGCTCTCTACGACACCGCGAATAAGACCATTGCCAACGTCAAGCAGCTGACCGATGACATCAATGCCGGCAAGGGAGCGATTGGGAAATTGGCGAAAGACCAGGAATTTGCGGACAAGCTGCAAAACACCCTGAATAAGCTTTCGTCGATCTCCGATCGGCTGGACGCGGGCGAAGGCACAGCAGGCAAACTTCTGCACGATCCGGCCCTTTACGATAATTCCAACCAGATGTTAGTAGAGACCCGAGGTCTGATCAAGGCCATCCGCGAAGACCCGAAGAAATATCTAACCATCCACTTCAAAATATTCTAAAGATCATTGGCCGCGGATTACTCACGAATGCAGATCTTTTTACAAAAAGATCAGTGGAAATCCGCGCAAATCCGTGGCGTTACTTCTTGGAAGTAGACTCGGCTTGTTCGTGGGCGTGGTAGCTGGAGCGGACCATGGGCCCGGATTCGACATGCTTGAAACCGAAGCGCAGGGCTTCTTCTTTCATGTACTGGAATTCCTCGGGCGTGTAAAAGCGGGTCATCGGCAGATGATCGCGCGACGGACGCAAATATTGTCCGACCGTCAGAATGTCCACTCCACGCGAGCCCAAGTCGCTGAAAGTCTGCACCAGTTCGGTAATGGTTTCCCCTAAGCCGACCATCACTCCGGATTTAGTCACCACATCGGGAGAAATCTTTTTTGCGTTCTCGAGCAAATCCAGCGTGCGCTGGTAACGCGCTCCCGAACGCACCACCCGATAAAGCCTGGGCACGGTTTCAGTGTTGTGGTTCAACACATCCGGCCGGGCATCGAGCACGACTCGCAGCGCTTCTTCCATTCCCTGGAAATCCGGGATCAGCACTTCAATCCGGCAATCCGGCGTCAGTTCTCGAATTTGACGGATGGTCTCGGCAAAAACCCGGGCTCCCCCCACGTTATCGTCATCGCGATTCACGCTGGTCACTACGGCATGCTTCAGGCCAAGCTTGGCGACAGCATCAGCTACCCGCCGCGGCTCGTCCCAGTCAATGGCTTGCGGACGTCCCTTGGGCACTGCGCAGAACCCGCAGCGCCGCGTACAGATATTGCCCAACAACATGAAAGTCGCAGTTTTATGGTTCCAGCACTCCCCGATATTGGGGCACTGGGCGGACTCGCAGACTGTATGCAATCCCAGGTCACGGGCCAGTTTCTTGAGATTATGAAAATTTTCGCCGGAAGGGGCCTTGGCCTTGAGCCATGCCGGTTTCGGCTTCCGCACCGGAGGCCCGACTTCGATCTGAATCAGTTGGGAAGCGCCAGCCATGTCTCTCTGGATTTTACATGCCGGATCGCTGATACCCCAAATCGAGAGGTTTCCGGCTTAATTGTCCAGGTAGGATTCAATCCACTCTTTAACCCGCAGCCGGCGTTCGTCCAAGGCGTCAAATCTAACTCCGAAGCTCTTGTTGCCCGGCATGCGCCAACTCACAGTGCTGCGAACCCAGATGCGCGGCAAAGTTAAGAGGGCAAAGGAAATCTCCACGGCTTGGCCGGGAGAAATATCTTGCGAGCTTCGCAGCGACATTCCTCCTGAACTGATTTCCTGGCTGCTGGCGGTAAAACGGCCGCCATCCGGGGAGACCACGGAAACCTCCGTGATCACGGGGATCCGCACATAACGGCGAAACTCATGCAGCACAAGCATTTGCGTGGCCCGCACCAGCTTCAAAGCAGACGGCCGTTCGATCGGCTCATTAAACACCGCATTGATGCCATATTTCGAATACTTCATGGCGTCCTGCACGGTGCCCCCGACGCCGTAGATCACCATCCGATTGTTCGAAAGAGAAGATCGGGCAGCGTCTAACACAGTCTCTGTCTCCGGACATAGGCGCACCACGCACGCCTCGAATTTCTCTCTCTTGAGTCGCTCTGCGGCGTTGTCCGTCATGACTACGGTCTCAATGCCAAACTGCCGAAAACACTCGGAAAGTACGGTGCGGGCCGAATCTTTGACGTCCACCAGCGCCACACGGGCCAGGACTTTCTTGGCTGGGGACGACGAGAATACCGTTCCTAGGACATTTTCCATGGTCGGATTCAATAGCAGCGTTGAACCCTTATTCTGGCCTGTAATTGCTGGCTACGCAAAGGCTTAGAAGGCCAATCAGCGGGTACAAAAGTGTCATTACCCTGATGGACTGCGGATTGCCGATTTGTGCTTGCAAAGCTAAAGTTTCCCGGGAATCAGTCAATAGAGCCTTAGTTCGCTTGAGAGAAGCGGGGGCAGGGGAAGATTTTTGGAATCAGACATCCTTGAGCGTTCGCGGAAACTCAAACATGATTCATAGTGCAAACGAGTCCAGGAACCGACCTGATGTCCCAAAGTCCAGGGAAGTGGCGTCCGCTAAGAGTTGCACTAGCAACATGTTTCTTGGGATTGCTCTTGGCTCCGCCGGCCTCGAGTCAGACTCGGATTCCGCTGCAAGCCCCGGCCCCAGTCGCATCCGCTCCAACAACTGGGGGCCAGAGCTCACGCGAGAACTATGCCGGCGACGAGGCCTGCGCTTCATGTCATCGCGAGAAAGCCGAAACCTTTCATCACACCGCCCACTATCTGACCTCCAGATTACCGGACCAAAATTCGATCCTAGGCAAGTTCACCCTCGACGCGAATGTATTGAAGACTTCGAATCCAGATTTGTTTTTCCGCATGGACGCCAAAGAGAACGGTTTTTTTCAGACATCTGTTGAGGGCGTCGCTCCTTATGCGGAGGAGCGTACCGAACGCTTTGGCTTAGTCGTCGGCTCTGGAGGCAAGGGACAAACTTATTTGTACTGGAAAGGCGACCGGCTCTTTCAACTTCCAGTCTCCTACTGGAACCAGCTTGGATGGGTCAACAGCCCGGGATATCGCGACGGCATGGCAAACTTTGAGCGTCCCATCATTCCACGTTGTTTGGAATGTCATGGAACATATTTTCAAGCGGTGGCGCCTCCCAATCGTTTCAGCAAAACTGGATTTGTGGCTGGCATCACTTGTGAAAAATGTCACGGCCCGGGACGCGACCATATCCAGCATGAAAGTTCCAAGCTTCCGGGCACGTCTGAGCCGGCAATACTCAATCCAGCGCACTTTTCCCGCGATCGACAAATCGACCTTTGCGCCTGGTGCCACGCCGGACACGGGACCGCATTGGTCCCGGCATTCTCTTATGTTCCCGGCAAACAGTTGGACAAATATATCGACTTGCCGCAACCGGATTCAAACGCCCCGATTGACGTCCATGGCGATCAGGTCGGATTGCTCAAGAAGAGTCGCTGCTTCCAGGCTTCGGCGATGACTTGTCTGACTTGCCACGACGTCCATACCAGCCAGCATGATCTCCAGGCGTTTTCGCAACACTGTTTGAACTGTCACAAACCCGAAACCGATATGTTTCCCAAGCAGAACCATCAGGCGGCGAGCAATTGCATCGCTTGCCACATGCCATTACAGGAAACGAATTTGATCGTCTTTGATTGGAAAGGTAACAAGGTAAGGCCCCAGATACGAAGTCATTGGATCAAGACTTACCTCGAGACAACGTCAGCTAAGTGACTGATCGCGCAGAATCATCGCATAACTTTTGATTACCGCGCCCACCCCTGGTTCTCAAGTCTCATCTAAGAAGAAGTAGACGGTTGCGCGCCTTCGTGAAAATAAAGAGTTAGGAGACGGTGCTATGAAAATGCTTTTCGCAGGAATCGTTTCAGCAGCAATGTTATGCGGATTCTCTTCGGCCCAGGACGCTACTTCTCCCACGCAACCAGCCCCGACCACTCAAGCGGCGGTGCCAACCAACGGAACGCGCCCGAACGCCGCCCCCAGGATCGCGCCCGGAAGTGTGATCCCCGTGCAATTAACCAAAGGTATTGACGCCAAAAAAGCCAAGACCGGCGACGCCGTCGAAGCCAAAGTTACGCAGGACATGAAGACCGGCAGCGGCGAAATTATTGTGCCCAAAGATACAAAAGTGGTTGGACACGTCACCGAAGCCCAGGCCCGCAGCAAGGACCAAAAAGAATCGCAAGTCGGCATCGCCTTTGATCATGCGGTGATGAAGGATGGCGATGACGTAGCCCTGCCGATGTCCATTCAAGCAGTCATCGCGCCGCCGAATTCAAATACCAACAACAACGCCGGCTCCGAATCCCCAAGCGAACCCGCATCCTCCCCAAGTTACGGAGGATCGCAAAGCAACAGCGCTGGCCGAACCGGTGGGATGCCCTCCGGAACTCAGAATCAAGCCTCGAACGTTCCCGCCGCCAATGAACCATCACCCAGCCAAACCTCGGCAAATGCACGTGCGCCCATCACTGGAAATACCGAGGGCGTAGTGGGAATCGCAAATCTGAAATTGGCGATGGCGAGCAATGCGGCGGAAGGCTCAGTCGTCAGTTCGGAAAAAAACAACGTAAAGTTGGAAACCGGGACGATGATGCTGCTAAAAGTAAATCCTTGATGGCGACGTCGCGACATCGCTTTTGTCGGACAATTGTCATGAAAGATGCCTACAGGATTTACTGTATTGATCGAGTTGTGAAGGAGCGTTATGCTCTTTGTAGATCGTGGACGGCCATGGGTTAGCGTTGGCTGGATCGACATTTGACCCTCACGGCCGTCCTTCTCCTCTTTGATACACACCGCATGACGAAAGCCGGACTCGCCGAGTCCGGCTTTTTGTTTCTGAAGTTGATGCGCAACAATCTCAAACTTCTGAATCGCGAGAGATCGAATTATTTATGCTTCCCCGGTACTGCCGCCCGTGCTAGATTTCGTGGGCTTTAGTTTCGATATTCCCCTGGTCTTTTGTGGAATTTTTCTAACGGATGCCCTGGTCCGGAAATGCCAGGGTGCGGCAAGATTATGGCTATGAATTGGTTCCGCAAAAGCCCTTTTGAATCTCCCAACGATGCCGTGAAATGCATGGTGGATCTGGTTGCCGATGCCGCCGAGAAGGCCGGATCGTCGCTGACCCCGATGGACCGGGAGATTCTTGCCAGAGAGATGTCTTCGCAGGAACCCGTTCCCGATGACTTGCGTCGCAGGGTAAGCGAATTGATCCCATGTGTCCTTGAGAACGACCAAATCGATGAATTCGCTTGGGACCCCAAAAACTTCGGCCGCTCGTTGCAATGGGCAGGCGTTTCATATTATTCAAACATCGTGGCAATCGCTGAGGAAGTTATTTCTGGTATCGAGCGGACCAAGCTTCACGGCTGGAAACTGGCCAAGGATCGAATTTTGGTGATTACTTGCGGTCTGCTCGTAGTGCTTGGCTTGTTCGCGATCGTCATCGCTATGGGGTTTCTGTTTGGTTGGAAGTGAGGGCGCTGCTACTCGCTCCAGCGCTTAAAGATCAAAGCACCGTTGGTGCCGCCGAAGCCGAAGGAATTGGAGAGGGCATAATCGAAGCTGGCTTTGCGCGCGATATTCGGAACAAAATCCATCGCAGCGGTTTCGGGTTCCTGGTTTTCCAGGTTGATGGTCGGAGGCAGGATCTGATCACGCAAGGCGAGGACAGTGATACCGGCTTCCAGGCCGCCGGCGCCGCCCAGCAGATGTCCGGTCATCGATTTGGTCGAGCTGACTGGCACTCGATACTCTCCGAAGAAATTTCGGATGGCATGAGCTTCCAGCGTGTCGCCAATCGGCGTGGAGGTGCCGTGGGCGTTTACATATCCGATGTCGGTGGGCTTTAACTTGGCATCCCGCAGGGCATTTTGCATGACGCGGAAGCCGCCTTCATGCTCTGGGGCTGGCTGAGTGATGTGATACGCGTCGCCACTCATCCCGTAGCCGACGACTTCCGCCAGAATTTTCGCACCGCGGGCGCGTGCAAACTCCAACTCTTCCAGAATCATGATGCCCGCGCCTTCGCCCATCACAAAACCATCGCGGGCGGTGTCCCACGGACGGCTGGCTTTCTCCGGTTCGCTATTCCGCGTCGAAAGCGCACGCATGGCGGCGAATCCGCCAACGCCCATCGGAGTGATTGCAGCTTCGCTGCCGCCGGCGATCATGGCATCGGCGTCACCATAACTGATAATGCGAAAAGAATCACCGAGAGAATGTGCGCTGGTAGTGCAGGCGGTGGCGGTGGCTTCGTTCGGTCCTTTTGCGCCAAAGCGCATGGAGACATGCCCAGCCGCCAGATTCACAATTGCCGCAGGAATAAAAAACGGGGAAATCTTGCGCGGGCCGCCATTGATTAAATTCAAATGCTCGCGCTCGATGACATCGAATCCGCCGATGCCCGAACCGATATGCACGCCGACCCGTTCCGCATTTTCCGGCGTGACTTGCAGGCCTGATGACTTCATAGCTTCATCCGCGGCGCCGAGCGCCAGGTAGATGAAGCGGCCCATCTTTTTTACTTCTTTTTTCTCAACGAACTGCAACGGGTCGAAGTTTTTGACTTCAGCCGCAATCTGGCAGGCGTAGAGCGCGGTATCGAAATGGGTGATCCTGCCCACGCCACTTTTGCCGGCGAGCAGGTTCTTCCACACTTCTTCCGTGCTGTTGCCTACTCCGCAAACCAGGCCGATGCCAGTGACTACGACCCTTCGTCCCAAACTACTTGCCACCTTTCGAGTGTTTGCCGATATAGTCGATCGCGTCCTGCACGGTACGAATCTTTTCGGCATCTTCGTCGGGGATCTCGATTTCGAAAGCCTCTTCAAAGGCCATGACGAGTTCGACGGTGTCCAGCGAGTCGGCGCCGAGGTCGTCGACGAACGAGGCGCTGTTGGTGACTTCAGCTTCGTCCACTCCAAGCTGTTCGACAATGATCTGTTTCACTTTTTCGTCAACGGCTGCCATTTTTCTCCTCGCTGTACGCGTTTTGGGGGATGAGCACTTGAATTTGTGGACAACCGCCGCCTTTTAGAACGAGACGGCGCATCGGCTATCCGGCCGGGAAAATCCCGGCGCTGTAAAGATTATTTACTAACCTTGGCGTGCTTGTCGATGTAGTCGATAGCATCCTGCACGGTGCGGATCTTTTCCGCGTCTTCGTCGGGGATTTCCAGGCTGTAGGCTTCTTCGAGCGCCATCACCAGTTCGACCTGGTCCAACGAATCCGCTCCCAAATCGTCCACGAACGACGCGCTGGGGGTGACTTCACTTTCGTCCACGCCCAACTGCTCGCCGACAATCTGTTTGACCTTTTCAGCGCAATCTTTCTTTGCTTCATTCGCCATAAAATCGAGCCTCCTGAGAGTACAAAGCGGAATAAGTAGTGTACTGGCGCAGAGGAAGGAGTGTAAAGGAGGGGAGGAGGCAAAGCGACATGCCGTGGCGCGAAGCGGCGAAAGAAAAGGCCAGAGCATGGGAGGTTTAGGAAAATTTGGCGAAGAAATGAAATTGATCCGAAGTCCCGGTAGGGACGACGAGGCCCAACGCGACAGCGCTGAGTGGATTGCGGGAGTCCCGGATGGGACGAACGGGGAGCGCGCGGACAGATTGCGCCTAGGGCGCGTTATCGTGATTCGGCCTACCCAGGACTTCGTCCTGGGCTAAGCTTGATCGCTCCTCCGGAGCTATCATCAGGTAACGCAAAAATTATGAGAGCTTTGGTTCAACGCGTCACCCACGCTCAGGTTTCCGCGGACGGTGTCATCATCGGCAAGATCGCCAAAGGCTTGCTTGTCCTGCTGGGTGTTTCAAAAACAGACACCGTAGTCGACGCCGATTATCTCGCCGCCAAGATTGCAGGCTTGCGCATCTTCGATGATGACAATGGCAAGATGAATTTATCGGTCGACGATGTGAAGGGCGCTGTGTTAGTGGTCTCCCAATTCACTCTCTATGGCGATGTCCGCCGCGGCAAGCGACCGTCATTCGATGACGCCGCCCCACCCCAACAGGCGAAAGAGCTCTACGAATATTTTGTGGAAAGAATTCGGGCCACCGGACTCCCTTGCGAAACCGGACGCTTTCAGGCCACGATGCAAGTGGAACTCATCAACGACGGTCCGGTGACCATCCTGCTGGATTCGGCCAAAGCCTGAGTTATGTTCGATGACCGCGCGTGGTAACAAAAGCAGTCACGAAGAGCACGCCGAGCAGCAAATCCGCTCCGGCAAAAACCAAGTCGCTGCTGTGCATGCGCCCGTGCAAGACAAGAATTACGACAGCGATCCCGTAGCTGAATTTTTCCACCATCGCGGGAACCATTAGAAGGCGATAGCGCACCGGATCGGTGGCAATCACGAAGAATGCCAATTGCCAGGCCAGCGCCGTACCAACGAAGCCGTAGTAAAAGCCCGGATGCGTGATTGCAGGCGGGTCCGTCCGGCTGATCAGGTCAAACATAAAGTAGAGCGGAGTGAGTACCAGCACGCCCCACCCGCCAGCAATACAAAACACAATTTTTGCAAATTTCATCGGAGCTCAAGTAGCAATCTTCTTTGCGATACCTTGGCGAACTCGGCAATTGGCATTTAGCCCCCGCACACCTTGATAGCTAAATGCCAAGTGCCAACGGCTGCACTAGAAAAGCTACTTCGCCTTTTGCGCCGCAATCCATCGCTCCACCCGTTCATCCATCATATCCAGGGGCAGCGCGCCGCCGTTGAGGATTTCGTCGTGGAAAGCGCGAATGTCGAACTTGCTGCCGAGTTCCACTTTCGCATGTTCGCGCAATCTCAGGATATCAAGTTGGCCCAGCTTGTAGGCGAGCGCCTGCGCAGGCCACGCGATATAACGATCTGTTTCGGCTTGCAAATCGGGCTCGTCCTGATTCGAGTGTTCGTGGAAAAAGTCGACCATCTGTTGCCGCGTCCAATGCTTGCTGTGCACGCCGGTATCGACAACCAATCGCACAGCCCGCAGCATTTCGTCCGAAAGCCGGCCGAAGTCAGAATAGGGATCCTGATAAAAGCCAAGTTCTTTACCCAGGCTTTCCGAGTAGAGCGCCCAACCCTCAACGTATCCGGAATTGCCACCCTGCTGGCGGAAAGGGGGCAGTTCGGGCAGGGTTTGCGCAATCGAAATTTGCATGTGGTGCCCGGGAATTCCCTCGTGGTAGGAAGTAGACTCCACCGAAAGCAGCGACCGATGCGCAAAGTCGCTGGTGTTTACATAAATAATTCCCGGACGCGATCCATCCGGAGTGCCTTGGAAATAACTGGCTCCGGCCGCTTCTTTCTCGCGAAATTTTTCCACTGGCCGGACTTCCACTTTGGTCTTGGGCAAAATCCCAAAAAGCTTTGGCAGTTGTGGTTCCATCCCAGCGATGTAACCACGATATTTTTCCAGAATCTGCTCGCCGGATGTCGGAATCAACTTCGGATTGGTCTTCAGCGAGGCGCGAAAAGTTTTGAGGTCGGAGAAGCCTAATTTCTTGGCGATAACCATTTGCTCGCCTTCAATGCGGGCAACTTGCTGCAGACCAATTTCATGGATAGTCGCCGGATCGAGGTTGGTCGTGGTCAACTGCCGGATGTCGAAGCGATACAACGCATCGCCGCCGGGTAGAGCCCACACTCCAGGATCGGTGCGGCCTTTGGGGGCGTAGTCCTTGGCCAGAAAATCCGCGAGTCTGACGTAGGCAGGGCGGACTTCGTTATCGACCGCAGCCAGAATGGCGTCATGCAGACGCTTCCGGTCGCCGGCCGGAACACTGTCAGGAAAATGGGCCACGGGCTGACCGAAGGCACTCGCCTCGCCCGCGGGTTGGGCAATAGACGTACATTGACTCACGGTCTTCTCCAGTAGAAAACGCGGAGGCATCAAGCCATCTTTTTCACCCTGCTTGAGAATTCCAATGATCTGGTCAAGAACCTGGGGAATCAAATGCAGGCGGTTCAGGTAGTCTTCGTAATGCTTCGTCGAATCGAAAGGGATGGCGGCAACAAACTCCGCCAGCTCCAGATGCGCTCCATTGAATTGATCAATGGGCATCTCATAAGTCTTGAGATCGATTCCTTCGACTCGCTGCTTCAAAATTCGCAACATCAGCGCGCGATTTAGCTTTTCCTGCTCGGGGAACCCAGTGTCATCGAAGGCTTCAAACCGTTTGATCCAACTCAGAGCGTCCTGTTTTTGCTCTGACACGTGCTCAAGCGAACTATCGCTCCAATGATCGTTGTAGCGATAATCTCCGATGGCGGTGGCCTGCTCGGGACTCTCTTTCAACTCATATTCCCACTCGTCGGCGATTAATTGCTTGAGCTGCTGGCGGCGATCGTCGATGCTTTGAGCGTCTACGCGATGAACAAAGACCAATGTGGCCAAAAAAAAGAGTGCGGCAAGAGCGATCCAGGTGGCGCGCTGTAACAGGTGCATCAATCCTCCAGGAGAATAAGAGCTTTTAAAACGCGAAGAACGCAAAGAAAATCCGCAAAGAAACGCAGTCAAGAATTTTCTTAGCATCTCGCCGCTTCATTTGCGACTAATGGCGGCAACCAATATACCTGTCTTAGACGTTACAGGATTCCAATCGTGATCCATCCAGGCCCTTGGGGTGAGGCGGGATTTCCAGGCCGGTCTCAATTGACCACGATATCCGCGATCCTCGCCGCATCCGCACAAGCTTTCACATCGTGCGTACGAATGATGTGAACACCCTTTAGGATGGCGGCGGTTTCCGTTGCCAGGGTTCCGTAGAGTCGCTCGGCGAGCGGAACATCTTTGCCATCGCGGGCCAAAGCCCGTCCGATAAAACCTTTGCGGGACACCCCCACCATCAGCGGATACCTTAATTGATGAAATTCCTCAAAACGCTTCAGCAGCGGATAATTTTCCTCCATTCGCTTGCCAAATCCGAAGCCCGGATCAAGCAGGATCCGCTCCCGCTTCACCCCCGCCATCAGCGCGGTATCGGCCCGGTCGCGCAATTCACGTTTCACTTGCACCACAATGTCCGCGGCCGGTGGAAGCGCCGGCCATTCTTCCGGACGCCCTCGGGTATGCATCAGCACCGCGCCACATTTTAAGGCTGCCAGGGTCTTCACCATCAGCTTGTCCCATAAAAATCCGCTAACATCATTCACGATCTCGGCCCCAGCTTCCACGGCGGCACGTGCCACGTTCGATTTATAAGTGTCCACGGAAATCACCGTATCGCCGCGCTTCTGTTTGAGCGCAGTGATAACGGGAATCACGCGATCCAATTCTTCTTTTTCTCCAACCGCCGGCTTTTCGATGTTCGTTCCCGGCCGCGTCGATTCCCCGCCTACATCAATAATGTCGGCGCCGTCATCGAGCAGGCGAAGCGCATGTTCAACAGCCCGGTTACGATCAAAATGCATCCCACCATCGGAAAACGAATCTGGCGTCACATTGACCACGCCCATGATGAACGTACGTTTCCCCAACTTCAGAATGCGAGTACCGAGATTCCACTCCACCACAGGACGCATCCGCCGATTCTAAACCTCTTCCCAACTCAAGTATTCCGAAGCGCGTGGCGACGGCCGCCGTGGCCGTACCACCGATCCGCGGTTTTGGCAGGAGGGAAAGCCTTCCCCGCAATTCTTCCCGCAAAATTGCCCAATTTCCGGTGCTACAATCAAGCCGTATGCCCCGCGCCCTTCATCCATTACGGATCGTGCTTTGTTGCGTCCTGGCGGCGCAACTGCACGCTGCCGCCGCGAAGCCCAAGCCTCTGGACAAGCGCATTGCCGCTGTACTTTCCGATCCCGACCTGGCCCGCGGGTTTTGGGGCATCGAAGTCGTCTCTCTCACCACCGGCAAGGTCCTGTATGAGCAAAACGCCGACAAACTTTTCACCCCAGCCTCCAACACCAAGCTATTCACTACCGCCGCCACGCTGGCGATGATCGGCCCGGACTATCAATTCAAAACCACGGTCGAAACCAATGGCTCGCTCGACAAGCACGGCCGTCTTACCGGCGACCTGGTGCTGGTTGGCCGTGGCGATCCCAATCTTTCTGGACGAGAGCTTCCGTACGTATTGCACACTCAGCGCAACGATCATCCCATCGAAGTCCTCGAAAAACTAGCTGACGAGTTGGTGCAAAAAGGTGTGAAGTACGTGGATGGCGACATTGTCGCCGACGATTCCTACTTCGCCTTCGAGCGCTACGGCGAGGGCTGGAGCCAGGACGATCTGGTCTGGGCGGACGGCGCTCCGGTCTCGGCGCTCACCATTAATGACAACGTTATTTTCGTAAATATTCTGCCAGCCGATCGAGTGGGCGACCGTGCCTTCGTGAGCATTACGCCGTTCGCCGACTACTACCGCATGGACAATCGCGTCCTCACCACGCCGATAGGCACCGGCCGCAAGATTTTCATCAATCGCGAACCAGGATCGACGGTACTCACGCTGTGGGGAAACATTTCTGCGGACGATCCCGGCGCGAACGAAGGACTGGCCATCGAAGATCCCGCGGAATTTGCCGCCGGGCTTTTCCGGCAACTTCTGGAAACCCGAGGAATTGCCGTCTACGGCAGACAACGCACGCGTCACACAGAATTGGCGAGTCTTTCCACTCTGACCGTGACCGCCCTCGCTCCTGCACGCGGTGGTGACGAGCCTGCACGCTCGTTGCAGATCCAGCCACTGGTCTTGGGCAGCTATCAATCGAAGCCACTCATCGAAGACATTCGCGTGATCAACAAAGTCAGCCAAAACTTGCATGCGGAAATCCTTTTGCGATTATTGGGCCGCGAAAAGGGCAACGCTGGCAACGTCGAAGGCGGTCTGGAAGTTGTGCGCGGCTTTCTGAATCAGGCGGGGATTCCCAGCGACCAATACGTCTTTTACGATGGTTCAGGCCTGTCGCGGCAAAACTTGGTGACCCCTCATGCCATCGTGATGCTGTTGCAATATGCGGCAAATCAGCCTTGGGGCGCGAGCTTCAAAGACACGCTGCCGGTCGCGGGTGTCGATGGATCACTCTCCGATCGCTTCAATAACATCGATGGGCAGGGACGTGTGCACGCTAAAACCGGTTCCTTAGGCGGCGTAAAAACGCTCTCCGGATACGCCACCACCGACCGTGGTGAACCCATCGCGTTTTCCATCCTCTCCAACAATTCTAATTTGCCAGTAAAACGGGTTACCGACACCATCGACAGCATTGTGGGGGAGGTTTTGCGCGATGATGTGGGAAAGAGTGCGAGAGCGGTGAAATAGTATTTAGCGATTGGCACTTAGCACTTAGCCATCACAGTGCCGGAATGGCTAAATGCTAAGTGCCAATTGCTAAATGCCACTTCACCGCGGCATCCTCTTCGCTTCGCGCTCCTGCATCGCGCGGATGGCTCCGCGTCCAGTCCCGTTCGGCGGCTTGCGCATGCCTTCCAACAAATCTTTCAATACGACTGCATTGTTGTGCTCTTCGTTTTTGGAGGCAAATAAAAGCGTCAACGCTTTCTTCTGATTGGCCAGCCGATAAAGTTGGTTGAGCGCCTCTCCAGCTTCAGGATTCACCAACTCTTTGAGATAGCGCTTGCGAAAAGTAAGCCACGCATGTCCGCGCGTATGAAACCATTGCCGCAGTTCATCCGACGGCGCCAGATCACGCAGCCATGCATCCAGCTCGGCGCGTTCTTTGCTCAAACCCCGCGGCCACAGCCGGTCTACAAGGACGCGATTCCCATCCCCACGGGCAGGCTTCGCATAAACCCGTTTCACTGCGATCTGTTTAGCGGTGGTCGTCATGGCGTTGCCTTATTATTGTACGTCGAGAGAATTCCCCATGCCTGGCACTCCCATAAAAATCCGGCGCCGTTTTCCCAAAAGCTTTTCTCTGTGCTTCTGTGTCTCTGTGGTAAGTGTTTTGTTGGCGTGCACAGCCGAGCGCCGAAAAAGCGATGCCGAACTAGGACTCACTCCACAACAATCCTCCGGCCGCCGCATCTACGACGACGACTGCGCCCGCTGCCACGAACCCTATTCTTCCAGTGGCAAGCAGGGCCCCAGCCTGGAAGGCATTTTCAAGAAGCCCTATTTTGAGATGAGCGGCTTGCCCGCCAACGATGCCCGCGCGACTGACATCATTCGCTTCGGGCGCGAGAAGATGACTGGCTTCGGCCAAGTCCTGTCCCAGCAACAAATCAACGACCTGTTAGCCTATCTCCATACCCTATAAGTTTCCTGTCATCCTGAGCGCAGTGGAAATTGCGCGAAGCGCACTTTCCACGGAGTCGAAGGACCCCTACAATGGCTGCGGACGTCTCCAAAGGTAGGGGTGCAGTTTGCGCGAAAAACCTCCAAACTTGTCATTCCGAGGCCAGGTTTATCGGCCGAGGAATCTGCTTTTTGCCGACAGCGGCACAGCAGATTCCTCGCGCGATAATGCCACGCTGCGGAATGACAAGCCCTTTGATTTCGACATTCAAAACCCGGTGCTGGTCCAGTTTGAATTTCTACGGGATAGCACTTGGAATCAGCCTGTGGGAAACTGTGGTCATGCTTTATGAAGATTCCCCTATGGCAATGGATTCTGTCGGTGCTCATGGTGGTGGCACTTTTCCTTGCGGTACGGGATGGATTTGACAGGAGCGTTCCGATGTCGAGAACGAGCAGGCTTATCCGTATTGTGGGCGGATCACTTTGGGCTTGTATTCTCATCTTTGGGATGGTGTTAGCTTGGTACGATTCAGCTCATTAGCAATCACGACGCCAAACGATAATCCGCTAGAATTCAAACTGCACCACTACCCAAAACCCACCACAATTGCCAACCGCAACCCCTACACGTAAACTTCCAACTCTGCTCTAAATTTTCCGAGGTATCGATCATTGTCTGAACGCGACGTACCCGCAGTAGAAGTTTTTGCCGTCTACGGCGTCGAGCCGGAAGTCCAGGCTTACGCGATGGCGAAATATTCCCGCTCGTCGCTTTCGATGAAAGAGTCGCTGAAAGAAATCAGCACTCAAAAAGCCGAAAAATTTCTCAACACATTCTACTTTCAGTACGGACACCGCTCCATCGCCGACCTCGCCCACGTAGCTCTGGCGATCGAAAAGCTCTCGATCCTCGCCGCCATCGCAGTCGCCGACGAGCAGCGTTGGGACGGCCAGGAACGCTCCACTCGTTATCAGGATTTCAAAAAAAGCGGCTACTACAAGCCGGATTTCGGCGACGCGCAATCGCTCTATGGCCAGACCATAGATTATTTATTTGAAGAATACGAAACCTTCTCCGGCAAGATGGCCCACTACCTGGCAGCCATCACCCCCAAGCCTGAAGAAATGAAGCAGGACGCCTACGAGCGCACCATCCGTGCCAGGGCATTCGACTTCTCGCGTTACTTGTTGCCGCTGGCGGCGAACACTTCGCTGGGCGAAATCGTCAACGCCCGTACTCTGGAAACGCAAGTCGCCCACCTGCTCGCGCACACTCATCACGAAGTTCGACATCTAGGAGTCCTGTTGAAACGGGCCGCAACTTCGCCGGCTTACAACGTGAATCAGGAATCGTTATCGAAGCTGGTGGAAGAAATTCGCGCCGTATCGCCGGAGTTGGGAAAACGCGCCGAGCAGGAATTATTACGCGAAGTCCGCGTCGCGCCGACACTGGTCAAATATGCCGACCCGAACATTTACGAAATCGAAACCCGTCGCGAACTGCGGCTAGTCGCTTCCGAGCTGATGGGAAATTTGCCCATTGATCCCGCTCCAGTGGTCGATCTTCTGGACAACGAACCGCTGGAAATTGAACTCGCCGCCACGCTCATCTACGAACACAGTCATTATCCGTATCGGCAGATTCGCCAGATGATCGAGTACGCCGGGGAAGTGATCCGCCGCGAGATCATCGATCTGGGCTTGCGCCATCGCGGCCGCCACGACGAAATGCTGCGCCCCTTCTGCGCCGGCCAGCAATTCCGCTTCGACATCCTCATGGACATCGGCGGCTTCCGCGACATGCACCGCCATCGCCGCTGCACCCAAATCGGCCAGGGCTTCACCACCCGCCACGGCTACGACACGCCGCTGGAACTTGAAGCCGCCGGCGCCAAACCGTACTACGACGCCATCATGCAACGCACAGCCGCAGCCGTCGAAAAGCTAGCGGCGAGCTCGTCCCACGAAGCCGAAGAAAATTCGCAGTACGCGATTCCTCTGGCTTTCAAAAAACGCACCCTCTTCAAAATGGACTTCGCAGAGGTCGTCTACATCTCCGAACTACGCACCGGCCCAGCAGGACACACCTCCTATCGCAACGTTGCCTACGCAATGTACGAAGCCGCCGCCAAGAAATATCCAGCGCTGGCGAAGTATATGAGGGTGACGGATGTCAGGGAGCCGGTGGATCTATTGAAGAGGTAATCTCAGGGAAGAAAAAACAGAATGTGCCGCCACAGAACCAGCTCCGGAGGAGCGGCATATCTTAGCCCCGGACGGAAGTCCGGGGTAGAGATGCATCCAGATCAACGCGCCGTTGGGCGCAACCATTACGAAACCTAACAAAATCCTACGTGTACATCACCTTGCGCTCGCCCTTAACAATCCTACCCACGGTAAACGCCTTTTCCCCGGCCCGCTCCAATACCGTCTGCGCCTTCTTGAACTTCTTCGACGGGACAACCAATAACATTCCAATGCCCATGTTGAATGTCCGCAACATTTCATCTTTTGGGACGTTCCCCAACTTTTGCAAATGTTCGAAGATCGGCAAAACCGGCCACGATCCCATTTCAATCACCGCCGCGACTCCGCGCGGAAGCACTCGCGGAAGATTGTCGGTGATGCCGCCGCCGGTGACGTGGGCCATCGCCGAAACGCATTCGCCATCCACCAGCCGCTTGATCGCCGGCCAATAGCTCTTGTGCGTCTTCATCAGCTCGTTGCCGACTTTGCCTTTTAATTCATTGACGTAGGAGTCCGGCGTGTAATGGGCAATCTCAAAAAGAAGTTTGCGGGCCAGCGCATACCCATTCGTATGCAGCCCATTCGAAGCCAGGCCTAAAATCACATCGCCGACTTCGACCGTTTTGCCGGTAATAATCTTTTCGCGTTCGACCACGCCAACGATAAATCCCGCCAGATCGTATTCTCCGGGCGGATAAAATCCCGGCATCTCGGCTGTCTCGCCGCCAATGAGCGCGCATCCATTGTGTTTGCAGGCCTCGGCCAGTCCTTCGACCACTTTTTCGGCAACTTCTGGCTCGAGTTCGCCGGTGGCGAGGTAATCCATAAAAAACATGGGCGCGGCGCCTTGCACCGCAATGTCGTTCACGCAATGATTGACGAGGTCGGCGCCAATGGTGTGATGCACCTTCATTTCGAAAGCAACTTTGAGCTTGGTGCCGACGCCGTCCACGCTCGAAACCAGTACGGGATCGAGATACTTTGCCTTGTCGATGGCAAACAGGCCGCCAAACCCGCCAATTTCGCTCAGCACGCCCCGCGTAAAAGTCTTATGCGCGAGATACTTGATGCGCTTTTTGGTGCGGGCGGCGCGGTCGATGTCCACGCCAGCATCGGCATAGGTCACGGGCGCGGTTTTCGGGGAATTCGGGGCCACGGATGAATCGTCCACTTTCAATGATTTCGGGGATGCGCTTGGGCGTTCGGTCACTCGAAAGTCAGCCTAGACGCGGCTAATTGTAGCACGTTCATTTGGCCTGGAAATCGTGGGTGGCTCATGGACCGGGAACCCGAGTTTCGATCTTTAGATTTTGGATGGAGCAATGCTACAGCGCTTTGGATCGAGTTATCACTTCGGCGATTTTGGATGGAGCAGTCGCTTCAGCGCCTGGGGTGTGCTCACGTGCACTTGGCTAGGAGCGTTCCGAGGGTTCCCCTTTCGGAACCTTTTTAACATTTATTTTTGAATTTTAACAAATTCGCCTTTTCTTCGCTAACAACATGGATATATAATTCGACCTTCAACACAACTGCAATCATAAAAGGAGTCCCACTCTCATGGCGGACGAACGCAGCAAAGCAATCGAACTGGCATTCGCAACAATCGAAAAACAATTCGGCAAAGGTTCGATCATGCGGCTGGGATCGAAAGAAATCGTCCCCATATCCGTGATCCCCACCGGCGCCATTTCCTTTGACGCAGCCCTGGGTGTAGGCGGCTTCCCCCGCGGACGCGTCGTAGAAATCTTTGGCCCTGAGTCTTCCGGCAAAACCACCATCGCTTTACAGGTCATCGCTGAAGCGCAAAAAACGGGCGGCTTGGCCGCATTCGTCGACGCCGAACACGCTCTTGATCCCGCCTACGCCAAAAAGCTTGGCGTGGATGTCGACAATCTCCTCGTCTCGCAGCCCGATTATGGTGAACAAGCTCTGGAAATCACCGAAACGCTGGTGCGTTCGGGTGCAGTTGACGTGCTGGTAGTCGACTCTGTCGCTGCCCTGGTCCCCAAAGCCGAACTTGACGGCGAGATGGGCGACAGTCACATGGGCCTGCAAGCCCGCCTGATGTCCCAGGCCCTGCGAAAGCTGACCGGAACAGTGTCAAAATCGCGCACTTGCCTGATTTTCATCAACCAGATCCGCGAAAAGATTGGCGTGATGTTCGGCAATCCGGAAACCACCACCGGTGGCCGCGCCCTGAAATTCTATTCCTCGGTGCGTATCGACATTCGCCGCATCGCTGCCATCAAAGACGGCGACGTGATGACCGGCTCCCGCACCCGCGTCAAAGTGGTCAAAAACAAAGTCGCTGCCCCTTTCCGCGAAGCCGAATTCGACATCATGTATGGCGAAGGCATCTCGCGCGAAGGAGATCTCCTCGATCTCGCTGCGAACAACAACCTGGTGGAGAAATCCGGCTCCTGGTACAGCTACAAAGGCGAACGCATCGGCCAGGGCCGCGAAAACGCCCGCCAGTTCCTCAAGGACAACCGCGACACCTACGCCAAACTGGACGCCGAAGTGCGCAAAAGCCTGGGATTGACCCCAAGCGGCGCCGCTCCCGTAGCAGTTCCGCCAGCGCAGGCTGGTCCAGCGACTCCCGCAGTAACGCCGGGAGCACGCGTAACCACCATGCCAAGCGCAGCCCCGGAACCGGCCAAGGCGAACGTGGCAAGGCGATAAACCCGAAATTGCGGTCGCTGGTTCTCGTGCTTGGGAGCCAGCGACCGTCCTCCTTTCTCCATCCGCTACGCACCGGTTTGCCATCCCTCTTGCCCGCCGAATACAATCACATTTCACGCTTTACACCCTGCGAGGCCCATTGAAAAAGGTCATTGCCATCTATCCCGGCTCGTTCGATCCTCCGACCCACGGACACCTGGATCTCATCGAACGGGGCAGCAAGATTTTCGACGAACTCGTCGTCGCGATCCTGCGCAATCCGGAAAAGCATGCCGTCTTCAGTCTGGGCGAGCGAAAACTCATGCTGGAAGCCATGACGGAAGGCTTTCGCAATGTGCGGGTCGCAACTTTCGACGGCCTGACCGTGGACTATGCAATCCAGGTAAAAGCGACGGCGATTCTCCGCGGCATCCGGGCGATCAGCGACTACGAGTACGAACTGCAAATGGCGCTAATGAATCGCAAATTGCATCCTGAACTGGAAACCGTTTTCATGATGCCCGCGGAACAATATTCTTATCTAAGTTCGCGGCTGGTGCGCGAAGTCGCTCAGCTCGGAGGCTCGGTGGCAGGCTTGGTCCCTGAGATGGTCGAACGAAGATTAAAAGAAAAGCTCGATCCCGCGATAAAATTACAACACGCAAGAAACACAAAGGCAGGCAGACGAAGATGACTCCCGCAACCGAAGCACCCGCAGCCGTGAAACTCGCCGAACGCATCGGCCGAATCGAACCGTCCGCTACTATGGCCGCCGCCGCCGAGGCGGAAAAGCTGCGCCAGCAGGGCATTGAGGTCGTCGATCTCACCGCCGGCGAACCGCATTTCTCCACGCCGCAGCACATCAAAGACGCTGCCATCGCCGCCATCAATAATAATTTCACGCGGTACACCGCAGTCGGCGGAACGATCGAATTGCGCGATGCGATTATCAATCGTCACACCGCGGATTTTGGCTCTGGATACAAACGCGAAGAGACCATCGCATCCACCGGCGGCAAGCATGTCCTGTTCAATGCGATTCAAGTGCTGGTCGATCACGGTGACGAAGTAATTTTGCCCGTGCCCTACTGGGTGTCGTTCAAAGACATCGTGCGTTACGCCGGCGGAAACTGCGTTCTCCTGGAAACCGACGAAGCGAAGGACTTTCGCATCACGGCGCCGATGGTCGAACGCCTTATCACGCCGCGCACCAAGATGATCATTCTGAATTCGCCGTCAAATCCTTCGGGTGCGGTGATGACTCCAGAAGACCAGACGGACGTCATCAAAATGGCTGCCCAGCGCGGCATCTGGGTGATCTCCGACGAATGCTACGTCTATCTCAACTACACCGGCAAGAATTTCTCGGTAGGATCGCTGCGCGAGTATCACGACCGCGTCCTGGTAGCGGGTTCGCTCTCAAAAACTTATGCGATGACCGGATGGCGCCTCGGCTACGCCCTCGCTCCGGCGCAAATTGTCAGCGCGATGCAGAAGTTGCAGAGTCAATCGACATCAAATCCCACATCGATCGTGCAGAAAGCCGCCGTTGAGGCATTGAATGGTCCGCAGCAAGCTGTCGAAGAAATGCGCCGCGAATACATTCAACTTCGCGACCACATTGTGAACGGACTCAATGCGATCCCCGGCGTAAAGTGCACCATGCCGGAGGGCGCGTTCTACGCATTCCCAAACATTTCGTCTTTCTTCGGACGCAGTGGCCTCAAGTCGGCCGCAGGTCTCGCCGATAAACTTTTGAAGGAAGCGCATGTAGCGACTGTCCCCGGCGAAGGTTTCGGCACCAGCGACCACATTCGCATCTCCTACGCTACGTCGATTAAAGAACTAGATCGCGGCCTGGAAAAAATGCGCAAGTTCTTCGCATCGTTGTAAGACTCGCGAGAGCTTCATTCGGGAATTCTGATTTTGGGTGGGGCAGCGCTTTAAGCGCTGCCTTAAGAGTTCGTCTTTTTAACACGCGCTTCAGCGCCTGAGGCCTTACGACGTGATGAAGCTCGCCGAAATCTCCGCATGACCGATCTCTATCCACTCTTAATGTCCCCCATGTTCGACCCGCGCCCATGGGGGACGCACGACCTGTCTCCCATTTATCCCAATCACCGTTACGCCGAAAAGATTGGCGAATCCTGGCTCACCGGCGATCATGGCAAAATAGCGAACGGTCCGCTGCGAGGGAAATCCCTCGCCGAATTAAGTTCGCAATACAGCCGCAAACTCATCGGAGACGCTCCGAAAGACGCTAACCGTTTCCCGTTATTGTTAAAGTTTTTATTTCCGCACGAAAAACTTTCCGTGCAAGTGCATCCCGATGACGCTGCCGCCCAATTGTCCGGCGAACCCTGCGGCAAGACCGAATGTTGGTACGTGGCCCACGCCAAACCGGGCTCGCAGATTGCACTTGGTCTAAAGTCCGGTGTCACCCAAAAACAATTCGAGCAATCAATCCATGATCAACACGCCGAAGATCTTCTCAACTGGATCAACGTTTTCCCCGGCGAAATGATTTACGTTGCGGGCGGCACGGTGCACACTCTTGGGCCAGGCTCGATCATCGTGGAAACCCAGCAGCAATCTGACACTACCTATCGCCTATACGATTACGGACGCCCGCGTGAGTTGCATCTGAAAGCGGGCTTGTCGGTGATGAAGGAAAAAGTCGCGTCGGGAAAAGTCGTGCGGCCAGCGCCCTCAGCAATCGAGGGCACGAAGAACATAAAATCCCCATTGATTGCCGCGCCAAATTTTGTTGTCGATCGTTTCGAATTGAGGCAGTCACAGGATTTTCGCGCGGAACCAGACGTTCCAAATTCCGTACGAATTCTGGTCGCAGTCGACGGATGCGGCGCAGTCGAAGTCTGCGGTGCCGAACCGGTCACATTCGCAAAAGGAGATGCGGTCGTAATCCCGGCATGCTTTTCAGAATTCAGCGTCCGCCCGCAGTGGACCATCGAGCTGTTGCAAGCTTACGTTCCTGGAGGAAAGCTTCCAGAACCGGCCACGCGGATGTGAAGCCGGGCGTTCTGTCGCGATGTCCTTCTATAATCAATAGCTGTCGCGATGAAAGCTGTTCTGAAAACATTCTCGGGCGAGTAAGAGTTTGACATCGCCGCAAACGCAGCTCCGGAGGAGCGAACCAGCTTAGCCCAGGACGCAAGTCCTGGGTAATCTTTCAAGACCACGCGCCATTGGCGCAATAGAAACGAACGTGATTAAAACGAAACCCACTTTCATTCCCGTAATCCTCGCCGGCGGACGCGGCACACGCTTCTGGCCGTTGAGCCGCAAACGTCGCGCCAAACAATTGTTGGCTCTCGATGGCAAGCAGACCATGATCCAACAAACGGTCTCGCGTCTGCTAAAACTCTCCTCACCGAAATCTTTTTGGATCATCACCAACGCCGACTTGCAACGCGAAATCATCCGCCAACTTCCGCGCCTCAATAAAAAACAAATTCTCGCTGAGCCCGCCGGTCGCAACACCGCTCCAGCCATCGGACTCGCAGCTTTTATTCTGAAGCGCACCAATTCCGATGCCGTAATTGGGCTTTTTCCCTCCGACCACGTCATCGCCGACGAAAAGAAATATCGCGAGACATTAGAGCGAGGAATCGCCATAGCCGCAGCCGGCGAAAATATCGTTGTCCTTGGGATCCGTCCCACCCGCCCCGAAACTGGCTACGGGTACATAGAAGCCGGTGCCGCAAAAGATGGGGACGTACTCCGCGTCCGTCGCTTCACCGAAAAACCCGACGCGCGCCACGCCGAAGAATTCGTAAAGGCAGGGAACTATTTCTGGAACAGCGGCATGTTTTTATGGAGCGCCAGAACCCTAGCGAATGCACTCACCGAGCATCTCCCGAAAACCGCCGCGTTGCTCGAGAAAATCGCCGCTAGCTTCGGTACTCCTAAATTCGCCAGCACATTTGCCCGGCTTTATCCCCAGTGTGAAAACATCAGCATCGACTATGCAGTGCTCGAGCCCCGCTCGGCCAAGGGCGAGCAGGCTTCCAACATTTTTTGCCTTCCCGCCGATTTCGGATGGAACGACCTAGGCTCATGGACCGCCCTGCACGAGCATCAAGTGGGCAAACAACATCCCGCCGACGACAACCTGATCACGGCCAATGGCATCTTCACTCTGAACGCCAAAGGAAATTACGTTCATGCGCCGGCGAAATTCGTAGCGGTCATAGGCGTCAGCGATTTAGTAGTCGTGGAAACCGGCGACGCTCTACTGATCACCACGCGCGAAAATGCGCAGGACGTTGGCAAAGTAGTGAAATATTTGGACGAAAAGAAATTGCATAAATTGGTTTAAAACCGTCGTTGGTCGTTGGTCGTTGGTCGTTGGCCGTTGGCCAAATCCAAACCGCGGAGCCTTGAGACTTTAGAGTGGAACGGCCTTCCGCAATCGGCACGCGCTTCAGGGCCAAAGGCATTTGCCAACGACCAACGACTAACGGCCAACGACGATCTACCAAACGATTTACCCATGACCAACCCCATAAAATTCGGCACCGACGGTTGGCGCGCCATCATCGCCGACGACTTTACTTTCGATAACGTCCGCAAAGTCGCGTCCGCGATCGCTTCTTACGTCCTGAAACATGAAGACGCAAAACGCGGAGTCATCGTCGGTTACGACACGCGTTTTGCCTCGCCTCGCGCCGCTCGCATTACTGCCGAAGTCCTTGCCGATGCGGGCATTCCCGTCAAGCTGGCCAACGATTACACTCCCACTCCCGCAGTTTCGTATGCCGTCAAGAATCTGCATGCAGCCGGCGGCGTGATGATTACTTCCAGCCACAATCCGGGAAGCTGGAACGGCATGAAGTTCAAAGCCAGTTTCGGCGGATCGGCTACGCCGGCGATCATGAAGGTGATCGAAGCTGAACTCGGCGGTGCGCCGCCTCGCGGGCAAAAAGCCGTCATCGAAGAAATTGATTTCAAGCAGGCATACATCGCGGCGATTTGCGCTTTCGCCGATTTGCCTCTCATCGCCAAAGCCAATTTCAAATTCGTTGTCGACACGATGTACGGCGCGGGCCGCGGCGTGCTCAGCCAGGTTTTCGATGATCGTAAAATTCAGTATGTCGCCATTCGCCATGAGTTGAACCCATTATTTCCGGGGATCAATCCCGAACCGATTGAAGTGAATCTGGCCCGATTGCAGGAAGTGGTCGTCGGAGAAAAATGCCACGCAGGTTTCGCCACCGATGGCGACGCCGACCGCATTGGCGCTGTTGCCGAAGACGGCAGCTTCGTCGACGCTCACAAAATCTTTGCCGTTCTTTTACGTTGGTTGCTGGAAAGAAAGAAATGGCCCGGTGATGTGGTGCGCGCATTCAATACCACGCGCATGCTGGATCGCATCTGCGCGAAGTATGGACGCACCCTTCACGAATGTCCCATCGGATTCAAATACGTCGCTGATTTGATGATGGAACGCGACATACTCATCGGCGGGGAAGAATCCGGTGGCATCGGTTATTCACGATTTCTTCCCGAACGCGACGGCATCTTGAACTCCCTCCTGCTGGCCAACGTCATGGCCGAAGAAGGCAAGCCGCTCGGGCAACTCGTCGCCGATCTGCAAAAAGAATATGGCCCACACTTCTACGGACGCCGCGACCTGCATATCGCCGAAGAAATAAAACAAAGCGCCATTCAGCGCGCCACCAGCGAACAAACAAAACGCTTGGGCAACTATGCCGTGTTGAAAAGAGAACATCTCGACGGCATCAAGTTTTTCCTCGATGCTCCGACCAATGGCAACGGCGCCGAGGCCTGGATCCTATTCCGCGCTTCTGGCACCGAACCACTTCTGCGTATTTACTGTGAAGCCTCTTCGCCAGAACTGGTCGAGGAAATTCTAGCGAGCGGAGAGAAATTCGCAAGGAGCAAATAGACCCCATTTCAGATTGGAGATTTTAGATCGCAGGTTGAACCGATCCACTCCCAAATCTGAGATCTAAAATCGCAAACCTGAAATCTGAAACCTGAAATCTGAAATCTTTCTGATTACCGGATGATTACACCTCTGGGCCTCGCATTTCCCACCGCGCAAGACGATAATAAAGAGTGAAGCTATGGGTTCAGTGACCATTCCCGCGCCGGTGCCGCCTGATTCAGCGGAGTCGCGCCGCTATAACCAAATTCGCCGCTGGTTGGGCATCACCGACTTCGTCGTCGGCTTCGCTTTGCTGATTGTCTTGCTTGCAACAGGTTGGAATGGCACCTTGCGCGATTTCGCTCTGCGCGCGGTTTTTCAGAATTACACACTGGCCGTTGCAGTCTATGTCCTCATGCTCATGGCGCTCGCCAAAGTCTTCGGCTTGGGGCTGGACTACTACGGCTTCCGCCTGGAACATCGTTTTCATCTTTCCAATCAAAGGCTGCGTGCGTGGCTGGTGGATGAGGTGAAAGAATTTGTGGTCGGCCTGATTTTCGTCGTCATCATCGTCGAGGTGTTGTACTTCATGTTGCGGGAATTTCCCCAACATTGGTGGCTGCTCACCTGGGCCGTCTTCCTGGGATTATTCGTGTTGCTGGCCCAACTCGCCCCGGTGATTTTATTTCCCATCTTTTACAAGTTCGAACCTTTGCAGGATGAAGAGTTGAAGCAGCGTTTAGTGCGATTGGGGGAGCGCGCCGGCACACGAGTGCGCGGAGTTTACAAATGGAACTTGTCGGAGAAGAGTAAAAAGGCGAACGCCGCTCTGACCGGACTCGGCGCAACCCGCAGAATCATTCTCGCCGACACGCTTCTCGATAATTACTCTCCCGATGAAATTGAAGCCGTTCTCGCCCATGAGCTTGGACATCACGTTCATAAACATATTTTGAAGGGAATTGCCATTCAGGCGGGGACCACGCTACTTGGTTTTTGGGCAGCCAACTGGGCGTTGCATTATGCGGTCGATCGACTGCATATGTTTGACGAACTTTCCGATTTCGCCAATCTTCCGCTGCTGGTGTTAGTTGTCACCGTTCTTTCTTTTCTGGCTCTTCCCGCGCTTAACGCATTTTCACGCTTCAACGAACGCCAGGCCGATCGCTATGCTTTCGAGTCGATTGCCAGTGTGGATCCGTTCATTTCGTCCATGAACAAACTCGCGGAACAGAATTTGGCGGAGCGCCGGCCCTCGCGTTTTGTGGAATGGTTCTTCCATTCGCATCCCGCAATCTCGCGCCGCTTGCAAGCCGCGCAAGCCTGGGCGAAGGCGGAAGGCTAGTATTTTTCACCGCGGAGGCACTGAGGCACAAAGAAATTCAAAGTCAGAAATACAAATTCTTGATCTCGATTTTCTCTATGCCTCCGTGTCTCCGTGGTGAAGAAATGAGTCACTTGGATAAGCGCAGAATCCCTTCCACGCGCTGCAAATCCTCTTCGGTATCGACACCGACCGTATCGAAAGGCGTTTCCCCCACATAAATCGAAACACCGTTTTCCAAAAAGCGCAGTTGCTCGAGGCGCTCGCAGCGTTCGAGCGACGATTCGGGGAGAGTCACAAAGCGATCCAGCGCGGATTTACGATATGCATAAAATCCCAAATGTTTGAAATATCGCGGATGAGTGTGGTCGCGGTCGTGAGGAATCGTGGCGCGAGAAAAATAGAGAGCTTTCCCCTCGGTGTCAGTCACAACTTTCACCGCATTCGGATTATTAACATC
The DNA here is from genome assembly GCA_963794195.1 of uncultured Acidobacteriaceae bacterium. Lineage (GTDB taxonomy): Bacteria > Acidobacteriota > Terriglobia > Terriglobales > Acidobacteriaceae > DATBAX01. The sequence goes on from CAWCCU010000002.1 coordinate 260,592, forward strand.
GCCCTGGGGTGCGGGAGTTTTTAGCGTCCCCACCAGCACGTCCGGATTCTTCATCACATCGAGCAGGGAAGCAACGTGTTCCGGCCGGGTCAGCGGCTCATCGCCCTGCACATTCAAATAGATGTCGGCCGCCAACAGATTTGAAACCTCATGGACTCGTTCCGTGCCGCTGCGATGAGTTACAGAAGTCATTTGAGCTTTCCATCCACGACGCTGACATTCATTCATGATTTCTTCGGAATCGGTCGCGATGATGACGTCGGCCAGCAACGCGGAAGACCGGACAGCTTCATAAACCCGGCCCACCATGGGAACACCCCCAATCTCGCGCAGGGCTTTACTCGCCAGACGCGTGGAGGCGAGACGGGCGGGGATGACGGCGATAGCTTTCATAGAGAGTTTCGAGTTTCAAGTTTCGTGTTTCCGGTTTGCCGTGGCAATAGCGAATTGGGGGCGTGGGATAAAAGCTGTGCGACTTCGCCATTTGTTCGCCTATAATTAATCGAGGCTGTTCGATGATTTCCTCCCTTCGCAATCTGGTTTACCAGCAACCAACACTCGACATCTCATTGCGGTCTTCCGGACGATACGCTTTGGATCTCCGCCGGGAACTCAGCGCGCGAAATTTGATTTTCGCGAAAGAAAATGGATTTCTTTATGAACAGACGACAGGATCGCCTGCGTCCGTACTCTATCGGCCGGATGGTGCGGGGCGGCACGGCAACTTTCATCCGGCTTCATATCGATCCATTCTTCGCAATGAGAGCTGGAGTCGAAGGCTTGCGAAGACGCATACGACCGCCCGCAAATGCCTGGTGAGTCATGACTCCGAACGGCGTGAGTTGGATTCGTGCAACAGCTCGGATGCGTTGTTGATGAATATGTTTTGCCATCGCGCCGCGTCAGCTGTGGGGAGCCCGCTGCGGTCCTACTTGGCCATCGAGCCGGCCGCTGAGTTTGTTTTTGGATATAAGCCGCGAATCCCGTTAAAGAATGGCGGAATCGATTGCACGGAAGTCGATCTTAAAATCGGAAATTTAATGATTGAGGCCAAATTGACCGAGAGCGATTTCCAAGTCGCACCCTGGAAGCTTGCCGCGCGCTATCGTGATCTGGAGGAAATCTTCGATCCCGAGCTGTTGCCGAGGACAAGGGAAAAGGTCCGTTCCTATCAACTGGTGCGAGGGCTACTTGCGGCATTCGCGATTGAAGACGGCCGTTACTGTCTCCTCTGTGACGATCGCCGCAAAGATCTTCTGGAATTTTGGTTCGAGATCCTTGCCGCGATGCGCCGTCACGATCAACGCTGGCGCTGCATCGTAGTCACATGGCAGGAACTTTCGGCCACGCTCCCCAAGTCCTTCCGGATGTGGTTGCAGCGAAAGTACGGCATTACGCAGCGCGGAAATCCAGAATGCGGAGATCGACGTGACAGTAGGATTAAATGATCGCTCGCCTTTGGCATTTTGAAATGCTGACCCTCTGGCATGACAGTGACACTATCAAGCTTTTCGCCGCAGAGGATTACGCGAAGGCCAAATACTACGACTTCGATTCGGAATATCTGGTTGAGGTGGAGCCGGGTGTCCGGCACTACGAGGTTTACCAGCAGAGCCTGCCCGGCGCACCTAGGTGCGATAAATCGAAGGCGAAGAAGTTTGACACTCATTTGGCCGGACTCATAGAATTAGTAGGTTCGATGCGGCGGGCCATCGTTCGCCGTTTTCGTGATTCCACCCCGCGTTTCTTCTTTGGTTTGTTCCTCGTGGCGGCGTAGCTCAGGTGGCTAGAGCGACGGTCTCATAATCCGTAGGTCCGTGGTTCGAGTCCACGCGCCGCCACCAAATCTTTCCTGATTCTGGAGTGGCGCTCTGAAAAACTAAGGTTTGTCGGGAGCGGATAAACGTTTAGGCAGCCTTTTTCCCGGCCCTGAACTTCGCCCATCGTGCACGTTGAGCAGCGGCAATTTTTCGTCGTGCGGATGCCGACATTACCCGGCGAGGCTCGACGGAAATCGCTTTACCATTCTCCTTCGCCCGCCGCGCTTTCTGGGCGATACTCATCTTCTTGCGAGCTGCCGCTGAAAATGTTGATTTGGGTTTGGCGGGAGAATCTTCAACGCTCAATCTTCCAAGAGCAGAAAGAGCGTCATCGACGTGCTTCAGTTGGTTCAACAAGTTTGTTCTTTCTAACCTTAACTCCGAAACTACCAAGACTAGGCCCTGTAACTTTCCCATTGGTTCCCCTCGGGGAAAATTGTATCAGCAACATCGCTCGGGATCTGCAAACGCCGAGGGGCTCAGGGCCCTTTTAGAGCTGGACGAGGAAATCAGATTGATAATCCGAGAGTTGGTGAAATTGCGATGTTCGCCAAATTCAAAACCAAGGCTTTCGTCGGTTCAAAGGACGAGTAGCTACGAAGTCTCTCATCTGCCAAGTCGATAGTGTGCCAATGTTGTGGCATAAGCTTTTCACGAATGGTCCGGGCCGAATTTGATGGATTTCCCTTGGGAAAGATAAACGCTTCGCCACCGTAATCTGTGAAAACAATGTCGAATCCGGCGTCGGCGAAACATTGTTTTACCGGGAACCGTTCGCGCGATGCGATGTAACGCGAGAAAAAACTACTGAGATCCACCCCCGCGACTTCGGATACATCCTGAGTAAGATTGTCCTGTGACCACTGTTTCCCGGCGAGCCCGTAACGCGTCATCATCAGCCGTAGAAGATCTTCCAAATTCTTTTGTCCCCTAGTATGCAGTTGAATCATGGTATCCAGACAGAAAGCAGCTACCACTCCGCCACTGTAGATGCCCGGGCGATTTACATTTTTATCCCCTCCGCCATCCTTCACTGCACTCTGAATCGTGCTTTTCTGGGAAAATGGCGCCCACATCCAATATTCGTACATTCCGACGTGGATCTCCAATTTCTTGAGAAAGAGTTCCTGGTGCCCTAGGCTCGGCAGTGCGTTGAGGGTCAGAAAGGCAAACAGCATGCCGATAGTTTTCAAGTCTATGTTTCCGAGACCGGGCATAGTGCGAATAACTTTCTGCGAAATAGACTGGCAAGGGAGGGTAACGTTAGCGAAAAGACGGCGGATAGTAAGCGATCGCTCCAGGAAACCGCGGCGGGGCCAGCCCAATGGATTATTGTTGGTGTAATTGCGATTTTTCGACAGTTATCGATTGGGACTAGAATGCTGGATTATGCCGTCCCGAAAATGGCGGATGCTTGTCTTCATTCTGCCCTTCATCTTTGTAGTGCCGCACCGTTGCGTCGCGGGGCCGTACCCACCGAAAGCGTCGGGAATATGCAAATCCGGGCCTTACGGAGTTGAGCTTCAGAATCCCTTCCCAACATTTGCTCTTTCCCGACAGCGGCCAACAAGTATGTTCCGGCTCGAAAAAGAACGTGATCTGCCGCGCATCACTCCTCCGCCCGAATTTCGCGTGAACAATCCCAAGAACGCGAATCCCAACGGATTTATCCTCTCCAATGCTTGGCCGCGACCATGTCCAGTTTTGCGCGTGACCTTGTAGCGCCACGTCTGAGCGGGACAGTCTTCACCATTGAGAGCTTTAGTGGATTGATGTGAACAGGCAATTTCACCAGCTATCCCCTGAAGACAGGATTGTTGGTGTGATTGCGATTTTTCGACAACAGCCGAATCGTTCACCAGCTGACGACCACGTCCCTGGGATTAATCGCCGTGAAGGCCCGTATGGATTGCGTCAAGCAGTGTTGAGTTGGCGTCGTCCTGACCAAGGTCCCAAAACATTATTCCTCCAAGGTGTTTCTGAATTACATACTTCGCCTTCTCGGCGATCGATTCCGGGTCCTCGTAGCTGATCATCGTTTTGGTTTTTTTGCTATATAACCATGGCACTTTGACTCGATCATCCCAATGACGAGCGTAAGAGGGGAGATAGTTCTGCCCGATATCACGGTAACTCAGTGTGCCGTCTTCTCCGGGCCTGCCGCGGTAGGGTTGATATAACCCGTTATTCTTATCAGGGACTCTGGCCCAAACTTGCCCATAAAAAGGCAGCCCCAACACAATTTTGTCAGGCGGGACACCATGATCTAAATACCATTGCACGGCGGCATCAGAATTTGCGTATTTAGCGGCAACTGGATCAAGCTCCGAAATCGGGGCCCATGCGAATAGGCCACTGTGATGAGACGTACGTTTTGTTTGCATCTCATTGAAGTCGTAACCCATGAGATTGAACCAATCCAGGACGTTAGACATCTCCTTGAGCGACAGATCAGTCAAATGATTTCGATAGCCAGTGGAGGCAATGGTGAGCAGCAAGTGACGTTGGTGGTCAAATGCGTCCAGATCACTTCGCAGTTGCTTCAGGAGGAGGACGAAGCTCGCTTTGTCCGTGCTCCGCTTGTGATCAGTTACCTTTCCTCCAGTCACCGGATATTCCCAATCAATGTCCAGGCCGTCGAGACTGTACCTCTCCACAATATCTATGCACGATGCGGAAAAATGCTTTCTCCTTGAAGGGGTTGCAGCTATGTCCGAAAAGTAGGTTGAACCGCTCCAGCCTCCAACCGAAAGCAATACTAAAAGACGCGGGTTCGAGGACCGGAGGGCTTTCAGGGCCTGTAGGTTTGGCGCATCCGTTTCAGGGTGGGCCAGTTCGCAATCGCCGCTAGCCGTAGGCTTAGCATGCGAATAAATCATGTGAGTTAGTTTTTGAACTGGCACTTGAGAGAACTGGTAATCTGGCCGACCCTTCCCGTAGTAGTACCCAATGATCCTCTTTGCAGTTTCCGATTTTCTTGTTTCCGATTGTGCTGTTGCCAACGTGCACAAGATCAGGGCCGTGTAAACGGGAAAATGACCCCATAACTGAAGCTTTGGTCTGCTCATCCGATCCTTTATCCTCAACCGGAGGCTTCCAACCTAAGAGCAAGTCTCGCAGTTCAGAGTGGTGACAACAAGGGTACTCGGCCACCATAAACCTCGCCAGTGGTTCTCAGTTGACGCAATCAGGCAATAACACCAACTATCCAGCAAACGAGCATTGTTCGTGTAAATGCGATTTTTCGTCACTTGACGGAAGCTACAATGTCTCTATTCTGTTCTCAGAGCAAGTGTGAGCTTGTTTCTATAACCGGAATTTTCATTTCGCCCCAAGGTTGTGCAGCTTCTTAAGGCTCTTAATTGCATTTCGTAACGCTTTCGCGGTATCCGCATCGAAATCACCCATCCCCTTAATGGCCTTTCGGTCCTCGGCGGAGATAGCCAAACGCTTGGCCATCGCACGAAGCTGTTTGGATTGAATCTCGGTAAAACCAGCATGTATTTCTAGCGTGGAGATTAGGTTGAGGATATCGGGATTCATACAGCATAGATGCTGCCAGCACAAAGTGAGTCTTCAGTTGACCCGCAATAATTCCGTTAACCTAGCTTTCAGGGCTTGCTCTTTGGGACTCTTCTCCCGCTGTGCCAATACATCTATCGTGTCCGAAGATCGGCTGCGAATCACCTAAATTGTCTTTGCCGCGACTTCCAACCTCGCATGGAGCGCTCGCATCAGATGATCGCTGTTCCTTGAAGAAGCAGCGGGGTTGTCATGCGTTGCAGATTACGTGCTTTGTTTCAAGCCCCCCCCGTCGATTCCCTTCTCATCCTTACCGGTCTTCTGTTCGCCATTCTGTGGTGGTCGATAGCTTCGACAGCTATACTTCGAAGTCGTTCACATTCACCACGAGGTAGGGAAGCATCCTGGCCGCCTTAAGATGCGCTGAAGAAAACAGGCGATTACACCAACTGCCAAGCAAACGAGCATTGTTGTGAAACCGCGTTTTTTCGCCAACAATGGTGCCGTTACGAGGTGAAGAGCCCCGACTCGATTTCATCGAACAATGCCCGCGCTATTGTTAGTTCGCCCTGCGCGTTTGGGCCGCGTAGCGAACAGTAGTGGAGGAATCGCTCAACCTGTGGGGTCGACTCTCCGAGCTCCAGTCGAATCGAACGGATTTCATACGCCACGTTTTTCAAGTGTTCTGCCTCGGCCCAGTGCAGATGAGGATATTTGCTTTCGTTCGGTTAATCATTCTGGCCGAATAAGCCCAACGTCCAGCCGCACACTGCTTGAGCACATTGGGTAACAGCGAACGAAACTCCACCTCCAGCCCCTCTAGTTTTAGCTGCTGGATGTCTTCTCTTTCCGTCATTGCTACGTGCTCAATAATAGTTGATGCGAATCGGGCAAGGTCACCAAAATTCCTTTGTTGGTGTAATTGCGATTTTTCGCCACTTATAACGAAGCGACGGAATGAACGGAGGTAGCTACTACGTTCCGACGGCGACTCCTCGGATCGTCACTTCCATGCTGCCGAACTGTGGACCGTCAAACTCAAATTCCACTGTATTCTTGGCTTGCAATTCGACGGAGACTCTGACCTCGGAGCGGTCGGGCCAAGAGATCTCAGCGACCGTCTTCCCGTTCAGCTTCATCGTTGCCGTTTTCATTGCCTCGAAACCGCCAGAGGGTGTTCTTACCAAAACGGCAAAAGGCGGTTGGATGTTCTCGTCCATATCAAATTGCATTTGTTTGGGCCAACTGCCGTGCGCATGGAGAGTTGCGAAAAAAATCACATTGAGAACGTCTTTGAAGTCCCGCAATTTTTCCCTTGGAGTAACACCCCTCCGTCGCAGTTCTGAAAGCCACTCGTCTTCAAGGGTAAGGGCAGCAATTATGTCTTTGAGAGATGTTTTCCTGCCAACCGCATCTGCCAATCGAGTGGCTGTCCATAATAGTCGTATGAGGTCATCCGACAACAGAACTGAATATCCAAAGCTTGACATTTCGTCTGATGCCGCGTTTTCAAGCATCTTTTCGCTAACCAGTCCCTTGTCCCCAAATCGGTGTTTCGGGAAGATGTGTTTTACCAACGCAACTACTTCTCCATCAAGATGGGCCTGCAATTCCTGTCCGAATTGGAGGTACAAGCCGCAGAGAAACTCAGGGAGCCCGGTCGATGCAACGCTGTTTTCGGCGCAAGCGAGGGTCGCTCGTTGAAGAGCCTCCGCTACTTCATGCGCCAAAGGGCGGTCAAACAACAGAACATGATGGGCCAGTTTGCGCTGTCGATCGGTCAGTCGGATTGGCATCGCCAGTTTCTCCGTTTTCTCAAGCACGATCAATTATCGCTGGATTCTCGGCGGACTAACAGACTGTTGTATAGAGGCAATTTCACCAACTATCACCCAAAGGGAGGATTATGGGTGTAATTGCGATTTTTCGATAATTGGCATCGAACGAAGGCACGGCTGCAGACGACGATGGACTCGGACGCCTGTTTAGGTTAGGGCAACCTTCCGCGGTTTTTCGGACTCCCAATGGCGGCCCACTCGGCTGACTTGCCCTTCTGGCTCGCTCAGCTTCGAGCCTTGGGACCTCATCCTCGAGGAGTTTCATCATGTCGTACCCTCTCGTTCCATTTCGTCGCCAGAGCCAGTTCTGGCTTGCCTTCCTGGCCGCAGCGTTCATGACTCTAAGTGTCCTCGCCTCGCCCGCGCAGGCGCAAACCTACGACCTGCTCTACAACTTTCCCGGAGGATCGAAAGGCCTCCAACCGGGTGATTTCGTTATTACCGCAAATGGATCCATTCTGGGAGAAGCGTCTTACAACAATTGTTCTTGTTCCCTTCTCTACAACTATAAGGATGGCACGGAGACCGTGTTACACCGCTTTTCGGAGCCGCAAGGTCACCAGGAGGAGGTCCCGCAAGGACTGTTGCTTAGCAAAAACCGGGACACACTCTACGGAACCACGATGTACGGCGGGAGCCCCAGCGATGTGTGCGATCCCAGTCTCGGATGCGGCATTGCATTTTCATATGACTTGAGCACGAGCACATACAAGGTGATGCACGAATTCAGGAACGGACCGAAAGATGGCTCCGGCCCAGTCGGAACGCAGGCGCTCGACTCCACAGGCAATCTTTATGGACTCACCTTCGGAGGAGGAACTAACGGCAATGGCGCCTTCTATGAGATCACTGCCGCCGGCGCCGAGAAGGTTCTTTATTCCTTTGGGAATGCGCCTGACGGAACACAACCCGGCTCAGGCCCCATCAGTTACGGCGGAAATTACTACGGCGTCACCATCGGCGGCGGCGCCAACACTTGCTTCAACGGCGGCTGCGGCACTATCTTCAAAATCACCCCATCGGGGAAAGAAACCGTGCTCTACAGCTTCAGCGGCGGTAGTGACGGGCTCAATCCTTGGGAGTTAATCGGAGACTCGAAAGGCAATTTCTACGGTCTCTCCAAAACTCAAGATAATACGACGGCCGCAGTCTTTGAGATCAATTCCGCTGGAGATTTCTCAATTGCCTATGATGGATCGTACGTCTCGCAGATCGGCTACATCATCATGGGAACGGACGGCAGCCTCTACGCTTCCTCTAGCGGCGGAAATGATGGTGCCTGCGAACCCAACGGTTGCGGGCAAATCCTGCAGTTGACGCCTACAGGCGGTGGCAATGGAACCGTGACGGTGCTGCACCAGTTCGACAACACCGATGGCTCCCTCCTCAATCCTTTCGAGGACCTGGTATTTCGTGGCGGCATTCTTTATGGAACCACCAACTATGGCGGCTCGAGCGACAACGGCGTGATCTACAAGCTGAAACCGTAGTCGAAGCCCAAGAACCTGCCAGAACCAGAGGCCGCGAAGCGTCCCTAGCGCGCCGCGCGGCTCGGTTCCCTCTGCGATCATGTCTGGGTAACGGGCCGACCGGAAGTAATTGTTGTAAACAGGCAATTTCATCGATACCGGGCAGAATTGGGGACTATTGGTGAAATTGCAATTTTTCGACAGTTGGGTAACTTTGCGGCATAAAATGTGTGCATTCCGAAAAGGTGAGCATGAAAATCATTCTGCCGTGGCTCCTATTTCTGGCGATTCTTTCCTGCGCATCGTTGGCTCAGGAACAGTCTTCTACCGGTGAAGCCGCGCCGACCTTCCGTGAACCATTTACGCTGAAACTGCGGGTTGACAAACAACACTACTACGAACAGCACTTCGACAAGGTACCCTACGTGGCCGGGGGTGACGTGTACCTTTTTGTTGACGACCATTTCGGGGTGAGTCTTGCCGATACGAAGGCTGAATTCTTGACAGTGAGCTATGAGCCAGACGGCGGGAAGGCCGACATATTGTTCTCATTCACGCAGGAAACCGACGGAAAAGGGAACCCATTTATGATGTTGAGCATTCAGAATAAGTTACATCGCGGGTTCTCTTACGATGCCCTCATGATTGTCCCAACAAAAAAGGAAATAATTGAAACTCACGTTCTACCCGTAGACGCACGTCTCAGTAACTTTGAGTCTTGGCCTCATCCCATTGTGCAGCTTGTATTACGGAATTTTCGATTTTCTGACAACCCCGCCAAAAGCGGCGGAGCCACCTCAAAGTGAGGGAGTGTTGGCTCAACTGTTGTAAACAGGCAATTTCACTCAGAACCCGCTCTTCAGGCAGTCGCAACGATATTTAACAGCGCGAACTTCTTTCCAATCGAGGCAGAACAACACCAGACATTGCGAACCCCTTCAATTGTAATGAGCTGTTCCGCCGATAAACGATTCGCCAGGCGTCGGCGATTTGCGAGTGTGCTCATTTCCTTGTTACCCATCAAGTGAGCAGCATGTTTTGTGGCCGCAGCGTCCGCAGATGTCGCTCGGAATTGAGAAATGTAGGTACCGCCATCGAACTCAAGTACCGCCGTAAACAGTGCCATGATGCCAATTGTAGCCAGTCAACTGTTGTAAACAGGCAATTTCACCAACTATCACCCAAAGGCAGCATTGTTGGTGAAATTGCGATATTACGTCAACTGACTTCCGGCACAAGGTCTAACGCTCCCCCTTTATTGACTTCATGATTGCTCAACCCTAAGATTGCACACTGCAGTTTATGCTGCGCGCTCATGATAGGTCAGACAATCTCGCACTACCGCATCGTCGAGAGGATAGGCGGCGGCGGGATGGGCGTGGTATTCAAGGCCGAGGACACCCGCCTCGAACGCTTCGTGGCCCTGAAATTCCTGCCCGAAGACATGGCACAGGATCGACAGGCGCTGGAACGATTCCGGCGTGAGGCCAAAGCTGCATCGGCGCTGAACCATCCGGGCATCTGCACCATTTACGACATTGGCGAGGAAGACGGCAAGGCGTTCATCGTTATGGAGTTCCTGGATGGCGTGACGCTGAAGCACAGGATTGCAGGAAAACCCATCGAGTCTGATGTCCTGCTGGGGCTGGCTATCGAAATGGCCGATGCGCTGGATGCTGCCCACTCCAAGGGGATTGTTCACCGGGATATCAAGCCCGCCAATATTTTCGTGACCGAACGCGGTCACGCCAAAATTCTGGATTTCGGGCTGGCGAAAGTCGCACCGATCGCCGGTTCATCGAGCCAGATCGCATCCGCTAACACGCAGACCCATACCATGGACGAGGCACACCTAACCAGTCCCGGATCGACGCTGGGAACCGTCGCCTACATGTCGCCGGAGCAGGTCCGCGCCAGGGAGTTGGACGCCAGGACCGACTTGTTCTCGTTTGGAGTCGTGCTCTACGAGATGGCGACTGGTGCGCTGCCGTTCCGGGGCGAAACCTCCGGGGTGGTCTTCGAGTCAATTCTGAATCGTATTCCTGTGGCGCCTGTACGAATCAATCCTGAAGTTCCTCACAAGCTGGAGGAAATCGTTCAGAAGGCGCTTGAGAAAGATCGCGAGGTCCGCTACCAGTCGGCGGCGGAAATGCGGGCCGATCTCAAACGGCTGAAGCGTGATACCGAGAGTCAGGGAGTCGTGGCAGCCCCGGTCGAGGCAGAAACTGGCAAACGTCCGCGGCGGCTCGTCTGGACTCTGGCGACGATCGCATTGTTGGTCGCAGGAATTCTGGCCTGGCGTTACTTGCGTTCGCAAACTTCCGACGGAGCAGCCATCCGCACAGTCGCGGTCCTGCCCTTCGCCAACGCGAGCAAGAACCCAGAGATGGACTACCTCAGCGAAGGTATGTCCGCCGAAATCACGAATTCTCTTTCCCGACTTTCCAATCTTCAGGTGATGGCGAGCAGTACCGTGGCCCGTTACAAGGCGCGGCAGGACGATCCGCAAGGCGTGGGGCGCGAGCTGCATGTCGATGCAGTATTGACCGGCAGGGTCGATCAACACGGAAAGGAACTCGACGTCGAGGCCGAACTTGTCAACGTAGCAACCGGAGCCCAACTTTGGGGGCAACGCTATGAGCGCGGCGTCAATGATGCCTCGCAGCTACAGGGCGTCATCACCAGCGAAGTTGCCGGCCAGTTGCAGCCGCGGTTAAGCGGCAGCGAACGCGAGAGCCTCGCGAAAGCCGGCACCAGCAACGCCGAGGCTTACCAGCTATACCTCAAAGGCCGCTATCACGAAGAAAAATACACTCGCGCCGATGTGAACGCCGGCAACGATGAATTCCGCCGCGCCATCCAGTTGGACCCAAACTATGCCGCGGCCTACGCTGGACTCGCCTATTCCGGCGTCATTGCCAATGATTTTTTCCTGTCGCCCAGCGACTCGATGCTGCCCTCGCGGGAGGCCGCGCTGAAAGCTTTGCAATTGGACCCGTCAAATCCCGAAGCCCAGATGACCCTGGCATGGATAAAGTGGGGTTACGACTACGATCGGGCCGGTGGAGAAGCGGAACTCAAGCGCGCCATCGAACTCGCGCCCCGCGATGGCGCGGTTCGATGGGCCTATGGCTATTTTCTCGTCCTTGATGGAAAGACAGCAGCAGGGATCGAAGAAGGAAGGCGCGCGGTTGCGATCGATCCAGCTTCTCTAGAAACCAATACTTTCCTGGGTGGGGACCTCTTCTACGCCCACCACTACGATGAGGCCGCGAAACAGTTTCGCAAGACTATCGCTATGGAGCCCAATTATTGGATGTCACACGTCTGGTTGGGCATGACCTACGAGCAAATGGGTGATTTCAAAAGCGCCCTGGAAGAACTTGAAAAGGCGGCCAGCGTGGAAACGGAAATCCCTTTTCCACTGGCCGAGTTGGGTCACCTCTATGCCAGCCTGGGCCGAAGGGCGGATGCGGAGAAAGTCCTGCAGGAACTCCTGCAACGGGGACAGAAAAACTACGTGCCGCCCTACAACCTGGCTACCGTCTACATGGGCCTGGGACAGAAAGAGCAAGCGCTCACATCTTTGGAGAAAGCGTACGAGGACCGATCCTTGCTCCTGATGTTTGTTTCCGTTGACCCGGAATTCGAGGGCCTCCACTCCGAGCCCCGCTTCACCGCGCTGGTGGGAAAAATGCTCCCGCGGCAATGAGGGCCGGTTTTCTTCCGTCGCCGAGATCGCAGGCCGAAACGCGGCTGCAGAAATCGGGAACAGTCGGGAACAGCCAATTACCCAAAGGTAGGATAGTTGGTGTAATTGCGATATTTCAACAGTTGCACCGGTTTCAGAACCTGAATCAATAACTGAGCGAATCGAAATCCTAGCAACCCCTTAACCTAAGGTGGCGGGCGAATCGGTTTGCTCTTCACCCAAACCAAGAGTAGATTGGTTTCCCTGCGGGGTAGAAGCCAATGAAAAGCAACAAGATTGCAGTCCGTTTGACTTTGGAAACGACTGAAAGCTTGGGCCAACCGCGCGAGACTTTTCGACGCTTTCTCCCTTCCTACGCCAGATGCGGTAGCTTCAGTTGCCTACTAGTCATTCTGATTATCCTCACCGGTTGTGGTGGCGGCGGTGCTGATGCCAACAATGTTACTGTGACGGTCGCGCCGGCGGCGACCACGATACCCGTGAACGGCCAAGTCACATTGCATGCGACGGTGAACGGTGACTGCTCTACGTGCACGAGTTCCATATATCTCTGGTATGTCACCGAGGATGATGATTTTGGTGGCGTCTGCGACTGGTTTACTACCCCTCCGACCGCTCCGTGCCCAGCTGGTACGATCCAGGAAACAGCAGGCGATATAAGCAATACTTTCTCGGTAACTTACTTTGCTCCCAGCACCGCAGGCACGTACCACGTCGTTGCTGAATGGTCGGATGGCTTTGGGTCTATCACCAAGACTGGAACGTCAGTCGTAACAGTTGGCCCTTGAGTCGTTTTAACCAGAAATTTCACAAACGATCGCGAAAAATAACGTAGTTGGTGAAATTGCGATTTTCGCCAGTTGTCCTAGCCTTTCCTTTGATTGACAATAGTGCTCATCGCGTATTGAAAGAGAATTGGCACCGTCGCGACCGTTCTGAGGTTTCCAGCGTACCGAAATGCGTGGCCTAATTTTTAACGTGCATCTGTTTATCGCTCTGATCGCCGGAGCATTCATCGTGATTCTCGGAGTAACCGGGAGCATTATGGAGTTCGAACCGGAATTGGATCGTTTACTTCATCCCCAACTGTCATACGTAACGCCTAGGAAAAAAGTCCTTTCGCTCGGCGAAATCGGCAATATGGTTTCACGAAAGTTCAGCGGCGAATCTGTTGTGGCTTACTCACCGTCTTTATCACCGAGTCTTTCAACCCAGGTGATACTGCCGAGCGGGATCGTATATGTGGATCAGTACACGGGAGAGGTTCTTGGCGAGAGGGCTCGCGGGCAGACTTTTCTCGGTTATGTGCGAGCCCTGCATGTTCGCTTGGGGAGCGGAGACATCGGCAGAAACATATTGAAGTGGTCGGCGATCGCCATGCTTATGTCACTCGCGTCCGGTTTGTACCTCTGGTGGCCGATTAAGCAGATTCGTGTTCGGGGAAAATGGGGAAGCAGAAAGTTTTGGTTCAACCTGCACAGTGCGATCGGAATTTTATCGCTGTTGCCTCTGGCAATGCTGGCCACAACAGGAGCAGTCCTCGGGTTCAATGAGCAATTAGCGCCGATGATTTACCGGATGACCGATTCCCACCCGATCCAGGTCTCACGTTCTGCCATCAGAGAAGGGGCACCAGATGCAACATCCATCACGCCCGATGAGGCGGTATCAATCGCGCAGGCATGTGTTCCGAACGCCTCACCGTATCGGGTGCAGATGCCGGAGTACGGTGGCACCTACCAGATTGCCTTGGTGAACGCACACGACAAAGTTACAGGTGATCGGAATCTGGTTGTCCTAGATCGCCACCGAGGAAATGTGGTGTCATTGACCCGATCGAGCGATTTGTCACGAGGGGATAGAATCTTGGCATTGAACGAAGCAATTCACACTGGGAGTGCATTCGGAATGCCCGGCCGGATTACGGCTTGTCTGGCTAGTATTACGGTGTTCGCGCAGGCGTCGAGCGGGCTGCTTATGTGGTTGTATCGAAAGAAAATCATCCCGTCTGCTGGGAGGTTTGTGAAGGGAGAAAGCGTTTCTTGAAGCGAACAATCGCACTTGTGTTGCTGCTGGCAATTCCCGCGATGGCTGGAGACTTGACCGGCAAATGGGTGGGGGCCTTCAGGGCCGATGGCGCTGACCACGACGTGCCACAACTCTTCATCTTGAAACAAGACGGGAACAAGCTGACAGGCAGCGGTGGCCCGGATCAAAGCGAGCAATATCCCCTTGAGAGGGGTAAGGTTGATGGCGATCGAATAAGTTTTGAGATTACAACCGGAGAGTGGAAATTCATCTACGATCTAAAAACGATCGCTGCGGACATGACGGGCGATCTTGAACTCAAAGGCATGAACGACAGAAGAACGGCAAAGGTCTCGTTGAAGAAAATGAAGTAATTTTATGTGTTCCTCATTGTTGTAAACAGGCAATTTCACCAACTATCACCCAAAAAGAGGATTGTTGGTGAAATTGCGATTTTACGCCAACTACCTCGCCTAGTATCGTTTCAGGGAATAGACTTGGCAGGCGTGGGGTTGTCGGTTGAACGGCCAATACGATGACGAAGCGATATTTTGTGATTGCGCTGGCATGGTTGCTTCAGGCGGCTTCATGGTTCCTCCCGGCGGTCAAAGGTTTCCTCGGTAGCAGGCTCGACCAAGCAATCCCGGGATGGTCGGTCTTCCTGGCTTCAGCGTATGCGCTGCGACCTTGGGGAGATGCCAGCGACGCGGCACGGGATTGGACCGCGATTTCCGCAGCAGGAGTCGTAACGACCGTTTTATTTGTGTTTGGCTCACCGTGGATTGCATACCGGGCATCCCGTACATTTTGCCGGGCGTCAGCATTCGCCGCCGCCGCGGCTTTCGTCGTGAACTCTCAGTGGTACTTGTTCTACGTACCTTTCAGGTCTGACCTCGGAGTTGGATACTTCTTCTGGTGTTCGTCGTTTGGCTTGCTTGCGATAGGACTCTTCCTTCTCCCCGGAGCAACAAACAGACGTGTATCCACACAACAGAAATCAGCGCCGATCCTCAGTTAATTGTCGTAAACAGGCAATTACACCAACTATCACCCAAAAGCAGCATTGTTGGTGAAATTGCGATTTTTCGCCAACCGCCGATTTGTTTCGTGGGGTTATCGGTAGTGCTCCAGGTAATACAGGGCTCCAAACGCCAGAACTAAAGCGCTGGCTGGAATTCCTAATACTCGCGTGCTTCGCAAAGGCTCTTTCCAATCTACCGTGGCGAAGAAGAGTAGAACCATCGGTACTAATGCAACGATTGCTAGTTGAAAAATGTGTGCTGCCGGCCCTTCATCCGGCTGAGGTGCCTGAAAATATCCGCTCAGCACTGCCAGCAGAGCAACTAGCGAAAGGACTATGAGGACTCTGCTGCTAACGCGATTGATCTGCTGTACGCGCATAATGTCACTTCCTTTTCGGATTGATGCGAGAGCTTTCACGCTCCCAATGGCCCAGAACAAGGCGGCCCAGTCGTTTTCAATAAAATCCATCTCCCGCGACATTGCGCGTCCCCAATCCCGCACTTCAGGTCGCGTCCGCCGAACCACTGCATTGAGTGTCCTCAAGGCTAACTTGCGAATGAGCATCAATTTCACTCCGCGAAAGCGGGTCGGACGCGAGCGGGCTTCGAAGGTGCCCGCTCCCGCGCACAGTGAACACCGTCCGCAGTCAGCCTGTACATGTGCCTTGGTGGTTTGCCCGGCTCAGCATCCTGCCACTGCGTTTCTAATAGGCCGCGTTCCGCTAAGCGCATCAACATTGGGTACAAAGTACCGGATTTCAAGCCTGTGATCAGACTAATATCGTAACCATACTTCCAATCCTTCGGCCGCTGAAGAAACTCAGCTAATACCTGAATCGTCTGTGGGGACATGCGTAAGTTCACAATACTAGTCTACATATGTAGACTAGTGAGATCAACTGGAAACTGTCGTAATCAGGCAATTACACCAACAATCGGGAAATCTGGCGTTGTTGGTGTTATTGCGCCCTCTCGCCGACTGATTGCCGGGGCAGTCATGCGGGCTTCGGACAACTACAGGAGATGGGTAATCCAAATCTACGCGAAGTCGGACAAACCTGAAGCTCCAGGTGCCGTCAGGAGAACTGAGAATATGGCGATTCCTAGAAGGGAATCCTGTAAACGACTGAGTCGTATTTTGGATTCGTGCGGTTGCCTATGATTTCGCCGTGAAGATTCTCAGCGATACGCCTGCTGGCGATGTTTTGAGTGGCCACCGGATAGATGAAACTTCCTTTGCCTAGAGTTGCGTGTCCCCATTCAACAAGTGCGGCTACGACTTCCCGGCCAAAACGATGCCCGTGCGCGCTTTCCTTGAGCCAGAGGCCGAGTTCCGGCGAAACAGAATCCGCATCTTCCAGTGAAGCCATGCCAAGGCATTCCATGTTGTCGAGCCGCCGGATAACGAAAGAAAACTTGTTTGGGTCCGGAGCCTGCACTCTCTTGTCGCACCGCGTCTGATACTCGGTCCACGATGGCGGCTCCCATGGCATGAATCTGGCGATGGCAGGCGTGATGCATTCAAAGACCTCCTGTGCATCCATCATCTGGAACTGGCTGAGTTGCAATCTAGGGGACTGGATGACAATCATTGCGTCAGCCTATTACCGACGGATAATACGGCAAGTGCCAGCTGGCAAAAACAGGCAATTACGCCAACAATCTCTGCGGTTTCGCGGATTTTTCAGATCCCGCGCGAATCAGCAGAGATCCCTTTATAAATGGCGAATTGAGTCGCCAAGTCAAGAATCTTGATCGATTCTTCTGTCTTCACCCTAGCGTTCCGGCAATCTCATTACTGGGGGCTCAGTCCGGCAACAGAGGCCATACCGCTGCCAAAGCCGGAACCATGGACTCTGCGCCAGCATTTCATCGTGTCGTCGATTGGCAGCAGAGATATCGCTTGCGCTGAGTGGCCTAATATCCAGTGCCTCGAACATTTCCTCTAACTGTTCGATGTCGTCGATAGTGCGTTCAATGTCCATTAGGTTTCAATATCCAACATGGGCGTCATTCTCGTCAAGCCGAGCGACATGATTGGAAGAGGCTCGGTTTTGGCGCATGACTTAATGATTGGCGTAATTGGCAGGCTGGAGCAGGCGCAGCACACGTTTTGTATTCACCACATGCCCGATTGGCCGGAGCGGACAGGTATACACTTGCCCCATCGGTATGGCCTGCAGGCAGATTTCGTCGGTTGTTCTGGGTTGCATCCTGGTTGCGTGCTGGCAAACTGTGGCACAGCAAACCAAAGAACCGGCGCCATCCGGCGACACGTTTGTTCTTAAGAGTGATGTGTCGGTCGTGGTGGTGCCGGTGGTGGTTCGCGATGCGCAGGATCGGGAGGTAGGCACACTTAAGAAGGAAGACTTCCAGGTCCTCGACAACGGGAAGCCCCAGGTCATTTCTGGATTTACTATTCAGAAACACGAGCATGAGACGGTCGAGGCTGCCACCAAGGCCCCCGATCCAATGGCGAATCATCCTGGTGTCGCACCTACCCCGACAACCGCGCCTGAACGCTTCCTGGTGTTCATGTTCGACGACATGCACCTGAGCTTCGGCGATTTGGCGCAGGCGCGAAAAACCATGGTCAACGCCATGGCCGAGAACCTGACCGCCTTGGACATGGCGGCCATTCTTTCTACCTCCGGGCGCATAAACAGTGGTCTGACCTACGATCACGCAAAATTGCAGGACACGATCGCGAGACTGCAGCCGCAAAACCTTTACCGGTCGAGCGGGACTCAATGCCCGAACATTGATTACTATCAAGCCGATCTGATGGAAAATCAGCACAACCACATGGCGCTCGACGCGGCGATCGATGAAACCATGCAATGTGCGCCGGGGCTGCCGCCGTCCGACGCCGCCAAGTTGGCGGAATCGACTGCCATGGAAGTTCTGGCAACCGGCGATCAGGACGTCCGAGTAGCGCTCTCTACGGTGAAAGAGTGCGTCAAACGGATGGCGCCGTTGCCGGGACAACATGTCTTAATCCTGGTATCGCCTGGATTTCTTACGGTGAGCACCGAGGCGTTGAGCGCGGAGTCGCAAATAATGGATCTGGCCGCGCAGTCGAATGTGATCATCAGTGCGCTCGATGCACGCGGCCTGTACACAACGAATGTCGAGGCCGGCGACACCATCGACGGTTCGGCCCACGCGGTGCAGCTAAAATCCGATTACCATCGCAGCTCCGCTGAACTCAATGAGAACGTGATGGCAAGCCTGGCATACGCAACCGGCGGAACGTATTTTCATAACAGCAACGACCTGCAGACGGGATTCAAACGCCTGATTTCGGCGCCTGAGTATCTTTACCTGTTGTACGTTTCACCCAAGGATGCAAAACCGGATGGAACGTTTCATCGTTTGCAAATCAAGGTGGATCAGGAGGGCTTGAAGGTGCAGGCGCGGCGCGGCTACTTCGCAACCAAACCGGCGAAACACAAGAAATAGGAAACGCGTCCGGCCTGATATTGTTTCCGGGAAAGAATTTTCACAGGGTCCGGCAAGGAGAGCGAAGGCATGCAGGAGGTCGAAGTTTATTCCGTGATTGGCGGGGAAGGTTTCACGCGGCTGGTGGGCGCCTTCTATCGACAAGTTCCGCAAGACGACATTCTAGGCCCTATGTATCCGTCGCATGATCTTCAAGGAGCCGAGGAGCGGCTTCGAGATTTCCTGACCTATCGATTCGGCGGGCCGCAGACTTACATTGAGCAACGGGGTCATCCCCGGCTGCGCGCTCGTCATGCTCCGTTCGCGATCGATCAAGCTGCCCGAGATCGATGGATGCAATTGATGAATAACGCGTTTGGAGAAGCTGCGCTGCCAGAAGAGGCGGAGCAGGTGCTGCGAAAATTCTTCGATGGAATGTCCAGCTTTATGATTAACAGGTAGTCCAGAAGGTGGGTCTGCCAGCGCCGTGCCCGAGCGTGACCGGCGGCCACAATCGCCGGTGTTCCGACGCAAAGATTTGTAAATTAGGTTTCAAAACCCTCAGCCTTTCTGTTTAATGTTGTCCTCCTTGCGCCGGGAAGTTTTCTGGCCACAGAGGTTCACGTTTCAAGGAAACGTCCAGTGCAAGCTTTTCCTGGTGACAAAGATGCGGGGATCCCTATGAAGATTTCGAGAATTGTCCTCTTGTTTTTGCTGGCGATGGTGCTGGCGACGGTCTCTGCGGCGCAGGATGCTGCGGGAAGAATTTTTGGTACCGTCTACGATCCGCAAGGAGCGGTGGTTCCGGACGTCCACGTGACGGTGACCAATACCGCGACTCAGGACACGCGGAACGCAGCCACGGACAAAGCGGGATATTTCCAGCTACTGGCGCTTCCTATTGGAACTTATAAGGTCTCGGCCGAGCACACGGGTTTTCGGACGGTGATGACTGCCGAGCAGAAACTCCAGATCAATCAGGCCTTGCGTATCGACATCAAGCTGGAAGTGGGATCGACGAACCAGACTGTCGATGTGGGCGCCGAAGCCGCGCCAGTCGAGACGGTAAACGCAACCTTGGGACAGTCGGTTACTGGACGAGTGTTGACCAATATGCCGCTGAACGGCCGCGACATGCTGGACCTGGCTTTGCTTCAGCCGGGAGTGACTGAGAGCAATGACGATAACGAAGGCGCCGGAAATTACAGCATCGCCGGCGGGCGCTCTGACTCAGTGACATTCTTGTTGGATGGAGGATTGAATAACGACCTGCTGGACAACAGTAATCTGCTCGATCCCAATCCCGATGCCGTTGCCGAATTCCGGCTGCTGACCAGCAACTACACTGCCGAGTACGGCCGCAACGGTGGTGGCATTATCAGCGTAGTGACCAAGTCAGGAAGCAACGATATTCACGGCAGCTTATTTGAGTTCTTCCGAAACCGGGCGCTGGATGCGAATGACTACTTCAACATTCCGGCGGGTGTACCGCGGCTTGACCTCAAGCGAAACCAGTATGGAGCCACGCTGGGCGGCCCAATCGTTAAGGACAAATTGTTTTTCTTTCTGGCCTATCAGGGACAACGGCAGGTTTCCGCCACCCCGGATATCGCCGCTCCGGTTTTTACGACGGCAGAATTAGGCGGAGATTTTTCGACCGCCGATGGAGGCGCTCCGGACCAGGGCGTAGCGCAGTTTCTGATGCAGCATCCCTATTTTGCGGATTCGCCCGCGGACGCAGCCATGGGAAAGATCGATCCCACCAAGTTCGATGCCGTGGCCAAAAATTACATCGCGGCAGGACTGATCCCGAGCACCAGCGACGGCTCACTTTCCACCACGCTGGATACCATAAGCGACGCCGACGAATTGACCTCAAAATTTGATCTGAATCTCACCGCCAAAGACAAGCTGTCCGCTACCATCGGCTTGAACCGCACCAATTCGGTGAATCCCTTCCCATTCGCAAGTGTACCGGGATTTCCCAGCCGTACCGCGGCGAATTATTACTTCACGAACATCGAGTACACGCGGATCTTTTCACCGACACTGGTCAACGAATTCCATTTTGTTACTCACCGCAGCAATTATCAGGGCGATCTTCCCATCAACCATTTGCCGAGCGGCGCGTCTTTGGGCATCGGAATCACGCCGGACGTAACGACCGGGCCAACCAATCTTTATTTCGATACCGGACTTTATCTGGGGCCCAGCGAAAATGGGCCGACACGCTACGTGGAAAACACGTTCTCCTGGACTGATGCGGTTTCGTGGACCCGGGGAAAACATAACTGGAGGTTCGGCGGCGGCTTCTCTCCTTATCAGGAGAATCTGGTTTACGACTATTACACCAATGGCGAATTCGATTTTTATAGCGGCGACGATGTGGCAACGGGAAACGCGTATGCAGATTTTCTGATCGGCGCCGCGGACGGTTATTTCCAGGGTGCGCTGGCGCCTTCCAATATTCGCAGCAAGAGCACCTACATTTTTGGCCAGGATGAGTGGCACGCCAACAAAAGACTGGTGCTGACGCTGGGGCTTCGCTACGAGTACAACACGCCCAAGCTCGATACCGAGGGGCGGACCTTCTCGGTGATTCCCGGCGAACAATCGCAGCGATTTATAAATGCGCCGCCGGGCTTGGTGTTCCCCGGCGATCCCGGCGTTCCCTTGGGGACGAACTTTCCGGACAAGAAAAATTTTGCGCCGCGATTCGGATTTGCCCTGGATCCAACGGGAAGCGCGAAAACCAGTATTCGCGGGGGCATCGGAATTTTTTACGATATTTTGAAAGGGGAAGATAACCTTCAGTTCAACGGCCAGCCTCCGTTTGTGAGCAATGCGGGATTTTATTTTGATAGTGTTCCGGCCCACCAGAATGGCCCAATTGGAACTCTGGAAGATCCGTTCGGGAAGGCCGGAGTTACCAACACGTTTCCATCACAACCGCCTGCTGCCGATGTCGATTTCACGCCGTTTCTACCGGTCAATAGCACAGGATTCGTCTATTTGGTTGATCCTCACCTGCGAACTCCATACGTTTACCAATACAACCTTAGCCTGCAACGCAACTTGACTGCGGACACTGTGCTGGAGACCAATTATGTAGGAACTTCGGCGCATGGGATGACGTCACTGAAAGACATTAATCCCATGATTCTGGGAACTACCAGCCGGGTGCTGGACAGCAGTTGTCCGGCGCAATTCGCCGACACGGGATGTTTTGGACAACTTCCTGAATTCCAGAATGTTTCCAACGCCAATTACAACGCTCTGGAAGCCAGCCTGACCCGGCAGCCCAAGGCTTCGCCGATTGGCACGGTTTATTTCACTTTTGCGTACACCTATGCCCACAATCTCGACAATGCGTCCGGGTTTCAGCAGCGCAGCTTCACGGTACCCGTGTACGATCCCAGTCTTTTGTACGCCTCAGGCGATAGTGACGTCCGGCACCGAATCAGTTTAAGTGGAGGGTGGGACTTGCCTTTCGATCGGCTGTGGGCCGCCGGTCCAAAACGGCTGACGCAAGGCTGGAGTCTTTATCCGATCCTTACCTGGCGGACCGGCTTTCCCTACGACATTTCAGCGCAGTTGCCCGATACTGTTGACCCGCTCAACCCAGGTTCGTCGGGGGCGGGCGATCCTTATCTTACGAAAGCCGCCGTGGTCGGGCCCCTACAAACATACGATCCCAAACAGGTTCGTACGATTAATGAGATCACCTATAACTCAGTGCAGGTCCCCGGTCACCCTCACGAATATGTCTGCGACAAAACGATGACTCCGGTGACTGGCCACTTTATTTTCAATCCCAATAGCTTTTCGAATGTACCGCTGGAGAACACGGATTATTATGACGGGGGCATTCCCAATGCCTGTTTTCCCCAGCTGGATCCGGTGGACAATCCGGCTGACCGGACTTATGGTTTGCACCGCAATTCTCTGCGCGGGCCCGGCCTGACGAATCTTGATATCGCGATTGCCAAGACCACGTCCATTACTGAACGAGTCAAGCTGGAACTCCGCATGGAATATTTCAATGCACTCAATCATCCGGAGTTTGCGCAGCCAACCTTCGGAAACAATACGACCAATATTGATAGCGTAAACTTCGGTCAGGTAACGACGACTGGAACATTTCGCGGTGCTACTCCACGGATTGGGCAGTTGGGAGCGAGGTTAACGTTCTAGAGAGCGTCGATTAATGGCTGTTCTCGCCCGATGATGAGGCGGCCTGCGATTTGATGGGTTGGCGGGCATCGGTGACGCGATAGTCTTTGTATTCGATGGTAAGAGTGGCCCGCCCGCCGAGACGAATATAACTTACGGATTCATTGCGGACGGGCAACCAGAAGGCCTGAATTTTCCTGTATTCGTGATGGATTTCGCTTTTCTTGGTCCAGAACGACGGGTTCTGCGCCGGTTCCGCTTCGATGCGAGTGACCGCGAAGTCGCTTCCGTCTACCCACACTTTGCCGCCATAAACATATTTGGTTTTGGATTTTGGTGTGACTCGCAACACGTATTGTCCGCCATGTTCGGAGGGCTCGTATCCCATTAACTCAAAGTCGTAGTTCTCATGATTCAATTGAGAGCGCGCACTGATAGCGGGTTGCGCGGCCTCCTTCTCGCTTTCCAGCAGTTTTTTGAAGACACGTTCCTGAATTAATTTTGATCCGCTCTGGGAGATTACTTTGAACTCTTTCGTCGCGGGACTATCGTAGATTGCCTGCACCGTCATTTCTGCTTCGCGATCTCCGGGGAATCCGTGATAGACAAGACGGTAGACGCGCGTGGCTTCGGAGTGCAGCAGGGCCTGCGCGCGTTCCTGGTTTCGGCGCACAAGGTTATCGACTACCTGGTCGGCGGAGAGTGTTGCGCTTGCAGTGGCCGCGGACGCGTCTCCAGACCTTGCGTCGAGCACCGGAGGGACGATCACGCTCGTAGTCAGAATGGTCAGAGCGAACACTCTACGAATTGTCCGCCCAATACTCATGTGGCTTAAGCTCAGTTTAAATGCTGTCGGGCACCTTCCATGACAAATAATTGATCGGCGGGAGTAAGAGTTATCCAGGGCTGGGACACGAAGGCACGCCGCGGAAAGCGCTTTGGCCTTAAGTCGACTCGTACCGCGA
Source organism: uncultured Acidobacteriaceae bacterium (assembly GCA_963794195.1). Classification (GTDB taxonomy): domain Bacteria; phylum Acidobacteriota; class Terriglobia; order Terriglobales; family Acidobacteriaceae; genus DATBAX01. The sequence continues at coordinate 284,582 of CAWCCU010000002.1, forward strand.
GTAGCGGCGAGCGACTATCATTGTGCCGGGCCAGAATCTGTCAGAGTACTCGGCGCATCGCGTGGAGAGAATTGGCCGGGTTCGAGCAGATAACCATCCCGGGTTCGTATGTGATATTTCTTGGCTCGCTCGCTCGACAGTTTCACGGTGATGGCGCGCCATCCATGATTGGGATTTGGCTGCGGATAATAGCTCAGCGAATACAGATGCGCGAGATCGTCGCGGATTGAGGCAAAGGCTTTCTTCTCATCTCTCCAGTTGCTCGCAAAATATGCTTTGCCACCGGTTGCCTTAGTCATGCGCTCGAAGACGACGGTCGATACCGGTTCGATCTGGGCCTGGCGGGTGCTGATCATGTAGATCGATGTTCCCGTGGATTGCGCCAACTGGGCCACATCTTCCGGAGGCACCATGCTGGCGTTGTCGGGACCATTGGAAAATACCACGATCACTTTTCTTCCCGTATATTTGGCGGCGTCCTTCACCGTCAACAGCAAGCAGTTGTAGAGCGCGGCTTCGTCTCCGGCGACCGTTGTGCGCACCCCGCGCAAGACCTGCGACCGGTCGGCGGTGAGGGGAGCGGCGCGGGAAAGGTCCCGGCTATAAGAGTAGAAGGCAATCTTGTTGGCGGTTTCCAGGGAGCGCACAAAATCAGAGATGGCATCCTGGGCAAAGACGAAGCCGCGATACATGTAGTTGCTGGTATCGAACAAAATGAAAACATTCGCGCCGGCCACCAGCGAACCCAGCGTGGTGGATGAGTCGCCGGGAGAAACTGACACCGCTGAATCATCCAGTTGCCCAGCACTCTGAGTTCCGGGTTTGCCGTCCGATGATGGCGAATCCACCAGCCTGCGCGTGGGCTCATTGCCTTCGCCGAAGGTGGCGATCTTTTGCTGAATCTTGTCTTCAGTGATGACAAAATCCTGGGGGCGCAAACCCGTGATGTAGTCGCCCTTATTGTCGGTCACAGCGACGTTCAGTTGCACCAGATTGACGAGAACGTGAATGTGCGATTCGTTCTCCTGCGCGACCGCGCCTGAGAGTACACCCAGAAAGATCCAGAGGAATAGAAAATATTGTTTGATCATGAAGGTGAGACCCCAGGCGCTAAGGCGCTGTCGCTTTCTCATTCTCCCCGGCACTTCCGCGCCGGGCTTTCACATACCGCCCCTTCGGGCTGAATCCAAACCAAATGTTTCACGGCGCCGTTACTGTCCGGAAGCAAGAGATGCGACCGGGGTAAGAACAATTTTTCCCTGACGGAATTCATCTCCGGTTTCCTGCATGGCACGAAGCAGCGCCGGCCAGTCTTCAAAGTCGCTGGCAAAAACTTTTTCCACCATGCGTCGAGTGAGTTCGGGCACCAGACGATGCAGCATCACCGGCGAATAACCCTTTTCGTCCGCCAGGCGCGCCCAATAAAGGTTGCTGGAGTCCCAAGTCTCGGCCAGCAGGCGATTGGACTGACCTTCGAAGGCTGGAAATGGTTTTACGTTCAGTAACTCGAGTGCGTAACTCTGAGTAAGGATGGGATGAGGGACGCCGAAATCCTGCGACAGCCGTTCCGCGCTGGCTTCCGAGGGATGCTGACTTACAAGCGTTTCGAGTTCCTGACCGACGGCCCCAAGCGGGCCGCTCTCGCCGGGAAATCTTCGGCGGAATGCCGCGGCCAGATAGAAGGTGTCTGCGGGAGTAATGGCCGGAGACATTTCCGCCAGTCGTCCGCTCCGCAGAAGCTGCAAGGCTTGCGCCGATCGTTGCGGGGCCATGCGGTCGGAAAGAATATTCATCACTTTGGTCCGCAATTCTTCATTTCCGGCGGCCGCCGTCAACAGCTCCTCTCCAGCTCGCTGGTATAGAGTGACGGCGTGAAGTTCGTTCCGGCTCACCGTCCACCAACGCGGCAAAGTGGCACTGTTCAAAAGGCCCGGAACCAACTCTCTCCAAATCAGGGCCTGGACATTTTGCGGGACAATGAAGTCCTGTTCGACTTCCGCCAAAACGTACGGCAAGTCGGCGAGAGAACCGACCAGATGGGCGCCTCCGCCCGCAGGGGAGCCTTCGCCGAACAACTGCGAAGATTGCCAAAGCCGTTCGACGCCCATAATAGTTTCTCCCGCGAAGTCATGGGAGCGAACGAAAAGAGGATTGGTGTGAAGGATCTGAGCGCCTGGCGGTTCGTAGTAGGCATAGTTCAAGCCCACCAGCGTGTCCCGCAAGAATGTGGAAAGCTGACCGCGGGCTTCTTCGAGTTCCGCCGGAGAGCCGCCGCTCTTGATTATCTTGGCAAGGTCAGTCCGCATTTGGACGTCGGTGTGATGATTGTTGTAAATACCTGCCGCCCATTGCGTTCGTTCACTGCCGGTAAAAATGGGACGCGGCATTTCAAATTCCCGAAGCTCGCCGGCGAGCGGAAGCAAGTGATCGCCTGCCTTCTTTCCCCTGGCCATTTCGTGCAGGCCATCAGCCAGAGCCAATAAGGTGTCAACTGAAACCAGTCGCTGTCCGTCGAGCACGGACCGAATTCCGTTGGCCAGTTCCAGATGCATATGCTGGCCCTCTGCACTCTCCTGGCCAGGGCCGGCCAAAAGGTCGACAATTTCGTCCTGCGACGCGGTGGGCCTGCCGGTTGCCGCTTGCAGCCAACTGCCCAGGGAAATGCGGCCCGCGTCGAAGAGTTGCGCGGATGACGAGATTTTGGCAAATGGCGAAACGACTTTTTGCCAGGAACTATCGAGCTCATTGGCGGGGATCTGACCCTGGCGCGCAAGGACCTGCCACAGACCGATGTTGGCCTGAAAAATTCCCATCGCGTTTCCGCGCAGCGTGTGGCTGGGAATCTTATCGACGGCTTCGGCGACCTCCAGAAAGCGTGTGATGGAAGCCTCGCTCAACTCGGGAAATTCGGAAAATACCAAATACCAGTCGCTGAACTGACTATATTTTTGCGCCAAAAGGACAACGGTTTTTGAAGAAAGACGTTTTTCCGGAGATCGTCTGCGGTCGAGTTCGCCCAACATCAAATAAGCTTGCAGAGGTCCGGCATCGGTTGACATTCGCGAGAAGGCAAACATCGCTTCCGCCAATTGCTGAGGGTGGTCCCAACCTTTCGAGCGGTTGCCCCAGTCGTGCACAATTTTGAAATTGGTTTTCTGATGAAGGATTTCTTTCCATGCATCCAGGTCACCGGGGATGTAGGGTTCGCCGGAAGCGTCCCATTGGAGGCGGGTCAGCAAGAGCAGGAGCGCCGGAGCCGGTCGAAACGTATGGCTGGCGGCGTCGGCGTTTTCACGCGGACGGAACGCCTCATAGAAACGCTTTAGCCGGTCGCCCTGGATAAAATGGGCTTGCTGAGTTTGGCTGATTCGGGAGAGAGCGTCGAAGTAGGCGGTCAGCCAGCCTTTGTCTTTGGCGAGCAAGCGGGCGACAAAATCCGCCGGCGAGTCCGGGCTCGCTCCCACCAGGTTTTTCCAGACGGCTTCGCCAGCCTCGCCGCCGGGCACGATCACATGTCCAGAGCGAATGCAGATTTGATTTCCATAAAAGTTGAGGACCGGCGCGAAGGGGAGCAGTTTCTTTAGACCAAAAGATTGTTGCAGGGCTACTCGCGTTTCGGGGTCAGTACGAGATAGCGCGAAATAGAGACGCGACAAAGACGAATCGAGCAGCAACGCATTCACTAAATCCCGCGGCCCTTTATTATTTTCAGGGATTGCGCCTGTCCAATCGCTTTCCGAGAACAAGATAGGGACGTGAGACGTAGGGAACGCGTAGGTAAACCGGCCATCTCTCTGCAGGGCCTCTTCGAGTTGCGGCAGCGGGAACCCCGAATCAATAGTAAGAAAGGCCCTTTCCGAATCGGAGGTAATCAGGGAAGCGCCGCTCTGGCCGCACTCCTGCCGTAGCCGATATCCAAGGACGTGAAGCAACGGCGCAGCCTCGTCGCAGTTGGTGACGCGAATCACCCCGTCGGCGCCGGCCAGCGCAGTCAGTTCCTTGGCTTGAGTTACATATCGTTCCAGCAGGATGAGAAATTCCGTCGGCCGGCCGTTGCGATAGCCCAGGGTGAATACGTTGCGGGAGACCAGCGGCAAAACTTCGTCGAGTGAGATTTTCTGGCTGACGCCGGCCATGCGCAGGAATGATCGCAAGGGGCCAGCGATAGGAACGTCCGTGGATGGCAGCGCAGCCGGAGCGGCGACGGCGGGAGGTTTCGTATCCGGTACAGCGGTTGTGGAAGAAATCGCAGAGACTTCGCTACCGGCGTGGGCCGGAGAACACAAGCACAGAAGTCCCGCTACAAAAAGGCTGGGCAGGCAAAGCTTGCCCGCAAGAGAAGTGCGGCAATGGCGCATGACAGCTCCCCATTCAATACATTGCCGGAAAATCGCGCTGTGCTGATAACTGTCTATGACTCAGACAGACGTCTCGACCGTTTACTGTCAGGCCGGGACTCTCAACTCAGCAATTCCGACGTAGTAAAACCCGTCCGCTGGAATACTATACAGGTGCGAACGCCGCACTGGAAGCCAGAAGTTCCAGGCGCCTCGGTTTTGGGGGAGGGCCGATTATTCAGGCAGCTTTTGCTCGCCGCTGATTTCAAAAGCCGCCTCTGCCCGGGGGGCGTCGCTCCCCGGTTGGCCGCCTCCAACGCTGATTTGGTAGGTTCCGGCTGTGATCATTCGGTCTCCGGCTTCATCTACGGCGCTCAAATCACGAGGATCTAATGTGAAGTGAACATGTTGCGTTTCACCCGGCCCCACCTGCACCCGAGAGATGCCGCGAAGAGCATGGATCGGCGAACTTGGAGATTTCGGGAACGTCAAATAGAGTTCCGCGACTTCGTCGCCGGCTCGCCCGCTTTCGTTCTTTACATCCGCGTCCACCGTGAGCGGATCGCCAGCGTTTAAATTGTTGGCGGAGAGCTTTAAATTGCTGTAACTAAACTTCGAATAGCTCAGGCCGTAACCGAATGGATAAAGAGGCTTGCCCTCAAAGTAGCGATAGGTGCGGCCCTTCATTGCGTAATCTTCAAACGGCGGCAACTGCTCCACGCCGGTGTAGAAAGTTACCGGCAATCGGCCGGCTGGATTGTTCGTGCCGGCCAAGGTTTGGGCGATGGCCGTCCCACCTTCTTCGCCGGAATACCAGGCATCTAGAATGGCGTTGGCGTGTTCGTTTGCCCAATTGACCGAAAGCGCGCTGCCGTTCATCAGGACAACCACCAGCGGCTTGCCGGTTGCCTTTAACGATTGCAGCAAATCTTCTTCAGGCTTGGGCAAATCGAGGCTGGTGCGGTCGCCGCCCTTAAAGCCATCGACCTCGACCTTCATCTCTTCGCCCTCGAGTTGCGAAGTGATGCCGACGACTGCGACCACAACGTCCGCACTTTTGGCAGCAGCAAGCGCCTTTCCTGCCGGATCGGGATCGATCGGCAACCACACTAACTTTGTACCCCGGCCGCCTTGTCCTAAATCGAGCTTCAACGAATAGCGATGTCCTTTTTGCAGTTGAACCGTGGTCATGGTCGGCTTCTCATCGTGCGGTACCATGTCATCGGCCACCAGTTTGCCGTCTAACCAAAGCCGGTTATTTGCGCCTATCAACCCGATCTGATACGAGCCGCTTTTGCTCGGTTTCAGGAATCCCGTCCAGCGTACCGAATACTTTTCCATGCCCGGAGGCAACGTCAGGATCGATGGCTCGCGGTGCCAGGGCTGCACGTTGACATCCTCATCTACACGAACTACCGAAGGCGCGCCCTCGAATTCAGTATTTGCGAAATATTCTCCTTTCAGCCCGGGCTTGCCATCACGGGTGGAGAGGACCGAAGCGGGGATCAAGTCGGGCTTTTGCAAGAAATCCGTGCCCGCCGCATAGATTATTTCCGCGGACGGGAACTGTTTGCGAATGCCGTCCAGGGCGGTCGTCGCGTGAGAAGCAGTGCCTGCGTAGTTGCCATGCAACACCAGCACGGATTCCGCAAGTGGTCCAATGACGGCGATCTTCTTGACGCCGGCCTCGAGTGGCAGCGTCCCGTCGTTCTTTAACAGCACGATGGACTCACGCGCGGCTTGCAGCGCAAGTTCGCGATGGGGAGCGCTGTCAATCTCAGTTTCTGGGATCTGCGCGTATGGAACGGACTCGGGAGGATCGAACATTCCCAGCTTCATGCGCGCGGTGAATAAGCGCTTGAGCGAAAGATCGAGATCTTTTTCAGTCAGCAAGCCTTGATGTACGGCGTCAATGTATTTCACGTAATCAGAGTTGTCGGTGGCTTTGGTGAAAAAATCGGCGCACTCGTTGTCCATACCGGCTTTTAGCGAGACAGCAGCGGCTTCGGCCAGACTTTTCGTGAAAGCGTGGCCGTGGAACACGTCATAAATTGCATCGCAATCGGAGACCACGTATCCGTTAAATTTCCATGCCCCGCGCAATTGGTCTTGCAGCAGAAAATTGTTGGCGCAGGCGGGCTGGTCGTTGACGCGGTTGTAAGCGCACATCACGGACTCTGCTCTGCCTTCGGTTACTGCGGCGCGGAACGCCGGGAGATAGGTGTCTTCCATGTCGTGTTTGGATACTTGCACGTTCATGTTGTGACGGCTGGGCTCGGGGCCGCTATGTACCGCAAAGTGTTTGGGAGTTGAGATCACCCGGTAATATTTTGGATCGTCGCCCTGCAGTCCCGTCACGAACGCAACACCCATTCTTCCGGTGAGGAAGGGATCTTCGCCGTAAGTTTCCTGGCCGCGTCCCCAGCGCGGGTCGCGAAAGATATTGATGTTGGGCGACCAGAAATCCAGACCCTCCATAATGTCGCGGCGGCCCGCGCGTACGGCCTGGTAATGTTTGGCGCGGGCTTCGGTGCCGATCACGATCGCCATGTTATGGATTAAGGGAACATCAAACGTTGCCGCGAGTCCTATGGGTTCGGGAAATACGGTCGCCGTCCCGGCGTTGGCAACTCCATGCAGCGCCTCACTCCACCAGTCGTAGGTAGGGACCTGCAGCCGCGGAATCGCCCGCGCCTGGTTCACCAGTTGCGACGCCTTTTCTTCCAGCGTCATCCTCGATACCAGATCATCAACGCGAACATCGACGGGTTGCGAAGGATCCAGATACACTGGCGCCGCTTGTGCAAGCAGACTGCTTGTCGTCAAAAGCAAAAACGCCACTACATAACAGTGCATGGCTTTGCTGCTGGCTACCTTCATCAGGCAAGGCTCCTTCAAACTGCAACATTCGAGAGAGTACTCGACCGCGGACGCACAGATCCGGATTCTCCGCGCAATTCCCGCTCTTCGCCAAGTCCGAACGAGCAGAAATCGTATTCTCTTCTAATCCGTTTAGTTGGAAGCTTTTAGCACAAACCAAAACCAAACTCAAGCAAATCGATGTCGCCAAAGCCAGCGAGAAAAGAATGACGTTGTCCCGAAGCTGCTGGCATCTTACGCGTCGCCGCGCCTTTTACCATGTCCTAATGGACAGGTAATCGACTGTAAGTTACGTGGCCTTCCGCCACAAATCGTTCGGGCAGTTCGTAACCTTGTCGCAAGAGAGGCAGCAAAATAGTCTTAATGGCATGTCGCCACGCTCCCTCTTATTCTCCTCCAACGAGGAGACGTCGCGTCAACTTCGACAAGCTCTGATCGAGCTCGAACTCCACGTCGAACATTGCCCGGAGATCTTTTCAGCGGTTGAAAAGCTCACCAGTCACAGCTTTGACGTCATCGCCGTCGATTGGGACGAAGGTGCGGAAGCCAGCTTCCTGCTCAAAACTGCGCAAGAACTGAAGTCAAATCAGAATGCCGTGACCGTTGCCATCCTCAACGACGATGCGAACTTCCCCGCCGCGGTTTTCGGAGTGAATGTGGTCCTCCGCAAGCCGGTGCTGTCGGACGAAATCAAATACAGCCTGCTTACCTGCGACGAATTTCTAGCCGGCATGAGGACATGGCTGGCTCGGGCCGAAGCTTCTGCCCCTGTTTATGCAGAAGTCGTGCCGGAAGAGAACCGGGCATGGCCAGCGCCGACGACCAAAGGTACAGCGAAATCAAGCCCGGCCGAATCGTCCAGTCCCTCCCCGGTTGCAAATTACGAAGCTGCGGGAAACGATTCCCACGGCGATGTTGAACTTGGACTTTTCAGTCAATCGAGCATTCAAGGCTTATTCCGTTCCGCTCGCAAAGTTCGCCCCGCCAGAAAGCCCCATGACATCAGCCGGATCGTGCTGATCGCTGCGGCATCTGTAACATTTTTGGCCGCGGGGTATGCTTTCAGCCAGCCCACGGGCCAGAATCCGGTGGCCCTGGCGCTGGTCAAGACCTACGATCACGCGGTGCAACGGGCCAGCAAGTGGATCCACAAACCAGCGGATGACGACGCCGATGATGACAATGCAGGCGATGAAGTTGCAGCGGACTACAATCCCTCGAGCTCTCCCCGAAACGGCCGCATCACGAAAATTCGCATCACTCCCGCACATCGTGACGTAACAGCTGGGACCAACAGTGCAGAAGTGATGCAAGCCTCCTACGATGCGCAATCCGAACCCGCCGGCAATCAACCCGCCCCGGCTTCGCGTCGACTCAGAGTCCCTGACAGTCTGAAGTCGCCGGCGCTGGAACACGGCGCGGAGAATGCGGTCGCGGGGATGTCCATGCCAACAAGATTCTCGGGCATGCTCCAGCCGGTCAACCTTACGCAGGACTTAGCGGACAAACTGCTTTTGGAAAAAGTGATGCCTTCGTATCCCATACAAGCGGTGCAAGCGCGACTACAAGGTCCGGTGGTGCTGCAAGCGTGGATTGGCACGGACGGCGCAATCCGAGATTTGAAGTTAGTCCGCGGGTCCTTGCTTTTGGGAAAAGCTGCCTGTGATGCCGTAAAGCAGTGGCGCTACAAGCCCTACTTGCTGAACGGTCAGGCAGTTGAGGCACAAACCTTCGTCACCGTGGATTTCCGGCTCCCGTCGGAAATGGATCCTGTCCAGCGGTAAAGCGAGCCGCCTGGAAATTATTCCCAGGACGATCCGGGAAGGGCAAGAGTTTCACCCGCGCCGATAAGGCTCTCAGTGAAACCGGCTTCAGCCGTCTAGAGAATTCATCAGAGCTTCGCCGGCGGGTGTTTATCTCTCCTAGAGAGAACCGAACCGCCGACAGTCCCCCGGGTCATGCCTGGTTCCTTGCAAATAGATAATTAACCATTGTTGGTAAAATTGCGATTTTTCACCAACTTCCACCCTGGCTCACCAGTGTCAAGGACATTCGAGATGAATCGTACCGTCACTCCACTCTTCGGGAGCGACATCCCTGATGGTTTCGGTAAAGTTCCAGCAATGGCCGTAAAAGTCCTGAGCGTTGTATTGGCGCTCGCCATAGGGTTGGTCTTGGGGTTCGGTGAGGACGATGGCTCCGTTGTGCCGCGCGCGTTCGCAGTGACCGTTGGCATCTTCGATACGAACCTGAACGATCTGCGAATTGTTGGGTGACATATTTCCTTCGGCGATAGTTATACAGCCCTCGCCGACTTTCATTTGGATACGATGATTGGCGATGCGGAGGCGGATCGTGAAGCCGAAAGCCTGTCCCAGCCAATCGGCGGCAGCACCGGGATCGGGGTAAATTAGCACCGGTATCACCGCACAGGGCGCCACGGATCGGTTGAATTTCATAGTGAAACTGTATCACTCAATCTGCCCCGAAATCTTCCGCCAATACCTCCTGCAAGGTTCCCGACTAACCGAATCGATGAGTGTTAGTGTAATTGCGTTTTTTCAACAACTATCCGCGAACCCGAGATTTTATCGTCTTGTAGATGATGACGGCAAACCGATCCACGAGCGTTGTTATTTGAAGAAAATCGCACCCAGCATGAGTGACGAAACAGCGGCGTCCCTTGCCAGAATGATGCAGAGTGGATTCAGAATTGTTTCGTTCAAGACATGACGCGATGGGCAAGCGAAGGACGGTTGCTTTGTATCGGGGCAAACATGAGTGACGGGCACCCAACCATTTGTTTTCTCTGCGATCAGCCTCTCGACCTTACCATCGAAAGGTATTCCGAGAATGGCAGACCTATCCATGAGATGTGCTACATCAAACGCCTACTGGGTGACATCATCCCTGGCACACCAAACGGTTCGATGCCGCAGAACCCGCTGACGTAACGGACCACTACTATGAAGCCCGATGCGCTGAAATGCCGAGAATGCCTCCGACTAGAAGTGATCAGAACGCGGCATGGGCTGCTTGGCTAGAGGTCAAAGGCCTTAAGCGTATAACAAAAGCAAACGCGGAAAAACGAACTGTTGCTCTAACTTCTAGTTACGGCGTTCACCTTCACAAGAAGGTGTGTCAGATTGTTGTTGTAAACAGGCAATTTCACCAACTATGGGGTGCTCACGTCAGCCCCCGGCTGACTGCACCTTGCTGTGCTCATGTTCGCGGAGTTGGCTCTTCTTCTTTTTCAGAACAGCAACACAGTCTGCGTCAAGACGATGAGGAATATCTTTCTCGATAATTCTCAAAACGACTTCCAATGTGAGTGCGTCGCGATACGGGCGCTTTTCCGAGAGCGCCTGGAACACGTCAGCGACAGCGACGATCCGCGCAGGAAGAGTCATTTCAGCAGCGGTCAGCCGGTTGGGATACCCTTGGCCGTCAAGGCGTTCATGGTGGGCGCCGGCAACGAAAGCGATGTTCTCAAAACCGGTTATCTTCTCTAGGATGTTCCGCGTATAGACGGGATGCTTCTTCATGATTTCCCATTCCGGTTCGGTCAGCTTGCCAGCCTTCTCAAGAATCGCGTTGGACACACTCAGTTTTCCTATGTCGTGCAACAATGCTGCACGTCGCACCATGGTGATTACCGCTGGTGCCAGCGCCAGTCCCTCCGCGATCTCAACCGCCGTTTCGGTAACTCCAACGGAATGACGAAATGTGTATGAAGACTTGGCGTCGATCACTTGAGCGAACGCTTCGCACAAGCTGTCGATTCGTTCAGGAGAGGCGGGGATTGCCGTGCCAGGCTCCATCTGCAGGACGAAATCGCGCGCGCTTGCCGCTTTGAGTTGGTCCCATAAAGCGTGCTCGTTTTCTAAAAACCGGGCTACCCTCGCTATTTCAGGATCGAACCAGGTTCCACTCCGTTCGGACACAACCTTGATTGCAGCGGCCGGGCTGGAGCGAAACGAAAAAACGTCCAGCGTCTGACTGACATTCATGATCCGCGCCAGCAGGGGAACATCTTTGCCTCTGCGGCCTTCTGAATAGCCATTTCCATCCCAGTGTTCATCTAAAGCGCGGATCGCCTGCGCAACATTTTCACTTAGGCCCATCTTTCGGGCAATTTCCGCACCCCGCTCGCATCGGGCGCCGATCAGCGCGGCGTTGTTGCGGTTTTGTTGGACACCGATCCTGGCCATTCTTATCGCTCGCCGCCAAAATGGAGCGCCAGGGAGAACATTTCGATTCAGATAGCGCAGACCCGAAAAAGAGACCTTGGTCCAGTCCTCGAACTTTATTTCGCTCTTCGCCTGGATTTCATCGGCACCCATAATCTGGTGCAGGCGTGCCGCATTGCTGCTGCAGCCCGAATCTTTCAGCAGCAGGGCGTAGTAGAGATCGAGGCGGTCCTGCCTGCTAAGTTGCAACTCCTCCGCGAGACGCATACCGAGAATGCAACTGCGGATGGAGTGCCCCATGGGTTGCCCCTCCGTCAGGTCCAGGGCAAGCGAGAGTGCTGATACCACGTCGGAAAGGCGGATAGCTCCATGGGACTCGACAACGGACATGAGGTTAATGACACGCGAACCCGTATGGGATTGTTGTCAGACCATCATGTTCGACGGCAGGGCAGGAGCGGATCAAGTTACGTCAGTAATTCGTCAAAGGCCTGCGCTAGGCGCGGGGGGGGGACCATCCTTATGAACGGTTAAGGCTGTTCATTGAGCTAGCCATCGAATGAGATCGTTCGCCGGGTTCCTGCCCGCCATCTCACCATGGGACGATGGACCGTAAGAAAATCAAAAGCAAGTCCCGTGTGACATTTTCGACCGTGCGACGAACCATGTATCAGACGAGTTACAGAAACGAGCTTGCATAGGTATCGGTGAGCAGGAGGAAAGAATTGATCGACAAGACTCCCGGAGAGTTCGAAATCCTGCTTCATGAACATCGAGGCATTGTCTTCAAGATAGTCAATACTTATTGCTGGCGACCAGAAGATCGGGAGGACTTGGCACAGGAGATTGCGGCCCAGCTTTGGAAAGCGTGGCCAAAATTTGACGCTTCGCGCACCTTCACGACGTGGATGTACCGCATTGTTTTGAATGTAGCCATCAGCTTTGTGCGTAGAGAGGTACGTCATCGCAGGGTCTTTACGCCGCTGGAAGAGGAAGTGCACGATGCCATTCCTCCCCCCAAAACCGATGCTGTTGGGGCTGATCGCACGGAACGGTTGCACCGGTTTATTGCAGAGGAGCCACCTTTAGAACGGGCGCTCCTGCTGCTTTACCTGGAGGACCAGCCTCAAAAGGAGATTGCTGAAATTCTGGGAATCACGCCGACAAATGTCTCGACAAAAATCAGTCGGCTCAAACAACGCATTCGAACCGAAATCTAAGAACAAGGGACGGAACAGACTATGGAGCTGAACGAACTCAAGTCAACCTGGCAAGTATTGGAGAAGGCGCTCGAACGTGGGAATCGATTGAGCGTCGCGATGTTGCGCCAGCAGAAGCTGGACGCAGTCAACAAAAGTCTGAGACCGCTGAAGCTGAACCAGGCATTTCAGATTTCCATGGGAGTGTTTTTCATCGTGTTGGCGGGGATCCTGTGGAGCATAAAGCCGACGGCAATTCCGGTCATTCTAAGCGGGGTTCTTGTACAAGCCTATGGTATCGGCTGTGTCATGACGGCTGGGATTGTGTTCTCATCGTTGAATCGCGTCGACTATGCCGCGCCGGTCGTTGAAATGCAAAGTGGATTGGCTCGCGTGCGTCGCGCGTATGGCATCTGTGTTTTGGTTGCGGGCCTCTCCTGGTGGTTCCTGTGGATTCCCTTGCTCATGCTGCTCGCAGGACTCGGGCAGGTTGATTTGTACGGTCGCGCCCCGTCGGTTATCTGGATTGGCGGGACAATCGGAATTGTCGGGTTGCTCGGCATGTGCGGGCTATATGCGTATTCCCAAAAATCATCCAATATGCGGTTTCGCCTGTCCATAGAGCGCGCGACCTTTGGGAGTAGTCTGCATAACGCCCTTCAAGAATTGAATGAGGTGCGAAAGTTTGAAGAAGAGGTCCTAACCTAAGCCAAAGGGGGCGCCTCGATATCGATGTCGCTCCAACTGTCGTAAACAGGCAATTTCACCAACCAGCGGGCTTGCATGAGCGACTTGTCTCGTGTGCGAAGGGATGTCATGTTTGGAACGATTTTGGACGGATGACGTGAAGCAAAGCCCCCGCCTCGGCCAGAATAAGCGGGCGGCCCTACCGGTCTGACCACCTCAACACGTCTTCAGGCTTTTTCCCCAGCCGCCTTAATCGTCTTCGACGCCTCGTCCCAGGTCACTGCGCTGTGACGGAAATACGATGCGTTTGCCATATGGCATGCCAACGCGGCGTGATGTCCGAAGATCGCGTCTTCGACCACTGGCTTGCGAGAACGCACAGACTGAAAGAAGTTCCAAAGATGCGGCTTTACTTCGTCGTACGAAACTCCACGATAGGACATACCCTCGGTTGGATACCCCTTATACGGGGCCATATCGTGCTCTTCATGCCATTTCTTGAAATATGCATCGCGTAGATCTTTGGGGAAACTGTTGGCATAGTAGCTGGGGGATTCGTCGACTCCGGACTGGGCCGAGAAAGTGAGCGTGCTGTCGGCTCAATTCAAGTACGCCTTTTGATCCCATAAAGCGATAAGTCTCGGGCGTGTCCGTGCCCAGATTCAGCCGCATATAAACCGGAATGTTGCCGTACTCGAACAGAGTGGCTGGACATCAGGCATATTGCGGCCATCTTTCCAGCGCAGAATTCCGCCCATGGACATAACCCGCTTCGGGGCCTCGTTGAGGCCGAGCACGAATTGCATGCCGCTGATCAAATGGACCAGCAGATCGCCGGCCACGCCCGTGCCGTATTCCTTCCAGCAACGCCAGCGAGCAAAAATAATAGGATCAAAAGCGCGTTTGGGGACGGTGCCCTGCCAGGTGTCCCAATCCAGATTGGTTGTCGAAAGATCGGGCGGTGGCGGATATTCCCAGGCGCCGTTGGGATCGTTGCGGCCGAGCGAGCCTTCGACCATCATGAGATCGCCGATCAATCCCTCGAGCGATGAGTTCCTTGGCCTTGGCGCAATCTGCGAACTCACGCGCTGCGAGCCAATTTGCACGATACGTCCGGATTTCTGCTGCGCCGCCACCATATCCACACCTTCAGCGGCAGTATGCGACATCGGCTTCTCGCAATAAATATCTTTGCCGGCGCTGGTGGCATCGACCACCATTTGCTTGTGCCAATGGTCGGGAACGGCGGCAACGATGCAGTCAATTTCTTTATTATCCAGCAGTTCCTGGTAGCGGCGCGTGACTGGAAGATTGGGTCCGACGATTTCGCGGGCCAATGCCTGACGGCCATCATAAAGGTCGCAAGCCGCCACGCACTCCACTCCCGGCAGCGTGATGGAACTTGGGAGAAGTCCCGAACCTTGCATGCCAATTCCGATCATGCCGAAGCGCACGCGATCGCTGGGGGCAAGGTTGCTCGGCAATGCGAAAAGCGGCTCGGGATCAAGAAAAATCGTCTTGCCAGCGAGAGTTGCGCCTGCGACACCAGCACTGATACCCATGAATTTGCGGCGGGAAAAATTCTTGTCTTTCACGATTAGCCCCCAGCTATTGTGTATTCGTGGCTTTTCTTAGCGTTCTTCGCGGCCCTTTTTGCGCTCTTGGCGGTTAAAGACCTTTTACGTTAAGAGCTTATAACCGCAAAGATCGCGAAGATAGCCGCAAAGAGAGCTAAGAGAACCAAAATCTATTTCTTCAACATCTTGACTGCGACTTCTTTGAAGAACACTACATCGTCTTTGCTATGATTTTGCAGGCCAAAGTAGCCGTCTTGCGGGCGCGGGCCGCGTTCCGGTTCAAACTCAAATTTCTTTTCTGGGACTGGATCGCCTTCGGTGAAATCAGTGACCTTCACGCCATTCACGGTGACGATGGTGTGCGGCCCATTCAAAGTAATTTCCATGGTGTTCCACTGTGGCCCGGGCTTGCCGGGGCGGGCCAACGGCTTGGTTAGCGAGTAAAGCATTCCGGTGATGTGATACTCGTCCTCGCCCTCGGCCACGTTATCGATCTGTACTTCATATCCATAATTAACTGGCATCCAAGCCTCGCGCGGCTCAATGGGGATGCGAATGAAAACCCCGGAATTGTCGTTTTCGTCGCGCATTTTATAGACGACGCGAATCACGCAGTCCCCCAATTTCCCGCCCGTCCAATAAAGGAGACCCATCCCACCATGAGTCCGGATGAGGCCATTTTCAACCGTCATTTCCCCCGGGCCCACATGCTTCCATCCCGTAAGGTCTTTGCCGTCAAACAACTGTTTCCATTCGCCTGACTGGGCGGGCGAGAGCGTTGCCAGAAAAACTACGGCTAGACATAACAAAGTAAGACGTTTCAGCATAAGAAATATCTCCAAAAGGGATCGCCGGAAAACTATACACCCAAATCACGGATCTCCGGCGAATGTGGGCTAAGTCTTTTACTGTGAGCCGAATACAGGGTTTTGAGCTTCTAGCTGCGAGCTTCTAGCCACCCCTTCGGAGATTTAGCCAGGAGTTAGTGGCCAGACGCTGGCCTTCCTGGTTACCTTTTGCCGAAGCAAACCTCTGGAACGCTGCATCATAAGAGATATAATCGAGCGAGCGCCGCAGAAAGCGATATTCATCGCCAGGAATTCAAATCCGATGTCCATGAAGATAAAAACAGCAGTTTTACTTTCGTCCGCAGCCGTTTTGGTGTTCACCCTTGTCGGTGGAATTAATGGCGTCCGCGCCTCCAGCAGCGATGGCGCTTACCGGCAGCTACAGGTTTATAGCGAAGTGTTGTCGCGCGTGCGCAGTGAATATGTGGTCGAGCCCAATATCCCTGTGGTCACGGACGGAGCCTTGCACGGACTGCTCGAATCGCTCGACGCAAATTCCAGCTATCTGACGGCTGACGAATATAAAGATTACAAAGCGCACAAAACGGAAGCTAAGGGCGAAATCGGCGCAGTCGTTTCCAAGCGCTTCGGATACGCCTCGGTGATCGCTGTGATTCCGGGCAGCCCTGCGGACAAAGCCGGTTTGCAGGACACCGACATTCTGGAAGCGATCGAAGGCAAGAGTACACGCGAGATTTCGCTGGCGGAAGTTCACAACTTACTTTCTGGACAGCCGGGATCGACCGTAACCATCGCCGTGGTACGTGCTCGCCGTTCCGAGCCGCAGAAAATGGTCATTACCCGCGACCTGATTACAATTCCGGCGGTGACCGATAAGATTGTAGAAGAAGGTATCGGCGAAATTCATGTGGATGCTTTCACCAAAGGCAAGTCGGACGAGATTGCATCCAAGATCAAGGCCCTGCAAAAGTCAGGCGCCAAGAGATTAATTCTCGATCTGCGCAATTGCGCCGAGGGTGAAGAGTCGGAGGGTATCGCAACTGCAAATCTGTTTTTGAATCACGGCACGATCACTTACCTGCAAGGCCAGAAGTATCCCCGGGAGGCATTTAATGCCGATCCCGCCAAAGCAGTCACCACTTTGCCGCTGGTGGTCCTGGTGAATAAGGGAACCGCCGGACCGGCCGAGATTGTGGCCGCTGCAGTGCTGGAGAATGCCCGCGGCGACGTTGTAGGAGACAAAACTTTCGGCGACGGCTCGGTGCAAAAGCTAATGGAGCTGAAAGACGGATCAGCGCTGATTTTATCGATCGCGAAATATTATTCGCCGGCTGGCAAGGCCATTCAGGACAATGCTGTAACTCCGAACGTTCTGGCTGCTGATGTCGACGAAGATGCCGCGGTTCCCGATGAAGACGAAAATGCGGTCCCCTCGGATGAAGTCAAGAAGCCCACATCGCAGCAGGACGAGCAACTGGACAAGGCGATCCAGGTATTGAAGAGCCATACGAGCTAAGAGCGTCGTTGGCCGTTCGTCGTTGGTCGTTGGCTTAAGCAAATCAGAATCGCGCGTCCTCGGACGCGCGATTTTGTTTTTGAGACCAGAGACCCGACCCAGAAACCTAAGACCCGGCCCAAGCTCAACATCACGGATGCTATCCTGAACTGAGTCCTGATGACCTCTTTGGATCAAGCGCCTGCGCCGCCGGATGTTGCCCGGCGGAAGCTTGTGGGTCGTGTACTATTCACGCTTCTGGTGCTGCTCTCCAGCCTGATCGGCGCCACTGCCGGCCTATTGCTCGTCTACTCGACCAATCTGCCGCAGGTAGAACAACTCGAACACTATCGGCCAAGTTCGACCACCGAACTTTACGACGATCAGGGACGAATCATCGGTACTTTTGCCTTGCAACGACGCGTGGTTTCCACCTACGAAGATTTTCCTCCAGTTTTGCGCGACGCTCTGGTCTCGATTGAAGACAAAGACTTCTACCGGCATTCCGGCATCGACGTTTGGCGAATTGTGGGTGCGGCTTATCGGGATGTCGAATCAGGCGGGAAAGTGCAGGGTGCGTCGACGCTGACCATGCAACTGGCGCGAAATCTTTTTCTTTCGCCCGACCGTTCCTTTCACCGGAAAATTCAGGAAGCTTTACTGGCCATACAGATCGAACGCCGTTTTACCAAGCCGCAAATCTTTACCCTCTATGCCAATCAGATTTACCTGGGCCATGGCGTCTATGGTTTTGAAGCTGCCTCGGAGTTTTATTTCAGCAAGCCGGCCAAGCAACTTTCGCTCGAAGAAGCTACGCTGCTGGCGGGTTTGCCGAAGTCTGGTCTGTATTATTCGCCGATCACGCATCCCGATCGCGCTCTCAAGCGGCGAAATCTGGTGATCAATTCGATGCTCGAAGATGGAAAAATCACCGCGCAACAGGCTGCGGCAGCGCGAAATCAGCCGCTACAGATTGAATCTTGCGCACGATCCCAATTCGCTCGCGCCGTATTTTGTGGAGGAAATTCGCCGCTATCTGGAAGCGAAATACGGAACCGAACAGGTGCACGCAGGCGGCTTGCGCGTTTACACCTCGCTCAACATGGATTTGCAGCGCGCCGCGAATCACGCCGTGCTGGATGGCCTCGCCGCTTATGAACGCCGCCACGGATGGAAAGGGCATCTACAAAATGTTTTGGCTGGCGATAGTTCGCTCGGGAGCTACGAACATGCTGACTGGATCGATGAACCCGGCGTTGGTGATTACATTCATGCACTGGTCACCGGAGTCTCGGGGGCAGTGGCGACGATCAAATTCGGGCGGTACTCGGCTAATCTTGCGCCTGCCGATGCGATGTGGACCCAGCATAAGATGCAGGAAGTCCTGAAAGCCGGCGACATTGTGTATGTCAAGATTCTCGCGCTCAGTCCGGAAGGAAAAGCCCGTGTAAGTCTCGAGCAGGATTCCGGCGCGCAGGGAGCTTTACTCGCGATCGACAATGCCAGCGGGGAAATTAAAGCCATGGTCGGCGGCCGGGACTTCAATAATTCGAAGTTCAATCGCGCAACTCAAGCCCAACGGCAGGTGGGATCGTCTTTCAAACCGTATGTGTATACCGCCGCCATTGATCAGGGCGCAAAGCCGGACGACACAATTCTAGACGGCCCAACCACCTTTCAGACCGCCTCAGGCCCTTACACACCACATAATTACGAAGGGAACTTCGAAGGCACCATCACGTTGCGGCGAGCGTTGGCGCAATCGCGAAATATTCCCGCGCTGAAAATTGCCGAGGGCCTTGGCATCAAGACAGTTATCGAATACGCCCATCGTTTTGGAGTCACCTCCAATATTCCGGCGTATCTGCCGGTCGCTGTTGGCGCGGCCGATCTCACGCTTTTCGAGCAAACCTCGGCATACAGCGTCTTCCCCAACGATGGTGTGCGTATAACTCCACGCTATATCACCAAAGTGACCGACTACGAAGGCCGGGTGCTGGAGGAAGATTATCCCGAGGTAAAAGACGTGATCAGCGCCCGCACGGCGCGCATCATGACGTCCATGTTGCGGGAAGTGGTGCAGCATGGGACCGGAATTGCGGCGGCCAGCATGAAGTTCCCGCTTGCGGGAAAAACTGGAACAACCAACGACTTTACGGATGCCTGGTTCGTGGGATTTTCTCCATCGACAACTTGTGGCGTTTGGGTAGGATATGACGAAAAAAAATCATTGGGCGAGAAAGAAACCGGCGCCCGCGCAGCGTTGCCCATTTGGATGGACTTCATGAAAGCCGAACTGGCCGGCAAAGATCCGGGCGATTTTCAACTTCCCCCAGACCTGCCGCCGAATCCCGTAGCGCAGAAAGTTGACACGCCGGATACCGCGCCCGGCGCGGATGAGGCGCATTGACGTGAACGATGAAAGAGATGCAGTTCTGTCGGGCAACTACGTTCGCCTAGAACCGATTGATCATCATCACGTCGGCGGCCTCGTAGCCGCGTCTTCAGTCGATCCGTCGCTCTACCAATGGAGTCCAGTTCCGCAGGGCATGGCCGAAGGCGCCAGCTATATCGGCATGGCTCTGGCCTGGCGCGACGCCGGTAGCGCAGTACCGTTCACGATCATTCGGGTCAAGGATGGCGTAATCATCGGGTCAACGCGGTTCTGGAACATCGAACGATGGTCCTGGCCAACGGGGCATCCGCGGCACGGTCGCCCGTATCCTGATGCCTGTGAGATCGGCTACACCTGGTTCACTGGTTCGGCCATTCGCACCGCCGCCAATACCGAGGCCAAACTGCTCATGCTGAGTCACGCCTTCGAAACGTGGCAGGTGCTTCGTGTTTGCTTTCACACCGATGCGCGTAACCAGCGTTCACGAGCCGCACTCGAACGTATCGGCGGAAAATTTGAAGGCGTTCTGAGGGCTCATCGCATGGCCGCAGACTACACACCTCGCGATTCGGTGCGATATTCGATCCTGCTAGCCGAGTGGCCTGCAGCAAAGGAAAAGCTACGTCAACTTCTCGAATCGAGTCATAATTGATCGTTATAATCTCCACTTCCTATGAAATCTTTTTTCCGCCTCGTCCTGCTCTCGCTGGTGTTGCTGATTGTCGCGCTCGTCTCCGCGCTCACAGCGATGCGCTTTGCGATCCACAGCGGCGAAGTTGCGGTTCCAGACCTCGTCGGTAAATCGCCCACGGAAGCCAGAAGAATTGCCGAAGACAAAGGTCAGGAAGTCAACGTGGAGCGCCAGTACTACAGCGCAACTGTGCCTGAAGGAAAAATCGTTTCGCAGATGCCTCTCGCCGGAACAAAAGTGCGTCGAGGATGGGAAATCAGCGTGGCGGAAAGCCTGGGACCGCAGCGGGTTGCGATCCCAAGTGTGCTGGGCGAAAGCGATCGGGCAGCGGAAATTAATATCCAACGGCGTGGACTCAACGTAAGCGCCGTGGCGCAGCTCGCGCTGCCGAACATGCCAGCCGATCAGGTGATCGCACAGAGTCCGCCGCCGAATGCTAACGGCGTTTCTGCTCCCAAGATCAGTTTGCTATTGGCGCTAACCCCTCAACCCGCAGCGTTCGTAATGCCGAATTTCGTTGGCCAGTCCTCAATCAACGTAGGCGCCGTTTTGCAGGGTGCTCAATTGCACCTGGGAACCGTGACTGTAGCGGCTGATAATGCTTCTCCCAGCGGTTCGTCTTCAGCGGCGAGCACGATTGTCGCGCAGGATCCGGTTGCCGGGCAAAAAGTAAGTGCTGGAACTGCCGTAAATTTCGTGGTTCGGTGAGTTGGTGCTCCGACTCCGCAGACGTTCACGGCGTGCAACGTCTGCCACGCTCAGGATGACAGGTGGTTGGGGGTCACGGCCGTCGTTAATTTTTTCTCCAGAATCGCAGCAAAGAATCCGTCGCCAGGATGTATCCCCGGAATCGTCCGCAAGTACGGCCCTGCGGTAAGCGATTCGAAATCTTCCCACGCCAGCTCACCTAGCCGACGAAGCCGCTCAAGCTCCACACGGCAATCGACCACATGCATAGACGACTCGGCGGCCACGGCCTTCTCGATTACCGCCGAATTTTCTTCCGGCTCCAGGGAGCACGTTGAATAAATCAGCCTTCCACCCGGCGCTGTATGCTGTATTGCCGACTGCAGAATCGCCAATTGCCGCGATTGAAGATCCAAAAGATCGTCCGGCTGAAGCCGCCACTTGATCTCGGGATTGCGGGCCAGAGTCCCCGTACCCGAGCATGGAACATCGGCCAAAACACGCCCAAAAAGCTGGCTGACTGGGAACTGACGCATATCGGCGGCGATTACCTGAACATTTTTCTCGGGCGCCAATTTTCTTAATACTCGTGCCCGCTGCGGATGCAACTCCACGGCAACGATCATGGCATTGGGATTCTGGCCGGCGAGGATCCGAGTTTTTCCGCCAGGCGCGGCGCAGCAATCCAGAATCGTCGACGCCTGGCCTACCAGGAGGGCCGTCAATTGCGATGCCTCGTCCTGAATGCTGAGCCGGCCTTCTCGAAAGGCCCGCGTCCGTGTCACATCGCCAGATTGCACCCGCCACGCGGATGTTAGCAATCGGCCGGGAGTGAGTAAAACATTTTCCTGCGCCAATTCGGCTTCAATCGAGGGAGCAGAAAGTCTCACCGCAGTTTCCGGAATGCTTTGATCATGTCCGCAAATCTGTTGTGTTGCGGGCAAGCCAAATTGCTTCACCCACCGTTCAACCATCCAGCGCGGATGGGCGGACGACGCCGACAATTCGGCGACGTTGCCGCCGCGAATGATGGGAAGGGCTCGCTGCTGCTCGAGCGCAGATTGAGAAAGCTTGCGCAGCACGGCATTGGCGAAGGGAACAGCCGAACGTTTGCGGGACCGCTTCACCAACTCGACGCTCTGGTGCACGGCGGCGCGCTCTGGAATGCGGTCGAGGAAAGAAAGTTGATACGCAGCCAGCCGCAATGCGGTCAGAACTTCGGCATCCAGCTTTTCCAACCGCTGCGACGAATTCAGCTTAATTTGCTGGTCCAACAAGGACCGCCAGCGGAGGACCCCCATTACCAGTTCCGTTGTCAATCCGTGATCGGCGGTCGAGAGTTTCGCATATTGCGAGGAGTGCAAAAGTTCAGAAGCATAGGAATCCTGCTGCTCGATTCTCAGCAGGATGTCGAACGCGGCTTCGCGAGCGGGAGATACAGACATTAGTTTTGCTTTAATGGAAAACCACCAAGGACACGAAGTAAAAGCCCTCGGGATTTCCTTGGTGCACCTTCGTGCCGTTGATGGTTATCCTAACTTCTCGCCATTACCAGGATGATATCCATGAATAAAGTCATGGGCCGCCATTCGCTTCTTGCCTTCGAGTTGAATCTCGACCAGCTCCAACGACGTGCCATGGCCGCATCCCACCAGCAGGTGATCGCTTTCAACAAAAAACTCGCCTTCAGCAACACTACGCTGAACGGGCTTCGCATCCCACACTTGCAGGTTCTTGCTGCGGAAACTGGTGAAAGCTCCGGGCCAGGGTTGGAAGCCGCGCAGCCGATTACAAATGTCGAGAGCAGTGCGGCTGAAATCGATACGTCCATCTTCTTTTTTCAGAATCGGCGCAAGACTGGCTTTTGTCGAATCCTGTGGCTGCGGATGAATGATTCCACTAACTAATCCTCGCAGAGTCTCAACCATGAGGTCGGCTCCGACCGCGGACAAACGAGGCGCCAACATTTCAGCGGTATCGGCTGGCGCAATCGCAATTTCTTTTTGTTGCAAAATGTCCCCGGTATCGAGGCCAGCGTCAATCCGCATTGTAGTCACGCCGGTGATCGTTTCTCCTGACGCAATCGCCCATTGGATGGGCGCGGCGCCGCGATACTTCGGCAGTAGCGATGCATGCAAATTAATGTTTCCCAGGCGTGGCAGATCGATCATCCATTGCGGCAGGATGCGGCCGTAGCCAACCACGATGATGGCATCGGGATTGATCGAAGAAAGCTGAGAATGAAATTCTTCGTTGGTTTTAATTTTTTCCGGTTGTGCAATCGGCAATCCCAACGCCAGCGCGCTTTGCTTTACCGGAGACAATGCGAGTTCCAGCCCACGGCCGCGCGGCTTATCCGGCTGGGTGACCACCAGGCGGACGGCGAATCCGGCTTCGGCCAGCTTCTCTAATGTGGGGACGGCGAAGCGAGGCGTGCCGCAGAAAACGAGATTGAGGGAGGATGGCATTTAATGACTCGATGGGGCAATTCCTACCACTCGCCCGCTTTCATCAGTTTGCGTATTTTGCGCTTCATCAAATCCCGTTTCAGCGCGCTGATGTGGCTGATGTAAAGTTTCCCATTCAAATGATCGGTCTCATGCAGCAACGCGCGGGCCAGTAATTCTTCGCCGGTCGTCTCGAACCATTTTCCCTTTACGTCCTGGGCCCGGACCGCAACTTTTTTCGCCCGAGTGACGGATTCACGAAAATCCGGGATGCTCAAGCATCCTTCACTTTGCGCCTGTTTGCCTTCGGTGTGAATGATTTCTGGATTGGCCAGCACCAGCAGTGCGCCGGGATCCTCTTTGAACGATACGTCAATGACTGCGAGCCGCTTGGAAATACCAATCTGCGGGGCAGCGAGACCCACGCCGTGCGCCGCATACATCGACTCAAACATATCGTCCACCAGCTTCTTTAACTCGGCGTCGAACACCGTCACCGGTGCAGCCGGTTTTTCCAGAACTGGATTTCCAAACTTAACGATGGGATAGATCATTAGAAGTTTTTCAACTGCCGGCAGTAGCCTTCAAAATTACGCAGTGTTTCGAGCATGGAATCTCCACCAAATTTTTCCAGCGCGCAGCGCGCGATGGTAAGCGCGACCATGGCCTCCGCAGCCACGCCGGCGGCGGGCACCACGCATACATCGGAACGTTCGTAGGCGGCTTTCACCGGCTCGCGGCTGGCGAAATCGACCGACTGCAGCGGGCGCCGAAGCGTTGAAATCGGTTTCAGATATCCGCGTACCCGGATTTCTTCGCCGTTCGAAACCCCGCCTTCAATGCCGCCGGCATTGTTCCGGGCGCGACTGAAACTTGTATAACTATCCGACGAGGAATACCCAATCTCATCATGCACGGCCGAACCCGGCGACGATGCCCCGCTGATTCCCGAGCCAATCTCTACGGCTTTCACGGCCTGTAATGACATCACGGCACCCGCGAGCAGGCCATCGAGGCGTTCGTCCCACTGCGCATACGTGCCAAGGCCAGGCGGCGCCTTGTGGACAACTACTTCGAAAACGCCACCGACGGAGTCTCCGTTGCGAAGAACTTTGTCGACTTCGGCCTTCATTTTCTGTTCGGTGTCTGCGTCCGCGCAGTTCAGTAAAACTTCTTGCTTGTCCCACAACGCGCGGATTTTTTCCCAGGGAACTTCTTTATCGAGAGCCGTGCCACCCACCGCGATCACATGACTCAATACATCGATTCCCAGATCACGCAGAAAAAGTTTGGCCAACGCGCCAATCGCTACTCGCGCTGCCGATTCCCGCGCCGAAGCTCGTTCGAGCACATAACGAGCTTCCGAGAAGTTGTACTTAAGAGCACCTGCGAGATCGGCGTGTCCCGGACGCGGCGACGCCACGCGCTTATGTTTCGCGGGATCCCCCTCTTCCACGGGAAGCGACTCTTGCCAATTTTTCCAATCCTTATTTTCCAACAAAACCGAAATCGGCGAGCCAATAGTTTTGCCGTGATGCACGCCTGACAAAATATGGGCCTTGTCTGTCTCGATCTTCATGCGGCCGCCGCGGCCAAAGCCTTGCTGACGGCGCCATAGCTCGCGATCAAGGAATGCCTGGTCCACCTTTAATCCAGCGGGCAGGCCGGACAGAAAGGCCACCAGCGCCTCGCCGTGTGATTCTCCAGAAGTGAAGTAGCGCAGCATTTCTTTAGAATTGTATCTGATGGCCCCGCTTGCCGAGGGTTCGGGCAATGGCAAACGGTACAATCATCCCGTGAGTGCTGCCCCTACGCTTTCTGCCCCAGCCCAGTCGTTCACGTTGAAGCAGCGGTTTCTGCTGTGGCTGATTACCTGGATAGCGTTTCTCATCATCCGAACTCTTGGGCCGACTCTGCGGTTCGCGATTTCCTGGGAAGACGACGCTCCCGGCAGTTTGGAAGCGCGGCCATTCGTCTATTCCTTCTGGCACAGCTGCATGCTGCCAGCAATGTATCTATGGCGCAATCTGCAAATCCGCGTCATGAGTAGCGATAGTTTCGACGGCGAATATACCGGGCGCATCATGCGGAAATTTGGATTTGTAAAAGTTCGAGGATCCAGCACTCGCGGGGCTGTGCGGGCACTATTGGGAATGCGCCGCGAACTGGAAGCAGGCTGGACGGTTGCATTCACCATCGACGGCCCCAAAGGCCCGCGATATGTGGCCAAACCGGGGCCGGTGGTGCTGGCGCGGTCGACGGGAGTTCCCATGGTCGTATTTCACATGGCGGTGGAACGAGCCTGGGTATTGAAAACCTGGGACCGGCTCATGATTCCCAAACCATTTTCGAAGGTGCTGATGCGAGTGAGCCGGCGCATTGTAGTTCCAAGAAATGCCGATGAAGCCCAGATGGAGCGCTCTCAAAACGAACTGCAATCGTCACTGGATCGCGTACGGGAATTTGCGGAGGCGAATATTCACAAAGCAGGAAACGCAGAGTTCCCGATTCGCGTCAGCAGAGTCCATTAACCACCCAGGACGCGAAGTCGCACGAAGGAAAGCCTTCTAGAGATTTCCTTGGCGCACCTTTGTGTCCTTAATGGTTAGTGCATTTTGAACTCTGTCAGCCGCCACGCTTGCTCCCGCTTTCATATAAAATTTGGATTCCGGAGAAAACGAGATCCTATGCCAGCCACCATCCTTGACGGTAACAAGATCGCCAGCGAAATTCGTGCGGAAGTTGCCGCTGAAGTAAAAACCATGATGACTGCGGGCCTGCATCCAGGCCTCGCCGTGGTGCTGGTCGGACATGACCCCGCCTCGGAGATTTATGTGCGCGGCAAGGTCAAGAGTTGCGAAGAAGTCGGGATCTATAGTGAAAAGTTGACCCCGCCGGATAGTGTGTCCACGGAAGAATTGCTCGAACTAATCGACGATTTGAACCGTCGCGATGAAATCGACGGCATTCTGGTGCAGCTTCCGCTGCCTTCGCAAGTCGACTCCAAAAGGGTTTTGATGGCGGTAAATCCCGCGAAAGATGTGGACGGTTTCCATCCCGTGAATGTAGGCTTTCTTTCGACCCAGCGTCCCGGACTCGTGCCTTGCACGCCCGCCGGCGTCATCGAAATTCTTAAGCGGAGCAAGATTCCGATCGCAGGTCAGGAAGTCGTGGTCGTCGGCCGCAGCGATATCGTGGGCAAACCCGTGGCCATGCTGCTGCTCAATGCGAATGCCACCGTGACCATCTGTCATTCGAAAACCCGCGACCTGCCTGACGTTTGCAAGGTTGCGGATATTCTCGTTGCGGCCATCGGCCGGCCCGGCATGATTACGCGGGACTTCGTGAAGCCGGGAGCGACAGTCGTCGACGTAGGCATGAACAAGGTCACGGACCCCGCCGAATTCAAGCGGCTCTTTGCTGGGAATGCAAAACGTGAAGAGACGTTTCGTGCCAAAGGATCGACGCTGGTCGGGGATGTTCATCCCGAAGTTGCGGAGATCGCTGGCGCGATCACTCCAGTTCCAGGCGGCGTGGGCCCGCTGACCATTGCGATGTTAATGTCGAACACGGTGCGGGCCGCGAAACTGCGACGCGGCGGCAAGAAATAATTCTTCACCACAGAGACACCGAGGCACAAAGAGAATCTAAGCGAGGTCTCATCTTGTTGAAAGTCGGACTTACGGGTGGGATCGCTGCGGGCAAATCCAGCGTGGGTGAAATGTTTGTTGCGCTCGGGGCCCACCTCATTCAGGCCGACGCGATCGCTCACCAGCTTATGCAGCCGGGCGAAGCCGTGTATCAGGAAGTGGTGCAGCATTTCGGCGCCGGCATTCTCGATCCCGACGGCCGGATCAACCGGGCGCGTCTGGCGGAGGCAGCGTTCGGAGACCCACCCCGCATTCAGGAGCTGAATCGGATTGTCCATCCTCCAGTAATCCGTAAACACGACGAGTGGATGGAAGAAATGGGAAGCCGCGATCCGCACGCGATGGCAATCGTGGAAGCCGCACTCGTACTGGAAGCAGGCTTGGTGAATCATTTTGATCGGATCGTTGTCGTAACTTGCCACCCGGAACAGCGCATCGAACGCTGGGCCCAGCGGATGGAGGTGGACAAAGAAGCGGCGCGCAAGGAAGTCGCACGGCGCATGGCCGCTCAACTGCCGGATGAAGAAAAGATCAAAGTTGCGGATTATGTGATCGACAACTCTGGATCGCTCGATGCCACTGATGAGCAAGTAAAATCGATTTACGAAAAATTGAAAAAACAAGCTTTGGGTTCCGGCTAAAATCCAAAGGGTGCCCGGTTCAAGCTTTGCTTGGCGGGGCTTTTCGTGCTTCAAGGACCCCGCCCGAAGCGGTCGAGAAGAATGCAGAGATCCTTCGCGACGCAAAAAGCGCTTGCTCCAGGATGACAAGGGTTTGGTTTTTTATTTAAGAACTGAGGCGAAACGCTGCTCTTCCCGGAGCCCTCAGAACATTGCGCCTCGATTCACACCCGCGTAGCATCTAATTCACAGCAATGGCAACCACGACCACGACACTCGACAGGCGTCCGCCGAAGCTCGTTCTGGGCGAGATTCTGAGCTTTGCCTTCGATACTTTTTGCAGCAACAAGGTCCGCTTTGCCCTCACCGCTCTCGGGATGGTCATAGGTACCGCTTCCCTGATCTTGGTGACGACGATCAGCCTGACTGGGAAACAATATTTACTCAATCAAATTCAGGCGATCGGTTCCAATTGGATTTACGCCGAATACCGCAGCTCTTCGCAGCGCATCGACAACACTGCCGCCGATCCGCTCACCATGGACGATCTAGCCGCCGTTCGAGCTGAGGTGCCGGGAATCGCCGCCGCTTCGCCGGTGATCGATCTTTCCGATCGCATTCCCGTTGGCAACGGCAAGGAACGCGATATTCACATTCTGGGAGTCTCGCCGGAATACAGCAACGTACGCAATCTGGTCATCGTTTCTGGCAGGTTTTTCGATGTTCAGGATCTGCAAGCTCACAATAAAGTCACCGTGCTGGTGGACAAACTGGGGACAGAGCTTTACGGTTCCCCCGGCGAGGCCGTCGGAAAAGTTCTCAAAGTAAGCGGCTTGCCGTTCACCATTATCGGGACGTTCCGCGAACGGGTCGACACGTTTGGGCAATCGGAAGTGACCGACAATACCATGGCGATGCCTTACACCGTGGCCCGCTATTTCTCGGACACACCCACCGTAAAGCAACTCTATTTTTCCATGGCGGACGCCAGCATGGTGATGCCGGCCACCGAGCAAATCAAGCAAGTTCTTCAGTCCCGCCATCGCAGCGAATCAGTATACAGCGTCGACAACCTCACCCAGTTGGTCTCACTGGCGGAAAAAGTCGCCAACATGCTGACTCTCATGCTGCTGCTGATCTCACTGGTGGTCCTGCTAGTGAGTGGGATCGGCATCATGAACATCATGCTCGCCACAGTTAGCGCCCGCATTCGTGAGATTGGCATTCGCAAAGCTTTGGGAGCCACCAATCGCGAAATCCGCTTTCAGTTCCTGTCGGAAGCCATCGTGATTTCTGTCGGGGGAGGCTTGATCGGCGTAATTATTGGCCTGGCGATCCCGTGGTCGGTCCGCTTTCTGACCGCATATCGTCTTCCGGTCTCGGGATTGTCGGCGATCGTAGCGATTGTAGTGTCATCGCTGGTGGGAATATTGTTTGGGACGGTGCCCGCCACTCGCGCCTCCCGAATGGATCCAGTGGAAAGCCTGCGGCATGAGTAGACACAGGAATGCAGAAGTCAGATTTCAGAATGTAGAAGTAATCGCTCGAAATCAGTCGGTGCTTCTGCATTCTGAAATCTAACTTTTTGCATTGCTCCAGACTTACCCCAAAAACAAGACAGCCGGGCTGTTTTGCCCGGCCACTCAAGTTTCCAACTACCTTCGGGGAGCGACTCGGTTCTGAGGTCCCCGCAGATCTTCTCTATTAAAAATCACCGCTACATAACCAGAGCCAGGTTCTCCAATTCATGCTGGAGGACGGGCAGCGCACAGCCTGCCATTTCGACTCGTCCGACGGCATCCATGGCAGCTTCGGGCGATACCCCATAACCCCGCCCCATGAGGAACACCTGGACCAACTCGGCGGCCTCGCGGAAATCGATCAAACCGCCTTGCAGCAGATCGTTCCGTAAAGACGTTAGCTCCGTAGCTGAGAATCGTTCTTTCATATTCATGTTCATGGCCGTCATCACCTCCGACTTCGACCCACTACCACACCCTGCCAATTAGACTCCGTCACTACCTATAACGTTGCATGCAATTTTGATGCCGCAACCCGGCCCACATTCCATGTACGTGGAAATGCTGCCTTTAGTTTCTTAAACCCTTTGGAATCGAGGAAGTTGCGGTTCTGTAGAGGTTCGGTAACCGGGTCGAGGTAACTCCAGGACATGGGGGAGCCGTCTCGTTCTTGACACGATATGTCGTTGTGGGACGCAAAACGGCGCTTGCGGGACAAACGGGAGGGAGGGCAGCACCGTAGATCTAAGCGGATTCTAAGACCGCTTCGTCAACCAGCAGAATCGGGATGTTGTCACGAACGGGATAGGCGCGGGTACAAGCCTCGCACTTCAGGCTTAGACCGTCAGCTCTGAGCGTTAGCGGTTTTTTGCAAGCCGGGCACACCAGGATATCCAGCAGATCTTGAGGAATCATTTAAGGATTCTACGCTTTCAGTAGAAGCCATGAAACCCTTTCGCATACCTTCGTGCGATTTCCTGTAAGGAGCAATCAACCTCCACGGACACAAAGTTACACGAAGGAAAGCCAACGAAGGAGTTCCTTGATGTGCCGTCGTGTCCTTGGTGGTTATTAGCTCTTAGGTTTGACTTCCCTACCCCCGTCGCGTAGATTTCATCCAGTTCTAATCTCGTTCTTTCACAACTATTTTGGTTCGCGCGTCTTCATCACTGCGATGAGGATTGGGAAGCGGGTGAGAATCCCGCGCTGCCGCGCAACTGTAAGCGAGGAAATTTGCAACGGGTCACTGGGGAAACCTGGGAAGACCCGTTGCTAGCCGTCGGACGCCACACGTCCTCACTCGCCAGCCAGGAGACCGGCGCGAACCGCCAACACAACCCCTTTCGCGAGTCAAAGGAGAAGTGCGTGCGCTTTCTTGCCGTGTTTAGTTTCTTATTCCTGCTGGCAGCGGCTTCCGCTTCCGAACTCAAAGTCAAAGTAGTCGATCCTCAATCCGCCGCCGTCTCAGGCGCGCAGGTCGAGTTGTCTCAAAAAGATAATGCCGCTGCTCCGTCCGTGAGCCGAACTTCCGCGGAGGGAGTCGCAATGTTCAAGAACGCGCCTTCCTCTCCCTCCCAGATCCGGGTGCTGGCCCCAGGATTCGCCGTCGAGACCACGGACCTACCGTCTCCTTCCGGAACCATCACGGTACAGCTCCGTCTTGCCTCGGCCGCCGAGACAGTCGTAGTCACCGCCACGCGCACTCCAATCGCCAGCCAGGATTCCGGCGCGAACGTAACCACCGTCAGCTCCGAGCAACTGGACGTAATGGATCCGGCCGCGGCCAACGATCTGATGCGCTTCCTTCCCGGCGCCATCGTCAACACGGCCGGACAGCGCGGTGGCTTGTCGTCCCTTTTTGTGGAAGGAGGCGAATCCCGCTACAACAAAGTGATCGTCGATGGCGTCTCCATCAACGAACCCGGCGGTACTTTCGACTTCGGCACACTGCCGCTCGCGGAAGCCGATCATCTGGAATTCCTCAAGGGCGCGGAGAGCACGCTATACGGAACGGACGCGATGTCCAGCGTGGTTCAAGTATGGACGCGCACCGGCAGCACCCCAACTCCCGAACTGCGTTTCGGCGCCGACGGCGGCAATTTCGGGACCGCCAATGGCTACGCTGCGTTGTCCGGATTTCACGGCATTTTCGACTACAACCTCTTCGGCAATCAGTTCAATACCAGCGGCCAGGGCGTCAACAATGACTACTCGGACTCGCTTCAGGGAGCGAATGTTGGAGTCAAACTCAATGACGAAGTCTCTCTACGTCTTCGTCTCCGCCATTCGAACAGCCGCTCCGGGATCTCTGATGAGTGGAATTTCGAAGGCAGCCAAATCATCCCGCCGGACCAGTTCGAGTACGCGCGCTTGAACGATCTATTGGGGAGCCTCGATCTCACCATCAATACGCCGTCGGGATGGCAGAATCATTTCACCGGCTTCGAATACAGCTATCGGACCACCAACGCCGATCCGGAGCCGACGGCAGGGCGCATCTCGCCTCTCTTCGGCAACATCAATTTCGTTTACGACGACATCGCCCACATCAATCGAGCCGGTTTCGAATACCAGGGGGACTATTCCGAACGAAACTGGGCCCACACCACTGTCGGTTATCGCTTTGAAGATGAGAACGGGACGGTAGGGAGCGTAACCGCGCTGGACAATGGCCAGCGCCTGGAAAACGATTTCTATGCACAGCAGATACTCAATCTGGGCCGCCTGTCCATTGTTGCCGGCGGGCGGTTCGTTCACAACAGCACCTTTGGCAATACCGGAGTGCCGCGTGTCGCATTGACTTTTCTGGCATTGCGAGGCGGGCAAACTTTCTCGGGCACCCGTCTGCGGTTCTCCTACGCCAAGGGATACAAGGAGCCAAGGTTGGAAGAGATGTTCGCCGGACCTCCGTTCAGTATTCCAAATCTGAACTTGAAGCCGGAGAGAAACCGGTCGTTCGAAGCCGGCATCCAGCAAAATCTCTTTGCCAACAAATACGTATTCACCGCGACCTACTTCAACAATCTCTACAGCGACCGTATCGACTACGGTAGCGATCCCGTTACCTTCATCGGACAATACGAGAACGTCGATAAATCTTTTGCGCAAGGTGTCGAAGCCGAAATCCAGGGCAAAATCTGGCGTCAGCTTTTTCTGAACACTTCATATACCTACACTTCGGCCGAAATCCTGGACGCTCCATTCTGTACACCGGCCAATTTTTGCGACCCCCGTCTGCAAAACGGACAGCCACTACTGCGCCGTCCAAAACATTCCGCAACCACTTTGCTGAGCTATCTCGGAAGCAAATGGGGAGCGAACTTGGGAGCGAGTTACGTAGGCTGGCGCACCGATTCCGATTTCGATGGATTCGGTATCGACCATTCCCCAGGCTACGTGCGCATCGACATGGGCGGCTGGTACGCGTGGACCTCCCGCATCACGTCATACGTGAACGTCGGGAATGCGACCAATAAATTCTACGAAGAAGTCGTGGGATACCCGGCGCTAGGAGTGAACTTCCGCGCTGGCATGCGCTTCAGGATTGGCGGAGAGTAAAAGATTCTGGGTGGAACGCTACTCAGATGCCGAAAGGGGCAAGAATGAGAAAAAAGGGTTTATCAGCGTTGATCCGCGAAAATCCGTGGCCAGGTTCTTACCGCGACCGCCCGGAAACCCGGCTCCGCAACGACTGCGGAATTTCCTTCTCCGACACTGCCGTCGGCCCATCATAATTCCCATAAGACACAGCCAAAGGCAGCGGCGCCGCCGATTTCAATCCTTGATACTTATGCCGTACGATCATCAGCTTCTCAAGGTCCTGACCACTGAGCGGCTGCTGCCGTCCCAACATATGGGTGACCAGCGCAATCTCGGCAAAGTGTTCCACGGTCTCCATCTTCATATAGGCCTGATGCAGATCGCCGCCATAAGTCACCACGCCATGATTCGACATCAGAATGGCGTCGTACTGTGGGATTAAAGGTTCCAGCGCATCGGCGAGCTCAGGCGTTCCGGGCGTCCCATACTTCGCCAGCGGGATCGAACCCAGCCCGATCACCACTTCGCAAACCAAGGGTTTGTTGAGGGCAATGCCGGCAGCAGCAAATCCAGTGGCCGTCTTGGGATGCGCATGGACCACACTGTGAATATCCGGCCGCAACTTATAAATAAGAAGATGCATGCCAATTTCGCTCGAAACCGCGCGTCTTCCCGAAATCCGGTTCCCCGCAAGATCCACAATCACCATGTCCGCCGGCCGCATCATGCCTTTGCACATGGAAGTCGGCGTGGCCAGAATGCGGTTCTCGTCCAGCCGCACGGACAGATTGCCGTCCATGGCGGCTACATAGCCGCGATCATGCAGCATCTTGCCGAACAGCACAATTTCGTGCCGATATTGTCGTTCGCTGGGCATTTGATCTCAGAAGGCGGCTGGGGATGCAGGCCCCGGAACCATTGCGCGTATAGTATCGCAGCCCCTTGCCCGAAACAATCGATTTATTCTCGATTTTTGC
Source organism: uncultured Acidobacteriaceae bacterium (assembly GCA_963794195.1). Lineage (GTDB taxonomy): Bacteria > Acidobacteriota > Terriglobia > Terriglobales > Acidobacteriaceae > DATBAX01. Next base: position 318,283 of record CAWCCU010000002.1, read on the forward strand.
TCCATCCCACACTCGTTTGTAAATTCTATAATCAATCACCGTGCTGGTTTCTGATTTCGATTTCCTGCTACCCGACGAACTCATTGCCCAAGAGCCGCTTGGGGACAGGGCTGGTTCCCGAATGCTGCGCCTCGATCGCACATCGGGCCACATCATCGATGGCAGTTTTCGTGAGGTTGCCGCCCTTTTAAGGCCAAATGATTTGGTCATTTTCAATGACACCCGGGTTTTTCCCGCACGGCTTTATGGTCGACGCTATCCCCGCTCGGCTCAGCCGCCGGCTGGAGAAATCGAAGTGCTGCTCACTCGACAGGTCTCCCCGGATCCCAATGAGTGGGAATGCCTGGTGCGGCCGGGACGAAAAATCGGCATCGGAGAACGGCTGCTATTTGGCTCTGACCAGCAGCTCGAAGCTGAGGTGATTTCCCGGGGAGGCTTTGGAGAACGCCATATCCGTTTCAAGCCAGTCGCTGACTTCTTCGCTACCATCGACCATCTGGGACATGTGCCACTACCGCCATACATCGATCGTCCCGATCGCCCCGCGGATAAAGAGAGATACCAAACTGTCTACGCCCGCAATTCGGGATCGATTGCCGCGCCCACCGCCGGCCTGCACTTCACGCCAGAAATCCTTGACCGTGTCCGCGATCGCGGCATAGAAACCGCCGAAATTACTCTGCACGTAGGATTAGGAACATTCCAACCAATACGTGTCGATGAAGTGGAACAACATAAAATCCATCGCGAGCCTTACAGCATTTCCACCGAGTCCGCCAACGCCATCAATCAAGCCTTGGACGCGGGCCGTCGAATCATCGCAATAGGAACGACCACGGTCAGAACCCTCGAATGCGCCGCCCAGCAATCCGGCACAGGAAAAGTGCAACCCGGAAGCGGCCAGGCCGGCATCTTTATTTATCCCGGATACCAGTTCCATATAGTCGGCGGCTTGCTCACAAACTTCCACCTGCCACAATCGACTTTGCTCATGCTGGTCTGCGCCTTCGCCGGGAAAGAAGCGGTCCTCGCAGCCTACAAACACGCCGTCGAACAGCGCTACAGGTTTTATTCCTACGGCGATTGCATGTTCGTCGAATAACTACGGTCGTCAGTCCGCCCGCGATCCAGCTCCGGAGGAGCGACCAAGCTTAGCCCAGGACGAAAAGTCCTGGGGGGAAACGACCTTTAACCACGCGCCCGCAGCGGAACCCTCGATCTCGCTAAAGCCAAAGCGATATAATCTCCATACCAGCGGGGGAAAACATGACCACCACAACACAAATTCCCATCCAAGATTTTGTGGCGCAATTGCGGAAATTCCCCGAGCACGCTTTCGGCCCCACCGAGCAAATTCTGAATTTCCTCACCCACACACCAGTCGCGCCCGACACTCTCGCGCCCTATTTGAATTGGGACCGCCAACACTACACCCGCAATCTAATCGACAAAACGGCGCTCTACGAACTGGTGGCCATTTGCTGGGAAGTCGGACAAGCAAGTTCGGTGCATAATCACAAAGACCAGAACTGCTGGATGGCCGTCCCCATCGGCCGATTGCAGGTCGAGAACTTTCATGTCATCTCGCAAAAGCTCGACGAAGGCATCTCGCAATTAAGCACCGCGGACACGCTAGAAATGAATCCCACCCATCCCTGCGCCGTCGATCCGCTACAACCGGTGCATCGCGTGCTCAATCCGCGCGAATTCAACCAGCGGGCGGTCAGCCTGCACGTTTACTCGCGTCCCTTCGATACCTGCGTCGTGTACTCGCCGGAGCGCGGCACCTGTGGGGAAATCAAACTGCACTACACCACCGAGTACGGAAAGCCGGGCAAATAACGATGGCCAGGAGGCTTCAATGCTTGCTGATTGGCGCTCTGCTACTGTCTTTTGCCGCCTGTTCGAAAAGCCAGCTCGAGCCCGAGACACAGGATTCGCCCGATCAAGGCGCTTCCGTCGATCACGTTGTCCTCTCCAAGGCTCCGCCTCCAAACAATTTCCTGCATAAAACTTTCGCAATAAAAACTTCCGAGGATTTTCCGTTCCAGGTGCCGAGCCATAGCGTGAAACCCACGTTGCACGGAAGCTTCGTTTCGTTTGCCAAAAATAAGAGCGGTGATTTGCTCAGCAACGAAACCGCCAACGTCGATCTCTTAATATTGAACGACCAGGAATTCGACGATTTCTCGCACAGCAAACAGGGAAGCGCCACCTATACCGTCGATCCGTCTCACAGCCAAACTGTAACCTACACTCTTCACCCCACAGTCAGCGACGCAGAAAATTATCATCTCGTCTTCCGCAACTCTGCTGGCGGCGCCCGCAGCAAGCTGGTGAAAGCCGATTTCGCCGTCAGCTTCGAATAACGCCTGCTGCCCTCAACACTTGTTATTGCGAAGCCAGGTTTATCGGCGAGGATCCGCTTTTTCTCAATCGCGGCACAACAGATTCGTCGCGCGATACTGTCGCGCTTCCCACCCGCCCGACTGATAAACTTATTTCTTGCCTTCCAGAAAACAAACTTCGATTGCTTCCCCCGAAGGTGCCCCATCCGCGCCGAAGGCGGCTCGTTTTAAAAAAGACGCCGCCGCAAACCACATTTTCCTGATCGACACCATGTCGTTCATCTTTCGCGCCTACCATGCCATGGCGCGCCAGCGAGGCATGTCCACCAAAACTGGCCTGCCGACCGCAGCGACCTATGTTTTTGTTAACATGCTGCGCAAGTTACGGGACGACTTTTCTCCGGAATATCTCGCCGCCGTTTTTGACGTGGCCGCGCCCACTTTTCGCAAGCAACAGGCCGAGGCCATTACCAGCGTCCGCCGTTTTGATCTAAAAACGCAGACTTTTCAGGAAGCCGAATATCACGGCTACAAGGCCAATCGCAAAGAGATGCCCCTCGATCTGGCGCAACAGATCCCCTACATCCGGCGCGCGCTCGAGGCTTACCGCATTCCGATTCTCGAACTCGCGGGCTATGAAGCCGACGACGTAATCGGCACGTTGGCCACGCAGGCTGCCGCAAAATCGTATGGCGTCTATGTCGTCTCCAGCGACAAGGACATGTTGCAGCTGGTCAATGATCGCGTGCTGGTATTGAATCCGCCGAAAGACAACTTGATTTGTGATGCCGCAAAAGTAGAAGAAATTCTAGGCGTCCCTCCAAGCCGCGTGATTGATGTGATGGCCCTGCGCGGCGATAGTGTCGACAACATTCCCGGCGCTCCAGGGATCGGCGACAAAGGTTCCGTCGATCTTATCCAACGTTTCGGAACCGTTGAAGCCGCCATGGATCGCGCCGCCGAAGTCGAAAAGAAGACCTATCGCGAGTCTCTGCAAAACAATCGTGAAAACATTTTGCTCAGCAAGCAACTGGTGACGATCGACTGCAACGTCCCGGTCGAATTAAACGTCGATGCCATGAAAGTCGGCGCGCCGAACCTCGAAGCACTGCGCTTCCTGTTTACCGAACTTGAATTCACTTCGCTGCTCAAAGAATTGATGCCCGTAGTCGAAGTAAGCGAGTCTCACTACACGGAAGCCACGTCCGTCGCGGACGTCGAAGCCGTTCTGCAAACTCTCGGCACGGGAGGCGCGCTCGGAGTCGCGGTCGAAGCAGAAACCACGTCCTCTACGGAAGCCGAAGAAGATAGGGAAGAAGACGAACCGCAGGAAGCCATGCTGCCGCTCACCGCCGATGCCCCGGTAGTCCAACCCGTGCGAACCATCGCAATTTCAGCCGCTCCCGGCACCGCCGTCACAATTTCCTTGGACACCGCTGCGGCCGCCCGTCTCGACGCAGCGCTTGCAGACGTGAGTCTTCCCAAAGCCATTCACGATTACAAATCTGCGATCCATGTTCTGGAATCACACTCCACGGCTTTAAATAACGTCCAGCACGATTCCATGCTGTACTCATATCTGCTAGATCCGACCGCCGCATCGCATCGCCTGGCCGACGTGGCGTTTCGCCGCTTGAATGTGCAATTGGCCGGCAGTCTTCCCGAAGCCGCCGACATCGCCGGACGCCTCGCCACCATGCTGCGTCACGGTGTGGAACAGGACGCCGGACTGCTCAAGCTCTACAACGAAATCGATCTTCCTTTGGTTCCGGTCCTCGCTCGCATGGAACAGGCCGGCGTCAAAATCGATCGCCAGGCCCTTGCAGAAATGTCGTCGCGGCTCTCCGAAGAAGTTGCCGCCAAAGCCAAACAGGTTTACGACCTCACCGGATTCGAATTCAATATCAATTCGCCGAAGCAACTCGGCGATGCCCTCTTCAATAAATTGAACCTGCCCATCCCGGTGAAATACGGCAAGGGTAAAAAAATCTCAACTGCCGTGGATGTCCTCGAAGGCCTGGCCACCGCGCACGAAGTCCCGCGCATGGTGCTCGACTACCGTCAGCTCACGAAACTAAAATCGACGTACGTCGATGCGCTGCCCGCGTTGCTGAATCGCACCAGCGGCCGCCTGCACACCACGTTCGGCCAAACCGGCACGGCTACGGGACGCCTTTCCTCGGCCAATCCCAATCTGCAAAATATTCCCATCCGCACCGAATTAGGCCGCGAAATCCGCGCCGCCTTCACCGCCGAACCCGGACACGTCTTGCTCGCCGCCGACTATTCGCAAATCGAATTACGTTTGCTAGCCCACTTCTCCAAAGATGAGTTGCTTGTCGAAGCCTATCGCCGCGGCGACGACATCCACACGCTTACTGCCTCGCAAGTGTTCGGCGTGCCGCCACTGATGGTCACGTCCGATCATCGCCGCCAGGCCAAAGTCGTAAATTTCGGGATCGTGTACGGACTATCCGCCTTCGGACTCTCGCAGCAACTCGGCATCGACCCCAAAGAAGCCCAGCAATTTATCGATGCCTATTTCGAAAAATATAGTGGCGTTAGAAAATTCCGCGACGAGACGCTGGAACAAGTTCGCCACGATCAATATGTGAAAACGCTATTCGGACGCATCCGGCCGATCCCCGATATCAACAGCAAAAACTTCAACCTGCGCGGGTTCGCCGAACGCACTGCCGTCAACACGCCCCTACAAGGCACAGCCGCCGACTTGATCAAGATCGCCATGATCCGCATCGACGCCGCAATCACCGAGCGTAAGTTGAAATCAAGAATGACTCTGCAAGTCCACGACGAACTGGTCTTCGAAGTCCCCGAAGCAGAAATCGATACCATGCGTACGCTGGTGCGTGAGCAAATGGAAAAGGCCCACCCGCTGACGGTCCCTCTATTAGTAGAAATAGGAGTAGGCAAAAACTGGCGAGACTTAGAATAATTGGAATAAAACTTTAGGACCCTGTCATCCTGAGCGCAGTGGAAATTGCGCGAAGCGCACTTTCCGCGGAGTCGAAGGACCCCTACAGCAACCCCAGAGACAACAAGCAAGGGATTTGTTTTGCTTTTGAATAGCGCAGTTGTTTCATCGTCTGCGCTCCGCCGCCTCCCGCATCAACCGCCGCTCTTGCACATTCCTAATCCTTCGTGCGCGAAGAATCTTCTTCAAAAACACCGCATAGAAGAACCACCCCAAAGTCAGAAAAACCGCAGCCAGCAGGATCAAATTCCAAAACGCCGCGAGGTTGGTAACAAACCTCACTACACCCCCAGCGCCTGCTGAATCGCTCCCGCAATATTCCCCGCCAGTGATTTCATTTTCTCCACCGTCTCCGCCTCGATCATCACCCGCGCCAGCGTCTCAGTCCCCGAATACCGTACGACCACCCGGCCATTGCCATCCAGTTCACGCTCAGCAGCTTCAATCGCATTCTGGATCGCCGCCACCTCGGCGAACGGAACTTTCTCTCGTACCCGCACGTTCTGGATCGTCTGCGGAAAAACTTTCAGATCGGAAATCAAATCGTCCAGCGCTCGTCCTGTACGCGCCATAATCTCCATCACGCGAAGTGCAGTGAGCAAGCCATCGCCAGTAGTCGCGTCTCCGTCGCGAAAAATAATGTGTCCGGACTGCTCTCCACCGAGAATCGCACCCGTCTTCAACATCTCTTCCAGCACATATTTATCGCCAACGTTGGCCCGCAACATTTCAATCCCCGAATTTCGTAGCGCAATTTCGAGACCCATGTTCGACATGGTCGTCGCCACAATCTTCGCACCAGGCAACGCGCCGACTAATTGCAAATCGCGCGCTACCACCAGAAGTACGGCGTCTCCATTGATCACGCGCCCATGAGCGTCGGAGAACAACGCACGATCGGCATCTCCATCGAACGTAACTCCCAAATCATATTTGCCTTTTTCCTGAGCGATCACCTCCGCAACCGCTTCGGGATGCAATGCGCCGCAACCGGCATTAATATTTTTTCCATCCGGAGCGATGCTGAGAAAAGTCGCCTCAATTCCGCACTCCTGAAAAAGCCCAGGAGCTTCCGCCGTGGCCGCGCCATTCGCGCAATCCACGAGCACGCGCAATTTGCTCAAGTCCGTCTGCACATTCGTATGCAGCCACTTGATATAGGCATGCCGAAGACCGGCTTCTCCGGGCAAGGAAGCGGCCGGTTTCTCCGCTGGCTCCGGATGCCCCTGAGGATTATTCAGTAAAGAAAATATCTCTTCTTCGATCGCCAGCTCGTGCGAGTCCGGCAACTTGTAGCCATTGCCAGAAAAAACTTTGATGCCATTGTCCTGCCAGGGATTATGTGAAGCCGAAATCACCACGCCCGCAGCATGTTTGCGTGAGCGTGCCAGATAAGCCACGCCCGGAGTCGTGATCACGCCGGCGCTATGCACCTCGCAGCCAGCCGACACCAGGCCAAGCGCAATCCTGTCCGCAATCCATCCGCTCGATTGGCGCGTGTCCTGCCCAATCACCACGCTGGCCCTGGGATCGCTGCGAATTAAATCATGGCCGAGAGCGCGGCCAATCAGAAAGGTACTTTCTAAGGTCAGCGGAAATTCGCCGGCCACGCCGCGAATTCCATCGGTTCCGAAAAGTTGTCTGGTTTGAGATGCCATACGGTTCTGTGCGCTCAATGCGCGCTGGTCGCGGCAGGAGTCTTCTCAATCATAACCGTCACATGCACCGGATTGGGATTGCTGACCTGTACCAAAGGGTCCGAGACGTATGCGTGACGGTTGAAACTCATACGACTGAGGGCGCCGCTAACATCCACCGGATCGGTGATTGCACTATCGACGGCGCTCACATGTTTTTCCGGGCCGCTAATGGTGATTCGCGAAGGATCGACTGAGATTGCGCCAATGCTATAACCCACCGCTGGCATTCCAATGACGCGGGCATGAATATCGACCGGCCGGGAAATCCGATTGTCAAACGCGACATGAAACTGGCTGGGAATGACCTGCACCACATCAAGCCCGCTCGGTTGATGAATCTGTTGCGAGGTCAAATCAAAAGTCCGCTCCCCCGGCCTCAGTGCATTGAGATCGATGTCGGCATAAACGTCGGAAGCCTGAAGCCGCCGCACCAACCGCTGCGGCCCGCGCAACCGGATTTGCAGCCGCGGAATATTCTCCGAACTGATTTCCAGATTTGCCGGCATGTTATGGAATTCGATGGGAACTTCGACCGCAACTTCCGCCACCGGATCACGCGCGACCACCAGCCACAATCCCACGGCCAGCGCCAGCGACAACAATTTCAATCCGAAATTGGCGAACACGCGGCGCCGGAGAAAGTCACTCATGCGGTTCCACTTCTGAGCGAGAATCCGTGGTGCGGCTCAATGCAGTTCGTGGGTTTTCCGGTTCGGAACCGTCCCAGCTCTCGCCACCATTGCCGATGACCGTCGGCAAAGTTGAAGGTGGCACATAGCGCCGCAGCAATCGTCCCAACCGCTCGCGCAATTGTTCGACGGTCAGATCGCGCTCAATGTGTCCGCCAATCGCCAAACTAATTTGTCCAGTCTCTTCGGACACGATCACCGCGATCGCATCGGTTTCCTCAGTCACTCCAATTCCGGCGCGATGTCGTGTCCCCAACTGCGTAGACAAAACCGGATTCATCGACAACGGCAGAAAACACGCAGCAGCAGCAACGCGATCTTTCTGCACAATCACCGCACCATCGTGCAAGGGTGCGCTGGGACAAAAAATCGTCGCCAGCAAATCATAAGAAAGATGTGCATCCAGCGGCACTCCGCTCTCAATATAAGTTCGCAATCCAATCTCGCGCTCGATGACGATCAGCGCTCCAGTCTGGTTCTGCGAAAACAAATTCGCGGCCAGCACAATGTCATCGTAAGCATCAGCCTCGGAACTCTGCGCGCGGCTCAGGGTAAGCCGCCGTCCCAGCCGCGCCAGCGCTTGCCGGATCTCCGGCGCAAACACCACAATCAAAGCAAATGCCGCGTAAGGAAGCAGCCGGCTGACCAGCCAATTCAGCGTCGCCAACTCTCCAACATGCGACAGATAAAATGCCAGCGCCAGCGCAGCCACGCCCACCAGCATTAAAGCCGCACGCGTCCCTCTAATAAGCGCAAGAAGTTGATAAATGATGAACGCAACCAGCAGAATGTCGACCACAGAAATCAGCGACAGATGCGGCCACGACGCTGGAAAATGCATCTTTCACGGCCCCTTTCGCAAGATGGTCGACGCTAAACTAATTGTAATCTAAGATTTGCACCGCTTGGGAAACAGAACAACACTATAAAATTATGTCATCCTGAGCGCAGTGGAAATTGTGCGAAGCGCACTTTCCATGGAGTTGAAGGACCCCTACGCCCATTACTCAGCCTCACTCTGTGCTCTTGATCGTCGCCGTAAAAGTCCCCCGCGCCACAGTCGCAGAAATTTCATCTCCGGCACTCAAGTCCGACGCATCCTTCACCAACTTTCCAGATGCATCAAACACCAGCGCATACCCCCGCTCCAAAATCGCCAGTGGAGACAGCGCTTCAAGCTGACTCGTCACCCGCTCCAACCGCGACTTCCGCTGCAACAAAAGTGCCCGCGCCGCCGCCGTCATCGCTGCCACCTGGCCATCGAGTTCTTTGCCGATCCCAGCCAGCATCCGCCGCGCGTCGTAATGTCTCACCGCCGCCGACAAAGTTTCAAACCGCCGACGCTGCACCTCAAAAATATTTCGCTGCGCGTGCGCCAGCCGGTAACCCAAATCATCCACCCGCTGTTGCCGCCGGCGAATAAAATCCACCATCCGCGGAAACGCCCCATGCCGCGCCAACTCAGACAGATTCTGCCGAGCCATCAGCAAGTGATAACGCATGGCTTTCTGCAATCGCTGATGCAGCCCCGAAGTTTGTTCTTCAATCTCCTGCCTCGACCGAATGACGAGCTCTGCCGCCGCCGAAGGCGTCGGCGCTCTTAGATCAGCCACAAAATCAATAATCGTAAAATCCGTCTCATGCCCAATCGCCGAAATCACAGGAATCGCCGAGCCGAAAACAACTCGCGCCAGTCCTTCATGATTGAACGCAGCCAGGTCCTCGGCCGACCCGCCACCGCGCGCCACAATAATCACATCAACATTCTTTGCTTTGTTGAAATAAACAATCCCCGCACTTACTTCAGACGCCGCGCTCTCTCCCTGCACCACGGCGGGAAAAATCAAAATGTTGATAGAGTGATGCCGCCGCCGAAGCACATTCAAAATGTCCCGCAACGCCGCCGCCTGCGGAGAAGTCACAATCCCGATGCGCGCCGGCAACGCGGGAATCGCCTTTTTGCGAGCCGAATCAAACAGCCCTTCGCTTTCCAGCTTGGCCTTCAGCTGCTCAAACGCAACCTGCAGCGCGCCCGCACCCTTGGGCTCCAGATATTCCGCAATAATCTGCAACTGACCACGTTCGTCATAAATAGTGATGCGCCCACGCATCACCACCTGCATTCCATTCTCCGGACGAAACCGCAACAACCGCGCCTGCGACCGAAACATCACCGCATTCAACTGCGAATTCGCATCCTTCAACGTGAAATAAATATGCCCCGAATCCTGCGCCCGCAGATTCGAAATCTCGCCCTCGACCCACGCGTCTCCATACTCGCGCTCAATGTGCGCGCGCACCGCCGCCACCAAATCGCGCACCTTCCAAACCCGCCGCTCCGGAGGCTTGAAACTAAATCCAAGTTGGTCAGTAGAAGACATTAAAAGCAGTGTATCGCAGCAAGCGGAGGTGGTTTAAAGTTGACAAGCGACGGTTTTCTTTTGCGAAGAGCATCATTTCGCACTTGCGGTGAATTAACAGAAATGGCAGACTGCGCCTGTCCCCGGCCTGTCTTCCCACAATCAGGCGGTCTCGGAGGGAGTCTGCCAATGAAGCGCGCCGCAACATTTATCATTCCGGGTCTGCTTGAGTCCGCGAGGGATCTCGCAGTAGTGCCGATCGTTCTTTGTCTGCTTGGTATTGCTACTCTGGCCTTTTCTCAAGCGGCCCCTGATCCGAAAGCGGTAGCGGTGCCTAATCCAATTTCCGACGTGGATCTCCTCATTCTCGCGGGCAAACTCTCCGCCCAAAGAGATTTCGACGCAGCTCTCGCCAAGTATCTGCAGCTCTTGCCGGCGCATCCCAACTGGCCGAAACTTTACGCGGGACTGGCTCGGGTTTATCTGCAGCAAGGAAAGATTGAAGACGCTGCTGACATCCTCCGCAAAGGCATCGATCAGGCCGATTCTCCGGCCGTCCATGTCGCCCTCGGCGAGGTTGAATTCCGGCAAGGCAAAATTTTCGAAGCCGAGCAGGAGTGGGCAAAGGTCATCAACGGCGGCAACGAAGAGGCCCGGGCCTATCTCGGCATGGCTCGTGTCAGCCACGCCAATTCCATGTATAAGCGCTATCAGGCGCTGATCGACAAGGCCCACGATCTCGACTCACAGGATTCCGACATCGAGCGCTCCTGGAATAGAATCCATCGCCCGCGTGCCGTCGTTGAAAATGATTGCCAACTTGCGGGAAACGCAACCTCCGCCGAGACGCCGCTGGTGCGGCTTATGTACGACGCGACGAGTCCGCGCGGAATCGGTCTAAGCGTCGAAGTCGACGGAGCCAAATCAAAGCTCATGCTCGATACTGGCGCATCTGGCATCCTGATCAACCAGAAAATTGCGGAGAAGGCCGGAATCGTCAAAGTCAGCGACACCGCCATCGGTGGCATTGGAAGCCAAGCTGCACAGGCCAGTTACCAAGGAATCGCCAAGTCCATCAGGATTGGCCAGTTGGAATTCCACAACTGTCCTGTCGAAGTAATACAAAATCGCTCGGTGCTTGGTGAAGACGGACTTATCGGCGCCGATGTTTTTGAAAGCTTTCTAGTTGAAATTGATGCGCCGGCCGGAAAACTTCGTCTTAGCGCTCTTCCGCAGCGCCCCGGTGCAGTTGAGGCGCCTCTAAGCCTGCGCTCGGAAGAAGGCGATCCCGTCGTCAGCTCGGCAGGCAACCAGAACGGACCCCAGGACCGCTACATCGCGCCGGAGATGAAGTCATACACGCAGGTATTTCGCTTCGGCCATGATTTGTTGGTCCCGACTGGCATTGGAGATGCGCCGCGAAAACTGTTCCTCGTGGACACAGGTTCTTCCCGGTCTCTGCTTGCACCGTCCGCCGCACGTGAAATCACCAGGATCCACGGCGAGGCGTTTGATACTGTGAAGGGGCTCAACGGCAAAGTCGACAAGGTTTACGAAGCGGAAACGGTGGTCTTCCAGTTTGGTCACCTGCGCCAGCGAGGCCGAAACGTTCCTACGTTTGATCTT
>CAWCCU010000002.1:335000-380553 GCA_963794195.1 uncultured Acidobacteriaceae bacterium
AGACTGGTGGACGGTTGAGAAGAGACCCTGCCGGCATAAGTAGCGATAACGGAGGTGAGAACCCTCCGCGCCGAAAGTCTAAGGTTTCCTGAGAAAGGTTAATCCGCTCAGGGTCAGGCGGTCCCTAAGGCGAGGCCGAAAGGCGTAGCTGATGGACATCCGGTTAATATTCCGGACCTTCCTTGTAATCGTTATCACGATGGGGAGACGCAGAAGGATAAGCAGGCCGTCCTATGGCTATGACGGTTGATGCGTGTAAGGTGTTTCCGATAGGCAAATCCGTCGGGAAGCTATCACTGAGACGCAAAACAGTACTCCGTATGGAGGAAAGCTGCCGATTCCACACTGCCGAGAAAATCCTCTAAGGAGAAGACAAGGGAACCGTACCTCAAACCGACACAGGTAGACGAGGAGAATATCCAAAGGCGCTCGTGAGAACGCTTGTTAAGGAACTTGGCAAATTAACCCCGTAACTTCGGGAGAAGGGGTGCCTCACTAGGGTTTAAAGCCCGAAGAGGCCGCAGCGAAACGCGCACTGCGACTGTTTAACAAAAACACAGGTCTCTGCAAAGTCGAAAACGACGTATAGGGGCTGACGCCTGCCCGGTGCTGGAAGGTTAAAGGGAGAGGTTAGCCGCAAGGCGAAGCTTCGAACTGAAGCCCCAGTGAACGGCGGCCGTAACTATAACGGTCCTAAGGTAGCGAAATTCCTTGTCGGGTAAGTTCCGACCTGCACGAATGGCGTAACGAAAGTGCGACTGTCTTAATGAGCGACACGGCGAACTTGTAGTGCCGGTGAAGATGCCGGTTGCCCGCAACTAGACGGAAAGACCCCGTGCACCTTTACTATACCTTTACTATGAACTATGGCCCTTGCTGCGCAGAATAGGTGGGAGGCTTTGATTCCAGACTCTCGGGTTTGGAGGAGCCGAAATGTGAGATACCACCCTGCGAGATCTGTGGTTCTAACCTATTCCCGTTAACCGGGAAGGGGACATAGTAAGGCGGGTAGTTTGACTGGGGCGGTCGCCTCCTAAACAGTAACGGAGGCGCGCGAAGCTACGCTCAGGCTGTTTGGAAATCAGCCGTCGAATGCAAAAGTATAAGCGTGGTTGACTGCGAGTCCTACAAGACGAGCAGGTACGAAAGTAGGCTTTAGTGATCCGGTGGTTCTGCATGGAAGGGCCATCGCTCAACGGATAAAAGGTACGCCGGGGATAACAGGCTGATCGGAGCCAAGAGTTCATATCGACGCTCCGGTTTGGCACCTCGATGTCGGCTCATCGCATCCTGGAGCTGTAGAAGGTTCCAAGGGTTAGGCTGTTCGCCTATTAAAGCGGTACGTGAGCTGGGTTCAGAACGTCGCGAGACAGTTCGGTCCCTATCTGTTGTGGGCGCAGGAGATTTGAGAGGACCTGTCCTTAGTACGAGAGGACCGGGATGGACGAACCTCTTGTGTTCCAGCTGTCATGCCAATGGCATAGCTGGGTAGCGAAGTTCGGTTGTGATAACCGCTGAATGCATATAAGCGGGAAGCACTCCTCAAGATAAGATCTCCCAACCCATAAGGGTAATGAAGGGCCCAGGAAGACTACCTGGTTGATAGGCAGGATGTGGAAGCGCAGTGATGTGCGAAGCTAACCTGTACTAATCGCCCGTTCGGCTTGACCATAAAATTTACTCGGTGCAGTAAAACAGCTGTCAGCTCTCAGCTTTCAGTCATCAGCTAGAACCTGAGCTAAGACGAAAGCAAGTTTCAGAATTCCACCAGAACCTGGGTGGACCAAGAAAACCGCTGACAACTGTGCGCCGACGAAAAAGCCGATGTTAGAGAAGTCCCAATCTATTCAGTTGTGAGGTTTCGGCCTCATAGAAAAAGCTCTTTGAGAATCTGCTGCCGGTTTCTGAGCTTCTAGCTCCTAGCTTCTAGCTACCCCGCGTTGGGGAGCTTGAAGCAGGTTTAGCTAGCAGCTAGAAGCTAGCCGCTTACAAGTTTGCAGCGAGGTTTCCGGCCTTGGAGCCCTAAACTAATGACCGCTGCTACGACTTGTCGGTGATATTACCGCGGGGGATCCACCCGTTCCCATCCCGAACACGGAAGTTAAGCCCCGCCGGGCCGATTGTACTGCACGCGAAAGTGTGTGGGAGAGTAGGTCGTCGCCGGCATTAAATTAAAAAGGCCATTGAGATTTATCTCAATGGCCTTTTTGCTTGTAGGGCGGACACTCCTTTCCGCCGCTGTTGATCTAGCTTCGTTATTCAAGTTGATGTGACCTAACCAATTCCGATCAGTGCAGAATTCTCTTGCCGTGAATCACTACCAAAATCCCATACAACCATATTTATGGATCATCAACAGATTGACTTGTCAGTCGACTCGAAGCGCGGTGCTTGACATAACACTTCCTCGCCATACGCTGCCACGTGGGCGCGGACGCCCGCGCCATGCTTACATACAATGCTAGAATAGCCCGCCTGTTGAGGACTCCATGAAAAAGCAAATTGCTATCTTGATTTTATTTTTGACTAGCGCGGCATTGATTGCACAGACGCCGCAATATCCCGCCTACCCGAGTGAAACACCTGCCTCTGTCAATTCGCCCACGGATAGTTTCGAGTACGAGCGGCGCATCGTGATGATCCCCATGCGCGACGGCGTCAAACTCCATACGGTGATTCTTCTGCCGAGGAACGCGAAGGGTGCGCCGATCCTGCTGACTCGCACGCCGTATAGCGCGGATGTGCTTACCACGCATGACGCGCGTGGCGGAACCTCTGAAGACACGCGCAGTACGCATCTCGGGCCGACGCTTTGGGGATATGACAACGCGACCGAGGTCATAGTCGAAGGCGGATACATTCGTGTGATTCAAGATGTGCGCGGCAAGTACGGGTCGGAGGGCGATTATGTGATGAACCGTCCGCTGCATGGGTCGCTGAATCCCACACCGGTCGATCATTCCACCGACACTTACGACACCATCGATTGGCTGGTAAAAAACATTCCGGAGACGAATGGCAAAGTTGGGATCCTTGGAATTTCCTACGATGGATTTTTGCCTTTGATGGCGCTGGTGAATCCGCATCCGGCGTTGAAAGTTTCGGTGCCGATGAATCCCATGGTCGATGGATGGATGGGCGACGATTGGTTTCACAACGGCGCGTTTCGTCAGCAGAACATGCCTTACATTTATGAGCAAGTCGGTACACGCAATAACGACGTGAAGTGGTGGTCGAGTAATTACGATGACTACGACATGTTCATGGCGGCGGGTTCGGCCGGCGAACTTGGCCACCGGCGCGGGCTTGAGCAGATGGGCTTCTGGAAGAAAATTCTTGATCATCCCAATTACGACGCGTTTTGGCAGGACCAGGCCATGGACAAAATTTTGGCGGCGCAGCCCCTGAAAGTTCCGGTCTTGCTGGTTGACAGCCTTTGGGACGCAGAAGATATTTACGGAGCGATGGCGGTCTACAAGGCGATCAAGCCCAAGGACACCAACAATGACAAGGTGTTTCTAGCAATCGGACCCTGGCATCACGGCCAGGAAATCGGCGATTGCAGTTCGCTGGGCGTTCTGAAATTCGGCAGCGATACCGGACTTTATTTCCGGGAAAAGATTCTTCGTCCATTTCTCGATCATTATTTGAAAGATGCTGCACCCAAGTCTGACGTTCCGCCGGTGAGCGCCTACGAAACAGGAACCAATATCTGGGAAAAGCTGTCTTCATGGCCCGCAGGATGCGCGAACGGTTGCAGCATCAAGCCGACGCCGCTTTATTTGAGCTCTGGGATGAAACTCGATCTTGGAACTCCGAGATCCGGTGACTCTGGATTCGAGGAATATGTTTCCGATCCGGCAAAGCCTGTTCCATTCCGTGCGCGGCCCATTCAGCCGACTGGCTATGGAACGGGCTACACATGGGCGGACTGGCTGGTCGACGATCAGCGGGAAGAGTCGGGGCGTCCCGATGTGCTGGCCTTCACTTCAGATGTTTTGACCGCGCCGATGAAAATCAGCGGACAGCCGATTGCGAATTTGATCGCATCAACCAGCGGCACGGATTCAGACTGGGTGGTGAAAGTCATCGACGTCTATCCTGATGAATTTACGGGACAGCCCGAGATGGGCGGATATGAACTGATGATTTCCGCGGACATTCTTCGTGGACGATATCGCGAGAGTTTTGAAACACCGAAAGCGATCACCGCCGATAAACCTCTGCTCTACAAATTTGCATTGCCCACTGCGAACCATGTTTTTCTGCCTGGACATCGCATCATGGTGCAAATTCAGTCGAGCTGGTTCCCTCTATATGACCGCAATCCGCAGACGTTTGTGCCGAATATTTTCTGGGCCAAGCCCGCCGATTATCGCAAAGCGACGCAGCGGATTTATCACGCGCCGGATGAAGCGAGTTTTGTTGAGTTGCCATTGGTGAGTTGGCCGTAGGGCGGCTTCTACCTCCAAAAGCGGAGTTTCTTCAACCAGCTGTTGGATCTCTGTTCATTGCGAATGCATGGAGGCACTTTGAAAACTCTCGTTACTGTTCTACTACTTGCGGTTGCTGCTCTGGGCCAGAGTGCAACCTCAGCCCAACCTACTGCGCCGACCGGCGGGACGCAAGCGCCGGCTGCCTCGACGATGCCGTCTTTGGCCTCACAGGTTCCGGCCCCCAAGATCGAAGATGTGAAATCCATGGACGCAATTCTCCATGCGATCTATGACGTGATTTCCGGGCCCATCGGTGATCGCGATTGGAATCGCTTCAGATCGCTATTTGTGCCGCAGGCCCGTTTCACCAGAGCGGCAAAGACGGCGGATGGCAGCGTTGCGATCGATTTGCTTGGGGTTGAAGATTTTGTCGCGGTGGCCGGTAACACGTTTAAGAAAGAACCATTCTTTGAGAATGCCATCGTCAATCGGGCGCAGACTTACGGGAACATCTCACAAGTGTTCAGCAGTTATGAATCGCGGCATGCTCCTGGCGAGAAGCCGTTTGAACGCGGCATCAACAGCATTCAATTGCTCAATGACGGAAAACGCTGGTGGGTGCTGAGCATTCTCTGGGATGAAGAGAGGCTGGACAACCCACTGCCGGCGGAGTTTGCAACCAAATAGGTATGTGTCGCGCGCCCTCGCGTGTAACGCCGGGAAGCGTTTCTGCCGCTTGCCAGGATCAGAGTGCGGAGTAGAAGCTGGGAATCTTCGGCTTCGCGAAACTGTCCGCGCTCAGGATGCCCCGGATTGATACTCACACTGCGCCGTAACCTTACGCCGTCACGCGGGCGAGGGCGCCCGCGCCACACTAAGCGAAATCGGCAGGCCGACGCAGAACATGTGGGTAAGTACTGCTATTGCAATTGATGAGATTGATGGTGGGTGGGTGCTTTTAGGGACAGCCGACAGCGGCGTGACAACCCAATACATCACCATGTAGACCGCAATCCCGTATATCAAGCCCCAATGAATCGCGTGCTGGGTGAGAAAAGTCAGGGGACGGCTAAGTGCATAGAAAATGGCTGCGGCCGAACATGCGATAAAAAAGTGCAGGACGACGCCTAGAGCAGCGGTTGCCAAACCGCCATGAAAGGCGTCCTTTCCCAGTAGTCCGCTGGCCACGGACTGCGCAATTATGATCGGATTCACACCCTTTAATCCCCAGGTAACGAATGCGGCGGTCAGGTCGAGGACACCTGCGATCACACCGCCAATCAGAATCGCCCCCAGGGCACCGGGTTTGCGAACGGGCAGTGTGGCCGGAGTTGTAGTCATAGGAGACCTCCGCGATTCAGTGATGACTCGTTTCAATGAAGAAATCATCTCACCGAATTTTTGTTCCGGCAACCTGCGGTGGGCAGGCTTACTGTCGATGCGGAAGCAGAAGCGTCGCTGGGCATTCAACTACTTTCGTGATCTTGTTCGGCCCTTACCTCCGAGATAACTTCTTTCCCGAAGTAACTGGTAGCGATAGTATGGGAAGTCGAATCTCGTTTCTCGTCATGTTCTATTTTAGTGGTCTCTACTGCTGTGCTGGCAATGGCCCACGAGCCAGAGGCGTTAAGAGATATCGCGAGGCGCCAGCGCGAAAAAAATCAGCCCAGGCGAATCCCAGCCCGCTCCGTGCGCCCGAAGCGTCGCTAGCGGACATGGTCAGCGAAATGACCGTCTCAACTCGCATCAGGCCCACTGTCATAACTGCAGATTTTTGCCTCCGGACCATCCGAGTTGGGATGATCCGGAGAAACTAGTGGTGGAAATCTATAATGTGGAGACGTGGTCCGGAACTGGGGCAATGGCATCAGTGCTGTTCGGTCGGGCGCTGCGTCCGAAGATCGCTTCTTTCACCAGCTTGAAAATTGTCCGGCGATTTTCAAAGATCGCTTTCGGCCATGCCAGCTTTCCCATCATGGGGAAATAGATGCCGCGAAAACATAGCCGCGCGATGAAAATGTTGACGCGATATCCCAAGCGCTCACTATCCAGTGAGTCGACAGCTTTTGCCAACGCTTCCGGGCTGTAGGCGTGGGCCCATCCATAATTTACTTCGGCGTGAGCTTCCGAAATGGTCATCTTCAGCGGCGTGTGGGCCATGGCAAAAGGAATGAATTCCTGCCAGTGTTTGGCGCGAGTTAGACGTCCGGCTGCTTCCAGCCGCTTGTAGAGCGGGGTTGCCGGCAAGGGCGTCAGCAGGCCGAAAATCGGTAGTCCTGGTGGCCAGGTGCGAACTTGCGCGAGTGTACGTTCGGCTACGCCAACGGTGTCGTTGTCCATGCCGAAGATGAAGGATGTAATCGCGTAAACGTTGCGCCGCGCCAGGCGATCAAGCACCACGGCATACTCGCCCGGCTTGTTGAATCCTTTATTCACGTCTTTCAGATTCGCCGGATCGATGGACTCCATTCCAATGAATACCCATTTGCCGCCGGAAGCGGCGATCAAGTCGACCAGTTCTTCATCGCGCAATAAGTTCGCGCTGATCTGTGCTACCCAATGGACCTGCGCGTTAGCGGCAATGATGTCGCGCAACAGCGATTTGGTGCGCTTGATGTTAATGGCGAAATTGTCGTCGATGAAGAAGACCGCAATCTGGCCTTTTTCTTTGCGAGCGCGCGCTTTAAGCAACAGCAATTCGTTGACCACGCTTTCATTGGTGCGAAAGCGAATGGAATCGCCGAAGAAGCCGGTGACCGTGCAAAATTCGCAGCCATAGGGACAGCCGCGTCCCGATTCAACGGGAATAATTCGAAACGATCCCCACCCTTCGCCGACGCGGTTCAGCAGCGGAGTAAACGCCTTGGGGACGAGATTGAATTGAGCGAGGTCGATCGAGTTCCAGGGAATGACCGGATATTCCTTGAGCGAAGGTTTCTTGTCCTTGCCGGTCGCATCGACGGGAGCGTAAATGGCTTTGAGTTCGCCCCGTTCCGCATCGTTCACAATTTGCGGCCAGGTTTCGTCGGCTTCACCGAGAGCGACAGCATCGGCATGTTGCGGACCACCATCGCGGCCGAGGGCTTCGTCGGCGAGTTCGGTGACGTGAGGTCCGCCCATCACAACTTTGACACCAACGGCGCGAACTGCGTCCGCCATCCGATAAGCCTTGGCAACCATGCGCGTCATGGCGCCGATTCCCACGAGGTCGATCTTGTTATCGATAACGTACTGGGCGATGCCAGCTTCGTCCATGGGCTGGGCGTTGCCATCGATCAGAACAATTTCATGGCCCGGCGGCGTCAGAGATTGCAGCAGGAACATCCACAAATGCGGCATGAAATTGCGAGTTACACCGTTATCGGGATTGTAGAGAAGAATTTTCATGACCGCCCCTTTTCAAGTCTCTTTTGCGTACTTACAGCACCGCACGAGGACCATGACAAGCAATGGGAGTTCAATGTGACTTGTCCGGGAGCGTCGTTTTGTTAGGAATGCAAGGTGCGGTGATTGTACACCCATTTCAGAGAGGATCTACGTTCTTTATTGTCATTGTCAGTGACAAATGAACATATTCTGCTTGTGGATATCTGAAAGCGGCCCTCCGATGACAGGGGTTGGGGGTCTGGAAGTTCCACAAATCATAAAGTTTTCTGTCATGCTGAGCGGAGAGTGAGCGCTCAAAGACCGTTCACTCGGAGTCGAAGCACCCCTACTGCCGGCACAACTCTGTCGGGACACTTCCCAATAAAAAGCCCCACCCTCCCGCAAGAAATGCGGGAAGGATGGGGCACCCAGAACGAAACTAAAACAGCGCAGTCGGTCTCCGGCTCCAACTCTTACCCTTGGCTTTCGCGATGCCTTCCAAATCATTGACATAAGCGCCAGTCTGCGTCAGCACATGATGCAGATCGTTGCCGACGCTGATGAACGTGAATCCCTTCTCCAGGAATTCGCCGACGCGGGCCGTACCGAACAGAAACACGCCGAGGATGATGTTATTTTTGCGCGCATTGTCGACCAATTTCTGTGTGGCCGCGCCGAGTTCCGGAGAGGTGTACATGTCAGGAAACTTGTACTTCTCAAAAAGTCCCATCGACATGCAGAGATCGTTTTGTCCAAGAAACAGAATGTCGACGCCCGGAACCG
The DNA here is from genome assembly GCA_963794195.1 of uncultured Acidobacteriaceae bacterium. Lineage (GTDB taxonomy): Bacteria > Acidobacteriota > Terriglobia > Terriglobales > Acidobacteriaceae > DATBAX01. The sequence goes on from CAWCCU010000002.1 coordinate 343,586, forward strand.
AAGCAATCTCCACAATGTTCTCGATGCACGAAGCCGTTTCAACTTGCAGCGCGACAATGCCGTTGTTGTTGAAGTTGCCCGCGTATCCGAGCAGTCCAGCTTTGTTCATGCTCCGCTGCGGGAAATAAACCGAGCGCGTGCCGGCGGTAGGATACTTCGTGCAACTCACAGCCTGGCGCGCCTCGTCGGCGGTATTGATATACGGCACGAGCACGCCATCGGCGCCGAGATCAAGCGCTTGCTGAATGCCGGGACGATCATCGTATCCACCCACGCGCACCATGGATTTCGCGCCGCCACTCGACACGCCCGACAACATGGCGGAAAGTTTTTCATAATTCATGGGGCCGTGTTGCGTATCGACCAGCAACCAGTCATAGCCGCTATGGGCAAGCTGTTCAGCGACTGTGGGACTATGCGAGTTCACGAACAATCCCATCTTCGGATTGCCAGCTCGCAACTCTTTTTTGAAGTCGGCACCACTCTGTGCGGCGTCGGACATAGAAATTCCTCCTCAGAATAATGAAAGCGTCTTAGTGTATCCGGATAAGGATACATGGTGCCAGCGGGAGGATGACCAAGGGCCATGCTCACAAGGGACAGACGCCCCGTCTGTCCGCAGAGCGCAGTTCCGCTATTCAGCAAATTGCCGCAAGAGTTGGATTCTGTGGAGCTGGGGTCCTTCGACTCCGCATAATCATTCGCTACGCGAACGATTATGCTGCGCTCAGGATGACAGGGTGCTGGTGGTTGTGGAGGTTTCACAAATCAATAAGTCCCCTGTCATGCTGAGCGGAGGAGATCGGTCAACGACCGCTCTCCCGAAGTCGAAGCACCCCTACTCCCGGCACACTCTTTCATCGTTGGGCATTTTCAAATCTCAATCGATGGAGAAGCCCTCCCTGCTGCTTGCATTCATCTCCCCGGGCGCAGAGAATAGCCGGGCTTTGCCAGCCATACCAAACCCAACTTCGCGGCTCGTATCTTCGCGCCTGCTAGCTCTGCTGGTGATCTCCGTCTTCATCAATTACATCGACCGTGGCAACCTGTCGATCGCCGCGCCCATGCTGAAAGACGAATTGCACTTGTCGGCGTCGCAACTGGGCATTCTGCTTTCGTCATTTTTCTGGACTTACGCCACTTTCCAGCTCATCTCGGGATGGCTCGTCGACCGCTTCGCCGTGGGATGGGTCATGGCCGCGGGATTTTTTCTCTGGTCGATGGCAACCGCCGCCACCGGCCTGATGCATGGCTTCCTGTTACTGCTGCTAGTCAGACTCATTTTAGGTATCGGTGAATCCGTCGCATATCCTTCGTACTCGAAAATCCTGGCCAAATATTTCCCTGAGGAAAAGCGTGGTCTGGCGAATTCGCTCATCGTTGTGGGAAATACTTGCGGCCCGGGCTTCGGCATGTTCCTGGGCGGAACCCTGATGGCCCGCTACGGATGGCGGTCATTCTTCGTAATTCTGGGATTGAGTAGTCTTATATGGCTGGTGCCCTGGTTCAGGTGGATGCCCCGTACCCAGAGACCCGGGACCCATGACCCCGCACCAGAGGCCGCAACTCCCAGCCTTCGCAACATTCTGAAATTGCGTTCCGCCTGGGGAACCTGTGCCGGACTTTTTTGCGTAAATTATTTGTCCTACTTCCTTATTACATGGCTGCCGTTTTATCTGGTCCGCGAACGCCACTTTTCCATGGACAAAATGGCGAGGGTAGCGGGAGTGTCCTATCTGTCGGCGGCGCTCGCGTCCGCATTATGCGGCTGGCTCTCTGATTGCTGGATCATTGCCGGCGCAACCCCCACGAGAGTTCGAAAAACCGTGTTGGGCGCAGGGACGGCCTGTGCAGGAACGGCCCTCATCGTTTGCGTGCTGGCCGGCCCAGTCCTCTCGATTGCCATGCTGATTGTGGCGGCAGTTTCGTTCGGCGCCGCTTCGTCCAATATGTGGGGAATCACTCAGACGCTGGCGGGACCGCAAGCGGTCGGGCGCTGGACCGGCTTCCAAAACTTCTGCGGAAATTTGGCTGGCATCATTGCTCCGGCACTGACTGGATTTGTAGTGGACCGTACAGGCGAATTCTTCTGGCCATTCCTGATTGCAGCGGGAGTGGCGGGCACCGGGACTTTTGTCTGGGTGTTTTTCGTCGGGCCAATTGTGCCCGTGGTGTGGGAAGTACGTGGAAGACCGGCCGCTTCAGGGCCGCGTTAGAGGGCGAAGGCGATTACGTAGCGCGCTTCTGCATCCCGCTAAATCTTACTCAAACTGCTTGCGGAAACTTTCCATCTGCTGTTTTAGATCGGCAACTTCTTTGCTCAGGTCAAGCACTTCTTCTTCCAGCCGTGTGATCCGCGAAACATCCGCCGCGCTATTGGCAGTCACGGGCGAGAGTGCCCGCGCCACACTAATCTCATCATCTGCAATATCTCCGGACAACAAATGCATGTAGCGGGATTCCTTTGTTCCCGGCTGCCTAGGAAGAACCCGGGCCAGCGGCGGATCACGCTGCATCAATCGCTGCATCGCCGACAACACTTCATCAAGATGCTCAAAACGATGAATGCGCTCGGTGCGGCCGCGAAGTTCGCCGGGGGTTTGCGGACCTCGTAGCAACAGCACGCACAGAATCGCACTCTCGCCGCGAGTAAAGTTGTAGACTTCCTGCGCTCGATGTTCGTACTTGGTGACGCGACTGTCAGAACTGCTGGTCGGCCCCGCCAGTCGCTTGCTTTGAAGAGACTCCAACGCTTGTCGAACCGCCGCCTCATCTAGAGCCATCACCGGATCGCGATTATTTTTCTGATTGCAGGCGTTGACCAGCGCATTCAACGACTGCGGATAATAATCCGGCGTAGTTGCCTCTTTTTCCATTAGCGAACCCAGCACGCGAGTTTCGACAGCATCAAGCAAAATGGCCACTCGCAAATTGTACAGATAGTTAAATCGCCGAACTATAATTGAATTGTCCCAAAGGGACGTGGCAGCACCCGCTGCCTCGAATGATTGGAGAAATTGCAATGGCATTAATGAAAACTTCGAACCCCGCGTTGAACGTAAATAGCTTCAACGTCGGGCACGCGGCCTATGGCGAGGCAATGACTTTGCCAGGGACGGTCAATAAAACCGGCATCCTGTTGGTATGCACCATGGCGACGGCCATCTGGAGCTGGAGCCAATTTTTTCACGCGCCCAGTCCTGACACTGTGCTGCCGTTCGTTCTGATTGGCGGTATCGGCGGATTCATTGCTGCGCTGGTGACCATCTTCAAAAAGGAATGGTCTCCGATCACGGCGCCGATCTATGCGTTGCTTGAAGGACTGGCACTGGGCGGCATTTCGGCGATGTTCGAGCTGCGCCGTCCGGGAATCGCGATCCAGGCAGTCGGCCTGACCTTCGGGACGCTGTTCGTTCTCCTGCTGGCCTATCGCTCGGGTGTGATCAAGGTCACCGAAAAATTCAGGCTCGGCGTTGTGGCAGCCACCGGCGGCATTGCGATTTTTTATCTCGCTCAATTTGCTCTCGGGTTTTTCGGTGTGCGTTTCGCCGCCATCAATGGTTCCGGTTTGATTGGAATCGGATTCAGTGTGGTGGTCGTGATCGTTGCCGCCTTGAATCTGGTGCTTGATTTCGATTTCATCGAAAGCGGCGTCAACGCCGGCGCTCCCAAATATATGGAGTGGTATGGAGCCTTTGGCCTGATGGTCACGCTGATCTGGCTGTATCTGGAAATTTTGCGACTGTTATCCAAGCTCAACAGCCGCAGATAAATAAGTCAGAATATTAGGGGCCAGATTGAATAAATTCGATCTGGCCATTTCTTTTGGGGAGAGATTAATCAATGGCGGAATTTCAGGGGCAACGAGTTGCACACGAATTTACCCAGACTAACGACGCGCCTCCGGGAAAAGTTTTTCCGCTGCTGTGTCCAGTGCGGGAAGCCGAGTGGGTGCCGGGATGGCAGTATCGTTTGATCTATTCGCAGTCGGGGTTCGCCGAAGAAGGATGCGTCTTCACGACGCCGAACGACGACGGCAGCGAAACCACATGGATGGTGACCGATTACGATCCAGCAAGGTTTCACATCGCATTCTCCTGGGTCCATCCCGGAATGATGACTGCGCAGATCAGCATTGTTCTTGCTGCGAAAAGGGAAGATCAAACGAGCGCACACATTCGTTACACCTACACCGGATTGTCATCGCTGGGGAACCAAAAAATCGAAACTTACGACCGGAAGTGGTTCGAGCAAAAGATGCAGGGATGGGAAGCGGCCATTAACTATCATTTGCAAACTTAAAAAATCTGTCATCCCGAGCGAGGACGCCCGTTCACGAAGTGAACAGGCGCCACAGTCGAGGGACCCTGCGTTTCGTACCAATCAGCGGCGAGATCTCTCCACTTGGGATTCATCTGCGCAATCAACCAAAGTTTCTTCGCTCGCCGCCAACCCTTCAACTTCTTTTCACGATCGATAGCGTTCCTTACATCCTCAAAGCATTCCCAATACACAAGCCGGGTTGCGTTGTAGTCGTCGGTGAAGCCCTCAAAAGCATGAGTCTTATGTTGGAAGATGCGGTTGTGGAGGTTGTTAGTCATGCCGATGTAAAGAGCCCGCCGAGAGGAACTCTGCACCATGTAAACGTAGAAGTGAAACTCGCGGGGCATCTGGCCTCCAGCAGAACACAAGGTCCCTCGACTTCGCTCGGGATGACAAGGGTGGAGGAAGGATTGCACAACTCCAGATGCCAGGTCTGTGACGGCCGTCACAAAAATTAATAATCTTTGTCATCCCGAGCGCAGCCGAGGGACCTTGTGTTCCCCAGGCGATCGGGGACTACTTAAAATGCAGCGCCGCTTCGCTCTCTTTCAGCGCGCCCGTTCCTGATTTCTTCCCGCGCACTTTCGGCATGCCATATTTGGGCTTGATCTCGTGGCATCCGTCCTCGCAGAACACGCCGCCCATCGCCGATTCCGGCGTAGGCATGGGCGAAGCCACAGCAAAGTCGCGTTCTTTTTCAATGAGCTGATCGACGTCGGCGATCAGGCGTTCGTTTTCTTTCGCCGTAAGCCACTTTTTGACATTCACTAAATAGTTTTCGAAACGCGCAATCGGATCGCGCTTCTTCCAATACTCAAACATCGGCTTGGGGACATAGTCGGCGCCGTCGTGGATGGCATGGCCTTTCATGCGCATCATCTTCGCTTCAATGATGGTCGGACCTTCGCCGCGATGAGCGCGCTCAACCGCTTCATGTGCAGCGTCGTACACCTGGCAGGCGTCGGTGCCATCGACGATCACGCCGGGGATTCCGTATCCAATCGCCCGTTCGGCAAGGTCTTTCACCCGATACTGCATTTCCGAAGGCGTGGAGTACGCCCACAGATTGCTTTCCACAAAAAGCACGAGACCGAGATCCTGAACGGCAGCGAAGTTAATTCCTTCGTAAGTCACGCCAGTGGATTGGCCGCCATCGCCGATGTACGTCATCACGGCGACATTCTTTCCTTGCAAACGCGAACCCAAAGCTACTCCGGCGAGAACCGGAATCAAATCGCCAAGCATGGAGATGGGCGAAACCATGTTGCGTTTCTCGATGTCGCCGAAATGCGAGGTGCCGTCACGGCCGCCGGTCGGCGAGTCGGCTTTCGCCATGTATTGCATCATGGTGTCGCGCGGCGCGAAGCCACGAACCAGCAACGATCCCTGGTTGCGGATCATCGGCCCAAACCAATCGTCTTTGCCAAGCGCATACGCGGAGGCGCATGAACAGGCCTCCTGACCCAGCCCGAAATAAACCCCGCCCACAACTTTCCCTTGTTTGTAAAGATTCTCCAGCACCTGCTCCATGCGACGATTCAGCAGCATGTAGCGATAAACTTCGATCGTCTGCTTCTTGTCGAGATACTTCGATTCGCGAATGGGCGGCACCGGCGCATTCAGGTTCCCGGAGATTTCATAGCGCATGCGCTCGCCTTCGCGCACCTGCCGCACCTCAAAATTCGGCCTCTCCAGTCGATGATCCGGAATGGAATAAGTGCGCTGCTGAGGAAGCGGCGCCGCCGATTTCTTCCCATTCCCCGAACCATTCGAGCTGTTTTTGGCTTTTTGTTTGGCTGCCGGCTTCTTATGATTGCTGTTCTTGCCCATAACTAAACTTTCCTTCAAACCACAACAATCCTACCCCTTCAAGCAGGAAATGGGCCAGTCCTGCCTTGTATTTCGGTTGGATCTCTCGATATTTTCATTTCTTGTCATTCCGAACGCCAGCTTTATCGGCGGAGAATCTGCTGGTTCCCCCGCAGAGCTGACTACCGGGTTTGGCTTGTGCAACCTGACAGATGGGGGCGGCCTTCGATACGTTAGGCGAGGAAAGTCTCTTCTTCGTTATGCAGTTTACGAAGTTCCGCTGGCAGCTTCATTGGTAGCCCGACCTCTTTGCCCAACAGCGCATCAAGGCGATCCAGCCAAAGAATCTGACTCTCAAAAACTGTACCGAAGTTACGCGAAACGGCATGGGCGACATCCTGCAGAGACAGATCCTTGCCAAGCTCTTTCTCAATCGAAGTCACAGCCTTTGAAGTAATCCCGCAAGGAATAATCAAATCGAAATAATCCAGATCTGTATTCACGTTGAGCGCGAACCCGTGAGAAGTAACGCCACGCGAAATATGCACGCCAATCGCAGCAATCTTAGCTTCGTGCTGCGTCCAAACTCCAGTCAGCCCAGAGACCCGTTCCGCGGGAATCCCAAACCCAGCGCAGGTGCGGATCAAAACCTCTTCCAACCGCCGAACATATTCAATCGCACCGAGACTCTTCCGATTAGCTTCGTTCGAAGGAAGCCCGCGCAGATCGAAGATGGGATACCCCACCAACTGCCCCGGCCCATGAAAAGTCACATCCCCGCCGCGATCGCATTCGACAACCTCAACGCCGCGCCCAGCGAGCATTTCAGCCGAAGCAAGAATATTTTTCTGCTTGGCATTACGGCCGAGAGTGATCACTGGAGAATGCTCAAGCAAAAGAAGCACATCTCCAATACGACCATCTTTGCGCAGCTCAACAAGCTTCTGCTGCAAGCGCAGACCAGTAGCGTAATCAACCATGCCGAGTTGGAGAACGGAGATCAAAATCTTTTGCCACGGATCTCGCGAATGAGCACAGATCAAGAAAGAGCTTTATCCGTGTTGACCCGCGCAAATCCGTGGCTAGCCCTTAGGCGTTAATTGCCATCCCATAAACACTGTTCGAAGCATCCAGCATCGCTTCCGCCAGCGTAGGATGGGCATGAATCGTCCACATCAAATCTTCCACGGTCGATTCCGCTTCCATCGCAGTCACGGCTTCGGCGATCAACTCGGTAGCCTGCGGACCAATAATGTGCACGCCCAAAATCTCCCCGTATTTCGCATCGGAAACAATCTTGATAAAGCCATCATGATGCCCAACAATAGAAGCCCGCGAATTCGCCGTAAACGGGAATTTACCAACCTTCACGTCATATCCAGCTTCTCTAGCTTTGGCTTCGGTCAATCCCACGCTGCCAATTTCCGGATGACAATAAGTCGCATTCGGAATCTTGAGTGGGTCAATGGCCTTCGCTTCTTTCCCTGCAATTGTCGCCGCCGCAACAATCCCTTCCATCGCGCCAACGTGCGCCAGTTGCGGCGTTCCGAGCACGATATCGCCGATGGCGTACACGCCGGGTTCGGCAGTTTCCATCCACTGATTGGTCTTGATAAATCCACGATCAGCTTTGATCTTAGTTTTCTCCAGTCCAATGTTGTCGGTGCGAGGCTTGCGCCCCACAGCGATCAATATTTTTTCCGCTTCAAGTTTCTGCTGCTTGCCATCCACGGAAAAAGTCACAGCAATCCCCGTCTTCGTTTTTTCAATCTTCTCGACTTTCGCGCCGTTATGAAAATTAATTCCACGTTTGCGATAAACCCGCGCCAGTTCCTTGGAAACATCTTCATCTTCGACCGGAACCAATCGCGGCAGCATCTCAAGAATCGTAACTTCCGCCCCAAACGACCGGAAGATCGAAGCAAACTCCACACCCACCGCGCCGGCTCCAACGACCACTAAAGACTTCGGCACTTCGGCCATACTCAAAATCTCAATGTTAGTCAGGATCTTAGGATCCGCTTCGAGCCCAGGAATCATCCGCGCTTCCGAGCCAGTAGAAAGAATAACTTTCTTAGCTTTGATAGACGGAACTTTTCCATCTTTCACTTCAATCGTAAACACTCCATTTTGCGCCGGCCCGGTCAGCTTGCCGAAGCCTTTAATCGTCTCGACTTTGTTCTTCTTCATCAGAAATTCGAGACCTTTGGCGTGCTTGGCCACAATCTTCATCTTGCGCTCCTGCACGGCGCCCCAATTCAACTTGCGCGCGTCGACGCCTTCAATTCCATATTCCTTCGCATCTTTCAGGTGGTCCCAAAGTTCGGCATTGAACAAGAGCGCTTTGGTCGGAATGCAACCAACATGCAGGCAAGTGCCGCCCAACAATCCATCTTTTTCGATAAGGGCAGTTTTCAATCCATATTGACCGGCGCGAATCGCGGCCGTGTATCCCGCCGGCCCGCTGCCGATGATGGCCACGTCATAAATAGTTTCAGACAAAGAAGTGCTCCTTACCATTAAGAGATGCGTAACTGCAAACGTTTGATTCTAGAACAATAAGAAGGACGGAAGCGAGAGTGTCCCAAACGCACAATTTCCCGGGAACTTTCTTTCGGTTTTCGCCGTAATATTTACCAGTAGGAGGTCTCTATGCACGTCTTCGGGTTCTTCTTCCTCTTCCCGTTTATCGGAGGCGGATTTTTCTTCTACTTTCTGCCCACCATCGTTGCCCTCGTCCGCGACCGGCACGACAAATTTTCCATCTTTCTGCTCAATTTCTTTTTAGGATGGAGCGTGATCGGCTGGATCATCTCGCTGGTCTGGGCCTGCAAGAATGATCGCGTCGTGTACGTACAAGCGCCGCCGCGCTACTACTAGCCCAGCAGTTTCGCGGCTTCTTTGGCGTAATACGTAAGAATCATGCTGGCCCCGGCGCGGCGGATCGAGAGCAACGATTCCATCATGATGCGTTCGCGTTCGATCCAGCCATTGCGTGCCGCAGCTTCGATCATGGCGTATTCGCCGGACACCTGATACGCCGCCAGCGGCACATCGAAGCGCTCGCGGGCCGCGGCAATCACATCCAGATAAGGCAGCGCCGGCTTGACCATAATCATGTCGGCGCCTTCTTCGATGTCGAGTTCAATCTCCCGCATGGCCTCGCGAATATTTGCGCCATCCATTTGATAAGACCGGCGGTCGCCGAATTGCGGCGCCGAATCCGCAGCTTCGCGGAACGGTCCGTAGAATCCCGAAGCAAATTTCGCGGCGTAGGAAAGAATCGGCGTGTTGATCAGCCCGGCCTGATCGAGAGCTTTGCGGATCGCGCCGACCCGCCCATCCATCATGTCGGACGGAGCGATGACATCCACGCCGGCGCGCGCCAGCGAGACTGAAGTCTTGGCCAGCAATTCAAGCGTTGCATCGTTCATGATTTCGAACGACGGCTGGGCCGCGGCTTTGACTGCCTTCGCAGCCGCCGCATCGATGGCCTTCATCTTTTCGTGATGCGGCGCGTTCGAAGCGACTTGCACCGCCGCCGCGCCCAGCGATTTCGGCGACGGAGCTTTGCTCACAATCCCACAGTGCCCGTGCGACATGTACTCGCAAAGACAAACATCACCCATGATCACGATCTCAGGAACTTCGCGCTTGATCGCGCGCGCCGCCTGCTGCACGATGCCGTCGTCCGCCCATGCGCCGGTAGCAACTTCGTCCTTCTTCTCCGGCAAGCCAAACAGAATTACAGCGGATACGCCGAGTGCATGCGCCTCGCGCGATTCTTTCACCGCTTCATCGACGGAAAGATTGAACACGCCAGGCATCGACCCTATCGGCTTGCGCACACCCTCGCCGGGACAAACAAAAAGCGGATACACAAACGTTTCCGGAGTCAACCGCGTCTCGCGCACCATCGAACGCAACGATTCGCTCTGCCGAAGACGTCGAAGGCGTGTGACGGGAAAGGCCATGAGATGGCTCAATTTTAGCAGAGCCAGGTAGCAACAGCCTCGTCCGAGTTGTGGTTCAGTCTGCACGAAATCTTAAGAGCTTGTCATTCCGACGCCAGGTTTATCGGCTGAGGAATCTGCTTTCTGTCAATCCCGGCACAGCCCATACACTTCGACCAGGAATGTTCCGCCAGGCGTTTCTTGTAACATGAACCCAATGCACCCGCTAACCCACAGCAGCGCGCGAGTCCTCGAATTCGAGTCGTTACGCGAGTTACTGCGAGGCTATGCCTCCTCGCCGCTGGGCCAGGGACGCATCGCGGCGCTCGCCCCATCCATCGATCACGACTGGATCGAAAATCAGCAGCAACTCACTAGCGAAATCCGAGAGTTCCGTCGATCTGGCGGCGGCTTCGATTTCACGTCGTTATTGGAAATCGACGAATTGTTGGAGAAGTCCCGCATCATCGGTGTCGCTCTCGAGACCATCGAAATCCGCGATGTTCTTTTGGTAGTCAGTCGCGCCAATGAGTGGCGGCAAATCGTTCTCAATCCACCCGCCGCCATGAAAAAAGAATGGACGGCGGTGACGCAGCTTTCGTCAGGGATCATCGACTTCAGTGATTTCGTGCGTTCTTTCCGAAACAAAATACTTCCCGACGGCACGCTCGATGACGGCGCCTCTCCGCAACTGGCCCGCATCCGCCGCGAAATCGAAAAACAAAAGCGCTCAATCCAAGACTCACTGCGTGGATATCTCAGAAAACTTTCCGAAGGTGGCGCGGCCCAGGACGAACTGATCACCATCCGCGGCGAGCGTTTCGTCATTCCGGTGAAAGCGGAGCAGAAGCGCCGCGTTCAAGGCGTGGTCCACGGCGCAAGTTCCAGCGGCCAAACAGTTTTTGTGGAACCACTGGAAACTATCGAACAGAACAACGACCTGGTGCGCCTGCTCGATGACGAAGTCGCGGAGATCCACAGAATTCTTGTTGAGATGACGCGCCGGATCGGCGAGCAAGCCGATGCGATCGAGGCGTCCCTGGAAATTCTCGCAGAACTGGAACTGCAATTCGCCAAAGCAAGATTCGCCGAAGACTACGCCTGCATCCCAGCCCAGTTAGCTGGGGACGGGCACTTACGCTCGCCAAGGCCAAGTGAAACTCGGCTAATCCTACGCGGCGCTCGTCATCCACTTCTCGAACGAAACCTAAAAGCTAAGGCGCGCGAAATCATCCCAACGACAATAGAACTGGAAGGCGATCGCCGCCAACTTGTGATCACGGGGCCAAACACCGGCGGAAAAACCGTCGCGCTTAAGACGCTGGGATTATTGGCACTGATGGCGCAATCCGGAATTCCAATTCCCGCCGAGCGCGCCGAACTCCCAGTCTTCGACGCAGTGCTAGCCGACATCGGCGATTCTCAATCAATCGAGCAAAGTCTCTCAACTTTCTCCGCGCACATCACCAATCTGGATTTCATTTCGCGCACGGCCACTCCGCAATCGCTGGTCCTCCTCGACGAACTAGGTTCGGCCACCGATCCTGAAGAAGGCGCTGCGCTGGCTGTCGCCATTGCCGATCACTTTCGCGCCATCGGCTGCATCAGCATTATTTCCACGCATCACACATCGCTAAAAGTTTACGGTGCGAACACTCCGGGAGTCGTGAACGCCTCAGTAGGATTCGACGAAGCCACGCTGCAACCGACTTACGAGCTGCGAATCGGCGTTCCCGGAGCTTCGGCGGGAATCAACATCGCCCAACGCTTGGGATTGAATCCCACGATCATCGAATCCGCGCGTTCGAAACTTGGGACGCAGGCCCGCGATGTCGGACAATTCCTCGATCGCCTGCACGAAGAACTGCGTTTAGCCGAAGCCGAACGCTTCCGCCTGCGAACTCGCGAGCAAGAAGTCGAACGCGAGAAAAGCCGCCTGGCCACCGAAGGCAAAAAAGAGCAACAAGCCAAAATCAAAGAACTTGAAAAGAAGTTGGAAGGCCTACTGCGGGATTTCGAGTATCAGGCCCGCGAATCGGTGAATGCAGTCCAGGAAAAAACCGCCGCGCAAAAAGTTTCAAAAGACGCCGAGCGCCGCATCTCCAAACTACGCCGCGAATTCAGCGATCAGTTCAATTCCACGGTCGTGGCCCACACCACCGGCGCGGATGAAGGCGATCCCAACTCCCAGCCAAGAATGGTGAAGCACGTTTCCGTCGGCGACACGGTAAAACTGAAATCCGTAGGCCGCCCCGCCCGCGTTGCTCGCAAAGTAGATGAGAACCACTTCGAAGTAGAAATCGGCGCAATGAAAATGAAAATCGCCCGCGAAGATATCGCGGAAGTGATTTCCCGCGCCGAAGATTCGCCTGTGAAAGCCGCCCGTGCACGAGGAATTTCAGTTTCGCTGGAAAATGAAAACCAGAATACCCCGTCAGAAATCAACGTAATCGGCTACAACGTCGACGACGCCACGCGCGAAGTAGAAAAGTTCGTAGACCGCGCCTTCATGGCCGGATTGCCACAGGTGCGCGTCGTCCACGGCAGCGGCATGGGAATCCTGCGAAAGGCCCTGCGCCAATATTTGAAAACTCATCCGCATGTTGAGTCAGTGAAAGAGCCAGAGCAGAACGAAGGCGGTGGTGGTGCTACGGTAGTGGAACTGAGAGTGTAGTTGAGGAGTCGGGGTGTTCCCGTCGCTCAGCATGACAAGGTTATTTTTGTGGCTTGTGACATCCGTCACATCAAATCCCTCAGTTTCCTGTCATCCTGAGCGTAGTGGAAAGTGCGCTTCGCGCACTTTCCACGGAGTCGAAGGACCCCTACCCCCTCATGCGAACCCGGCGATCGTATTGCGTGTACATCATCGGAAGCCGCACGGGAACGCTCTACATCGGCGTGACTGGCAACTTGAACAAGCGCATCTTCCAACACAAATTTGAGCACATCGAAGGATTTACAGAACAGTATGAAGTTCATCGCCTGCTCTACTGGGAGTCCTACGACGATGTGCATCGAGCGATCGGACGCGAGAAGCAACTAAAAGGCTGGCGCCGCTCCGAGAAAATCACTTTGATCGAATCACAAAATCTTCATTGGCTGGATTTGAGCGGCGAGTGGTACCCACACATGAAAGAGTGTGCCGATAGTAGGGGTGCTTCGACTCCGGAAGACCGGTCTACGACCGCTCTTCCTCTGCTCAGCATGACAGAGGGCAAAAGTTGGGTGAAAAGTGAAGATTGATCTGCCTTTAATCGTTTCGGAACAATACGCTCCTCTGTCATCCTGAGTGCAGTGAATGCTTCGCGAACGCGAAGCATTCACGGAGTCGAAGGACCCCTACTCCCTCCACCGAACGGTTTCTCCCACCACATTCTTCACAGCTCTGCACAGCACCCCTCCGGTATATTCTCAACAGCACCCCATGACCGAAGCCTCCGACTTCAAGGAAATCGTTAAGCAGCAGGCCGACATCGTTCGCGTGGTCGGCGATTACGTCAAGCTGCGCAAAGCGGGAGCCCAGAATTATTCCGGACTTTGTCCGTTTCATGGGGAAAAAACGCCGTCGTTTTCCGTTCACGCCACGCGGCAGTTTTTTCATTGCTTCGGCTGCGGAGTTTCAGGGGACGTCTTCGCATTTGTTCAAAAAATCGAAAACATTACCTTTCCCGAGGCAGTGCGAGCAGTTGCGCAGAAGCTGGGCATCGCGATGCCGAAGGTCAGCTATAGCAGTCCGGTGGAAGCCAAAGAAGCTCAGATGCGGACGGTGCTGCTGGAAGTCCACGAGAAGGCCTGCGCATTTTTTCAAGAGTGTCTGCGGAGGCCTGAGGGAGCACACGCGCGCGAATATCTGGCCGGACGCGGCCTGGATGAAGAAACCATCAAAGCTTTCCGCATCGGTTACGCGCCTGATTCGGGATTCCTGCTGCGTGATCGGCTAAAGAGCGAGTTCCCAGAAGAAGTGTTGCGGGAGAGTGGACTGTTCTCGTGGAAGGAAAACAGCGAGATTCCTCCCGCGCTAAAGCCCGCTCGGAATGACAAGGGGGAAGGGGTCCGGAATCACAACGCCGTAGGAAATGAAAATGGCGAGGGCACCAAGCTAGAAGCTAGCAGCCAGAAGCTAGCTCCTATCGCCATGTACTCCAAATTCCGCAATCGCGTCCTCTTCCCCATCGCCAACGAAACCGGACGCGTCATCGCCTTCACCGGACGCACCCTCGCCACAGACGAAAAGGCCGGCCCGAAATATTTGAACTCGCCGGAAACCGCGATCTATTCCAAAAGCCGGGTGCTGTTCAATCTCGACCACGCCAAAGAAGCCATCCGCAAACTCGATTACGCAATCCTGGTCGAAGGACAAATGGATTGCATCGCAGTCTTCGCCGCCGGATTCCACAATGTAATTGCCAGCTCCGGCACGGCTTTCACCGAACTGCAAGCCAAACTGCTGGGACGCTTCAGCAAGAACGTAGTCGTGAATTTCGATCCCGACACCGCCGGCGCCAAAGCCACCGAACGCACGTTGGGCCTTCTCATCGAAGAAGAATTCCAAATTAAAGTCCTGACTCTCGAAGCCGGCTTCGATCCCGATCTCTTCATTCGTCGCAAAGGGAAAGACGCCTACGCGGGTGAGCTCAAGAAATCCCAAAAATATTTTGATTATTTGATCGAATCCGCGCGCGCCAAATTTTCCACCCGCAGCGCCGAAACCAAAGTAAAAGCCGTCAACTATCTTCTCCCTCACATTCAGCGAGTGCCCAGCCGCATCGTCCGCGACGAACTGGCCCACGAAATCGCGCAGCGCCTCGGCATCGATTCTTCCGTCCTTCGCCAGGAACTCAAACACGCCGCCGGAAGCCGTTCCACTGCCACGGTCAAGGCCGCGGCCGAAGCCCAAATGACCGACGCCGAAAGAATTCTTGTTCGCGCTCTGGCATCGGCCCGCGAGCTCCTGACATCTGAACAACATCTCTCCGGACGCGATGGCGCCGAAGAGGACTTCGATCCCGCCCGCCAGGCGCACTTCGTCCTGAAGACCGAGCGGTTCCATATCGGGCTAACTTCGGAGTCGCTGGTAGAGGTCTTTCTGAACGCCGGAGAGGAATCTGCCGATGTAATGCAATTGCCGATGTCCGACGGCGACAGGAGGCTACTAGCGTCAGTCCTGATGTCCGAACACGAGGAACTGACCGCCGAATTGCTGGAAGAGGCCGTAAGTGCTCTGAGGCGCCGCCAGCTCGAGCACCGGCAAAGAGTCATTAAGACCCTTATTGCCAACGCGGAACACACCAAAGACCTGCCGACTTTGACCAAACTGGTCCAGGAAAAGCAGCAAATCGACCGCGAACTGGCTAGTTAGGATTTTAGTCAATTTTCGTGACAAAACCCCCTGAAACTTGGGGACTCTAAGAAGCATCTAAGTAACATAGGCAAAATGGGTTTGCTGTAGCGGAACGGGATGGGAAATGGCCGGAAACGGGAAAACGGCCGGGATCTGTGCTAAACTTCTAAGGTTTGCGTCGGCATAGCTCCGCCATTCCACGCTCCCAACTTCTGAAAACAAAATTCCCACGTCCCCTTCACCGGAGACGCTTCGAGGATAATCCGTCTTGGCTCTAGAAGACAAGTTCGACGAACTTAAAAAGCTGATCGATACAGGTAAAGAGAAGGGATATCTGACCTATGACCAGGTCAACGACCTTATCCCGCACGACGTGCATTCTCCCGAGGACCTGGACGATCTGCTGACCACCATTGGTACGCAGGGAATCGATGTGCTGGAAGGCCCGAAACTGCCTTCCTCCGCGCTCGATAAAAAATTCGACGAAGAGGAAGCCGGCGAGGATGTCGAACTCGACCTCACGCCCGGCGCACTCGAAAAAACCAACGACCCCGTAAGAATGTATTTGCGGGAAATGGGCACCGTGCCCCTGCTCACCCGCGAAGGCGAAGTTGAAATCGCCAAGCGCATTGAGCGCGGACAACTGCGCGTGCTCAAGGCAATTTCCCGTTCGCCAATCGTGATTCACGAATTGCTTTCGATGGGCGAGGACCTCAAAAAGGGCGTCCGCTCCATCAAGGAAGTGGTCACGTTTGACGAGGAAGAGATCACGCAGGAAATTCTCGATGCTCGGCTGAAAGAATTTACCGGCAAGATCGACGACCTCAACAAAGCCTACAAAAAGTCCGGACAGCTTCTGGAAAAGTTCGCGGCTGTCTCCCAGAAGAAGCGTCCCAAGGACTATCGCCGATACCGCATCGCGCTCGCTCGGTCCATCGTGGCTGTGTCGTTGTGCGTCCGCAAACTCGGCTTTACCAACAACGAACGCAAGCGCCTGATCGAACGCGTCAACAAGACGGTCGACACCATGCGCTCGCTCGATCGCCAGTCGCAGAACCTGGAAAAAAAAGCGGAGGCCACGCGCAGTGATGATCAGCGCAAGGACTACCGCCGCCAGGCCCGCGCCATTCATGCGGAACTCGAAAAGCTGGAACTGGAAGCAGGCGTCTCCTTCCCGGAGCTCAAGCGCACGCAGCGCGAAGTTATCCAGGGAGACATGGACGCCGAACAGGCGAAGCGTGAGCTGATTGAAGCGAACCTTCGGCTGGTGGTTTCCATCGCCAAAAAATACACCAACCGCGGATTGCAATTCCTGGATTTGATTCAGGAAGGCAACATCGGTTTGATGAAGGCCGTCGACAAGTTCGAATATCGCCGCGGCTACAAGTTCTCCACCTATGCGACTTGGTGGATTCGTCAGGCCATCACCCGCGCCATCGCCGATCAGGCCCGCACCATTCGTATTCCGGTGCACATGATCGAAACCATCAACAAGCTGATCCGCACTTCACGACAGCTGGTTCAGGAACTCGGACGCGAACCCACCTCGGAAGAAATTGCCAAGCGCATGGACATCCCGGTGGCGAAAGTCCGCAAGGTCTTGAAGATTGCACAGGAACCAATCTCCCTCGAAACCCCCATCGGCGAAGAGGAAGATTCTCACCTGGGCGACTTCATCGAAGATCGCGCAGTCGTGTCCCCGGCGGAAGCGGTCATCAACGTCAACTTGAAAGACCAAACTTCGCACGTGCTGCGCACGCTCACGCCCCGCGAAGAAAAAGTCATCAAGATGCGCTTCGGCCTGGAAGACGGCAGCGAACACACCCTGGAAGAAGTCGGCCAATCGTTCGCAGTCACCCGCGAACGTATCCGGCAGATCGAAGCCAAGGCACTGCGGAAGCTGCGGCATCCGTCAAGATCGCGGAAGTTGCGAGCGTTCTTGGATGGGGTTCGGGACTAAAGCAATGTAGGGCGGACACTCCTGTCCGCCCTTTTTTATCTCCAGAGAAAAATTTGTCCACCATACATACCCTTAACCGCAGCCAATGGCTTCCGCGGCCACGCCAGGAAATCTTCGAATTCTTCTCTCACCCCGCAAATCTGCAAACCCTCACGCCACCTTGGCTGGACTTCCAGATCACCGAATCGCCCGCTGAACTTCAAGCGGGATCGCTGATCCGCTATAAGCTGCGCACCCACGGCGTTCCCCTGCGCTGGACGACGGAAATCACCGAATGGCAACCGCCCTACCGATTCGTGGATACCCAACTCTCCGGCCCTTACAAACTCTGGCACCACGAACATACGTTCACCGAAGAACACGGCGGTACGATGATCGGAGACACCGTTCGGTACGCGCTTCCCTTCGGTCCGCTGGGTAATTTGGTGCACTGGCTCATGGTCCGCCGAGATGTCAACGGGATATTCGACTACCGGGAAAAGAAAATGCTCGAACTTTTCGGCGAGAAGACTCCACTCTAGAAATCTTGCCATTCCGGAGGCTCATGAAATTGTTGCCGCGTTTTCCAAACCCTTTCCACAACTAAACTAGATGTTCGCGCGGGAAAACCGGGGACAGACGGGACGTTCCCCATTTTTCTGTGAACCGCCAGGGCCAAAAATGGGGTCAGTCCCGTCTGTCCCCCAGATTCCCGTCCACACGAGAAGCGGAGAAACTCGATTCAGGCACCTCGGGCGCTAAAGCGCGTAATTGAAACTAAGGCTTTAACGCAGCGCTGAAGCGACTGCTCCACCCAAAATCAGAGTTTTTCCGCAACCTCTAAGGAACACGGTTTGCTGGTGAGCGAGGTGGGCAGAAACACCGGGTCCCTCGACTCGTCTCGTTGCGCTGAGCGCAACTTCGCCTTCGCTCGGGATGACAGGGTTGGGCTGGGCCGGCTGTTCCCGTACCTCAGGCGCTGAAGCGCGTTCTGAAAACAAGGGACTTTAACGCAGCGCTTAAGCGACTGCGCCATCCAAAATTAACACCAAGAGCCCCGGGGCGGAATCTCAGGCGGCGGCTTTAGCTATCGGCCGTGTCACGGGAGGGGGCGCCCTCGCCACACTAGCAACCTCAATCCAAATTCCTCGCTTCCCGTTTTGGGAATGCTTCCCGCATTGGTGCCGAAATTTGCTTGCTTTCGACTTTTCAGAAGATTCCAATAAAGAGATAGGGCGGCGTCCGTAATTTCGGATCGCCGCCCGATTTTATTTCTGCGGTTGGGAAAGTGAGTCGGCGGAGGATGAAGAAGCGGAAGCCGGAAATTATCAGAGACAACAAGAAGCGGGGGGAGTGGGCGGAGTCGGTGTTTGCGGCGCGGGCGGCGGAGAATGGGCTGCCGGTCAGCAGGCCGTCTGGAGAATCGGAAAGTTTTGATTATGTGGTCGGGCATCCCGGCAGGTTTGTCGGGGTGCAGGTGAAGTGCACGATCGCGAAGCAGCACAACGCGAAGGGATATATCTGCAACCTGAAGTGCAATAACAAGAAGTATCGGCAGGGGGCGTTCGATTTTGTGGCCGCGTACGCGATATTGGAAGACACGTGGTACATCGTTCCGGAGAAGGCGATCCGGGGGATGGGTGCGATTTGCCTGTGCAGCACGATGCCGAAGTATGAAGAGTATCGAGAGGCGTGGGATTTGCTGCGGGAGGCTTCGGGAGTTGGGGAATCGGATGAGGAGGCTGTGAGTGAGGCGGAGGAAGCTCCGATGAGTCCGGGCGTGGCAAGGGTGCATGCGTCGATGAATTTTGTCCGGAATTATTTCGAGAAGAGGGGGCGGGTGATCCGTTGATGTTCCTCAACGCTCAAATGCGATTCAATCTGATCACGGTGCGGTAACCTTCACCCTCGTTCGAGATGCCAAGTCGATAGGCTGCACCGTCGGCTGCTTCCTTTTCTTCGCGTGCCACAAATCGTACTGACTCTGCATATTCATCCAAATTTCCGGCGTGGTTCCCAAAGCTGCGGCCAGTCGCAACGCCATGCTCGCCGAAATTCCGGATTTGCTGTTCACTACGCGCGAAAGAGTTACGCGCGAAATCTGCATGTGATCCGCAGCTTTGGATACGGGCATATCGCCGAGGTACTCGCGCAGTACGTGTCCGGGATGTGGTGGATTGTGCGTGGCGTTCGTGACTTCCTCATGATAGCGGGGTCTATTTCTTTGTATCGGCAGAAACACTGGGTCCCTCGACTCGTCTCGTTGCGCTGAGCGCAACTTCGCCTTCGCTCGGGATGACAAAATTATTTTGGTTTCGCATACTTCATAGAGCCTAGTTTTCCATACGATTCCACAACTAATCCCGGTCTCCCACAGGTTTCGCACAACTGGGTGCCGATTTCTGATTGCTGCGAGCATCGAAGTGATCCAAAGTAATCCCACTGCATGCGTAGCCATCCTGGACGCTGCCGTGAGATTGCGGGAGGGCTGGCGAATGCTGGCTCCTGCGATTCGTGCGGACCATGTGCCTCATGGGCGATGGTTGGCAGAGTGCGTTGAGTAATCGGCGTTCCGAGAGAATGCGGGTCTCAAGCACTGCGCTCGCGCTTAGCGCGGCGAAACGGCGCACTGGATGTCCACGAGCAACGCGGCCTGGGTGGCTGGCCCGGGCCGCATTTTTTTGTGGACTGCCGTTGGCCGTTCGTCGTTGGCCGTTGGCCAAATCGGCTCTGTGGATTTCTCCATTCGCTTTTTGTTCTATACTGCGCGAAGTGGGTGAAGCAGGGCCTTCGGCCCTGCGCTTAGCTCTGGCGGGCTGAGAACGCGGCGCTGAAGCGTTGTTTTGACCTCAACCGAGTTTTCGGAAATACAAATACCTTGGCAACTACCGATTACAGTCTCGCGCACACTCTTCCGGCCAACGTCGAGGCCGAGCGCTCCATCCTGGGCGCGATCCTTATCGACAATCTTTCTTACAACCAGGCGGCGGAGCATCTCAAGGCTGACGATTTTTCGCTCGACTCGCATCGCCGCATTTATACACGGATGATCGATCTCGCGGAATCTTCGCGGTCGATCGACATTATTACGTTGTCCGAGGAGCTGGCTCGATACAAGGAAGTCGAAACTGTCGGTGGCGTGGCTTACATGTCGTCGCTGACTGATGGGCTGCCGCGGCGGCCTAGCATTGAGCATTACATCAAGATTGTCCGCGACAAGGCTTTGTTGCGTGGATTGATTCACGCTGCCAATACTGCCATCTCGCGCGCATCTGAGCAGAGCGATCCTGCGGAAGAAATTCTTAGCGATGCGGAAGCTGCCATTTTTCAGATCTCCGAAAAGCGCATGGGACGCGGCTTCATGGGCGTCCAGGAGATCGTCAAAGAATCGTTTGGATCGGTCGATGCGTTGCTGCAACGTGGGCAACGCATCACCGGACTCGCGACCCATTATGTCGATCTCGATGAAATGACCAGCGGCTTTCAGCGCTCGGATCTGATCATCATTGCGGCGCGGCCTTCGATGGGGAAGACGGCGTTTGCCATGAACATCGCTGAGAATGCGTCGATTGAAGATAAAAAAGTTGTGGGCATGTTCTCGCTGGAAATGTCGCGAGAAGCGTTGTTGCTGCGTTTACTCTGCTCGCGAGCGAGAGTCGATTCCCACAAAATGCGGACTGGTTCGCTTTGGCGCGAAGACATGGACAAAGTTGTCCACGCCATGGACCAACTCGCGCAGGCGCCAATTTTTATCGACGACACGCCCGGAGTGTCGATCAGCGAAATGCGTGCCAAGGCGCGCCGGTTGCAACAATCGCAAGGCAAGCTTGACCTGATCATCGTCGACTACCTGCAACTGATGTCAGGTGGCGGACGCAAACACGAAAACCGCACCCAGGAAGTTTCGGCAATTTCGCGCGGGCTGAAAGCGCTGGCTAAAGAAATGAATGTGCCGGTGGTCGCGCTCTCGCAACTCAGCCGCGCACCGGAGAGTCGCGGTGGCGATCACAGGCCGCAACTTTCTGATCTCCGCGAATCAGGATCGATCGAGCAGGACGCCGACGTGGTCGCCTTCATCTTCCGCGAAGAAGTTTACAACCACGACGATCCCACGCTCGAAGGGGTTGCTGAAATCATCATCGCCAAGCAGCGAAACGGCCCGACCGGCCGCGTCAAGATGGCCTTCATCAAAAACTCCACTCGCTTCGAATCCATGGAAGGCGGATTCGCGCCGGAAGACTAGCCTTAACGAGTGGGTTAGAATCCAGTAAATACGCGGCCCAACCTGTGGAAAAGGTTGTGGAAGGCACGTCCCGTCTTTTGCGGGCCTCAAGAATCGGCTGCCCAGTCGATGTGTACTTTCTGGTTAAGTTGACTGTAAGTCAACAGAGCGACGGCAGTTATCGTCTTCTTGACAAAATAACAGTTTCCGCTTAGACCTTTCTCCAAACTGTAAACAATTGTGGGTTTTGCACAGAATGAGGGGCATGACCTTCTGGGCGAGAGGGGGATTTTGGGCGGGAATTTGAGGCTAGTTGCTGTCTTCGCCGACCTTTAAAACTGCGAGGAAAGCTTCTTGCGGGATGTCGACGCGGCCGATGCGTTTCATGCGTTTTTTGCCCTCTTTTTGCTTTTCGAGGAGCTTGCGTTTGCGGGAGATGTCGCCGCCGTAGCATTTGGCGATTACGTTTTTGCGGATGGCGTGGACGGTCTCGCGGGCGATGATTTTTGCGCCGATGGAGGCCTGAATGGGGACTTCGAACATTTGGCGCGGGATGAGTTCGCGCATCTTGGAAACGAGGGCTTTGCCGCGTTCGTAGGCGAAGTCGCGGTGG
Organism: uncultured Acidobacteriaceae bacterium; assembly: GCA_963794195.1. Lineage (GTDB taxonomy): Bacteria > Acidobacteriota > Terriglobia > Terriglobales > Acidobacteriaceae > DATBAX01. The sequence continues at coordinate 365,786 of CAWCCU010000002.1, forward strand.
ACGATGATGGAGAGCGCGTCGACCGGCTTCGCCGGCGACCAGGATGTCGAGCTTGACCATCGGCGATACCCAATAGTCGGCGAGGTGGTAGTCGAGCGAGGCGTATCCGCGGGACACGGATTTCAGGCGATCGTAAAAATCGAGGACGATTTCGTTGAGCGGGAGTTCGTAGTGGAGCATTACGCGCGACGAACTCAGATACTCGAAAGTTTTTTGGGTGCCGCGTTTGCCTTCGACTAACTGCAAGAATTCCGCCGACGTATTCTTCGCTGGTGAGAATGGTGGCGAGAATTACTGGCTCTTCGATTTTTTCGATTACGCTTTGATCGGGCCAGCGCGATGGGTTATCGACTTCGATCAGTTCGCCATCGGTCTTGGTGATTTTGTAGCGGACGCCGGGCGCGGTGGTGATCAGCGACAAATTGAATTCGCGTTCCAGGCGCTCCTGAATAATTTCCATGTGGAGCAGGCCGAGGAAGCCGCAGCGAAAACCGAATCCGAGGGCGACGGAACTTTCGGGTTCGTAGAAAAATGACGAATCGTTGAGACGAAGTTTTTCGAGGGCCTCGCGGAGAGCGGTGTGCTCGTGCGCGTCAACGGTGTAGAGGCCGGCGAAGACCATCGGCTTAATTTCTTCGAAACCCGGCAGCGGCTCGGGGCGGGATTGTGTTCTTCGGTGATGGTGTCGCCGATTTTTGTGTCGGCAACGTTTTTAATATTCGCGATGATGAAGCCAACTTCGCCGGCGCGGAGTTCGTCGATCGCAACCGGCTTCGGGGTCAACACGCCCAGCGCTTCCACGTCGAGCACGCGGCCGTTCCACATCAGGCGGATTTTTTGTCCCTTGCGTAGCGTGCCTTCGAAGACGCGGGTGAGCACAATCACGCCGCGGTAGGGATCGAACCAGGAGTCGAAGATCAGCGCCTGTAGCTTGTTGTTGGGGTTTCCCTTGGGCGGCGGCACGCGCTTCACGATGGCTTCAAGGACATCTTCAATCCCAATGCCGGTTTTGGCGCTGATGGGGACGGCGTCGCTGGCGTCGAGTCCGACGGCGCTTTCGATCATTTCTTTGGTGCGGGGAATGTCGGCGCTGGGGAGATCGATCTTGTTGATGACGGGAATAATTTCGAGACCGTTGTTGATCGCGAGATAAGCGTTCGCGAGAGTTTGCGCTTCGACTCCCTGCGAGGCGTCGACGACCAAGAGCGCGCCTTCGCACGAAGCCAACGATCGGGAAACTTCATAGGAAAAATCGACGTGGCCGGGAGTGTCGATCAGGTTGAGCTGATAAGTCTGGCCATCCTTGGCGGTGTACATCATGCGGACGGCGTGGGATTTGATGGTGATGCCGCGCTCGCGTTCGAGGTCCATGGTGTCGAGCACCTGGGCCTGCATTTCGCGGGCAGTCACGGAACCGGTCATCTCCAGCAGACGGTCGGCGAGCGTGGATTTCCCGTGGTCGATGTGCGCAATGATGGCAAAATTGCGGAGAAAAGCGGCGTCCATAGCGGCGGCGGTCAATGCATTGATTCTAACAGGCGGGTGGGAAGTGCTTATCTAGCGGAGCCTGAGTGGGGCAATCGACGTTGAGAAAGGACTGGGGTCGTCCCTCCGGGACTTCAATCTTTTCCCGACTTTTCTCAGCGCTGCCGAACTGGGCTAAACTCGGGCGCCCCTCCCCCTCCGGGGCTTGGTGTGGACTGCGTCACAGCGAGCTGCGTGTGCTCTGAACGAGATGGTCGCTAGCGAGTTTGTCAGGATTCATCCTTCCTCGCTATAGCGAAGGGCACTACGAGTTTCCTTCTTTTGGCGATGGTCTTTACGTCGTTCGACTCAGCGAAGAACAGTACGCCGATTCGAAGCATCGCGACATCGCAGTTGAGATCAAATCCGATGCTGCCGGTGAAGTTCCAACGATGAAAATCGTGCGACGAGGTTGCGATCCGGGACTTTTCAGCTTGGATGGGCTGAAGCAATAATTTCGACACGCAATTACACGCGGGACACCTTAGGCGCTGAAGCACAGCGCCAGCCTAGAGCGAATCCAACGCAAATCCCAAACGCAAATCGCAGCGTGAAGAGGTGTAGGGGTCCTTCGACTCCGTCAGCCGTTCACTTTCGTGAACGTCTGACTGCGCTCAGGATGACAGAACCTTTAATGATGGAAAGATCGCGGGGAACAGTGGCCTGCGTTCGGCGGTCGATGCATCGATTCTGACGAGATGGGCTGGCATGATTTTTGGTGATGCGCGTCTTGATGGAGGCCGAAGGGTCGGGTGGGGCACCCAGTGTTCTGCAGCATCCGGCTGATGTGCTACAAATTATTTGTATCTGGCTCGGTCTCTAATGCGCTGGAAAATGAAAACTTCTGATAACTTCGCTGGCGAAAAACTTTGTGCGCAGGCGCTGTATAGAGCGCTGTCGGATGGTCTGACGACGGGTAAAGGGATTCGTGTGGAAGATTTAATTACTGCGGCTGCCAGCATCGACGGAGAATTATGTATGAGACGCGCGCGGTGGTGGATTCGGCATTCAAGTCGCTCGATTCTTCACAGAGATTGCATGCTGGGGTCCTGACGCTGGCCGGAGTTTTGATTGCAGTGCAGAATGCGATCGACAAAAAGATCGCGCTTTTATTGGCGCTGGAGACGGTGAATGGAATGGCGAAGACTGCACCGATGACGGATGAGGCAATGAAGGCGGCCGGACGAACGTAAGGGCACTCGGTCTTCCCTCCGGGACTTCAATCTTTTTCGATTTTTCCCAGCGCTGCCGCCCTGGGCTAAGCTTGGGCGCCCCTCTGGGGCTGGGTCTGAGTCCACTAAATGGGAAACGAGATGGTAGTCTGGCCGCGGGTGGCTGCTGGCGATGTTTGAATCGATTGCGGGTCCAGATCGCTCTCATTGGAAGTTGTGGCTGGCTTGCGCTGCGGTGATTCTGGTGCTGGCTTCGGGGCTGGCTTGGTTGTTGCGGATGACGCAGATGCCGCTGCGGTCGTACCGGGGGACGCTCCCTGCTTTGTCTCACGAGCAGGCGGAACTTGCTGAGCGCCTTTCAGCGGATGTGAAGTATTTGTCGGTTACTGTCGGCGAGAGAAACCTCCAACGTGTAGGGTCGTTGAAAGCGACTGTTGAATATCTCGCTGACAATCTTCGGCGTGCGGGGTATGTGGTCAGCGAACGAAATTATTCCACTGATGGGCAAGTTGTAACCAATGTCGAAGTGACGCTACCTGGAACCGATCGCGCGAGTGGGACGGTGGTGGTGGGCGCTCATTATGACAGCGTTGCTGGGACCGTTGGCGCGAATGACAATGCTACCGGCGTGGCTGGTGTGCTGGAATTGGCGCGGCTACTTCAGGGGAGCAATCCGCGGCGGACGATTCGCTTTGTGCTATTCGTCAATGAAGAGCCGCCGTATTTTCAAACTGAAAACATGGGAAGCCTGGTTTATGCTCGTCAGTTACGGCAGGAACATATTCCTGTTGTCGCAATGATTTCGTTGGAGACGATTGGTTTCTATTCGGAAACTCCGGGTAGCCAGAAATATCCGCCGGTGCTGGGAGCCTTTTATCCTAATCGCGGCGATTTTATTGGTTTCGTGGGTGATTCGGAATCTCGTGACTTGGTGCGACGGTGTGTTCGCAAATTTCGTGAGGCTGCCAGCTTTCCTTCTGAAGGGGTCGCGGCTCCGGCTGACTGGCCTGGCATTGGATGGTCGGATCATTGGTCTTTTTGGCACGAAAAATATCCGGCGATCATGATTACGGATACGGCGCCATTTCGCTATTCCTACTATCACACTCCGCGGGACACGTTTGAGAAAGTTGATTTCGGAAAGATGGCGAGAGTTGTGGATGGAGTGCGAGAGGTTGTCGAGTCGCTTGCGGGGATTGATTGATGATTGTGCTGGCTTCGGCTTCGCCGCAGCGTCAGGAACTTTTGCGGAATGCGGGGATTTCGTTTGTGGTGCAGGCGGCGGATATTTTGGAAACGCCGCATGCTGGCGAAGAGCCGCGTGTTCTTGCTGAGCGACTGGCGCGGGAAAAAGCTCAGGCGGTGTTTCGGGAGCGTCCGGATGATTTGGTGTTAGGCGCTGACACCATTGTTGTGGTGGATCAACAGATTCTTGGCAAGCCGCGGGATATAAATGACGCTGCGCGCATGTTGCGGTTACTTTCCGGGCGGTCGCATCGGGTGATTACGGGGGTTTGTTTAGTGGGGCAGGAATTTGTAGATGTTCGGTCTGAATCCACGATAGTCACTGTGGGCGCTTTGACCGACGAAGACATTGCTTCTTATGTCGCGACGGGTGAGCCGATGGATAAAGCTGGGGCGTATGCGATCCAGGGGATTGCTTCGCGGTGGATTTCTCGCATTGAAGGGGACTATTTCAATGTGGTGGGTCTGCCGGTGGCGTTGGTTTATCGGATGTTGAAAGAGCACAAGGCAGGCTGAAAAGTTTTTCAGGTACCTCGGGCGCTCAGGCGCTCCTCCATCCAAAAATAAGATCGCGCACGGAATCGGCTGTGCCGTTGTTTGGGAAAAGCAGATTCCTCGCCGATAAACCTGGCTTCGGAATGACAAGTATTGAGGTTTTTAGCTAGCTGCCCAGCCGACTAGGATTTCTTCTCTTGATTTTGATCGGGGACTGGGTCCTTGGCGGGATCTTTGACCGACGACTTGAAATTGCGGATGCCTTCGCCGAGGCCTTTGCCGAGGTCGGCGAATTTGCGGGGGCCGAAAAGTAGCAGGGCAATGGCCACGATCAACAGAATGTGCATCGGCTGAAATAGACCTTCCATAGTTCCTCCTGTTGATTCGCTTGCGTCATTCTAGGCTTTGGGGCAGGGGTAGTCAAAGATCAAATGCCCATGGGCCTATGGCTCTGTGCGGGTGGTAGGGGTCCTTCGACTCCGTGGATGCTTCGCTTCGCGTAGCATCCACTGCGCTCAGGATGACATGGGTGTTTGGAGTTGAGATGACACGGGTTTTAGGTTGCTTCGATTAATGCGGCTAGTAGGGCTGCTCTTCTTGGTAATTCTTCGATCAGGACGGATTCGTGGGTGGCGTGGGCGCCTTCGCCGACTCCGCCGCAGGCCGTCCAAGGTGGGAATTCCTAAGGCTGCGGTGAAGTTTCCGTCGGAGCCGCCGCCTACCGCGGCTTCTTCGAGTTTCCACCCTAAGTCTTTGGCAATGCTGGCCGCTTGTTTATAGACTGCGGCGACGCCTGCGGTGCGCTCCATCGGCGGGCGATTGAGGCCCCCGGTGATTTCGATTTTGCATTTGCGGTTGAAGGGTTTTAGGGCGCGGAGTTTGCGGCCGATTTCTGGGGCGTCTTTAATGCGGGCGATGCGGACGTCGATCCAAGCGGAGGCTCCGGCGGCGATCACGTTGACTCGGGTGCCTCCTTCGATTACGCCTACGTTCAGGGTGAGTCCGCGTTTCAGGTTGGTTAGTTTGGAAATCTCGACGATTTGTTTTGCCAGTTCGAGGACCGCACTTTCGCCCTTTTCGAAATCCAATCCGGAATGCGCGGCTTTTCCTTTGACTGTGATCTTGTATTCGCCGATGCCTTTGCGGGCAGTTTTTACTGCGCCGTGTAATCCGTAGGAGGGTTCGAGAACTAAAACCGCGGAAGATTTCTTGGCCAAATCTTCGGTGATTTTGCGAGAGGAGTCGCTGCCAACTTCTTCGTCCGAGACTAACAAAACGGTTACGGGCCGCGGTAAGACTTTGCCGTGCGTGGCCTGAAGGCCTTCGATCGCGTGCAGCAATAATGCGATGCCGGATTTCATGTCGAGCGTGCCCGGGCCCCATACGCGGCCGTCGGCGATGCGGAACGGCATGGTAGCCAGGGTGCCGATGGGATAGACGGTGTCGAGGTGTCCCAGGAGCAGCACGGGTTTGCCGCCGCGGAGGCCAGGGAAATCTACTTGCAGATGCTTGCCGAATTTTTCGCTGGGGTGGAGTCTGACGTGTCCACCGAGATCTTCGAATCTTCCGGAGAGGACTGCGCCGAGGCGATCGACGGCCTGCCGGATGTCGCTGGGGGACTCGATCTCCACCAGTTGCTGGATGGTTTGCACGATGTCGTTTTTGTGTTGTTCGAAATAGGCCAGCGTGGCGGATGATTTTTTTTGCGTCTTCATGAATTGTTTGTAGGATTCCCTTCGCTCGATCAAGGCAGTGCCGAGTAAAGTATAATCTTCGCACTTGCGAGACTCGAATGACTGATACAGCTCACCCTATCACCGAGGCGTCCCAGGCGGAGAAGACGACGCTGGATATTGCGGAAATCCAGAAGATTCTGCCGCATCGTTTTCCGTTTTTGCTGATCGACCGCGTGATTGATCTTAAGCGCAAAGAACATATTGTTGCGATTAAGAATGTCACGATCAACGAGCCGTTTTTTGCGGGGCATTTTCCTGGGTTGCCGATTATGCCTGGGGTTTTGATCGTTGAGGCCATCGCTCAGGCCGGCGGGTGCTTGCTGCTTACTGAGGTGCAGGACCGCGATAATAAGTTGATGGTTTTTACCGGCATCGAGCGGGCGCGTTTTCGGCGGCCGGTGGTGCCGGGAGACCAGCTGAAGATTGTTGTGGAAGTGAAGGCCTGGCGGGCGTCGCCGCGAAGTATTGCCGCTCGAATGGAGGGCAAGGGATATGTTGAGGGCAAGCTTGTGGCCGAAGCGATTGTGACCTGCCAAATGGTTGACCGCGGTTTTGGGAAAGCTTCTTCCAGCGACGGCGCTTCTGAAAAATGAACGTTCATCCTACTGCGATTGTTGATCCGCGCGCGAAAATTCATCCATCCTGCAAGATTGGCGCTTACTGCGTGATTGGGCCCGATGTCGAAATCGGCGAAGAGTGCTTGCTGGCTTCGCACGTGGCGATTGAAGGGCCGACGAAGATCGGTTCGCATAATAGCTTCTTTTCGTTTTGCTCGATTGGCATGGCGCCGCAGGATATTTCCTACGCCGGTGAAGCTACGCGGCTTGAAGTCGGCGATCATAATGTCATTCGTGAGTTCGTTACGCTGAATCGTGGGACTGTGAAGGGTGGCGGGCTTACTCGTGTCGGCAGTCACACTTTGATCATGGCTTACACGCATGTCGCGCATGATTGCGTGGTTGGCGATCATGTGATTCTCGCCAATGCGGCCACGCTTGGCGGGCATGTGATTGTGGAAGAGTGGGCGCAGGTGGGGGCGCTGTGTCCGGTACATCATTTTGTGCGGATCGGGGCGCATGCTTTTATTGGCGGCGGGACGACCGTCACCAAAGATGTTTTGCCGTTTTCGAAAACTGTTGCCGCGCGGGATACTCATGCTTACGGCATGAATTCTGTTGGGCTGGAGCGGCGTGGGTTTAGTAAGGAGCGGATTGGCAAGATCCATCATGCTTATAAACTTTTGCTGGCTTCCAAGCTGAATACTTCGCAGGCGATTGAGAGGATGAGAGCTGAGGCCGATCGCGGGGAAGATGTGGAGATGCTGATTCGGTTTATTGAGGCGAGTGAGCGGGGAGTGATTAAGTAAGTGCCTCTACCTCACGCAGAGTGCCGATTGTAGGGGTCTTTCGACTGCGTGGATGCTTCGCTTCGCGAACCATCCACTCCGCTCAAGATGACAGGAACTTTAAAGTTGGGAGTAGCCAACAATCGAGAGACCGCTTATCGGGGGATCGGCGATCCCTGGCTCACCGTCGCCGGCCGTGCACGCAGGACGGATACTGAACACATGGACCGCAGAGCGCTCGCCGACTTCCTGCGCCGCCGCCGCGAGGCGGTGCAGCCGCAGGAGGTCGGGCTGCCCGCGGGCCAGCGGCGCCGGACCCGCGGGCTGCGCCGCGAGGAGGTCGCGGCCCTCGCCGCGATGTCAGCCGACTACTACACGCGGCTCGAGCAGCAGCGCGGCCCTCAGCCGAGCGAGCAGATGCTCGCGTCCCTGGCCCGGGCGCTGCGGCTGACCAACGACGAACGCGACTACCTGTTCCAGGTCGCGGGGCACAGCGCGCCGACCCCGGCCACGGCCGCGACGCACGTCGCCCCGGCGCTGCTGCGGGTGCTTGACCGCCTCAGCGACACTCCGGCGCTCATCTTGTCCAACCTCGGCGAGACGCTGGTGCAGAACCGGATGGCCGACGCGCTGTTCGGCGACAAGTCGGGGCACACCGGCCTGGCCCGCAGCGAGATCTACCGCTGGTTCACCGATCCGGCCGAGCGGCTGCGCTACCCCGAGCGACGACCGCGACCGGCAGAGCCGCGCCCAGGTCGCGAACCTGCGCGCCGCCTACGGGTCGATGGGGCCGCGGTCCCGGGCGGGCGAGCTCGCGCGGGCGCTGCAGAAGGCCAGCCCCGAGTTCGCCGCGCTGTGGGCACGGCACGAGGTCGCCAAGCGCTTCGAGGACCACAAGACGCTCATCCACCCCGAGCTCGGCCCCATCGAGGTGGATTGCCAGGTCCTGTTCACCGAGGACCAGTCCCAGGCGCTGCTCGTGCTCACCGCTCCCCCGCGCACCGAGGGACACGAGAAGCTGCAGCTCCTCGCCGTCCTCGGGCAGCAGCGCTTCGCCGAGGCGGACCGCTGATCCCGTCGGTCACTGGCCGTTGGTGCTGAGAGTTGTCGCCATACACTATGGGCTGTAGTAGCCGGAGCAAGCCGGACGGGGTGCGACAGTGGCACGAGCGCGCGCGGTGGTGATCGGCGCAGGGATCGGCGGCCTGGCGGCCACGGTGGGGTTGTGCTCGGCCGGCTGGGATGTCACCGCCTGCGAGCGCGCGGCGTCGCTTGAGCCGGTCGGGGCCGCCCTGGGGCTGGCTCCCAACGGACTGCGGGCGCTGGATGCCATCGGCGCAGGGGCCTCGCTGCGGGCGCTGGCAGTCCCGCAGGAACTGGGCATCCGCCGTTCCGACGGCCGGTGGCTCGTTCGCAGCACTACCGACGCGATGATCGTGAACCGGTTCGGAGACCCGATCATCCTGCTGCCGCGCGCGGCCGTGATCGACGCGCTGGCGGCGCGCGTTCCCCGCGGTGTGCTCTCCCTGGGGACCGAGGTGACGTCGGTAGAACCCGGCGGGAAGGCGGCAGCGCGCGTGGCCACCACGGCGGGCGAACTGGATGCCGACCTCGTGGTGGCCGCCGATGGGATCGGTTCTGCGACCCGCCGGGTGCTGTTCCCCGGTCATCCGGGGCTCCGCTACGCGGGGTTCACTGCCTGGCGGCTGCTCGCCGGCCCCGTGGTCGGGCAGGTTCCGATGGCGGAGAGCTGGGGGCGCGGCACCGTCTTCGGTGTCATGCCGCTCTCCGACGGGCGGGTCTACTGTTACGCCGCCGCGCCCGCAGACCCCGGCGCGCATTCAGGCGACGAGCTGGCTGAGCTGGCCAGGCTCTTCGGCACGTGGCACGAGCCGATCCCGCAACTGCTCGCGATGGCCAGGCGGCAGGACGTGCTCCGCAATGACGTCGCCGAGCTGGCCGCACCGCTGCCGTCCTTCCACCGCGGCCGGGCCGCGCTGCTCGGCGACGCCGCCCATCCCATGACGCCGAACCTCGGCCAGGGCGCCTGTCAGGCGCTGGAAGACGCCGTCGTCATCTCCCGGCTGGCTGCCGGAACAGAACCAGAGGCCGTAGCCGGGATGCTGGCCTCCTATACCGCGGCCAGGCTGCCGCGCACCGCCGACATCGTCCGCTGGTCGCGCCGTGCCGGCACCATGGCAACCTGGACCTCGCCTCCTGCCGTCGCCTTCCGCAACACGGTCGCCCGCCTGATAGGCAAGCTCGCGCCGGGAGCCGCGCTCCGCGGCCTCGCTCCCATCTACGGCTGGCAGCCCCCCGAAGCGGGCCGCCCCGGCTAACCCCAAGCGGAGCTCGCAGGTATGTCCTCTTCCCGGAGACGAGCACGACTCTCTCACAGTCGCTGGCTTGCACAATCTCGCCCGCTTCGGCCACCAACCCGCCCCCTAACCCCAGGCGAACTTACGGAGGGCACACTTAGCGGTGTCGTCAGCACGGATTGCCGGGCAGGGCGGGAGTGGATCGCTTGCGGGAACGGATTCCGGGCTGCGGCGAAGCATGGGTGACAACTGGCCATCCCGCCGGAAAGGCACCTGTATGACAAGGGCAGAGTCATGACCGCCGACTTGGGCGGCCCGGTAACGGATGCAGAACTCGTCGCCTGGTTCCAGCGTGATCCGGAGATGTTCACCGCCGTTTACGACCGGTACATCCACGATGTCTACCGCTATGTGGGCAGCCGACTCGGCGTGCAGGCGGCCGATGACATCGCGGCCGAGACGTTTCTCGTGGCGTTCGGCCAGCGAGACCGGTTCGACCCCGGCCGTGGGAGCCTGCGGCCCTGGTTGTTCGGCATCGCGACCAACCTAGTGGCACGGCATCGGCGCAAGGAGGCCCGCCGCTACATGGCGCTGGCTCGCATCGGAGCCGAGCCGCCGCCGGACGGACACGAGAACCGCGTCATCAGCGCCTTGACCGCCAAGCGCCTGCAGCCGCAGCTCGCGCGGGCCCTCACCCGGCTCTCCCAGGGCGAGCGGGACGTCATCCTGCTCGTCGCCCTGGGCGAACTCAGCCACGCGGAAGTGTCGGAAGCGCTCGGCATCTCCTACGGCACGGTCTGCTCCCGGCTCAGCCGTGCGCGCAAGAAGCTCCGGAACATGATCGATCAGGAGGAAGTCGATGGATGATGACCTGCGAACCCTGGCAACCCTGCTGGCTGCGCCCGAACCATCCGATGCGACGATCGGACGCGGCCGCGGGCAGCTCGTAGAGGCCATCCGCACCCCGGCAGGCCGGCGTCGGGCGGCAGCGCGCGGCCGGGGCAGCCGACGCCCGGTCGGCTGGCTGGCCGGGGGGTTCGGCCTGGCCGCCGCCGCGACGGCAGTAGCCGTGGTGCTCTCAATCGGGAGCACGCCCGCCGTTCCCCGCGGCAATCCGCCCGTTACTGGCGGTGCCGGCGCCACCCGGCAGGAGGGGCAGCGGATCCTGCTGGCCGCGGCCATCAGCGCCGCAGCGCAGCCATCAGGCACCTACTGGCACTCCAAGATCCAGATCACCATGGCGGGTCCCCCGGGACCCGCCAACGGCGAGATCGACGAGACGTGGACCGACCATGATGGGAGGTACTGGGCCGCCCAGCCCGCCTGCGGCACGATACCGGCCGGCGTGGTCGCCTCGGGACCCGGAGACGGCGGGTTCGTCTATGACAGGGCCGGCAATTTGCTGACCTACAAGCAGACCGAACACCTCCCCACCAGCCCCGCGGCCCTGGCGGCATGGTTTGCCAGGTACATCCCGCCTGCCACCGCCACGGACGAATGGCTCGCCGAGTCCCTTATCTCGCTGGAGTGGGAGATCCCCACGCCACCGCAGGTGCGGGCGGCCGCCTTCCGGGCGCTCGCCGCACTCCCGAATATCACCGGTCTCGGCCCCGTCCCGGGTGGTCAGGCGCTGCTGATCAAGGACCCCAAGAGGCCGGACGACTGGGAGAAGGTGGTCATCGATCCGGCCACCGGGCTGGTCCGCAGTGACACCAACTCCAAGAGCGTCACCACCATCGAGGCAGCCAACTGGACGAACCATCTGCCCCGGATCGTCCCTCTGGGAACTGGCTGCCCTAGCTGAGCACCGCCGACGACAAGTCTCCAGTAGAGTCGGCGCTGGTCGAACAGCCCTGCGCGACCCCTTGGTACGGCTACGGTCGGCGCCGCGCACCAGCAGTTCCCGTTCGGTGGGCCTGAACTCCAGGAACGCGGCCAGCGCGCCGGCGGCGCCCGCGATCGCCGCGCCGGCCGCCGATCCGGCGACCAGCCACCGGGTGACCTTCGGGAGTCGCGGCCAGGCGGCCACGGTTATCGACACGTCGAGGGCGTCCGACAGCGCCCCCGCGGCATACAGTGCGCCAGCCGGCCAGGGGCCGGAGGGCGCCTTGCGTATCGCGGCGAGGGTGCCGAGGCCGAGAGCCAGGTCACGCGCGCCGAGCGCGCGCCCGAGCACCTCGGCGGTCAGCTCATCCGCCGACGCGCCCACCCATGGCCGGGCCGGCACCGAAGGCCAGGTCAGCGCGGCTACGCCGACCGCCACCCGCGCGACCGCGGCCGCCGTGGCGGCATATCGGAACAGCGGAAGAACGGCTCGGGGTCGGGGCCTATCCGTGTCTGGCAGCATGAGGCCATTCTGCTCCCTGATTTCCTTGGCCTGGCCAGCTCACGTCGTCTCAGCCGACAACGAGGCCACTCCCTGGCCGCGCCCGGACCTGCGACGCGCCCGTCCATGCCAATGCTGGGACTTATGCCGCTGTCGGCGGCATAAGTCCCAGCACTATCGGAATTTGGCGTCCAGCAGAGGCTGGGCCGCCGCTGGGTTACTTCTTGTTCGTGAAACCGGCGTCGACCGGCAGGGTCACGCCGGTGACGTAGCGGGCCTCGTCGGAGACCAGCCAGAGGATCGCGTTGGAGATGTCGACCGGCTCGACCATGTCGACCGGGAGCGCGTTGGCCATCGCGTTGCGCCATCTGCGGGTCCTGGGCGAGGAACTCCGCCATCACGTCGTTGACGATCATCGGCGTGTTCACGCCGGTGGGGTGCACGGTGTTGACGCGGATGCTGAACGGGGCGAGGGTGTTGGCGTAGGAGCGCATGAGGCCGACGACGCCGTGCTTGGCGGCGGTGTAGCCGAGGCCGCCGCGGGTCGGGCCGCCGATGCCGGTGATCCCGGCGGTGGAACTGGTCAGCACGATCGCGCCGCCCGTGCCGCGCTCCTTCATCGACGGGATGGCGGTCTCCACGGTGTTGAACACGCCGGTGAGGTTGACGTCGATGACGTCCTGCCAGGCGCTGTGCAGCTCGGTGAGCCCCATCGGGGCGATGCCGGCGTTGGCGAGCACGATGTCGACCGGGCCGATCTCGGCCACGCCCCGCTCAAACACCTGCTTGAGCTGAGTTTCGTCCCGCACGTCGGCCTGCGCGCTGAAGATGCGCCGGTCGAGCGCCTCGACCTGCTTGACGGTCTCGGCGAGATCCTCCGGGGTCGCCATCGGGTAGGTCACGCTGTCGATCTGCCGGCAGATGTCCACCGCGATGATGTCCGCGCCCTCCTGGGCGAGACGGATGGCGTGGCTGCGGCCCTGACCGCGTGCGGCGCCGGTGATGAAGGCGACTTTGCCTTCGAGCTTTCCCATGAGCTTGCGTCCTCTCCGGGTGTTGCGTCAGTAGATGACGTAATACCCAGAATATTAATGTCACTGGGTGTCATAAGCAAGGCCGAGCGGGCGGCGCCTATTGCGGGCCGGCCGCGTAGCGGGTCGGCGGCACGCCCAGGGTGGCGGTGAAATCCCTGGTCAGGTGGGCCTGATCGGCGTAGCCGAGGTCGGCCGCGAGCACCGCCCAGTCCACCGACGCCGGTCCGTCCGCATCGACCCTGAGCGCGGCCTCGTGCAGCCGGGCGCGGCGCATCACCCACTTGGGCGAGACGCCGACGTAGTCGGAGAACAAGCGCTGCAGCTTTCGCTCCGACAGCCCGGACATCTCCGCCAGCTGGGCTACCCGCTGCAGCCCGGGGTCTTCGGTGATCCGCTTTACCAGCCCGGCCGCCTGCTCGACGGCGGGGTCCTCGGCGGCGCCGAAGGAGCGCAGCAGGCCGGCCGCGGCCGCGATCATCTCGTCGTCGGCGCCGGCCGCCATCACCTCCGTGCACGCCTCGTCCGCCGCCGGGCCGAATAGGCGGGCGGCGGGAACCACGCGATCGTTCAAACTGACGATTGGCTTTGCACTAAAGGGACGGAAGCCGCCGGGACGGAAGCGGATCCCCAGCGCCTTGCCGACGCCCGACAGGCGCCGGGTGAAGATCTTCCGGTCGACGCCGTACACGGCCGCGCCCGCTCGCCTCGAAGGCCAGGTTCACGTTGGGGTGCGGCAGGATCTGCTGCTCATGCGGCGGCCGCCCGCGCAGGTCCCAGCGGATTACCCAGCAGAAATCGACGAACAGGCCCAGGTCCTCAGGCGGCGGGTACCGATCCAGCGTGAACCTGGTCGCGGCGGCCCCGGCATGCAGCACGCCAGCGCCCATCGGCCCCGCCGTGGTGACGGATGGCGAGTTCACCCCACCCAGGGTAGCTGTCGCGTTTGTTCAAGACGCTCCGATGGGCGGCCGCTAGTGTCGAGGGCATGACACTGCACACCGAACTGACTGACGCGGCGGGAGCGACAGCGCTTGTCGTGGACAGCGTCACACCCGCCGAGCTGAGCGGCCCCACCCCATGCGACGAATGGGACGTCCAGGCCCTGCTCAACCACGTCATCCTGTGGAGCTCGCACTCGCTCGAGCGCCGGGCGCACGGCGAGTCCGTGGCCCCGGAGCTGATGGAACGCGACTTCGCGGCGGCGCCGGACTTCGCCGGCGCCTACCGGGCGCAGCTGGACCGCGCGCTGGCCGCCTGGGCGGACCCGGCCGTCTGGGATCGCGAGCTTGACATGATGGGCGCCAAGACCCCGGCGGCAGACGTCGGCGCCCTCATCATCGCCGAGCTGGTGCTGCACGGCTGGGACCTGGCGGCTGCGACCAGGCAGGATTACGTGGTCTCCGACCGCGCGGCCGAGGCCGCGCTGCGCGCCGTCGAGGCCAACGCCGAGCTCTTCCGCCAGTACAAGGGGTTCGCCGACCCGGTGCCGACGGCGGCTGACGCGCCGATCCTCGACCGCGTCCTCGCGCTGTCCGGACGAGACCCGGCCTGGGCGATCCGCTAGCGGCGCCGG
>CAWCCU010000003.1:0-70732 GCA_963794195.1 uncultured Acidobacteriaceae bacterium
CACAAAAGTCCGCCGTCGGCGGCCGACAGCAGATGGGTTCCATTTTTGCGCGTTGACGGGGCAAATTGGCTTGGCCGGGTTGGTCAGACCGGCGAGGACAGCGCGCGCTCGGTTCATTTGCGCCAGAGTGAGACTGCGCCAATCTTCGGAAAACAGATAGCCTAGTACGAATGACACAAGCCCGATCAACGCCGCGACCGGGAAGGTTATGACAATTGTGCAGGAGTTGATTTCGGTACTCTCAGCGTTCGAGTTTCCATTGTGGACAGCAAGCGCGGATTGCTCGCTTCCGCCGATCACCGAATATCCTCTGCATCGCAAGCGCGAAGATCCTGACTATCGCGACGCAATCGCATGACGACCAGATGCGTGCGCTGGCCTGGCGACGCGTCAGGCGGTGAAGGCGGCGGGAATTTCCGGCGACCTGGTCGAAGCCATCGCGCTCGATACCACCGGTTCAAGCGTGATTCCAGTTGGCGAAGACATGTTCCGCTCAACGAGTATTACCTGTGGTGTGATCATCGCGCCAAGAACGAAGCAGCTGAAATCACCGAACTGGCACATCAGGAAAAGCTCGCAGCCATCCAATGGTGCGGAGGCGTGTACTCCTCGGAGTGGGGATTTGCGAAACTGCTGCACTGGCTGCGTCACAATCCCGACAAGCGCGATAAGTTCGCTAGGGCATTCGAGCATTGCGACATGGTCGCGGCGACTCTTGTGCGGCATCACCGAACCCAGCGCAAGTGAAACGCAGCATCTGCGCCATGGGCCACAAGTGGATGTGGAACGCGGAACTCGGCGGCCTGCCTCCGGAAGAATTTCTCGTTAAGCTTGATCCGCTGCTCGACAGGGGTGCGCGCGAAACTCGATGGGGAGTATGCGACTTCCGACCAGATTGCCGGGAAAGCTGTCGCCAGCTTGGGCGGAAAAGCTCGGATTGAAAGCGGGCATTCCAATTCCCGTGGGCGCCTTCGATGCTCACTGGGACGCAATCGGCGCCGGTGCAAAAGAAGGTGACGTCGTGAATGTTGTGGGCACGTCCACATGCATCATCGCGTATGCTAAAGAAGACCGCGTTGATTCCGGGCGTATGCGGCGTGGTGCAAGGCAGCGTGCATCCCCAATTCACGGGCGTCGAAGCCGGACTCTCCGCCACTGGAGATATTTTCAGCGCGATCGCGACTCGCGCCAATACCAGCGTGGCCGAACTCAGCAAAGGCCTGGAAAAATATCGCGCCGGACAAACCGGTCTGCTCCGGATGACCTGGGACAACGGTGACCGCACCGTGCTGGTAAATCCAAACCTTGGCGGCATCACACTCGGATGGAATCTGCAAAACACCGCCCAGGACGAGCTGTTCGCCGCGATTGAAGGCACGGCATTTCATACTCGGATCATCCTCGACCAGATGCACACGTACGGAGCACCGACGTTACGAGTGATTAACGGCGGCGGCATTCCGCAAAATAATCCGGTATTGAATCAGGTTTATGCGAACGTGCTCGGCAAGCCTGTGCTGGTTCCGAGCAGCAAAGTCACGGGAATCGGCTCTGCGATTTTTGCGTTTCTCGCGGCTGGTACTTTCAAGACAATCGAAGAGGCGCAGAAGCAAATCTGCCCAACCCATACGGTCTTTACTCCGCAGCCTGAAGCGCAGAAAGTTTACGAACAGCTTTACGAACTTTATCGCCGCATCTATTTTGATTTTGGGAAACCTTCGGAAAGCAGCCGATTCGGAGATGTGTTGCCGAGCCTGATCAAGATCAGACAATAGCTCAGCTCCAGAGGAGCGACCCAGTTTAGCCCAGGAGGGAGTTCTGAGTAAGCAACCGCTCGTAGCAAGCGCCCAAGGCGCAACCCGAAATTGATCTGCTGGCCTTTCGGTCATCCCTAGGATGAGCCGATCTTATTCTGACGATTGCCCTGCGCTCTCGCACTGGGCCAAGCTAGGTTGGCCCTTCAGGACTCGCCTTCCACCTAGCTCCACGCTGTACTTCGATCTTCCAACTACCAACTTGTTTGCGCCGCGGCTTGAATCAGAATGTCGGGCTGGTCGTAGACCAATCCTCCCTGTTTCACATGGATTCTCGGCCAATCCGGCGTTGTGCTTAAATTCTCAGCCTGCTCTTGCCGGACAAGAATTGTGTCTTCGGCTTTGGTGCCCTGCACCGTCGGATTCATGGCAAAAGCCTGGTGCTCCAAAACAATCTCAGTCGAATCTGGAGCGACCAAATATTCCCGCTCGTTGTATCCCGTAGCTCCGCCTTGATGATGGAATTTCCATTCTCCCGGATAACCCACCTCCGCATACCATTCAGTGGCCTGGCGAAAAATTTCCGAAATCTTCGCGCCGGGTTTGAGCGCATCCGAATACCTTGAGTTCACCGCGGCGACGGCACGCATCCGCTTCTTGAGTTCGGAATCGAGCGCGCCGAAGTGGACGAAACGCGTCACCGACGCGATCAGACCCCATCGCTTCGCACAAATGTTGACCATCCCATATTTTTGCAGCGCCCGATCGGAAGGCAGAGCATGGCGGAAACGCATGATGCGATCGTCGGTTCCAATCAGCAAGACTGTCGGTCGGAGGCCGCGCTTCATCAGGGCATTTACAATCTGCGCCTCGATCTCGCGTTCTGTCATGCCTGGCTTAAGGCCACGTGTGACTTGCTCCACAGCCTCGGCAGACTCACGTCCAAGCCACCGATATTTCAGAATTTCCGCCGGACTCAGTTGATACCGTAGCGGCGCGACGTTCACTGTAGTGCATCCGCCCCGGTCCACATCACTACCAATGGTCCCGGACAAGCCCAGAAGTTTGCCGAGGTCCGGCTGCTTTTCATACCACGGCGTTTCGATCTGCACATATCCGAGATTATCCAGGCCATCTTCCATGAGACGCGGGATTTCGCTATGTGCAGCAATCAAGAATTTGCGTCCGTCTTTTGCCAGCAAAAGCGACGCTAAGCCGAATTCGCTGCCGCGGCCTACCTGGTTGTCGCCGACGCCGCCGGTCAGCCATTCGAAATTTCGGACTTGCGTCAGCAGAATGCCCGCGAATCGTTTCTGTTCCATGAACTCTTGCAGGCGCGCAATCTTGACCGCAATCTCAGCTTTCAGATCAGCAACAGTAAAGGGAAGCATAGGCCTCAGTTGAATTGGTTTAACAGTTCTGCCAGCAGAAAGTATATAGGGAGACGCCAGTTGGCCCGAAGTTGAGGGGTTTTGTTATCGTAAGGCATGGTTCAAATTCGTTGCAGCGCACTTCTCTTTGATCTTGACGGCGTTCTAGTTGATTCAACCCCGGCGGTAGTCCGGGTTTGGACGAAATGGGCGATCGCGCACGGATTCGATCCCCACGAAGTTGTGCACCGGGCCCACGGACGCCCGAGTATCTCAACTATCCGCGATTATCTGCCGAATGCAGATGCTGAATTGGAGAACCTGGAAGTACTGAATGGAGAGATCGAAGATCTGGAAGGCGTGATCGCACTGCCCGGCACTCTTGATCTGCTGAATTCGCTGCCATCCGACCGATGGACGATCGTGACTTCATGCGCCCGTCCGCTGGCGGAAGTTCGCATCCGCGCGGGGGGATTGCCGGTTCCGGAAAAATTGGTGACGTCCAGCGACATCACGAATGGAAAGCCGCATCCTGAGCCTTACTTGAAAGGTGCCGCAGTGTTGGGATTTCGAATCCAGGATTGCCTGGTGTTTGAAGACGTTCCCGCCGGCATTCGCTCCGGTAAAGCTGCGGGAGCAAGAGTAGTTGCGTTTCGCACGACAGCCGAAGATGCAGAACTGAAAGCAGCAGGCGCGGACTGGATCGCCGACAATTGCAGTGCGGTTTCCTTCGCCGCCAAACCTGCGGCTGAACAGCCGCTGGCGCTATGGCTCGATGAAACTAAGAAGTAAAGCAGTTGCGCACCGCACTTCGGCCAGGAGGATCTGGAATCCGAAGTACGGCGCGCAATCTGTTTAGGCGCCGTCGCCGGCATGCAGCACTCGGAATGAGCTGCCACCGTTCGACCACACCAGTAACAATGCATCCTGTCCTTTTGGAACATCGGACAGAGCTTTTTGAACGTCCGCCGCACTCGTTACGTCGTGACGATTTACTTGCACGATCACGTCACCACGCTGCAAGCCGGCATTGTCGGCAATGCTGCCCGGTTGCACTTGCTCGATCACTGCGCCGCGCACATCGCCCGGAGCCTGGATTTGCTGCCGAACATCGGGGGTAAGATCGGAAAGACCAACGCCCCAGCGCGGCTTGCCGTGATCGGCATCACTGCTTCCATTTCCATCTTTGTCACGGCTGCCCATGGCTTCCAACTTCACCGCAACGTCGACAGTCTTGCCATCACGGAGCACCTTCAGATTGATGGTCGTGTCTGGAGGTTTCTGTCCAACTTCCATCTGAAGTTCGCCCGCATCGCTTACCGTCTTGCCGTTGAGTTCGGTAATGACATCTCCGACTTTCAGGCCGCCTTTTCCGCCTGGCGAATTCGGCTCGACCTGCGTGACCACGGCGCCGGTATTTTCTTTCATGTCGAAGAACTTTGAATTCTCCGGCGTTACGTCATTGATACCGATGCCAATGTATCCATGCGTCACTTTGCCATCGCGAATGAGGGTTTCAACCGTTGGCCGCACAATCTGTGACGGAATAGCAAAGCCCATCCCTGAAAACGCTCCCGAGGGTGAGACCAGGAATGTGTTGATCCCAATCACTTCCCCGTGTGCGTTGACTAACGGGCCGCCCGAGTTTCCCGGATTGATGGCAGCGTCGGTCTGGATGAACTCCCCTGGTTTGCGGCGATCATCCGCGAACGGGTTGGGACGATTGAGCGCGCTGACAATTCCGCGGGTCACGGTGAAGCGGAAACCGTAGGGATTGCCGAAGGCCAGCACGGTTTGTCCCGGCCGCAGTTCAGTCGAACTACCCCAGGGAACGCTGGGAAGATTCGTGGCGTCAACTTTGATGACCGCGAGATCGGTCAGCATATCCGAGCCAATCAGCTTCGCTTTCAATATTCTGCGATCGGTCATGGTGACGCGAATGTCGACGGCACCGTCGATCACGTGATTATTGGTAACGATATAGCCGTCCGGCGAAATCACCACGCCGCTGCCGATGCCATGTTCGATCTGTGGTTGCATTTGGCGATGTCCGCCGAATTGTCCGCCGAATTGCTGACCGAAAAATTGCTGCATTTCTTCGGGAATGTCGCTGTTGTTGGCCGCTTCTTCTTTTGCACGCGACGTTACCGCGACGTTCACAATCGCCGGAGTCACTCGGGCCGCGAGTGTTTCCATGGCGTGGTCGAGTGATAGGAGGGCAGTTACGCTATTGTCGTCCAAAGCTGCCGCGGGCGCTGCCATTATGGGTACGGCCGCTTTGGCGGAAAGCGGCTTCATGAATTCATAAGCACATGAAAGCACCAACGCTGCCCCTAGCACAGACGCTAGAAGCGGTCGTTTGATCCAATTCTTCCAACTTGTTTCCGTAAACTGACTCATGACTTTGTTTCTCCTTTAACTAATTCTTTAGTTGATAAACGCACAGTCTTATTCGCTACATGCTCCTCAAAAAGTCTTAAGTTGATTTAGGTGGATTTGCCGTAATCGCTGGCTGCTGGGCCGGGATGTTCACCCGCCAGACGCAAATGGTCCAATGCGCAAAGCCCGCATCATCGTATTCAAGACCTTGATACACCAACACTACCGACTTAAAACGCGGCTGCTGTTGGTCCGCAGGCAATTTATTCCCGGCAGTTTTATCCGGCACAATGAAGTTGACGGGAACCGGCAGCGCGCTCAGCTGTGCACGATCCCTCGCGTCGTTAGCATCGACTTCAGGCTGACGAGATGCTGCTTTCGCAACAACAGCTCTTAGAGGATGCGCGTTTTCACTCCCACTACTGAGTTTCAACCCGACCAATTTTGCCGGCTGAACCGCAGCCGCTACGAACTTCAGGTCGGCGCGGGGCCCTGACACAGATCTAGCTGCCGAAGCCAGCTCGAGCCTCGGAGTTCTGTCCTGGAACGACACTAGCTCCGGAGTTCGTGACAGCAGCCCAACACAAATCATCGCGAAAGCCGCGACCATTGCGAGGGCGGGCTTCCAGGTGCGGGTCGCGCCCGGTCGTCTTGCATCAAGAATTTGCGCCACTCGCTGGGAAGTTTGCCGCACCCGGCTCACGGCGGCTTGAGCCAGCGCCAATCCCCTTCGCATCAAACTCTTTTCGGCTACAGTCACCAGGCACTCTGCGTAGGCACGAGGATTGGCCATCTCGGCCAGGACAGCGTCATCGCATGCCATCTCTCGTTCCAAAGATAGCTTGCTCTCAATCCACCAGACCGCAGGATGAAAGAAGAAAAGTGCCTGCAGCAACTTCTGCGCCAGGTTGGTCCAATCGTCCCAGCGCCGCAAGTGCGCCAACTCGTGCAGCAGAATTGCGTTCAATTCTGTCGCAGTCAATTCGCCAATCGCCCATTCCGGCAGGGCAACGACAGGTTGTAAAAACCCGATAGCTGTCGGCACCTGCAAACTATCCGAGACGCAGATTTTCACTGATCTCGAAGAGCGAAATTCTCTTAAAGTCTCCCGCAAAAGAGGATCCAGACTGGCAGTCGCGATCTCGATGCAATTGGCGCGCACCCGGCGCACCTGCCAGAGGCCCACTCCCACTCTCAGCAGCCCAATAGTTGCAATCACCGCCCAGGCCGTGAACAGATACATTGCCCATGAGCTTGCGATGGTAAAGGCCGGGGGAATGGCCGTCGTCGCGCCGCCCGGAGCCAACGCTCCTACAAAAGGCAATGCTCCAATCGCCATCAGAGCCACGAACCACGCTCCAAAGCGGGTGCCGGAATTTCGCCGGCCTGTAATTCGCAGCACCAGCCACGCAAATAACGCGATGGCCAGGCCTTCAACGATGCAGTTCAGCATCCGCTCGGCGGAAAATTCAGCAACCGCCCGTAGATTGATCGCGGACGTCATCTACTCTTTCTCCTCCAGCATCTGGCGCAAGCGAGCCAACTCTTCGGCTTCAATACTTTGGTCTTGCAGAATATTCAGAACCAGCAACTCATGCGAATTCTTGAAAAAGCGATTCACCAGATGCCGCACTTCAAAGCGGGTAGCTTCTCTCTGTCCCACCAACGGCATGTACACATGGGCACGGCCATCTTTCACGTGCTTCACGTATCCCTTTTTCTCCAGGACGCGAATCGTAGTCAGCACGGAGTTGTAAGCCAGTGGCTGCTTTTTCGGGAGAGATTCCAGAACTTGCTGGACGGTCGCCGGTCCCTTCATCCACAACACGTCCATCAACCGGAGCTCGGCCTCGGTGAGGGTGACGGATTTTCTGGGCGGCATAGCTACCATTCTCCCGCGAAGCAGATTCTCTCTGTTTATTAGACGCTGGCAAACTTCAAACGTCAACTAGTTATTTAGTTGCTTCCAGCAAGGCGAATGGTTGCCTTATTCCTTCGGTCGTATTTCTTATGCATTTACGGCGAAGAACACAACAATCAACGGAGTTAAGGATATTATGTTGACCGCTAAGTTCACGGCTCTTAAGGAATTCATACATGCTTCCAGGAAGAACGTTATTGGGATGCGTACTTGCGATTTCCCTGTCGTTGCCGACGTGGCCGCAAACTTCCAGCGGCGCAGCGATTCCGAATACGACCTCGGCCATAAATTCCAATCAACCACTTTCGCAGCGCGTTGTCGCTTACAACATCGACGCGAAATATGACCCTGGAACGCATTCTCTCGAAGGCACGGAAACTCTCACCTATCACAATTTGACAGGACAACCGCTTGACACTTTTCCATTTCATCTCTATTTGAATGGCTTTCAACCGAAGGCCACGTGGATACGCGAAGTCAGACAGCTTGGCACCCGCGACGAGTCCATCGAGAAGTGGAAAGATAAGTTCTACGGCGCCGACGATATCACGAGTTTTGAAGTCGTGGGCCAGGGCGATCTCACTTCCCAACTCCAATTCATTCAACCCGACGACGGAAATAAATACGATCGCAGCGTGGTCCAGGTACGACTGCCGAAACCAATTCCTCCCAATGGATTTGTCCAATTCAAAATCAAATTTCATGATCAGTTTCCCGAGTCTCTCGCGCGCAACGGATGGAAGCGTGATTTCTTACTGGCGGGCCAGTGGTTTCCGAAAGTAGGGGTTTGGTGGCATGGTGCCTGGAACTGTCATCAATACCATGCTACGACAGAATTTTTTGCCGACTTCGGCGTGTATGACGTCAAGATCACGGTCCCACGGAATCAGATCGTCGGGGCCACCGGAATTGAAGTCAGCGAGGTGAAAAATTCCGATGGAACAACTACCTTTACGTACCATGGCGACGACATTCACGATTTTGCCTGGACCGCCAGCCCGCATTACAGGGTGTTAGAAGACGAATTTCAGGGCAGCATGGGCCCGGTAAAGTTGCGCGTCATGATGCAGCCCGCGCACTGGAGCCAGGCCGAACGTCATGCTCGAATCCTCAAAGAAACGCTCGATCGTTTTGAGCGCTGGTACGGTCCCTATCCTTACAAAACTTTGACCATGGTGGATCCGGAACCGGGGTCGGCGGCGGGAGGTATGGAGTACCCGACCTTCATCACCGGCGAGACCACCTGGTGGATGCCCGACGGCTTGCTCATCCCTGAAATTGTCGTCGAACATGAATTTGGCCACCAATATTGGTACGGCATGGTGGCTACCAACGAGTTCGAAGATGCCTGGATGGACGAGGGAATAAACAGCTACACCGAAGCTAAAGCACTGGATTCGATATCGGGCAACAATACTTCAATGATCAATCAGTGGGGGATCACGGTTGGAGAACCTCAAGGCCAGAGGTTGTCCTACATCGGCGCGGCGACCCTCGATCCGATCGCCCAGGACGCCTGGAAGTATTACAGTTTCGGGTCTTACGGAGCCGTCACCTATGGAAAAACTGCGAGTGCTCTGCTGACTCTCGAAAGCATGATTGGCGAAGACACAATGCAGAAGGCGATGCACACGTACTTCATGCGCTATCGCTTCACTCACCCCACGAAAGAGGACTTTCTAAAAACGATCGAAGAAGTGTCGGGTAAAGATCTGCGCTGGTATTTCAATCAGGCCATCTACGGTATCCAGGTTTTTGACTACGAAGTGCTGCGCATGCAGTCCAGCCCCACGGAATGGTACAAGAAAGATCTCAAGGAAAAAAAAGGCGAGACCGAATACACGTCAACCGTCTGGATCCACCGCATCGACGATTTCGTATTCCCGTCGACATCGAAATCAAGTTCGACAACGGAGAAAAAGTGCGCGAACACTGGGACGGGCGGGAACGCTGGATAAAATATAGCTACGAAAGAAAGCCAAACTGGCTTCTGTCGAAATTGATCCTGCCCACAAGATTCAACTGGATCGAAACAACTTCAACAACAGCCGCACTGAAGAGGCAAACAAGGCCCCAGCCCGCAAGTTCACGAACTACTGGACGTTCCTGAATCAGCTCTTCGCTCAGATGCTTGGTTGGTTCGCGGCTTAGGAGAAAAATGATGCTGAGGAATGATAAAACAAGTTTGCTGTCTGCCGGCGCACACATTGCGGGAGGCAGCAAGCGCTATGTGATCTGGTTCTATCTGCTGAACCTGGCGCTGGCATTGTTCGGGGCAGCCGCATTCGGCGAGCAGGCCCACGCAATTCTCGATCACAGTCTCTACTCGGACCGACTGCTTCACGGTTTCGATCTGGTTGCGTTCTTCGAAATGATCTACCGCCCGGAATTCGGTCCAACGACGGGCGTCACGGTGCCGGCAATTTTTTTCGCCTGCCTGTTTTTTTTGGCAACTATGCTGCTTTTGCCGGGCGTGTTTTTGGGATATGCCTCCGATCATCGGCTTCCCCGCGCTGAGTTTTATCGCACCTGCGGACAAAATATCTGGCGCTTCGTCCGCTTATTCCTGTTCTTTGTCATCATTGCCGGCGCGACCTCTGGGATTCTTGGTGCGGCATCCAGTATTTCCTGGTCAAAGCGGCGGACGAGAGCTCCAACGAAAGGTTGCCATTTTTCATTCAGGTCACCTGCATGGCGATCATATTTCTGGTTCTCACCGCCATACGCATCTGGTTTGATCTGGCGCAAATTCAGGTTGTGGTTGCCGACCAAGGTAGGGTCCTTAAAGCCATTACCGGCGCCTACCGCGGCACGGAACGTTATCGAATACGCTTGCTGGGCAACTACCTGGCAATCGCTCTGCTGGCGGGAGTCGCCCTCTTCATCGGAATTTGGGTTTGGATCAAAATTGTGCCGTCGGCGAGTGTGCTGGGAGCTTTCATCGTGGGCCAGGCAATTTTGCTGATTTTGTTGGCTGCCCGCTTTTGGCAGCGGGCTTGTGCGGTCGCGTTCTACCGCGACTACATGACAGCAATCATCGTGGAACGGGAAATCCTACCCAGTGCTTCCCTGCCAGTAGTCTCATTGCCAGACGAGGGTGGTCCGGCGCCGCTGCCGCAGACCTAAGAGAAGTTTGGGGTGGGAAACGGGACTTGAACCCGCAACAGCCGGTGCCACAGACCGGTGCTCTACCGATTGAGCTATTCCCACCGCGTCTGATGATTATAGCAATTGGGACGAGGAGCGTGTGTAAAGGGGCCGTGAGATGCGCCTGAGTTCGGCCTCCATCTAGTTGCTCCGGGTCGCTCTCAACAAATTTAAGATCCCCTGTCATCCTGAGTGGAGGGGAAGCTTTGCGCAGCGAAGTTTCCCCGCAGGATGACATGGAAATTTCGGAATTTTTGGGACTTCGTCGTGGGCAACTACACCCGTCCCACGCCCACATACTCAAAACCCATGGAACGCAGGCGGCTGGAATCGAGCAGGTTCTTGGTATCCACAATCAGGGGCCGCTTGAGCAGTTGCTTGATGCGATCGAAATCCAGTGCACGGAATTCCGGCCAGCCGGTGCCCACGACCAGGGCCTCGGCCCCTTCAGCCGCCGCATAGGCTGTGTCGCAATAGTGAACACTGCCATTGAGTTCGAGACGTGCATCCGGAAGCGCGAACGGATCGTAAGCATGGACGCGAGCGCCCTTCGAAACCAAATTCTGCGCCAACCTCAGGGACGACGATCCAGCCACGGAATTGGTGTTCGGCTTGAATGCCAGCCCCAGAATCCCAACGTCTTTGTTGTGCACCGAATTCACGAAGCCTGAGATTTTGTCGACGATGTTTTCAGCATGACTCTGATTGACTTCGCGCGCTGCACTGAGGACTTTGAGCGAAACTCCATTTTCCTTGGCCAACAAGGCCAACGAATCCATATCTGATTCGGCGAAGATTCCGCCCATGCCGGCTCCCGGCTGAAGGCATCGCGGGGCAATCTTTTTGTCCAAACCTAAAGCCAAAGACAGATTCACCGCATCCGCATTGACTTTTTCGCACAAAGTCGCCAATTCGTTGATAAATGAAATCTTGGTGGCGACAAACGCCGTCGCCGATTCGCGGACCAGTTCCGCGGTCTCGTGATTGGTGACAATCACCGGGACGCCACGCATTACCAGCGGATGAAAAATCTGCTTGATGGCGAGCACGGCATCATTCGATTTGGTTCCGAGAATAATGCGGTCCGGCCAGTTAAAATCTTCCACGGCGCAACCGGGAGTAAAAAACACGGGCTGCGAAACGATGGTGGCCTTCAATCCTTCTTCGGCTAGACGATGTTCGATCCCCGAAGCGGTTCCCACCGGAACGGGGGTGACAATCGCAAGAATTGGCGGCTTGGTAACGACCCGCGCAATTCGCAACGCCAAGTTGGCCAGGTGCTGTGGAGTGTCTTCGGCCAGAAAAATTACCTGGGTCTTGCGGGCAAAGGACTCAATGTCGGTCGAGTAAACCAATCGGCCGGAGCGCACGTTGCGCTTGATCACTTCATTGAGATTTTTTTCGTGGAAAGGCACATTACCCTGGGCCATCTCCACCATGCGCGAGCTGTCCGGATGGCAGCAGGTTACGGGCGTGCCAAAATCAGCCAAGCAGGCCGAAATGACGGTTCCCAGATATCCTGCCCCGTAAACCCCAATTTGCATAGAGCCTCCGCCCACCGGAAACCGCCGCCAGAGCGGCGCTTCGCACGTCGATCCCTTTTCTGATCCACAATCTTCGCCCGCCCTACGACCTTAAGCAACACACGTTGGGCCTATGCACTTTGGGAAATTGGAACTGTTCTCTGGGTGGGAATCCAGGTAGATCGGAGGGTGCAGATTTTGGATGTTAACGCTTTACTAAACGGCGTCCCAGCGGGACGGGGGCAATATCGATCCAGTGATTCTGGTCGACTTCCCGAACAAAGGTCAGATCCTTCATGGTGATACAGCGTGTCCCCTCAAACTGCGACCATCGTTGGCGGGCAATGTAGTAGGCTTTCTGCGCCTGCTCCTCGTTGCTCATCTTGACAATAGTCAGGTGCGGCAAATACAGCCACTGCTCTTCGAAGGCGAGCGCCTTGGTGTTGAGCTGAGAGTGCAGGTCCCGCATGCGCTGGGCACCATTGGCCACCCGGACAAAAACCGTGGGCGTGACCGGAATAAACGTTTCCACCTCGCCCAATCTGACTTCAAAGGGCTCTATATGACTACAGATCTCTTCCAAGGTTTCGAGTGCGGAGGCTTCATTGCCCTGCAAACACCGCGGAGGAAGGAGACTGAGGTGGGCGGCCAGATGGGGAAGTTCCGGGTGCATCTCCTGTCGAAGATTCTCGACAAATTCCCCGACCGGAGTCTTTACGTAAGCCACTAAACCATAGCGCGGAGTCTGCATTATGAATCCCAAGAATTATACTCCCGCAACTCAGGCGGGACGGGGATGCGGGGAAGATTCGTGCGCGTCAGCTATAATCGAACAGGTACTTCCATCAAAGTCGGGGCGTAGCGCAGCCTGGTAGCGCACCTGCCTTGGGCGCAGGGGGTCGTAGGTTCAAATCCTATCGCCCCGACCAATTCTTCAAATTTCCCAGCGTTTCTCCGCAATGACAGATCTACTTCGGGGGACCATGCTTTCGCCGTTTCCGAACTAGACGCCGGTCGCGATGCCGGTGAGGGTAACCGTTTGCGGACTGTTGGCCGCGTTGTCGGTAATGGTGATCGTTCCCGTAACGGTGCCCGTAGCCGTTGGAGTCGGGGCGAAGGTCACATTTACGACACAATTTGCTCCAGCCGCGAGAGTCGCGGGGCACGCAGTACTATCCACCGTATAGTTGGTGCTCGCCGCCACGCTCACGATGCTCAACGGAACCGTTCCGGAGTTTGTTAGGGTCACTGGTTGCGCAGTACTGACTGTGCCGTCAATCTGGGATGGAAAAGTCAAAGTCGTGGGCGCCAGGGTCACAGCCGGGGAACCGCCGCCAAATCCCCCATTTTTCCCGCCGCCGCAAGCACCGAGCAGAAGCACGGCACAAAGTGTAAGAAATGACAGTGAAAAATGCTTCATGTGAAACCTCCGCCAGCATCCGGGCTTACAAATACGTTTGTAACATCAAAATTCCTCCCGTCCAATCGTAGTTCCGAGTTTTGGCAACACGGCGGAAGAACGAAAGGCCCGAGCCTTTTGGATTCGGCAGTTTAGCGAATCCTGGAAGGCCGGATTTTTCTCCATGCGAAGGGCCACGAAGTAACACGAAGGAAAATCCCTGTCGGGCTTTCCTTGGTGATACTTCGTGTCCGTCGTGGTTCGAGCTTTCGTCTAGGGAGCGCTGTCGCCAGTATCGAAGACTTCGACTTCGCGATGCCAGTCTGACGCAGCGTGGCTCTGTATCAAGCGAACGCAGCGGTTCCATCGCAAGATGGCTTCATCATTGCCCGTGGGCCGGATTTCTTCGGCGCCTGCGTAACAGCGCATGGCTTCTTCCAGGAGCACCGTGAGAGTGTGTGGTGAACGCCCGGCACGAAGTTGCGCCTTGGCGCGGCGCTCATGTAGAAGTCCCAAATAGTAGAGGCGCTCGTATGCGTCGCTGAGTTGTTGGAACGTTCTTTCCACTTCCGAATAACGATCCGACGGCTTCCCGGAAAACTGGTCTGTGATCGCGAGCCCCAACAAGCGCAATGCAAGCTGATGCCCTGGGTGAGTTGCAAGAACGTCTTGACAGATGGATTCTGCTTCTTCCGGATCGTTGAGCAGGCGATAAAGCTCGGCTTTGGATAAAGCCGCGTCCACGCCCTCAAGAGAGATTGCCTTTAGTTGGAACTCCACAGGCCCTCCTTTACTTCTACTTCGTTGCCGACGCCTGCTTCGACGTCTTGCCCGCGCCGGTAATTTTTCTCACCAGCATCAGGACCGGATCGTAGAATTCATCCACGACGCGTTCCTTGAGCGGGATGATCGCGTTATCGGTGATGTGAATCTCTTCCGGGCAAACTTCGGTGCAACATTTGGTTATGTTGCACAAGCCAATACCAAGTTCGTCTTTCAGAAGCTCGGTGCGCGACAGGCCGTCGAGAGGATGCATTTCAAGCCCTGCCACGCGAACGAAGAAACGCGGACCGCCGAATTCTTCTTTCTTGTCGTGTTCGCGCAGGACGTGACAAACGTTCTGGCACAGGAAGCATTCAATGCACTTGCGGAATTCCTGCACTCGATCGATGTCTTTCTGATACATCTTCCATTCGACGCCGGGCTTGGGCTGGAATGACGGGATCTTTTTATTGACTTTGTAGTTCCACGAAACGTCTGTCACCAAATCTTTAATCACCGGAAAAGACTTCATAGGATTCACAGTGATGGGCTTATCAAGCGGAAGAGAATCCATGCGGGTCTTGCAGGTCAGGCGGGGACGTCCATTCACTTCGGCCGAGCATGAACCGCATTTGCCGGCTTTGCAATTCCAGCGCACTGCGAGATCAGGCGCTTGATGGCCCTGAATATGGTGAATGGCGTCGAGAACCACCATGCCGGGAGTGATGGGCACGCGGTAGTCGACGGGTGCACCGCCTTCTTTCGTGCCTCGAAAAATCCTCAGGGTCGCTTCAGCCATTGCTAAGCCCCTCTCACTTTTTCTCTTCGATTAAAGGTTTCAGTTCGTCCGGCAACTCCGCGGTCGGCACCTGCCGCAAATTCATGGCATCGCCTTGCTTCGATATCAAGTTGTTCTGCTTTCCCCAGGGCGCATCGTAGTTGGGGAAATCGATGCGGCTATGCGCGCCGCGGCTCTCGCGTCGAGCCAACGCACTTTGGGCGACGGCACGGGAAACCGTCAGCATCGATCTGAGATCGCGAGCCAGATGCCATCCCGGATTAAACATTCTCGAGCCATCGACAGATAAATTTTCGCTGCGCTTACGGAGTTCTTCGATCTTTCCCAGTGCCGATTGCAAATCTTCTTCGGTGCGGAAAATTCCGACCAGCGCCTGCATAATTTGTTGCAGATCACGATGTAAGGCGTAGGGACTTTCTCCATCTTTCCGTTCGAAAGGCACGAGCATCTCGCGCTCGGCGGCTGCAATTTGTGCGGGATCTACTGGCGATGTGCCGGTTTCCTTCGCATACTGGGCAGCCGCCATTCCTGCGCGCCGGCCGAATACGAGAAGATCGGAAAGCGAGTTCCCTCCCAGGCGATTCGCGCCGTGTAGTCCAGCCGCCGCTTCCCCCGCCGCAAACAACCCAGGGACGGAAGATTGTGCGGTGTCCGCTTCCACCCGAACCCCGCCCATCATGTAATGACAGGTGGGGCCAACTTCCATCGGGCCTTTGGTGATATCGACGTCCGCCAGTTCCTTGAACTGGTGATACATACTGGGCAATTTTCGCTTCACATATTCCGCGGGCTTGTGAGAGATATCGAGAAAAGCTCCGCCGTGTTCAGTGCCACGACCTTCGCGGACTTCCGTATAAATCGCGCGGGCAACGACATCGCGAGTGGAAAGCTCCATGCGTTTGGGATCGTACTTCTGCATGAAGCGTTCGCCGTTTTTGTTGGTGAGGATTCCCCCTTCGCCACGAACTGCTTCGGTTACGAGCAAGCCTTGTACTCCGGGAGGCCACACCATTCCAGTGGGATGGAACTGCACAAATTCCATGTCCATTAAATCCGCGCCGGCGTCGTAGGCCAGCGTCATTCCGTCGCCGGTGTATTCCCAGGAATTTGAAGTCACAGGCCAGGCCTTGCCGATTCCACCCGTGGCGAGCACGACGGATTTCGCTTTGAAGACGACGAAACGTCCGTTCTCGCGCCAGTATCCGAATGCTCCCGAGACGCGATCGCCATCTTTCAACAACCGCGTGATCGCGCATTCCATGTAGACGTCGAAACCCATCTGCACGCCACGATCTTGTAACGTCCGGATCATTTCCAACCCGGTGCGATCGCCGACGTGGCATAAACGCTTAAAGCTGTGTCCACCAAAAGCCCGTTGCAGAATTTTGCCGTCAGCCGTGCGATCGAACAGCGCGCCCCAGTGTTCAAGTTCGTTGACCCTGTCGCTGGCTTCCTGGGCATGAAGCTGGGCCATGCGCCAATTGTTAAGGAATTTTCCTCCGCGCATGGTGTCGCCAAAGTGGACGCGCCAGTTATCATCCTGATCGACGTTGCCCATCGAGGCCGCGACTCCGCCCTCGGCCATCACAGTGTGCGCTTTGCCAAGAAGCGATTTGCAGACCACGCCAACGCTCGCGCCTTGCGACAACGCTTCAATTGCGGCGCGCAGCCCGGCGCCACCTGCGCCGATGATCAGGACATCGTGTTCGTGGGTCTCGAATTTGTTTTCTTCACTCACTATGAGTTCGTCCCCGGTATGAAAGTTCTTTAGAAGAGTCTGATATCCGTGATCATTCCCGACGACACCATCCGCACGTAAAAATCCGCAAAGCCCACGCCAAAAAGACTAATCCAGGCAAACAGCATGTGATGTCCATTGAGCGAACTCACGCCTTTCCACGAAGCGTTGCGAGCGTGTCCAAACGATACGCAGGAAAAGCAGTCGAGTTTGCCGCCGACTAGATGTCGCAACGAATGGCAGGAGAGAAGATAAAGCGTCAGCAAAGTAACGTTCAGAGTTAACACGAGCGAGCCAACGCCGACTCCAAATCCGTTTTCGAAGAAGAAGGCTTTTACCGCGTCATGCCAGAGAAAGCCGATGAAAACGATGCCCGAGATACATGAAATATCGATGCAGGTTTTGCAGAATGAATGGAAACTTGGTCTCGCCAGAATATTTTCGTCCCGGCCGCTCGGCCACCGCGCAGCCCGGCGGATCGAGAAAAAACGAACGGTAATAAGCTTTGCGATAGTAATAACAAGTGACACGGAATCCGAGCGGGCCCGCCAGAATCAGAAGCGCTGGAGAAAAAGGCCAGTAGTGATGATGCGGATCAATCAGCGGCGAATAGAACGGAGAGAGATACGGTCCCCACTCATAAAATTTCCCTTCGAACGCTCTGAGTGTCGCATACAGGCCGAAGGCGTTAAGTCCCAAAAACGTGGGGATGACCTGCCACCACCAGGATTCACCAGCTTGCGCGCCGCTTATGCGGACCTGCTCAGAAGAGGCCATCACTCCCCCAGCCATGGACTTTGTGGTTAGTCAGCGCCCGAAAAGTGCGTTAGGGCAGCGACGAATTATAGACCACTCGTCGATGTATGCGAAAGTTCACCACAAATCGCGTAGGCGCTGACGCCCTCGTCTGCGTGAGCAATGTAGAATACAGCCCGTTCCACTATGGCCTTCACCGACAAAAATTATTGGCTCGACACCGTCAGCATGCCTTCGGGCACTGCTGGGGATCTTCCCGAACGTGTAGATGTAGCGATCGTCGGCGCGGGATTCACCGGTCTCTCCGCCGCGCGAACGCTGGCAGCGCGCGGAGCCAAGGTCGTCGTTCTCGAAGCTCACACCATCGGATGGGGCGCAAGTTCGCGCAACGGTGGCATGGTGCTTACCGGCTTAAAGCTCAGCGTCGAAACCCTGGCCGCGCGCTACGGCATGGAAGCGACCAAGCGAATGTACGCCGCATCTCTCGCGTCGATTGATCTGGTGGAACAAATCGTGCGTGAGGAAAAGATCGAATGCAACTTCTTCCGCTGCGGGCATCTCGAAGTCGCCTGCAAGCAGTCGCACTTCGATACTTACGCTAGGTCGGTCGAAATCATCGCGCGGGATTTCAATCATCAGCTTCAGATTGTTCCGAAGCGTCAACTAGGCAGCGAGATCGGATCGGATATTTACTACGGCGGCATCGTCGATACGGTCAGCGCCGGATTGAATCCCGCGAAATATGTTTCGGGGCTCGGACGGGCCGCCCTCAATGCTGGAGCCAGCATTTACGAAAATACGCGTGTGGAGAATATCAAGCCAAGCCGATCCGGATTTGAGATCGCCAGCTCCCGCGGCCCAATTTTTGCAGACAACATCTTCATCGGAACCAGCGGGTACACCTCAAGCGCCACTCCGTCTTTGCGCAAAAAGATCATCCCGATTGGTTCATTCATTATTGCGACCGAACAGTTGCCCCAAGCTTTGGCTCAGGAACTCAGCCCACGCAATCGAATGATCTACGATTCCAAGCATTATCTTCACTATTATCGCCTCACTCCGGATAATCGAATGCTCTTCGGCGGCCGTGCCGCGTTTTTCCCGGAAACTAAAGACACCATCCGGCGTAGTGCGGAAATTTTGCGGCGAGGGATGATCGAAGTTTATCCCCAACTTCGCGATGTCGAAGATTGACTTCGCCTGGGGCGGCACCCTCGATTTTTGTTTCGACACCATGCCCCATGCCGGACAGATGGATGGCATTTATTACGCGCTGGGATATGCCGGACACGGCGTTGCGATGGCTACTTATCTCGGGATGAAGATCGCTGAACAGATCAGCGGTGGCGTGAGCTAATAATCCTTATACCGACATTCCCTTCCCCGGCGCGCCGCTCGGACTCTATAACGGACGTCCCTGGTTCCTGCCGTTCGCCGGGGCCTATTACAAAGTGCTGGACTGGATCAGCTAACCTCAAACGCTAAAGCGCGTACAAGAAGTCAAAGCCTGATCGCAGCGCTTAAGCGCTGCGCCACCCAAAAGCGTTTGACCTTCCAACCGCCTAAGCCTTGTCATTCCGAAAGCGATTTATCGCCAGGGGAAGCTGCACTCCCCTCGAGCTTCTCAGATGGTCAAGCAGGCCGCCGCCGGAAGAACAAATAAGCAATCGGCCCAATCACAATGGTCACCGGCCCCAGAATCCGCGCAGTCTTATCACTACTGGCAAAAGCCCCGGCCAGAGCCACAACGCTCATCAGCAAAATAGCAATCACGGCATAATTCACGCCGGTTTTTCCCCACGGAATGCGGAAGGGACGCGGCAGCTCAGGCTGCGTCCGACGCAGTTGCCAGGCAGCGAGAACGGTCAAAACGGAAGTCGCAATCCGCAGCCACACGTAAATCGAGATCAGTTGCGTAAGTGTGCCCCAGGCCAACGCGGCATAGCAGGCAGCCGAAACTAGGATCGCCATCCACGGAGTTCCATACTTGGGGTGAATTCGGGTCAGAAACGGAGACAAATATCCGTCTTCCGCCATCGACGACGGCATTCGTGTCGATGTCAGCACCGTGCTGTTGAATAGAGAAATATTCGTGATCGCGGCCGCAACGGTCATGGCGAATCCCAGCCGGTGCCCGCCGATCAGCTGTGCAGCGTTGGAGAAAAATCCGGTATGCCAATCCTGCCAGTTGTTCAATGCTGCGAGAGCACAAGCTGTCAGGAAGGAAATAGGTGGCGATGGAAATTGGCACCATCCACGCCAAAGCTCGCGGATAATTCCTGCGCGGGTTTTCCACTTCTTCGGCGACTGTGGAAACCTGCTCGTAGCCTGCATACAACCACAACACAATTGCCAAGCCGACCCCGAAGATTTGGAAAGTGGGCTGATGCGGCGGGATCAGCGGCACAAACGGATTGTGATGCCACAGCCTGATACTCATTACGCACATGGCGATTGCCGGCAGCAGGATTGAGGATTTCGAGCACTGTTGCCACCGTTCCCACCATTGCGATCCCAAGAATATTCACGTAGCTGATCAGGGCGATCACAAACAGCGCGACCAGATACTGTTTCCAGCCCGTAATTTGCGGATAGAAAAATGTGATGTAATCAGTGAACAAGACCGCGTACACCGCGCCCAATAAAAAAGAAGAACACCAATTCCACCATCCTGCTAAGAATCCCCAAAAATCACCGAAGGCGGCTCGCGTCCAGCGATAGAATCCGCCTTCGACCGGCATGGCAGTGGTGAGTTCGGCCGCCACTAAAGACATGGGAATACACCAGAAAAACGGCACCGCCATCAAGAAAATCAAACTCATTCCCGGTCCGGAGGTCGTAACCATGTCCTCCAGCCCGAACGGCCCGCCGGTGCAGTATGAATACATGACGAAGACGAACGAAATGAGGCCAGCCTTCTTCGCGGCGGCGGAAACAGTGTTCCTATTCGTAGGACTACCGACTTGCTGCACGCTGAAGCTCCGGAAAAATGTATTTGCAGGAAATGTTGCTAGGAGGGTACACGAAGCCAGCCCTTTGGTCGAAGCCATCCGGGTTCAAATCGTTTGCATCTACAACCCAGCGTTCTGAATCGATATACTTTACTTTAACTATGTCCATCTCTTGTCCTGTGAATGACTTGGCTGCAAGGAAATGCACTCTTAAGGTGAGACGCTTAGTTTTCCTGAGTTTTCAGGCGGTAACCCTGGTTTCCTTGTTGTGTAGCGGCTTTGCTCTGGCGCAAGCGCCGGGCACGTCGTCGGGTTCCGACTCTTCAGGCCTCCCTGGTCCGGCTATCGTGGTGAATCGAAACACCTATTCCGGCAGCGTGCCGGAAGGTAAGGCCACTGCCGACGTGTTGCCGATTTCGTTTAAAGAAGCCATCGACCGTGGTCTGCGAAACAATATGGGTGTGCTGTTGCAAAGCGACAACACGCTGGCGGCCCGGGGACAGAGATGGCATGAGTTGAGCGAGTTGATGCCGCACGTAAGTGCTCAAGCAGGAGAAACGGTTGCCCAGCAGGATCTCGCGGCTTTCGGCTTTAAGTTTCCCGGGATCCCGAGTGTAATCGGGCCTTATAACTACATCAGTGCCGGGGTATACGCGAGCCAATCGGTATTTAACTGGAAAGCTCTCGAACGTACTCGGGGCTCGCAGGACAACGAAAAGGTCTCCCAACTCAACTTCAAAGACGCTCGCGATCTGGTGGTACTCGCAGTTGGAGATGCTTATCTGGAGGCGCTTGCGGGGGCGGCCCGCGTCGATACCGCGCAAGCTCAACTAGAAACGGCGACGGCACTTCACGATAAGTCTGCGGACCAGCAAAAAGCTGGGACCGTTCCCGCGATCGATACGCTACGGGCCAGCGTCGAAATGCAGAATCGGCAGCAGCAATTGATCAATGCCCGAAATAATTTCGCAAAACAAAAGCTAACATTGGCCAGGGTGATTGGATTGCCTTCGGGCCAGGAGTTCAAACTGACGGAGACTATGCCTTACCAACCTCTCACCGCTCTAGGACTGGAAGAGAGTTTGCGGCGGGCCTACGCCTCGCGCTCGGATTATCTGGCGGCGGTGCAGCAGGTACGAGCGGCGCAACATTTTCGCAGCGCTGCGACCGCTGAACACTACCCCACTCTAGATATCGCGGGAAACTTTGGCGATCTTGGCGTCACCATCGGGGATTCACACAGCGTATTTCAAGCCGCCGCTACTTTAAATATCCCAATTTTTGCCGGAGGAAAGACTCACGGCGAAGTCCTGCAGGCAGAAGCGACATTGCGACAGAGCCGCCAGCAGCTCGACAACCTGCGTGGTCAAATTGATTACGAAGTCCGGACTGCGCTGCTGGATTTGCAATCCGCTTCGGACCAGGTGGAAGTCGCGCGCAGCTCGGTAGACCTGGCCAATCAAACGCTTGCCCAGGGCCGCGACCGCTTCGCCGCTGGGGTCGCCGATAATTTGGAGGTCGTCCAGGCCCAGGAAACCGTGGCCTCCGCCAACGAAAATTATATTTCGAGCCTTTACGCCCATAACGTTGCCAAAGTCGCCCTTGCGAGAGCGATTGGTTACGCGGAAGTGGGCGTCCGGGAATACTTACAGAGCAAGTAACCATGGCACAAGACACCGCAACCCCGACGCAAGAAGCTCCTCCGGCCAGTCAATCCCGGACGGATAATCAGCAAACCCCTCTGCCTGCGACCGAGAAAGACCTTCGCGGAAAACGCTTCAACGCTCGCGATCCGCGATTTCGCCTGTTCCTGATTATTGGCGGAATTGTGCTGGTCGTCGCTGTCTTCTTTCTCTGGCGCTACCTGGGCAGCTACGAATCCACCGACGACGCCCAGGTCGATGGGCATTTGAATTCAATCAGCGCCCGTGTCTCCGGACACGTCGCGAAACTTCTAGTCGATGACAATCAGGTCGTGCAAGCCGGCCAAGTTCTGGTTGAAATCGATCCCAGCGATTATCAGATCGCACTGGAGCATGCGAAGGCTGACTACGACGACGCAGTCGCAGCCGCCAACGCCGCCGAAGTCAACGTTCCGATGACGACGATCAACACCGGCAGCCAAATTTCGACCGCCGATGCCGGCGTGTTGAGTGGCGAAGCCGGAATTGCCGCGGCCCATCAACAATACGACATGGCGAATGCTCAACTGGCGCAAGCCGAAGCCAACAACGTTCGAGCCCAAGCCGACTTAGTCCGCTACAAACAATTGGTGGACAAGCAGGAAATTTCCAGCCAGCAGTACGACCAGGCCGTTGCTGCGGCCAAGGCTCAGGCTGCCGATGTCGACGCAGCACGCGCCTCAGCTTCCGCCGCCAAACAGGGGATCAATCAGGCGCAAGCCAAGCTGGCCGAAGCCAAAGCCAATGCCCGTTCTGCGCAGACGGCGCCCCAGCAGGTTTCGATCATGCGGTCGAAAGCCGATTCGGCCAAAGCGCAGGTAGCGTTCAAGAAGTCCGCTCTCGACCAGGCGGAATTGAATTTGAAATACGCGCAAATCACCGCTCCGGTTAGCGGGATCGTGACTAACCGGACCGTCGAAGTCGGACAGAACGTGTCGATTGGTCAGGAATTGATGAAAGTCATTAATCTCGACGACATCTGGGTGACTGCCAATTTCAAGGAAACGCAATTGCGGGAAATGCGTGCGGGGCAACCGGTCACCATCCACGTCGACGCCACCGGCAAAGACTACAACGGACAGGTGCAGAGTATTTCCGGCTCCAGCGGTTCGTTGTCCAGTTTGCTACCGCCGGAGAATGCGACAGGCAACTACGTGAAAGTGGTGCAGCGCATTCCTGTGAAAATCACTTTCGATCCGGGCGAGACCAAGGGCCACGAATTGCGTCCGGGCATGTCGGTTGAACCCAAGGTGAAACTACATCAATGAGTACGGCTGCACTGACCATGGATGGAATGCCCGGGGAACGACCGGCGATCAATCCCTGGATCATTGCAGTGGTGGTCACCATGGCCACCTTCATGGAGGTGCTGGACACCAGCATCGCCAACGTCTCTTTGCCGCATATCGCCGGCAGTCTTTCCGCCGGGACCGATGAGAGTACCTGGATCTTAACTTCTTATCTGGTTTCGAACGCTATCGTTCTGCCGCTCAGCGGTTGGATTTCCTCGATCATCGGACGTAAGCGTTTCTACATGACCTGCGTCGCGATCTTTACCGTCAGTTCCCTGCTCTGTGGACTCGCCCCGAACCTGGGCATGCTGATTTTCTTTCGCGTCCTCCAAGGTATGGGCGGCGGCGGTCTGCAACCCAGTGAGCAATCGATCCTCGCTGACACTTTTCCTCCCGCCAAACGAGGTATGGCCTTCGCCGTCTACGGGCTCGCCGTGGTGATGGCGCCGGCCATTGGTCCAACCCTTGGCGGATGGATCACCGACAATTTCACCTGGCGCTGGATTTTTCTGCTGAATATTCCCATAGGCATTATTTCTTTATTACTGACCCAACGCCTCATTCACGACCCGCCGAACATGATTCGCAAGAAGCTTTCTGAATTGCGAGTCGATTACATTGGGCTCGGCTTCGTCGCTCTCGGCCTGGGAACATTGCAAGTAGTACTCGATAAAGGCCAGCGCGACGACTGGTTCGAATCCCACTTCATCCTGACCCTAACCGTAATCGCGGTTGCGTCGCTGATCTTCGTAATTTTCTGGGAGTGGCATCACAAAGATCCGGTCATCGATCTGCATCTATTTCGCAATCGGACTTTCGCTTCCGCCAATCTGATGATGTTCATGCTGGGCTTTGCCTTGCTTGGGAGCACGCTACTGTTGCCGCTGTTCATGCAGACCATGCTTGGATACACCGCCGAGCGCGCCGGCATGGCGCTTTCCCCCGGCGGTTTTGCCATCATGCTGATGATGCCGGTGGTTGGCTTCCTGCTTTCCAGGTGGGACGCCCGCAAGCTCATGATCTTCGGGTTGCTGGTTCTTGGCTTCTCCCTGTTCCACATGACCAGCTTTAATCTGGATATCGATTTCAGTACCGTCATGTGGGCGCGCACCATTCAAGCGATTGGCATGGCATTTCTTTTTGTGCCGATCAACACCATGGCCTATGCATATCTGCCCAAGAACAAAAATAATGCCGCGTCTGGACTCATGAATCTGGCGCGAAATATTGGCGGCAGCGTCGGCATTTCAGTGGTGACCACTTTGCTGGATCGGCGAGCGCAGGTGCATCAAGTGTATTTGTCGAGTCATCTTTCAGCTTCGAATCCGGCTCTCCGCAAAACTCTTTCCGGAGCGGCAGTTGCAATGGGAGGCGGGGGCGGCGATTCCATGCAACGTGCCTACGCGATGGTACAAAATATGGTGGTCCGCCAGGCGACCATGCTGGCATATATTGATAACTTCAGGCTGCTGGGAATCGCAATCCTCTGTATGATTCCTCTGGCCTTCCTTATGAAGCGGCCGAAGCATGGCGGCGACGTTCCCGTCCATTAAATAAACCATGTATCGGATCACCGTCGAACCGGTTGTCACTTTGCCGGCTTTTTTGAATATGAAATCCACTCTCAGCGGTAAAATCGCACTCGTCACCGGCGCCAATGGCGGCCTCGGCACCCACGTCACCTTCGCCATGCTTAATGAAGGTGCAACCGTGGTCGGCCTTTCGCCGAAAATCCAGCAGTCTGATTTCGATAGTCCCGCATTTATCGCCTGGCCTGCGGAAATTTCGAGCGGTGAGACGGCGCAAAAAGCGGTCGACGGGATCATTGCAAGATTCGGCAAGTTGGATATTCTCGCGCATCTCGTCGGCGGATTCGCCGGCGGCAAGCCCATCGCCGAGACTGACGATACAACTTTCCAGCGGATGTTCGACATGAACTTGAACAGCGCCTTTTACCTTTTGCGCGCAGTGATCCCGCATATGCGTGAAGTCCGCGGCCGCATCGTCGCTATTGGAAGCCGAGCGGCGGAAGACCCCGGCCCCGGAGTGGGTGCGTATAGCGCGTCCAAAGCCGCTTTAGTTTCTTTGATTCGAACCATCGCCGCCGAAAATAAGGACTCTGGCATGACCGCCAACATCCTGCTGCCCGGCACCATGGATACGCCTGCCAATCGTCGTGATATGCCGAAAGCCAATTTCGCGACTTGGGTGCAACCCGCTTCGGTCGCCTCCCTCATCACCTGGCTCGCCGGCGAGGGCGGCAAAGACGTGAATGGCGCGGTGATTCCGGTGTACGGGAGCGGACTGTAAATTGCAGTACTCCCGTTAGTAACTTCGGATTGCATCTTTTTCGGTGCAATTTCACACTCCTGAAATATTTTCGATCTATTATCAAAACAAGGTCTGTCATCCTGAGCGCAGCGAAGGACCCATGCATTTCCTAGCTGGTGGCAAACTACATAGGTCCTTCGCTGCGCGCAGGATGACAGAGATTTTGGAGAAATAATTTGGGCGCGCCCCGAGTTTTACAATCCGCTTTGCCGCCGCAAGTAGCGGCGATCTGCTATCGGCGGCGCGGAGACACGATCGAATTCCTGCTGGTAAATACAAACGGCGGCAATAAATGGACATTCCCCAAAGGCTGCCCGGAACGTAACTTGTCCCACAGCCAAGCCGCCGAACAAGAGGCTTTAGAAGAGGCCGGAGTGAAGGGAACAATCGAGCCGCGGCATTTTCATTTGTATCTATATTCCAAAGGCGTGTTCTGGAAGCCTCCCGGTGTGCGCGAGTTTGTGGTGAAAGCTTTTCTCCTGGAAGTTGGAGAGAGTAATTTCCCCCACGAAGCCGATCGCAATCCGACCTGGTTCTCACCTGAGGAAGCCAGAAAAATTCTCGCCAAAGGCCGCGAAGTGAAATACGCGCGGGAAATTCAGACTGTTGTGGATCGCGCGCTGGAGCATATTGGCGCTGTCAAAGTTGTTGCCACTCACTAAAAAATCTTGTCATGCTGAGCGAGTGAGCCGTTCACGCTAGTGAACGGCGAGGGAGTCGAAGCACCCCTACGAGCTTCCCGGCACTCTGGTGATCGCGGGATTCTTCGACTCCCTAGTTGCTTCGCATGCGCGAAGCGAGAACTGCGCTCAGGATGACAGAAGGTCGACGATTCGCACTCTTCTCCAAAATCATGAGACGATTGAATCACCACCATGATTCAGCTCTCCTCCGCCGGAAAACGATTTGGCCACAAGCTCCTGTTCGACGGGGCCGATTGGATGATCACTCCCCGCGACCGTATCGGATTAGTAGGCGCGAACGGCACCGGCAAATCCACGCTGATGAAAGTGCTAGCCGGGATGGAAAGCCTCGATTACGGCACCATCAGCACGGCGAAAGGCATCAGCGCCGGTTATTTGCCGCAAGATGGCTTGACGCTTTCCGGAAGAACGGTGTTCGCCGAATGCATGTCGGTCTTCTCCGAACTGCGCGCCATGGAACAGGAGATGGAAGACCTCACCGGACGCATGTCCGAAGTCGACCACTCTTCGCCGGAATATACGCAGATCTCCGATCGCTACCATCGCATCGAGCATGAATTCCTAACGCGTGATGGATACGCCATCGAATCGCAGGTCGGCACCGTTCTCACCGGCCTTGGCTTTCGCACCGAAGACTGGAATCGCCTGACCGATGAATTCTCCGGCGGCTGGCAGATGCGGTTGGCGCTGGCGAAGTTGTTACTGCAAGCTCCAAATCTGCTGCTGCTCGACGAGCCCACGAACCATCTTGATCTCGAAGCCCGCAATTGGCTTGAGGAATACATCACGCACTATCCCAATGCGGTGGTGCTGATTTCGCATGATCGCTATTTTCTCGATACCACCGTCAACAAGATCGTCGAAATCTGGAACAAGAAGATTCATATTTACACCGGCAATTACGAAAAATTTCTCACCCAGAAAACCAGCCGGATGGAACAACTAGAAGCCGCCTTCAAAAACCAGAAAGACCGCGTCGAGCAGCTCGAGATTTTTATCAATCGATTCCGTTACACGGCCACCAAAGCGAAACAAGTACAAAGCCGCATCAAGGAATTGGACAAAATCGAGCGCATCGAAATTCCGGAAGAAGAAAAGACCATTCATTTCTCTTTTCCTCAGCCAAAACCCAGCGGACGGACCGTCGCAGAATTTACGAATGTCGCCAAAGCTTACGGTGAAAAGAAAATCTTCAACGACGCCAGCTTCATCATCGAACGCGGTGATCGCATCGCGCTAGTGGGCGTGAACGGCGCCGGCAAATCCACGCTGATAAAATTACTTGCCCAGCAGGAGCCGCTCACCAAAGGCGAGTACAAACTCGGCCACAACGTGCAAGCCGATTATTTTGCGCAGGACCAATACAAAGAACTCAATCCCGATGCGCGCATTCTCGACGATCTTGCCGAACTTGCTCCCCGCTCCACACAAACTGAAATGCGCAGCCTGCTGGGATGTTTTCTTTTTTCCGCCGACGATGTTTTCAAACGCATCGGCGTCCTCTCCGGCGGCGAACGCAATCGTTATGCTCTGCTGCGCATGTTGATGTTTCCGGCAAATTTCCTGCTGCTCGACGAGCCTACCAACCATCTCGACATGCGCGCTAAAGACGTTTTGCTCAACTCGCTGAGTGAATATAACGGGACGGTCGTTTTCGTTTCCCACGACCGCTATTTCATCGACAAACTGGCGACTCGCATCTTCGAAGTGGGCGACGGCAAAGTCGAAATCTATCCTGG
Organism: uncultured Acidobacteriaceae bacterium; assembly: GCA_963794195.1. Classification (GTDB taxonomy): domain Bacteria; phylum Acidobacteriota; class Terriglobia; order Terriglobales; family Acidobacteriaceae; genus DATBAX01. The sequence continues at coordinate 28,248 of CAWCCU010000003.1, forward strand.
AAATTACGAAGACTATCTCTGGCGCAAGCAGGGTGGAGCGGCGCGAATGCAGGAAACTTTAGTGGCGGGCTCTACCGTGGTCCAACCCGCGAACGGAAAATCACCGGAATCCCCGGTTGACAACAAATCCAAACGGCTGAATCCCATCAAACGCAAGCAGCTTGAAGACCGGGTGAAGGAACTCGAGAAATCGATCAACCGGCTGGAAACGTCAATAGCCACGCACGAAACGGAGTTGCAAGCTTTCGTAAGCTCTGACGAAACCGAACGCCATTCCCGTGAACTCGGAAACGACCGCGCCGAGCTTCAGAAATGCCTAGCTGAATGGGAAGAACTGGGCCAGGCGCTGGAAGTCTAGTCGAGAATTAATCACCAGGGACACGAGGTAACACAAAGGGAATCCTAAGTTAAGGATTTCCTTAGTGCACCTGTCCTTGGTGGTTAAACGCTCCATTTTCGCGGTACACGATCTTCCGTAACCTCCCGAATTACAAAAGTCCGTGCGATAGTCACCTATAGGACGCGCATCACGATCCCACCGTAAGCGGCTCGCAAGATCAAAGCCGCGCGGAAACCCAAGGAAGGCCCGCCACCATGCTGCAATCGTCGGACGCACAAAAATTTTCCACACCCGCCAACACTTTCGCCCCTGTGAAGACCGCCAGCGTCCCCACGGAGCAAGCAACGATTGGCCGTTCGCTCGTCATCAAGGGCGAAGTCACCGGATCCGAGTCGCTCTTCATTGACGGCCGCATCGAAGGCACCATCAATTTTGCAGATCACCGCGTCACCGTTGGACGCAACGGCCATGTCGCCGCCAGCATCAACGCTAAGGAAGTTGTAATTATGGGCAAGGTCAACGGAAACGTGACTTGCACCGACCGCGTGGACATTCGTGCTGAAGGCTCGCTGACTGGAGACGTCACCACTCACCGCATCAGCGTGGAAGACGGCGCCGTGCTGACCGGCAGCGTGCAAGTCCGCGCCGCGGATCAGAAGAACGACCACAAACAAAACAATTCTCACTCCGAAACACCCAAGGCCGCAGCGGCGGCCGCGGGCAACTAAAACCACTCTCTCTCCGAATGAACGATCCTGGGAGCATGTCGCAAGACATGCTCCCTTTTGGTTTTTAGGGGGACAAAAAAATAACCGCCGAGCCCGCGAAGATCACCTAACGAATCAAAACCCTCGGCGCTCTGTGCGATCTCGGCGGTAAAAAATTAGAGTTACTTGCTCTCATCCTTCTTCAGTTCCAAGGCAGCCGAGTTCATGCAGTACCGCAACCCGGTCGGCTTCGGACCATCGTTGAATACATGTCCCAGATGCGCATCACACTTGGCGCAGCGCGCCTCGGTACGCACCATCCCATAGGCCGTGTCCGATTTCTCTTCGACTTTCGACTTATCCACGGCCTGGTAAAAACTCGGCCAGCCAGTGCCCGAGTCAAATTTTGTTTCTGAGCTAAATAGCGGCTCTCCGCAGCAAGCGCATGCATACGTGCCCGCGTCTTTCGTTTTCCAATACTTTCCGGTAAATGCAGGTTCGGTCCCGGCCTTGCGCGCCACTTGAAACTGTTCAGGAGTCAACTGCTTCTGCCACTCCGCATCGGTCTTCTTGATCTTTTCAGTCATGGTTCGTTCGCGCTCCTCAAAGTTGTTCTGCGATTTATATATTAGATGTTCGACTTACCTGTTTGATACATCCCTCTTGACTTCGCTTTTCATTCGCTTACAATTACGGTCATGGCCATTACAAAACGGCAGCGGCAGATGTATGACTTCATTTCCGACTTCGTGCAGAAGCATTCCTACTCGCCATCTTTTGAAGAAATTGGCGATGGAATGGGCCTGAGTTCCCTGGCCACTGTTCACAAGCACGTGTCGAATCTCGAAAAAAAGGGCCTGCTGACTCGCGATTACAACCGCAGCCGCTCAATCGACCTGTTGCCGCCCAAGGGACGCCTGAAGCAAGCCATGGCGGTCAATACAACGATGGTCCTGCCGCTCCTGGGAAGAATTGCCGCCGGCCAGCCAATTGAAGCCGTCTCCAATCCCGAGACGATTTCACTGGCCGACTTCGTGCGCTCGAAAGAAGTCTTCGTACTCGAAGTTCGCGGCGATTCGATGCAGGACGAAGCCATCCTCAACGGAGACTATGTACTGGTAGAGAAATCCAAGACCGCCTACAACGGAGAAATCGTAGTCGCCCTAGTCGATGGCACCGACGCCACCCTCAAACGCTTCTTCCGCGAAGGCGAGAACATCCGCCTCCAGCCTTCGAATGCAACCATGAAGCCGATCATCGTCCCGGCGGCGACGGTGCAGATTCAGGGGAAAGTGATTGGAGTTTTGAGGAAGTATTGAAAGAGGCAATTGGCAGTTAGCAATTGGCATTTGGCCCGGTACAGTTCATTTCCGCATTCTCGCAAAAGAAAAGGCCCGAGGTTGTTACCCCAGGCCCTTCATGGCCAAATGCTAAGTGCCAATTGCTAAATGCTTACCCTAAATGCTTATCCAGCGCCTTCTGAATCGTTTCCTTGGGCACATAACCAACAATCTGTTCCTTCACCTGGCCGCCTTTAAACACCAGCAACGTAGGGATTCCGCGGACGCCGTAACGCATGGGCGTAGCGCTGTTGCTGTCGACGTCCATCTTGCCGATCTTCACTTTGCCTTGATACTCCTTGGCAAGTTCTTCCACGATGGGGGCAATGGCACGACACGGTCCACACCAGGTGGCCCAGAAATCCACCAGCACTGGGGTGTCCGACTTCAGGACATCCGCGTCAAAGTTTGCGTCATTGACCTCGATAATTCCGTTCCCTGCCATTCGCTTCCTCCGGTTTCAGTTGCGCCCCGCATAGGCCCCGAATTCGTGCCTTCTTCGAGTGAGCCTTGCTATCGTAACACCTGAATTAGATGCGCGGAGGCGGGAACGGTCGCAAAGTAGTCACCCGTGACTTCCGGTCATTTAAGGCCTTTGTCGCCAACGCGGGCTCGGCCCACAAATATAAAAAGCGCCCCAAACTTTTCAGTTTAGGACGCCTCGGCAGCCCTCCCCCAGAACTGCCAAACTACGAGACTGATACTAGGTGGGGGCTGGTGGAGTGTAAACGTCACTTTGGTAATCCATACCGCTCGGACCAGTAACCTTGAACTTGTGTTGGGAATTTTCAGAGATGATCCTGAAGCTTCAGTTCTTTCGCCAGCTCTTTCCTGCATCAGAGGTTGTCCAGCCTTCCCCGCTGGTGGTGGTTATCTTTCCATTCTGAACATCCCCAAATTCGATGTGAGTGATCCCGCCACTGAGGGATTCGTCACCTGATTTGGGAACCACCTGCGCCCAGTGGAGGCCCGCATCGGAAGAGTGATAGAGAAGCCCGTTGGCGCCACCCACCCAGACATCCGCCAACAAAGCAGCCAAGGCCTGGAAGGTCGTGTTACCCGCAACCGGCACGTTGTCCCAATGATCGCCCGCATCCTGCGACCGTTGCAAGGTTCCGGCCGGAGTCAACTTCCAGCGCGCCGTGAGTGTGGCGGAAGTGCTATCCATCTTCATTTTCATGGGGTCCGCCAAACCGCGCGTCCCTTGGCCCCCAATTGCCCCGCTCACTTGCGCGCTGTTGGCCGAATAGCTTTTTGGCTGCAAATCTGTAGCGGGACTCTCGTTGCTCTGGGCCGCTGTAGCACTCCCTGATTCCACTTGCACCCGGGCCGTTTGATTCATCAAGTCAGGCGCGAGTGTCTGCGCCTGCTTCTTATCGCGGCCCGGTTGATATGCAAAATTCGCATCCGCGTTAACTGTGGCCGACGTGGGCGCGGCCGCCATGTTCGAAGCATCTGCGTCGCTGAGCGATCGCGTAGCTTCGACATCGTTCCCGTTGATCTCCCGCGATTGGTCGAACTGCATAGGCATTCTAGGAATCGCAGTCATCGCTTTGCGATTTGGCCGAACGGGCGGTTCCGCTTTCGCCATTTCCTTCCCGCTTGTGTATTCTTTCGCTGCAGGCTCAGATATCTTCTCTGCGGTTACGCCGCGATTCGCGGATGCTGTAGCGGATGCAGGCAAGGCTGGTCGATTCGCATTCCCAGCAGTCTTGCTGGCAACTCTCTCGAGCAAGTCTCGATGATGAGGGCCTTCACGAAAGTGCGTGACGGCAGTCCCTACAATAACTACGCACGCCACCGCAGCTCCCCAACGAAGTGGCGGCCAGCTCAGCCAGCCTCCACGATTCGGGACCCTTCCCACAATCTGAACCGGATCCGGCTGCGGACCGGATAAAAACACCACCTCGCGGCAATCTTCGCAACGGGAAAGATGTTCGATCACTCGCGTACGTTCGCGCTCGGTCAGCGACTTTTCAGCAAATGCCGTCAGCAAGTCGGCACGGGGATGAACTCCCGGCTTGCCCTGCGGCCGCAAGCGCTGTCGCACGATTTTGGGAAGTGCTTCCATATCATCAAATTCAATTAGAACGCTGCTAGTCAGATCCTCCCGCTTCGCCCGCCGGGGCTTCTGCCTTCTTGTCTGGGAACGTCCCAGATGCAGTTTCTTGCGCCAACCGGCTGCGTATATTCAAGCCGAGGTCGCGTACGTCCACCTCCAGCGCTTCCTGGGCCTGACGGCGGCTCATGCCGCTGCGTCCCAACGACGCTAAGATGTGCTTGCGCAGGGACTTGGCCAGCTTGTCCACTTTTCGACTAATGGTGGATTCGTGTACCGAAAGGCTGCGCGCGATGTCAGCCAGGGTGCGGTCATCCAGATAATATGACGCCAGCACAAACCGGTCTTCGGCTGGGAGAGCGGTCAGGGCTTCATCGATGGCCGCCTCCAGCCTGGGTTCAACGACGATTGCGGGTTCCGATTCTGTTGCCGCAAACTGGACGCCTTCTTCATTCTCTTCATCCAGACTCACCAGCCGACGTTGCTTGCGGTAGCGATTGACATGCTCCTGCGCCATGACCGTGCGCAACCAGCCATCTAGCGACCCGCGTCCGGTATAAGACGCCAGCTTGGACACTCTTTGCCGGTCGCGCCCGCCCATTCCGTATAGATCGGCATACAACGAATCTGCCAGCTCGCGCGCGGATGAGCTTTCTTTGGTGATATATCCGGCGACATCGTAAAGCTTCTCACGATAGCGGATTAAGAAGCGCTCCCAGGCGCGTTCGTTTCCCGCGGCACAGCCGCGCGCCAATGCCAGGTCTTCCACTCGCAAGCTCGCGTAGAGTTCCTGCACCGCGGCGGCCCGTGCATCGGCAGGCAGATATTTGGCACGCACTTCTTCGAGAATTGCGGTGAATTGTTCGCGGCTCAAATCAAATTCCTGGCCCCCGCTTTTTAGATAAAGCTCCACCATAAGCGCCTCTGGCCCGGCGAGCGCTTCCCCTACGAATTGGACACCGCGATCGATCATGGTGGGCACAGCCCGTCTGGATGCTACCAATTATTTAGACGCAAGGAGATGAAATTTTGCCGTTCGACTAGTAGCCGATTGAGAACAAAACGCCGATAAAACGCGTGCAACCCGCGAGTTCGAAGTTCGTCTGGACGGGGAGAGAAAGATGTACAAGTGACTGTGGTTCTTGATTGTCGCCGTGCAGCTCATCGGCGTTTTTGCGATCAAATTGCCGTGCCGCGCTCGCGCAGGCGAAATGCCCTCTGCAACAATTTCTGGTTACCCGGTCATGGCGCTTATTCATTATGAAAATCTCACAATCTTTACCGTGATTGCCACAAACGGTCTCAAGACACGCAGCCATTCCTTACGCTGGACGAAGGCTTGCACTCCGCCGGGTGATCGTCACTGAATCCAAGGCATTTAAGTTGATGTCACTGCTGCCGAAAACTGGCTTTGATCTGCAGCAGGCGAAAGTGGTGGGATAGATTACTTAGCGCCGAATGAAGGCAAACATCTGGGAAACCTGGGCCCATGCAGCGTGCACGGTACCTGTGGCCACGAAGGGCATCCCGAGAAGAGCCCCCGCCGCCAGCCCGGCCACCAGCTTCCAACTGATGGTATGGGGACGCACCGGCTTCGTCCTGGTGCGCGCCGGCGTAAAGGCCTCCGAGCGATACTCAGCCGATTCATCTAACCGCGGATTTCCTTCCCAAGCGTGCATGGAAAGAGTGTAGGGATTGGTGCACCCCACGTAAAGTTACGGGTGCCCCCCGAGTGGTTACGACTTGCTATTACCAATAGGCGACGCGGGCCCCGCAACTCACTGAATATTAGTGATTTATAACGAGTCACCGGCCCCGGTTACTGACAGAATCACGTCGGGGAGGAGCCCTCAACTGAGTCCCGCGGGCCGTTGATATTTCTGCAGGCCATCGTACAAGCCTTAATGGACATCCAACCGTCCGGCCCATGCGACCAACCCCGCCATTTCTCAAGAAAGCCGTTGCCACGGCGATCCTCGTATTCCTCTTCACAGGTCTTGGTAACAGTTACTCCGTGCTCACCCATGAGGAGGTGGTCGATTTGCTGTGGAAAGACGAAATTCAGCCACTTCTTTTGAAGAGGTTTCCGGGGGCGACTAGAGACCAATTACACCAGGCCCACGCTTATGCGTACGGAGGCAGCGTGCTGCAGGATATGGGCTATTACCCGTTCGGCAGCAAATACTTTAGCGATCTTGTTCATTATGTACGTACAGGAGATTTCGTAAACGCGCTCATCGGGCAATCTTCGGACATCAACGAATATGCCTTCGCCCTGGGAGCATTGGCGCATTACGCTTCCGACAATACGGGTCATCCGACGATCAATCGCTCGGTGGGAATCGACTTCCCCAAGCTGCGAAAAAAATATGGCGATGAAGTCACCTACGCGGATGACCCCAAGACGCATATCCGGACAGAATTCGGTTTTGACATGGTGCAGGTGGCGAAGAACCGCTACACCTCGGATAGCTATCACGACTTCATCGGCTTCGAAGTTTCCAAACCACTCATGGAGCGGGCTTTTCTTCAGACTTACGGCCTGAAACTTTCCGATGTGTTTGGGAGTGAAGATCTGTCCATCGGGACTTTCCGGCGCGCAATTGCGACCGTGATCCCGCAAATTACCCGGGCTGCTTTGATTAACCGGCGGCAGGAGATTGTTCACGACACGCCGAATTTTAATGAGAAGACTTTCTTGTATCACCTGTCCCGTACCACCTATAAGAAGCAATGGGGTACCACTTATCGCAAGCCGAAACTCGGGGCGCGGATTCTGGCTTTCTTTCTCAAGATCGTGCCTAAGATCGGTCCTTTCAAAGCGCTGGCTTTCACTATCCCCACGACCCAAACCGAAGACATGTACATCAAGAGCATCAATGCCACCGTCGACGACTACGGGTCGTTGCTGCGCGATGTCAACGCTGGACAAATCCCATTGGCGAATCTGGATTGCGATACCGGCCACGCGACCAGGCTTGGTGAATATTCCCTCGCCGACACAACCTACGCCCGGCTCCTGGACGATCTGAGCAAGCACCAATTCGCGGACCTCACGCCCGGACTGCGGCAAAACATTCTGGATTTCTATAGTGGTTCGAAATCTCCGATTGTCGCGAATAAAGAGAAGAAAGCATGGGAGAAAACTTTGAGTGAGTTGGAGGCGCTGAAATCTGTAAACGAAAAGCGATCAACCACCAAGGACACTAAGTAACACGAAGGAAGTCCTACGGAAGATCTCCTTGGTATAACTTCGTGTCATTCACGGTTGAGCGCTGCCAATTGCGGTACACTGTCCCCGCTCTTTCTAACTCAGTCCTACGAGGTAGGAAATGACGACTGGCGAAGACAAGTTTTACCACGCTCGAATCACCAAACGAGTGGATTTTGCCGACGACTTGTGGATGATCCGCATACAGGCGGGCGGGCCCTTCAAATTCACTCCCGGACAGTACGCGACGTTAGGCGTGGAGACGCCGGACAAACGTTCCGAGCGTGCATACTCGATTGTCTCCTCTCCCTACGAAGACGAAGTCGAATTCTTCTTTGAACTGGTCCCCGAAGGCGAACTGACTCCCAAACTTTACAAGTTGCAAGTCGGCGATGACTTGCACATGCGCAAGAGTCCCAAAGGACTTTTCACTCTGGATCACAAACACGGACGCACCAATCATCTGCTGGTCTCGACCGTCACCGGAGTCGCGCCGTTCGTCAGCTACGTTCGCACTCTGTATAAGGATTGGAAAGCCGGCATATTTAACGGCGAAGACAAGCTTTTTATTTTGAACGGCGCCAGCAAATCGTGGGAATTCGGATACTCGGACGAATTGCGAAAATTCGCGGACGAAGTTCCATGGCTTCAGTATGTCCCTACGATTAGCCGTCCCTGGGACGACGAGAAATGGACCGGAGAGACCGGACGCGTCGATGACGTGTTACGCAAGTATGCCGACATGTGGGGACTAAACGGGGCCAACGCAGTGGGATATCTTTGCGGCCATCCCGACATGATTGAGAACGGCAAAGGAATGCTGAAGCGGATCGGATTCACGAAAGAGGTGCTGAAAGAAGAGGTTTATTGGATTCCGGCGAAAGAAGGTCATTAGCTTCTAGCTTCTAGCTTGGGCTTCTAGGCGGATTCTGCAGGTGCGAAGAACACCAGCACCGTCAACTCTTCGCTGATGTCATGAAAGCGATGCTCGACATTCGCGCCCACAAAAATAACGCTGCCTTCTGCAATCGCCTCGTCGTCTGAACCAACCTGGATTCGCGCCTTCCCTTTAATCACGTAATACAGTTCATCTTCCGTGTGCGGTCTTTGCGGATCGGCGCTTCCGGCGGCCAACGTGTAAACCCCAGCGCTCATGGATGGCACGCGCAAAAATTCCAGATACAACTTCTTTGCGGCTTCGCGCTGCTGTTCTATTTTCGAAACTTCGAAAAAACTTTTCATATTTCCAGGTCGCTCATGTCAGCAAACCCCGGCTTCAATCTGCTAACTCCAAACGTGCTTGTCATCCTGAGCGTAGTCAGAAGCTCACGAAGTGGGCTTCTGCGGAGTCGAAGGACCCCTGCAACCGCACCCGGATGTTGCAATACGCAGAAATCGGTTCGCGGAAGGGTCCAGGGGTCCTTCGACTCCGTGAGTGCTTCGCATTCGCGAAGCATTCACTACGCTCAGGATGACAGGTCCTAGAATGACCCTTTACTGCAACGCCCCCGCAAAAAATATTTCAGTATATTGTTGCGCCAGATTTTCTTCCTGTAACGTCCCGTCCGGCCGATACCACTGATAAATCCAGTTAATCATCCCAAGCAAAGCAAAAGCCGCTGCCCTCGGATTCACATTCGATTTCCCTCCCCGCACGCTTTGCACTTCCGCAATCAACTTTTCCACGAAATGCACATAGTCTTTTTTGCGGGTATTGATCCGCTTGCGCAGCGGAGGAGGAAGCGGATGGTTTTCGTGCAGCATCACTGTGATTTCGCGATCACGAACACTCAATACCACATTAATGTGCAGGCGGATCAGGGCCCGCAAACGCGCTTCCGGATCCGGGATCCCCCGTACGCCGTTGATGACACGCTCCTGGGTAATATCCATGGCGTGGTCCATCAAGTTAAACAAGATTTCGTCTTTGCTTTGGAAGTGGTGATAGAGGCCGCCTTTGCTCAGTTTCAGGGCGGCGGCGACGTCATTCATAGACGTGCCGTCGTAGCCTTGCTGCTGAAAGAGCCGGGCGGCGGTGCGCAGGATTTCCTGCCGCGGATCGATTGTGGTGTCGCGAGTCATCCGGCGACAGAATAAACAGTTGCAGCCCGGATTGCCAATCGAGGAAGATTCCGAAGCCGTACGGGCCTCGAGTTCTTTTGACCCTATCGCGCCTTCGTAATCGATTTGCGAAATTCGTCCGCGGTAGTTCTATAGCACATCAATACAGCATTGGGATTGTTTGGCCCCAGGACTGCGGGATCGAGGGTGTACTGCTTGCCGGGATGCGCTTCGTCGATTTGCGGACGAAACATCTGCGCCAGGGTTTCGTCACAAGTCGCATCGCGTACCACCGTAAGCTTGTACACTTTCGTATTTTTCATATCGTAGTCGGAGAGCCGCTTTTGATAGGGGAGAAACTCGTAAACCAGTTTTATGAGCACGGTCGCGTCTTGACTGGTACGCCTTCTGGCCACGAAAACTTCGTAGTTGGAAAAATACGAAGTGCCAGGCAAGGCCAAAACCAAGCCAATCAGGTTGACCGGCAATTCCTGGACGGCTTGTTCGTGATGGTCATCAGCCGCTGCTTGCTGCGGCGGCGCGACCGCCGGACTGCCCATTCCGCTGCCGTTCCCGCCCGAACTGCCAGCAGAGTCAACCGATGGTGCGGGGGGTACTGCTTGCCCGCCATCGGTTCCCAGCGAGTTCCTTCGCCCGGACCCGTCCGAATCGCCGCCATCGCCGATCGACGGCGCAGGCGGCACTGCTTGCATGCCAGAGCCAGCCAGCGAGTTCCTGCGGCCACCACCGTTGAGTCCTCCGTTGCCGTCCACCGAGGGGGCCGGAGGCACGGCTTGTAGACCGCCGCCGGATAGCGAATTCCGGCCTCCGTTTGAAGCCAAGTCGCCCCCTCCTCCGAGGGACGGAGCAGGCGGAACAACTTGTGATCCTCCGCCAGACAAAGAGCTTGCCCGTCGACCGTTTCCGGAGCCGCTACCACCTTCAACAGATGGGGCCGGACCCACTACATGAGGACTGGCAGTGGACAGAGAATTGGCGCGTCCCGCTTTCGCCCGGCCCCCCGGGCCAGAACCGGAGCCGTCCGCAATCAGTGGAGCAGGTGGTACCGCTCGCGTACCAATCCCCGACAAAGGACTTCCCCGGCCATTGGCCGTGGCTCCTCCCATAGTCGGCGGTGGTGGCACTACCGACGCCGACAAGCCGCCGAGTCCTTTTTTCGCCATTCCCGATACGCTACCTTGTGCCTGCATCGGCAATGCCGGCGCAGGCGCAACCGCTTCCGAATGGCCAATATTGACGTCGCCAACTCTGCGCATCGAACCTTGCACCGTGGGTGCCGGTGCAATGACTGAAGAATTGGGTGCAGCCATGGTGCGGCGCGACGAACCGGCCCCAACTTCGGGCGCAGGGGCAATCGCTGAGGTTTGGGGCAGCCCCGGCCGCCGTGCGGAGGCCTGATTCATCTCAGGCGAGGGCGCGACCGCGGAAGCGACACCTGCCGGCATGGCTCGCCTCAACCTACCGGTGGCAGAGAGTGGCATCGCCGGTAGTGTGGGATTTGCGGCGACAACTTTTGAAGCTGCCGCATCCAAGCGTGTCGACCGCGCCTGCATAAGATCTGGCGGCATGACCAATGTGTGAGCCGTTCGTTCTGGAGCAACCCGGATCTTCTGTTGATGCGCAATTTCACGCTGCGCCTTGGGCTGCGGTCGCGGACGAACCCGCCGGCTTTCCGTCGCCGGAAAGGACTTCGATGGCGCGTAATAGGTGATGCGTGAGTCGTGAAACATCTGTTGCTGCCTGGCGGTTTCCAGCCGAGGCCCGCCACGCAGGAACACGGTCCAGATAACCGCGACTACAAACACATGCCAGAGTATGGATTCGAAAAACGACCGCCAGGGCATGGCGGAATAAACGAAGACATCATTCCAAAACGGTCCGGGCCTGGATGTGAGGGGCACACGGGGTACTTGGCGCCGCAAAAGGGCATCGGTAAGGTTGCGGAAAAAGACGCGGTGAGCCGGCTCGAATTCGAGCAGCAGTTTGAGGCGAGGCGCGACCTGGAGCTTAGCATCCATTTTCAGAAACACAAAGGCCCAAGCCCTTGTCGATGGACGCAAGCTGGGGGGCGGAGGGAGGAATTTGTCAATTATAGTCGAGGGTCCTCCCATAACGGGCATGCCGGAAGTACCTTTGAACCACGGGGGAGATTGAAGCGCTACCCTACCTAGGGTCTTGACAGCGCGTCCCGAAGTCAGCTACGATTCCGCTACCGACCGACCGGTCGGTTTGCTACCGAGCGCGACGACTTAGCCAGAATCTTAGGAGAAATAGTGGCCACCATTTTCTACGAGCACGACGCCAATCCATCCGCCCTGAAGGGCAAAACCATCGCGATATTCGGCTACGGCAGCCAGGGCCACGCCCAGGCCCAGAACCTGCGGGACAGCGGGTTTAACGTCATTATCGGGCTCGATCCCAAGCGGGCAAGCGCTCAGAAAGCCAAGGCCGACGGCATGGAAGTCGTCGCCCCGGCGGAAGCTGCCAAACGTGCCGACTGGATCCAGATTCTGACTCCGGACGAGACCCAGGGCGAATTCTTCGAAGCCGATATTCGCGCGGGTCTGACTAAGGGAAAGGTTCTCGGCGTCTCCCATGGATTCAGCATTCATTTCAAGACCATCGTCCCGCCCAAAGATGTGGATGTAGTGATGATCGCGCCGAAAAGTCCCGGCCACCTGGTACGCCGCGTTTATACCGAAGGACGTGGAGTCCCGGCATTGATTGCCATCCAGCAGGATGCCAGCGGCCACGCCCACGAACTGGCTTTGGCTTACGCCTACGGAATCGGTTCAACGCGCGCTGGTGTTTTGCAAACGACGTTCAAGGAAGAAACCGAGAGCGATCTGTTCGGCGAACAGACCGTTCTCTGCGGCGGCCTGACTTCACTGATCAAGAAGGGTTTTGAAACTCTGGTGGATGCTGGTTACGCGCCGGAGATTGCCTATTTCGAATGCCTGCACGAAGTAAAGCTGATCGTCGACCTGATTTATGAAGGCGGCCTGGCCAGCATGCGTGATTCCATTTCGAATACTGCCGAGTACGGCGACCTGACTCGCGGTGAAAGAGTGGTCGGCGATCCGACCCGGGTTGAGATGAAAAAGATTCTCGGAGAAATTCAAAGCGGCCAGTTCGCGAAAGAGTGGATTGAAGAACATCGAAGCGGCGGCAAGAAGTTTGCAGCGCTTCGTGAAAAAGAAAAGCAGCATCCGATTGAAATTGTGGGAGCACAGTTGCGCGGAATGATGTCGTGGCTACCCAAAGAAGGCAAGAAGAAATCGACTCAAACTCCGGAACCGAAGGTCGTGAATGCTTAAGGGAGCCGAAATCGTTCTTCGTTGTTTGCGCGCCGAGGGTATCGACCTGGTGTTCGGATACCCGGGCGGCGCAATCATGCCGCTCTATGACGCATTGGACGGCAGCGGCGTCCGCCACATTCTTACCCGGCACGAACAGGGTGCGGTATTTGCGGCCGAGGGTTATGCCCGTGCGACCGGCAAAGTTGGCGTAGCCATGGCTACCAGCGGCCCAGGCGCGACAAATCTGGTGACCGGCATAGCCGACGCCAAGATGGATTCGGTTCCACTCGTCTGCATTACTGGGCAAGTTCGTACGGCAATGATCGGTACCGACGCATTTCAGGAGACCGACGTTTTTGGCATGACGCTGTCACTCACCAAATGGAGCCGGATCGTCCGCACCATCGAAGAAATTCCGGAAGCGATTGCGGAAGGATTTCATTGGGCGCGCAGCGGGCGTCCCGGGCCGGTCGTCATAGATATCCCTACCGACATCATGAAGGCGAAGATGGAGTTTGCCGGCGCAGTAAAGTTTACTCCGCTTGCCGAAGCCGGCCGCCGTCCACGCCGAATCTGGATTCAGCGAAAAATTAATCGCAATGCTGCAAGCCGCGAAAAAGCCGGTAGCACTGGTCGGCGCCGGGGCCAAAATTTCTGGAGCGGTCACAGAGTTACGCCGATTGCTCGATCACCTGAATATTCCAACCATCGCTACAGTTCACGGGCTGGGCGCGGTTCCTCCGGATGCGCCTTATTATCTGGGCATGGTGGGAATGCACGGCACGCGCGCCTCCAACACCGCGTTGCACGAAACCGATTTGCTCATGGTATTCGGCGCGCGTTTGGATGATCGCGTCACCGGCGACCCCACGCGCTTCGCCCCGGATGCGAAGATTGTGCATTTTGAAATTGATCCCGGACAACTCGATCGCGTGCGAAATTGCGAGCTGCCAGTCATCGGCGATCTCGCCGACACCATTCCAGCATTTCATCGCGACATAAAAGCCGCTTCCCTTCCCGATTGGAGCGAGTGGCTGGGCGTCGCCGCCGGACCGGAGCGTGCGGAGCTTGATCCTCGGGGGTTGTCGCAATCGACGGTTCGTTTTCTCGACGAACTCTTCAGCCGCCTTCCGGAAAACAGCTTTGTGGTCACCGACGTGGGCCAGCATCAGATGTGGGCGGCGCAACGTTATCGTTCGTCGTTTCCGCGTGGCTTCATCACCTCGGGCGGGCTTGGCTCCATGGGATTCGCCTTGCCAGCTGCAATTGGCGTGCAGATGGCAAAGCCCGATGCCCTGGTAGTCTGCGTTTCAGGCGACGGCGGCTTCCAGATGAACATTCAGGAGCTCGCTACGGTTCGGCGGCTCAATCTTCCGATTAAGAACGTCATCATCGACAACAAATATCTTGGCATGGTTCGGCAGTGGCAGCAGCTTTTCTACGCCCGCAATTATGCAGAAACTGACTTAAGCGACAATCCGGATTTCGTGGCCATCGCCGAAGCTTACAAAATTCACTCGTTCCGCCTTGGCGAGGAAGCCATGCGCGAGTTCCCAGTCACTGAACAAACGGGAGACATTCTCGAACGTTTTCTACATTCGTCCGGACCGGAGTTACTGGTTTTTGATTGTCAGCCCGAAGCGAACGTCTACCCGATGGTTCCAGCGGGCGCGGCGTTATCGGAAATGTTGTTCGACGAAGATTGAGGGAGAATCGATATGCACGCTTTTCACATTCGCTATCGCAACACCCAAGGCACGCTGATGCGCATTATCAATGCCGCTTCCCGTCGCGCCCTGGATATTCCTTACGTACAGGCGACGAAGACTGGCGTTGAGCACACAGCCACACTCCTGCTCGAAGTCAATGCAAAGCAGATTGGCCAGCTCTGCCGCGATTGGCATGCAATTGTGGATGTCACGGATGTGAGCGTGAGCGAAGCGCCCGAAGATCTGACAGAGCTGAATACAAAATGGACTTCGACAACGGCGTTTCCCTCGGCTTCGACGGGTGTATCGAATGCGTCCGCCAGCGCTGCTCGAGCTTAAGTTCTGTTTCGAAATTTGAGAGTGCGGCTCCTTGCGTCGCCAGTCGAGGTCGGCCATCCCTACTCGAATCGTTGAAACCTGAGAATTTAATTCAATCGAGACAACTCACTTTTAAGGCTTTTGTTTTTCATCCCACTCATCGTAATCTCATACATCTATGGATCTGAAACATCGAAGCCGCTTTATCACCGATGGACGCGACCAGGCACCCGCGCGCGCCATGTTCAAAGCCATTGGATTTACTGACAGCGATCTAGCGAAGCCTCTGATCGGCGTTGCCAATACCTGGATTGAAACCATGCCGTGCAATTTTCATCTGCGCCGGGTTGCGGCCAAGGTGAAAGAAGGCATTCGTGCTGCTGGTGGCACTCCGATGGAGTTCAACACCATCGCCATCAGCGATGGCGAGACCATGGGCACCGAGGGTATGCGGGCATCGTTGGTGAGCCGCGAATTGATTGCGGACTCCATCGAACTGGTTTGTCGCGGGCAAATGTTCGATGCGGTGGTTTGCGTGGTGGGCTGCGACAAAACCATCCCCGCCGCCGCCATGGCCCTCGCGCGGCTGAACATTCCGGGATTTGTTTTGTACGGCGGCACCATCGCGCCGGGAAATTTCCGCGGCAAAGACGTCACGATTCAGGACATGTTTGAAGCCGTCGGAGCGAACGCTGCGGGAAAAATGTCGGATGCGGATTTGCATGAACTGGAAGGCGTCGCTTGCCCCGGGGCTGGAGCGTGCGGCGGCCAATACACCGCGAACACGATGTCCACGGTGATGGAAATGATCGGCCTTTCGCCGATGGGATTCAACAGCGTGCCGGCTCAAGATCCGAAGAAAGATCAAATTGCTTTCAACTGCGGCGAGGTGGTCATGAACATGCTGAAAAAGGGCATGCTGCCGAAAGATATTTTGACCCGTCCCGCGTTCGAGAATGCAATTGCATCCGTGGCTTCGACAGGCGGATCGACCAATGCCGTATTGCATCTGCTCGCGATCGCGAGAGAAGCGGGTGTGCCGCTTGAGATCGATGATTTCCAAACCGTCAGCGAGCGCACTCCTTTGCTCGCCGATCTGAAACCGTCCGGACGTTTCGTCGCCGTCGACATGCATCGCGCCGGCGGAGTGCGGCTGCTGGCCCGTCGTCTACTTCGTGGTGGACATCTCAACCCCAAAACCATGACGGTCACCGGACACACCTTGTCCGCCGAAGCTGACAGCGCCATCGAAACTCCAGGCCAGGAAGTTATCGTGCCACTCGATCGTCCACTAAAGAAAACCGGCGGTCTGGTGATTTTGAAAGGCAACATCGCTCCCGAAGGATGCGTGGCGAAAATCAGCGGACACGAGCGGTTAAATCATCGCGGCCCGGCGCGCGTATTTGAATGCGAAGAAGACGCCATGAAAGCCGTCACTTCAAAACAAATTAAAGCCGGAGATGTTCTGGTCATTCGCTACGAAGGCCCCAAAGGCGGACCAGGCATGCGCGAAATGCTCAGCGTGACTGGTGCAATTGTGGGCGAAGGACTCGGAGGATCGGTTGCGCTCCTGACCGATGGCCGTTTCAGTGGCGCGACCCACGGCTTGATGATGGGACACGTATCGCCGGAAGCCGCACTGGGCGGCCCCATCGCCGCCGTTCACGAAGGAGACATCATCAACATTGACGTGACAAAACGCCTTCTGGAAGTCGAGATTGACGACGCCACACTTCAGCAACGATTGGCCCAGTGGAAAGTTCCGCCGTCGCGTTATCCGGCGGGAGTATTTGCGAAGTATGCTGCGCTGGTTTCTTCAGCGTCTCAGGGAGCCATTACGCAGCCCAAGGGTTAGGGATCGTACACCGTGGTGTGCATGCCCGCGCGCCGCGCTTCTTCCTGCATGGATTCGAGCTTGCGTTTTTGCTCGTCCAGTTGCAACTGGACTTGCGCCAGCCTGTCCTCCTGCAACGCCTGAGTACGGTTGGCTGGGCCTTCGTATTGGGCGCTTCCTGCGACGGCGCGAACCGACGCATGAAGCTGATCAATCCGGGCCTGCAGAGTCACCAATTTGCTTTCCTGCGCCAAAATCTGTTTCTTCCATTGTTCAGCCACCCGGCGATCGGCGAGGCGTTGTTGTTCGGAACGCTGTTCGACACGCGCAGTCTTGCCCTTGGCCGTTGCATCCGCCGCTGGCGTTTCGCCCGGCTCCTGATCGCCGTCGGGATCCACTCCAAGATCTTTGTTTGTGATCACCTTCGGCTTGGGCGCCGATGAATCCCCCGCGCTCTGCTTTTCCCGGTTCTCGCGGGCAATGTCGCCCAACGATTGTCCATAGGCTGCAAGATCCATCAGCACTGCAAATAACAAAATCCTCAAGAACATTCGCTGCATAGCTATCTCCCACTTGTCGCGTCGAACGGTTCTCTCAAAACTAAACCCGATGATAGCCCGATCTGCCGCAACCGGAGTCCGCCCATGAGTCCCATGCACCAAACCAAAGGCCAGCGCCATGATGGCCAGATGGACACTCCCGAGTGAGCTTTATTTTTTCGAAGGGAAATGCAGCATCTCACGAATACCAATTTCTATAAGATGGCGATGCTTAGCGCCTTGGACAGAGACGCGGCCTGCGCTGGCGCTGCGAGGATATGCGTCAGTGAATCGATCTTCATCCTGAGCACGGCATCGCGGTTCAGAGCTAATAGGCTGTTGCCGTCCGCCGTTGCATGCAGCTTACATGCTCGAAAATCTTTTGCTCCGGATCGGGATTCCAGAGAGCCATTCGCCGCGATCTTCCAAGTCTGAACGCCATCGCCGTGGGAGCTGTACAGCGCCTCGCCGGAAGGATGCATCGCGAGCGCAGCTATCTCGTTAGCAGCCGAAGTCAAAACTGTTTGGCGGCAATCCAAAATCTTGCCCAGCCTCGCATCATATCCGAAGCACGAGATCGATCCGTTCAGTGCATGCGTCACATACAGTCGCTCGCCGCTGGGATCGAGCACCATGCTGCTCGGGCCACTGCCGCCAGTCGTTTCATGGCGACCGGAAACCTGAAGCCCACCGCCGTTGAGCGAAAGCACGCTTAGCTTGTCGCTGCCCTGGTCAGCTGTCAGCACGCGCCCGACTCGATCAAATATCACTGACGAAGGATGCGCCGACGCCTGCAGCGCATGCGGTCCCGAACCAGTCTCCTTCAGAATGCCTGACACTCTGCCGAGTCGTCCGTCTTTGTGGATCGGCAAAACGTTATACGCACCACCCCCGTGCACCGCAACCACCAAGCTGCGTCCATCCGGAGAAATCGCCAGGTCTCGCGGTAAAATACCGGAGAGCGACAACGGAACGCAGTTCTTCAACTCCAATTGGCCAGTCACCAGGTCAATGACGTATGCCTCCACGCTGCCACGCGGCAGATTGCCATACTCGAGTACGCCATTCAGTACATACACATTTTCATCACTGATTGCTATCGCCACAGGATTTGCACTGGCCAGCGTCTGCTGCTCGATGAAACGACCATCCGCGGCAATTGCATGCACATGGATCCCGTCCTCTGCGCCGATGTAGGCAAATCTGTCCGCCCGCACCGAAGAACGCAGCATTGCCGCCCAGCCAAACTGGCCCCCGGCAGCGATCCCCAACGACGCACCACCCACTGCCTGTAAAAAACGTCTGCGGTCCCGTCCTCCTGGCTGCTTCATCCCCGTCTCTCCGCTATGCCAATCAAAATACTAAGCTCGAATCGACATCGAATGATGGAATACGTTGTTTGGATCGTACTTCTTCTTCACCTGTTGCAGGAACTGATAATTCGGTCCGTAATAAAGATCGGGCCAATATTTATAGTCGATCATATCGATGTCCGGCCAATTGATATAGCACCCCTGATAATTATCGCCCGGATATGGAGTTCCCTGATGACAGGCGTCGACCTCTGGACTGGAATAAAGCTCTTTGTAGCATTCCTGGATCCAGGCAACGTGCCCTTCGTCCTCGCCAGGATCGGTCCAGTAAGTCTGGAATTGCAATTTCATGATGCTCGACCGCTGGAAAGCGACCGTCTGTTCGAGCATCTCTTTGCGATTCATCGCGCCACCGTAGGAGTCGACTTCCAGTACAGTACGCGAAAGATCGACTCCCGGCATCATGCGGGTCAGGTGTTTGTAAAGGACGGCGATCTCGCGCGCCGTATAGTTTTTCCGCATGTAAGTGGACTTATACTTGGCCCGCGTGACACCACGTCGCCCACCTCCGGCAGCTCCGGTGTCGGCCCAGAGGACACGCGTCATCATGTGCGGCCCAAAATTTTTCGCCGCAGGATTGCTGGCAACCGGTGCGGGCGTTGTCGAGGAGGGATTGCAGGAGTCGAACAGTGCCAGAAATTCGTCGAGCACCTTCGTGTCCTTGCAGGTGCCGTCCGGGTTGCAGAACTGCACTGAGACCCGCATGAATCCGGTCGATTTGTGATTCGCTTCAATGACGGCGAACATTCCCCACGTATCAGGATCCTGGCCGCGTGTGGCGAAGTAGCCGCCGAACGCATTGAATATCCTGCTAAATTTCTCGTCAGTCATCTCAGACCAGGCGAAGTTCAAGTTCGAGACAATGACTTCCTGCGGCGCGGGCGGAAGCTTGTCGAAAATATAGTCGACGATTACGCCAAAATTTCCCCCGCCTGCGCCGCGGCAGGCTCGGAATAAATCGGCATCTTGCTTCGCATTGCAAGCACGAAGTGTAACTTTTCCCTTCGAATCAACCGTAAGAATATCGAAGCCGGACACCCAATCCGCAGTTGTGCCATGCAAGCGGGAAACGAATCCATAGCCACCGCCAGTGATGTGTCCTCCCGCGCCCACGGTATCGCAGGTGCCGCCCGGCAGGGTGAGGTTGTAACGTTTGTAGAGTTCCTGATAAGCCTTGCCCAGCGTGGCTCCCGGCCCCACGTGATAGCGCGTATCGTGCGGCGCATCGCCCACGTGATTCATCAGGGATAAATCAATCAGCGTGCCGTTGGGATTATTCGCGTAAAAATCTTCGTAGCAATGTCCGCCAGAACGAATGGTCGGCCGCTGCCCTGCGTTGATGACGCGTTGCAACGCTTCCGCAGTGTCCTCGGAACTGAGACACAGAGTTACATTGCCGACTCCGTCCGCAGGGTTCAACGGCCAGCGGGCGTTTCGGGCCCGCTTCAGGTTGGTGAAACGGGCGTCATCGCGAGTGATTGAGATTGCCATGGGCTATTTCACTTTAACGTTTCGCGGGTCGCCTAAGAATTCAAAATCTTGGGCAACATTTTGGGTCGATCATTTTGGAGCGCAAAGCAGAGAGGGGATGCGAGAACTCGCATCCCCTCCCCTCAAAGATTAGTCGCGAGGTTGGGTTAGAAAATGAACTTCGCGCTGATCTGACCAATACGCCCGGGCTGAGTGTTCGTGGCCTGTCCGAACTGGTCGCTGTTAGCATTGCCGACTACGCTAGTGAAGTTGGCATGATTGAATACATTGAACATTTCGAATCGCATGTTCAACGCCGTCGATTCGGTGATTTTCGTGTCCTTCTGCAAGCCCAAATCCGTGTTGATCGCTCCCGGCCCGTTGAAACCGAACTGCTTCGCGCTGCCGGTCACACCGCAGGTTTCATAGCTACGCTGCCCCCACAGTTAATAAGGTTCTGGGCGAACGCGGAGGTAGAGAAGTACTGTTGATGCGGATCATCATGCGGATTCAGCCTGTGAAAGGACCCAATTTGAGTCGGGATAGTCGAGTCCGATGTTGGTCAACGCAATATCGCCGCCACTCTTTAGGCTGATGGGAAAGCCGGTGTTGAAGCGGCTGATTCCGGTAATGTGCCACCCTTGGTCAGACGGTTGCGCCAAACCGCGATCGAACGGCAGCTCCCAGTTATAGCTCATAACGAAGTTATGCCGCATATCGAACGTCGAAAGGCCATAGGCACGTTAGGATCACGGGGATCCCATTTCGCCGAATAGTTATCCAACGATTTCGCCTACGTATAGCTGACCAGGAATGTGAGTCGCGCGCGCGCCGTTCCACCGAAACCTGGAGCGAGTTGTAATTCGAGTTTCCCGAATTCTGCAGATAGGTCGCCTGAAGCGAAAGCCACAACTGGGCCGCCGTTGGAATTGTGATAGTGCTGGCTGATGCCTTGGTTGTTGATCGCCCCGGTAAAGGTGCCGTAGATAGGTCTGAGCCGCCCTGCTGTAGACACCACCTTCGCCGCCCGGTCCGCAACCCGCAGCCGAAAGCACTGGCGAGCGCTGAATCGCCCCAGATCAAGTCTTCGCCATGTTCAATGTGGTGTCCCTGGGTTCCCACGTAAGCCACGTCATAATCGTCGACTTGTCCAGTTGCCGTTGCAGCGACAGGTTATAGTGTTCGGCCATCTGTGGTCTTGTTGTGGTTGTAATAGCCCGGCACATAAAGTGGCATGAGCGATCCGAACTGGAAGTCAGGAAATGGCCCGTTGCCTGACGGGTATGTGAAGGGGAAGTGCTGTCCCTGCGTCACCCCGTTCGAGCGGGTGATATAGGGGCTTGCAAACTGGGTTGGCTGCGGTGACGCCCAATAGAGGCCCCAGGGAGCGTCTCCGAGGATGCCGAAGTTGCCGTTGTCGGCGGCGCCAAGGTAGTAGATACCATAAGCGGCACGAATACTGGTCTTGTCCTGACCCCAGATGCCACCTGAAGGAGCGTAAGCGAAACCGATTCTAGGACCAAAGTTGGTGTATGGAGTCGGAGAGATCGTGTTCGGTACTCCCGGATCTCCCGGAACCAGATTACCCGGAGGCGAATCGGGGAACTTGACGGACTGTTCTCCCGGAACCGGTGTGGTCAGACGTCCATAAACGTCACTCCACGGCCTGGCAATATCCCAACGGAGGCCAAGGTTGACGGTGAGACGGGGAGCCACTTTCCAGGTATCCGCGCCGAAGAGGCCTCCGTATCTCGTACGGTTGTCGAGAAGCTGAATGGAGCATTGCACAAAATCAGCCGGGGCTCCGACGTAGTAATCGGAAAGATCCGTGCCTGTCTCGCTACCCGAAAAGTCGAAATATCCGTTGGGTCCGCATTCGTTTCGAGCATTCAGCCGGTAGTACTTTAGCTCACCACCAAAGCTGAGAGAGTGATTGCCCATCGTCTTGCTTACCGTGTCACTGATCCCGTAAGTAGTGTCTGGCTGATAAAGATTCAGCCAATTGGTACCGATGGCAAAGCCGCTATTGTCGAAAAACAGGGTTGGCAGTGAGGAAGGGTATCCGGGTGATCCAGTGTTGATAAGGCCGCCCGTGGCCGGATTGGTATTGAAACCGTACACATCGTAACCCGAAATCGATGAACTGGCCGCGGGCTGTGCGGTGCGAACCGCCGACCGGAAAAACTGAAGGCGCACCACGTTGACCGCGCTGGCGCCAAAGGTTTTGGTATTGCTCATCGAGAACAATTGACTGCGCGACGGCACGGTTACGGGATAACCGGGCAAAGTCGTCAACCCGTTGTCACCATAGACCGGCTGGATCGCAGTTGCATCGTCGTAGTGATAGTAAAACGACCAGTCACCAGTCCTATGATTCACGAAATCGATGCGCTGCGCCATATTGGTATCGACGAGAGAGCCCGCGTGGCTCGAGTCAGAAAAAGCCGCAGGCCCGGCATTTGCGTTTGGAACGAGCGGCAAAGTCAGGGCAGTCACAGGGTCGATGTAACCCGAGAGATCATGGCCAGGTACGCTATTGCCGTTACTGTCGGTGGTGGTCACCGCTGTGCCCAGTTCGTTGTACTTGGTGACACCAGCGACGATCGTACCGCCACCGCGACCCTCGAGAGTTGACGCCCAAGCTGCACCGTTCACGGTTGAGTTGAGGTCGGCGTCTGGAAAGATGCCGTTGCGCTCATCCGCACTCATAATGCTTACTTTCCCGGTGCTGACTCCGGCTACCCTTCGCGTTTGTTGATAGTCGGTGAAGAAGAAAAGCTTATCCTTCACGATCGCGCCGCCGAGAACACCTCCGTACTGATGTTGTTTCAACTCGGCCTTGGAGGGATCGAAGTAATTTCTCGCGTCGAAACCATCGTTGCGATAGAACTCGAACAGGGTGCCGTGGAGACGGTTGGTGCCAGACTTGGTCACCGTGTTCATGACGGCGCCCGTGAACTTGCCGTACTCAGCGCTGAAGCTGTTGGTGAGCAGGCGGAACTCAGCAATCGAGTCGGCGTTCGGAATCAAGCCGGCGCCCATATTCTTGGTCTCGTTGACTTCGGAACCATTCACCAGGAAAGCGTTGCCCCATTCCGGCTGTCCATCGGTCGAGACGTTGCCTGTCGACGAGTAAAGGCCAGAGGCAGGGCCGCGATCAGCGTAATTGCTATTCGTATTCGCAGGAGAAACGCCTGCCTGGAGCGAGAGCAGATCGAGATACGACCGGCCATTGAGCGGCATCGCCAGGATCTGAGGAGACTCGATGGTGGTGCCCAAAGATGTACTCGAGGTCTGAACCTGCAAAGCGTTCGCTTCGACAGAAACCGACTCGTTTACGTTACCGACCTTGAGAACGAATTCGAAGTGCAGCGCGTCGTTGACGTTAAGATCGATGTTCTCGATGACGCCATGCTCGAAACCGGGGACCGTTGTGGTCAGGCGATAACGGCCAGGGGGCAAGGCGAGAATACTGAACACACCCTGCGAATCGGCGGCGACCGTGCGGGTATAGCCGGTAGCAGCCAGGGTGGCAACTACGGACGCGTTCGGAACCACTGCTCCAGATCCGTCACGAACCTCACCAGTGATTGAGCCGGTTACGTCTGCCCATAGTTGCACGGTGCCGAGTAGCACGATCAGACAGAGAAACAGGTAACGGCAACGACGAAGTTCCATGAAGAATCCTCCCCCACAAGATGCTGCGAATCCCGCTTTTGTACGACAATACCAACAATCCCACAAGCGAAATAGTGCGAAATCGCAGTTCATTGTATTTACCGTTCGGCAATGAGCGGGTAGGATAACATATGATAATATGATTTGGTTTTTTGATCGATCTTAGGCATCGACGTGGTTCGCTGGTACAACACAGCAAAGGACGATTCTTTGAAACTTCGCTTGGCCGGCGCCGCGATTGCAGTTCTCTCTTTCGCTCTCCCCATTGCGGCGCAATCCGATTGGATCACCTACGGACACGATGCCGGCCAAACCAAGTATTCGTCCCTGGACCAGATCAATACCAGCAACGTCGACAAGCTGACGCAGGCCTGGGTGTACCACCTGGCTCCCGCCGCACAGCCCAATTCGCCTGCGGGCAGCGGCGGAAGCCCGCGCCTTTTATCGTCCCCAGCCACGCCGCTGATAGTGAACGGAATGATGTATCTGGCGACGCCGTACAGTTCAATCATCGCCCTGAAGCCTGAAACCGGGGCTTTCATCTGGAGCTATAAATTGGAGAAGGGGCGCATCCAGGGAAGATCAGTCTCATACTGGCTGGGAGACAAGACGACGCCAGCGTCGATCTTCTTCAGCACCAGTGACGGGCGCCTCGTGTCTTTGAATGCAAAAACCGGCATGCCCACCGCACAGTTTGGCGAGGGCGGGTTTATCACTCTCAAGGATGGGATGACCAGCGATCCCAACAAAGATGGCCGCTATGTCATGACTTCTGCGGGCTCCATCTATAAAGACCTGATCATCACCGGCGCTGAGGTGCAGGAGGATCCCGCGAGAGGGCCATCCGGCGATGTCCGGGCCTGGGATGTTCACACTGGCAAGCTGGTCTGGCGCTTTCACTCGGTTCCGCAGCCGGGCGAAGCTGGTCACGATACATGGGCCGGCGATGCCTGGAAAGGTCGCTCGGGAACGAATGTTTGGGGGTTTTCATCGGTCGACGCCGAGCGAGGTCTGGTCTTCCTGCCGTTCGGTTCCCCTACCTCGGATTTCTGGGGCGGTGATCGCGCGGGCAATAATCTCTTCGGTAATACACTGGTCGTTCTGCACGCGGACACTGGCAAGCTCGCCTGGTATTTCCAGGCGGTCCATCACGACATCAACGACTACGATCTGGAATCGGCCCCGGTAATGATCACGGTCCACCGCAAGGGGGAGGAGATTCCGGCGGTCGCTCTCACCAGCAAGACAGGTCTGCTGTTCATTCTGGATCGCCGCGACGGCAAACCCATTTATGGGGTGGAAGAGCGTCCAGTGCCGCAGAGTGCGGTGGCGGGCGAACACCCTTCTCCGACGCAGCCCTTCCCTCTCAAGCCAGTTCAGTTGGGCCGCGGCAGCTTTACTCCGGCAGACCTCGCCACTGTAACGCCTGAGCACCATGCGCTCTGCGAGAATCTGCTCGCGACCGAGGGCGGTATGCAGAGTGGATCGATGTTCACACCTTACGGACCAAAGCTGACGATCGTTTTCCCCAGCACCGTCGGGATAGTGAATTGGCACGGCATGTCCTACAACCCGAAGCTTGGCTATCTTTTCATAAACACCAACGACTTGGGCGCCGTGGGTAAAGTCACTCCTTCCGAGCCCGGAACCGAGCCGCCATTTCAGCGCTCGAGTCCCTGGGGAATGTATGCATTATTCTGGGACAAAGAAAAATACTGGCCCTGCCAGCAGCCACCGTGGGGACAGCTCTGGGCGATCAATGTGAATACCGGGGACGTCGCCTGGAAAGTGCCTTTTGGAACCGTTCCTGAACTCGACGCCAAAGGTGTACACAATACCGGTACGCTGAACTACGGGGGATCCATCTCGACCGGCGGCGGTTTAGTTTTCGTAGCAGCGTCGATCGATCAGCACTTTCGCGCCTACGAAGCCGCAACCGGCAAAATTTTGTGGGACATAAAAATGGACACGGGAGCCTACGTTACACCTTCCACTTTTATGGGCGCGGACGGGAAACAGTACGTTGTAATCGTCGACACCGGGGGCAGCTTCTTCGACAAGACAAGTGGAGATTCAATCCTCGCCTTCGCACTCCCTTCGAAGTAAAAAGTAAATGGTTGCAGGCGAAGCATTGACACCGACAAGGAGAACTTATGATTGGCAAGATAATGGCGGCTGCACTACTCGCGACGACGGCGCTCTTGCCTGTGTCGCACGCGCAAGAGCTACAGGTAGGCAGCAATGCTTACGTCGACATGTATTTTGCTGACTGGCACGCGGCTAAAGCTCAAACCACGGGCCCACTATCGGAGACCGCCATCTTCACCAAAGGTGATCCGATGAAGCCTATCGTCAAAGGAGCGATTCTGCGCTATGTAGATTCGTATGTCTACACCACGCTCGCTCCCGGCGCGTCTTCGCCGTCCGTTACACTCTCCGGCAAGCAACGCGTTTATTACTTCAGCTCCGGCACCGGGACAATCGCGGCCGGTGGCGATTCGGTTCCAGTCTCGGCCAATATCGCAGTGCTGGTGCCAGCCAACCTGGCCTTCACGATCAAGAACACAGGAAAGATTCCCCTCGGCGCGTATGTCATCACTGAGCCCACTCCCAGGGGCTTTCAGCCGGGTAGCAAGCTTGTAGTAAAAGACGAACTCTCCACTCCCATCAGCACTGCCGCGCAGGAATGGTCACGCATGGTGCGGCCGCTCTTCACCGCAGCCGATGGTCTGGCTACGATCTCCCGCGTGGAGACGGTCACCCTCGATGCTCTGACCATCACCCGGCCTTACATCGGAACCAAACCGAACACCGAGCAGTTATGGTTGGAGCTTTCCGGCACCAGCATTGCTTTCATCGGCCCGTACCTTCGCCGTCAGACGACTGGCATGGCTTATGAACATCCGCCAGATAATCTGGCTCCCACTTCCAACGTCAACTACGCGGAAAACAGCCCGGTGAAGTTTCTATTTGTCGAAACCGACGGGCAGTAAACTTCTCCCAAAGAAATAAAAGTCCCAGCGCGATAACGTGCTGGGACTTTTCTAACTCGCCTCGCCAAGATTCAGTGCGGCGTTGTATTCACGTGATTGCTGGTACTAAACCAGAGGAACTCGATCGGCTTGTCTCCCGGTTCTTCGAAATTGATATTGGAGTGCGTCGTCAAATTATCTGGACGCAGAATGTATGCCTGCCCCGGATGCTGCATCCGCAATTGAGATCCGACAAAGGCGAGGCTCTTTCCCCTAATCTCACACCAGATTTCTTCATGTCCAGGAAAGTGCGGGTGCGGCTCGCCAAGCTGCATTGGCAGGATTTCGACCGTAATGATGGCGCCCACTGAAGCAAGGCCGTTCTTATTGTTGAAGAATCCGTGAGTGATGTGGGCCCAGTGTCCGCCCGCTCCCGGATTGGTGAAAGGTGAATCGACAGCCGGCTTGCTATGCGGCAGCTGATCTTCGTTCTTGACTACGACGGATGTGAGTGGCTTGAATCCTGGAAACGTTGGATCACCGACCATGTAGGCTGCGAGCTGGTTTTCTCCAGTGTTGTGCAGAGTGAACTCGAGTCCCTCCGGAATGAGGAACGCACTTCCCGATCGGATCGCTTCAGTTTTGCCGCCGGCTGACACTTCACCCTCACCATCGCTTACATAGAAAAAAATCTGGATGCCTTGCAGCGTCGAGGGTGCCGTGCGTTCTCCCGCCTCGAGCGTACCGTGGGAGAGAAACTTGGCATGTTCGAGCACCGCGCCAGGGTACGGCGGACTGAGGTTGTCGCCGGCAGTGAGGATCGAGCGAACCACCAGTGCGCCGAACATCACGTTTGGTTCGGCGTCATGCCAGTCGCCGAAGTACATGTTGAGCCGTGTGTCTTCCAGCGGACGCGTAGGAAGATAGACGACATCTTTCGGCCCTTCGAAGCTGTTGCCGCCAATGTGGGGCGAGCCACCAGTCGCGGGCGCGGCTGCGGGCGGCTGCGCAGGATTCTGCGCGAGCATCGTCCGAGTAGCGGCAACCCAGAATAATGTCAGAGCAATTCCAAATACAACTGACAGCTTTTTTCTGCCATGAACTTTGATCAAGAGATTCCCTCCACAGCTTCGCGATTCGATTTCCAATCAGTGCGCAGAAATTCCCGGAAGCGCGAGAAACTCCGGATGCACGGTGATATGCTCATTCTTCTCGTTCTCCAAAATCTCCGCAAACATTGCGTCGGTATCTTTTTGCGGCGGCCGCAATACATTTCTGTCTCTTACCGCTCGATCGTCGCGCGGTTGATGCGCAAAGGTGATGATCTTGGGCCAGTCCGCCGGGGACGCAAAGGTATAAGGTCCGGGAGAATCGCCCGCCATTTTTTTGTAGGGCCAGATCATCCAGCCCATGTTGTATTTCTCAGCCATATTGACGTGGCCCGCTAACCACTCCGGCGTCCTTTCCGCATAAATCTCAGAAAAGAAGACCGGCACCTGATACTTGGTGCGGAAGTCGATGTATTGCTGAAGGAAGGTCTGGCCCGGCGTAGCGCCGTAACTGTGGAAGCTGTAAACGGTGTTGTTGTCGAAGGGCTTGCCGAACTCGCTAAAGTGCCCCAGCGCCGGTTGCAGAATCAGCATGTGATGCGTGTCGACCTTGCGGATCGATTCCGTCAGACGGCGATATTCCGGCTCGATGAGCCCTTCCATGTCGGAATATCCGGACCAGAGCAGCGGCTCATTCAGAAGATCGTACCCCAGGATGGTGGGATCATCCTTATAGTGGTTCGCAATTCGCTGCCACGATTGCCCAACATAATCCTGCATCCCCGCGTCTTTCAGCAGCCATGGATATCCGGGACCGTCGTCGCTGGCCTCGCCGGTGAAGCCGCCAACACCGGATTCCAGCATTAGGATCACGTAAATGTGGTCCTCGCGGCACCATTTCAAAAGCTGGTCGATGAGTTTGAAGCCCTCATCATCGTCGGTCTTGAAATACTTCGTATGCAGCGGAATTCGGATGGTGTTGAATCCGTCCTGCTTGATACGGTGAACGTCTGCCTCGGCCATGAAATTCTGACGCCACTGATAGAGAAACTCCTGCGCATGGGTGGGCCCCAGCAGATCGGTAAAGACTTGCTCGAGTTCGGTTTGCGCCTGGCTGAGGCCGCCGAAACGCCAGAAGTAGCCTTCCAGCACAAACCAATTGCCGATGCTGATTCCGCGAATCTGGAGGGGTTTGCCGGAGGCGTCCACAATTTCCGTGCCCCGCGTGTGCACGTACTGCGACTGGGCTGCCGGAGTTGCCAGCAGGAATAACAAGGAACAAACGACCGTCAGGCATCGAAGAAACACGAGGTCTTCTCCCTAGCTGCTTGCGAATAGTACTACAATAGTACTAACTGGACCACTTTTTCAAAGACTTTTGGTGGACTCGAGGCGAAACCGCATGCGAACAAGACGAGTTCTGAGTGTCGCGGTCCTTTGCGGAATCCTTTCCCTGCCGGCGGTTGCGCAAACCACGGGAGACCGCATTGACTTCTATTTTGGCGACTGGCACACATCGCCGTCCGGGAGAGCCCACGGCACGCTCGAAGAACGCGACATCCTCACGTGTGGCGATGCAATGAATCCGGCGCAGAAGGGCGCGGTACTTCGCTTCATTAACTCGTACGTCTACGCGACACTGGCTCCACATGCTTCCACGGAAATGGAACAACTTAAAGAGCAGCAGGAGATTTACTTTGTTCAATCGGGGAAAGGGAACGTACATGCAGGCGGACAGTCCGTCGAACTGCATCAAAATATCGCGGTGTTGGTTCCTGCGGGATTGACTTTCAACCTCGAGAACACCGGCGACCAGCCGATGACGATGTACGTGATCAACGAACCGACACCGTCCGGCTTCCGGCCCAATCCGAGCTTACTAGTTAGAGATGAAAATCAATTGCCGATCACATCCAGCAGCGGCATGTGGGCCCATATCGTCAAGACGGTGTTTGTAAGCGCCGACGGACTCGCGACTTTGCAAGCTGTCCTAACCGTCACTCTCGATCCACTCACTCTGGGCAAGCCCCATCCGGTCCCAGGCGAAGACACGACCGATATTGAGGAAGTATGGACCGCGCTGGATGGCACCAGTCTCGCGCTTATTGGCAATGAGCTCCGCCGGCAGACTCCGGGGATGGCGTATTTGCATGTCCCGGATAACAAGACTCCACACACCAACATCAACAGCAGCGATACTGACCAGGACAAATTTCTTTACTTTGCCCGTTACCGTAGCCACGATCTTCGAAAATAGAACGGATACCGTCTATCAGAATGCAAAGAGGCACCCTCTCTCTTCTAGCGCTGGCAGGACTGATGTTGG
This sequence comes from uncultured Acidobacteriaceae bacterium, assembly GCA_963794195.1. Lineage (GTDB taxonomy): Bacteria > Acidobacteriota > Terriglobia > Terriglobales > Acidobacteriaceae > DATBAX01. Next base: position 58,554 of record CAWCCU010000003.1, read on the forward strand.
TCTTGCACTCGCCGATGGCCGCTCAGACTCACTCCACCTGGAGTGACTATGCAGGCGCTGCCGACGCCGCGCAATATTCTTCGCTGACCCAAATCAATCGGACGAACGTCAAACAGCTAAAAGTTGCATGGAGTTACCCCACCGGCGACGGAAACAAATATTTATTCAATCCGATCGTGGTCGATGGAACCATGTACGTGCTGGCACACGATCATTCGATTGTGGCGCTTGATGCGGCTACCGGCAAAGAACTGTGGGTCCATCCCACGGATCCGAAGACAACGCTGATCACCAATCGCGGAATCAACTATTGGGAAAGTGCTGACCATTCGGATCGCCGATTGCTGTTCGCGGTCAACAACTTCTTACAGGAGATCGAAGCTCGGACAGGCAAATCAGTTGCGGATTTCGGGGAGAAGGGCCGCGTCGATTTGCGACAAGGCTTGGGACGCGATCCTGAAAGTCTTTCCCTGGTTCAATCCACTACTCCCGGACGCGTGTTTGAAGATCTCCTGATCCTTGGGTCGGCAACCAATGAGGAATACGAATCGGGGCCCGGCGACATTCGCGCCTATAACGTCCGGACTGGAAGTCTGGCATGGACCTTTCATACCGTGCCGCATCCTGGTGAATTCGGCTATGAAACCTGGCCGAAAGACGCTTGGAAAACCGTCGGCGGTGCAAACGCATGGAGCGGGCTTTCTGTAGATGCGAAACGCGGCATCGTGTTCATTCCGACTGCAAGTCCGAAATACAATTTTTATGGAGCCGATCGAGCCGGAGCCAATCTTTTCGGCGATTGCCTGATCGCGCTCGACGCGCGAACTGGAAAACTGATCTGGTATTTCCAAATGGTCCATCACGACATTTGGGACTACGACAACGGAACCGCTCCCATGCTTTTGACCGTGCGCCACAATGGCAAAATGGTCGATGCTGTCGCGCAAGCCGGAAAAGAAGGTTTCGTTTGGGTATTCAATCGCGAAACCGGTGAGCCACTTTGGCCCATCGAAGAGCGAGCAGTACCGAAGTCAGATATGCCAGGCGAAGTGACCTGGCCCACACAACCGTTTCCATTAAAGCCTCCACCCTTCGCGCGCCAAAGTTTCACCGTCAATGACCTCAGCCCCTTCATGGAATCCGAGGAGCGGCAACAACTTATTAGACAAATGGATGGCGCTCGCAACCAGGGTCTTTTCACTCCGCCCGGCCTGACCGACACAGTGGAGATGCCTGGCAATAACGGCGGAGCCAACTTCCAGGGCGCGGCCGTCGATCCCGAGCACGGTGTTTTATTCGTGGTCTCGAAGGACCTTCCGTCCATGCTGAAGTTGGAATTGAACCCAACGGAACTGACTCCAGCGGGCAGCTCCGTAGAAGAAAAGGGCCGCGCTGTTTATCAATCCCGCTGCAGTTTGTGTCATGGTGCCGGTCTGGCAGGTCAACCTCCTGCGGTGCCTTCTCTGCTGGATGTCGGATCAAGACTCACCGCCGATCAAATCCGTGAAGTCGTCACTCACGGACGCGGTCTCATGCCAGCGTTGTCCAAATTGGACGACTCAAATTTGGATTCTCTGTTGGCCTATCTTTCCCATCCCGAGCTCGCCCCGGCCTCCACGGTACATAATCCTGCGCCGGACTCCGCATCGATCTCCGTGCCGCCTGAAAAGCTCCGCTACCGAAGCAGTTTCGGATTCATGTTCACCAACAGCGGACTGCCCGCCATCGCTCCACCCTGGACTACGCTCACTGCGTATGATCTCAACCAGGGAATCATCGAATGGCAGGTTCCTTTGGGCGAAGTTCCCGAACTGGCTGAAAAAGGAATCAGGAATACCGGGTCACATTTTCCCAAGGCCGGTCCGGTCGTGACGGCTGGCGGATTGGTCTTTACCGGCACGCGCGACCGAAAGGTCCGCGCTCTCGACTCCGAGACCGGCAAAGTGCTCTGGGAAGCAGAGGTGGGAGCCGCGGTCGAAGGAATGCCGGCGGTTTACCAGATCGATGGACATGAATATGTCGTATTCTGCGCCGCTGCCCAGGCCACGACGCATACTCACAATCTCCCCGGCCATCCAGCAGTGCAGACGCCGATCCCAGGAGCATATGTCGTGTTTACATTACCCATCCCCTAACGCTCAACCGATTGGCAGCGGTGCAGCGCCTATGCGATACTTGGCACTGCGCAGACGAAGTTGACCCAAGCCGGGATGGCGGAACTGGCAGACGCAGCGGACTCAAAATCCGCCGACCTTCGGGTCTTGGGGGTTCAACTCCCCCTCCCGGCACCAAGATTTATCCTTTATTTTGAGGGACCTACGGTTCTTGGACACCGCTTGACCGGGGCAGTCTGAGCTGCGAACACTCGACTGTAGTAGAACTGTAGTAGCCCACCACTAAACCACATTCGTGCCCATCGAGGGCGCGCGACCCCCGGGCCATCGAGATCATCAGTTAATCGGAACATTCGCTACGGTTTCTGCGTCGGAGCTGTTCTCGGCGCGTAGCGCTTCTAGTTTTCTCACCGCATCCCGGCGAAATTCATCGACGCGAGAATATATTCGCAGAATACTGGGGGACGAATGTCCAATCATTTGCGCAACAAAAAGATCGGGTACTCCCGCGGCGCCAAACGGCTGGAAAATGTGTGCCGAAGGTTGTAGAGCTAGAAATACTCCAGTCCAGCATCTGTTAAGGTCTTCGCCCATGCATGTCTAGCATTTTTCATCGGCTTAGTCGGGGTTCGCATATTGGGAAAGGCGTGTAGCGAATACTCCGGTCCCACTCGGTCCCGCCACCGCAGGAGTTCGGTTTTGCATCGTGAAGAAATTGGAATGCTTCGAATACCAGCTGCGGTCTTCGATTCCTGAATACGGATTACGTCGTCGCTAAAATCGATGTCTGCCCACTTCAGCGCAAGCGCCTCTCGGTGTGAGCGAAGGCCTGTCTCCAGAATCAATACAACCAGAGCCCGAATGTGGGGTGTGGCAACGGCCAGAATCCTCGCCTCATTTTCAAAATTCAGAATATGGGGTGGATGCGGAGCACGTTGTCTCAGCGGTTCTACCATGCCAAAAGGATTGTAAGCAATGAAACGCTTCCTTTACGCCGAGATGTAACATCCTACTAAGAACTCTGAGATCGTGATTGACGGTCGCGGGTTCGACTCCTTCTGCCAATCTCTCGTCTTTTTAAAGCCTCCACGGCGAACGCTCGGACCACGAATGCATCACCTTATTAGCCCAACCGCTTGGTTTATCTGTGTGACACAGTTCGCAGGAATTCGGGATTTTGTATTTTTCAGTCATCTCGGGAGTAATGAATTCGAAAGTGTGAGCATGAACCTTCACTTCTGAAACGGTCGTCTCAATCGCAGGCATATGACAAGCTACGCATTGGCTTCCCGGACTGCCATCTTTATGATGAGTGTGCGCTTCCAACGTCGCAGTTCGAGGACCGTTAGGGGATAGGGGACCGTGACAATCCAAACATATCTTGTCCGCTGGTTTTCTTAGTTGCGCATAGTTTTCGGTGCCATGTGCATCGTGACAACTGAAACACGTAATTCCGCGCCGGTACATTACACTCTGCACGAAGTCGTTGCCCTGCATCCGATTCTTATGGGCGGTCCCGTCCGCAAAGTGAGTGAAATTAGTCTCACCAAGCTTGTGCTCTTCCAACTGCCAGAAATCCTGCAAGCGCAAACCTGCCCGATAGCCGACCGGCCATTGCTAACCAGCGCCTGCGGGCCGATTCTCGGAAGCATGACCTGGCCGCTCGACCCGCCGGCATTGTTGGTGTAATTGCGAGATTTTTCAACAACAACCGGCTTCTCAACCCCTACGAAGGCTTACGCGGCGTAATCCGGAGGGATATCCGTTCGCCCACTATATTTCCAGCCAAACCATAACACGCACCGAGCGTCACCCGGAAGCCCGAACTAATTCCCTCAATATCAAGCCCAGAAATAACATTCTGCTGACTGAACCCATTCATTTCCAGTTCGGATACATTTTCAAGAATGAGCTCGACCACAACGTGCTTTGCCATTACATAGTGACCCTTTTCATCTTTTATTTCGCGTATTCCGTGCGTAAACACGTAGCGACGAGATTCCGCTGCGGTTCAAGTGCAAACTGATAATCTCGACACACTTTACGACCTCAGGCCGCAAGGCTAGTTTCGAGTTCGGCTCCGAGAATACACCCTAGCTGACGAAATGAGGCAGTTTCGACTAACTATCAGGACAACCCCTAACGGCTCATTGGGGGGGTGCCAGACCCAGCAGCTGCGCAAGGCACAGCAAAGGAAATCGAGAAAACTTATCGGGATGCTTTCATGACTCTTGATCGCCAGATCGATCTTTTACTATGTCTTCCGCTTGCCAGTATCGACAAGATGGCGGTCAAGCACAGATTCGACAAGATCGGCGCGTCAATGGAATTCGATCTACGTGCGAGGGCCGGGATTCGACCGTCAGATGTACCTTTATATCGTGGCACAGATCGCGGGCGCGTTATGTACAACCTTCTGGTTTCGCTGGCTCGTCCCGAACCTATCGGCATGTACAGACCGAGTAGTCGTCATTCCTCGGCTCATTAATTCGGGTGGGCGGCACGGTGGCAGGTGACGAGTTCAGCCCCATTACCGCAGCCACGAGTTGCCAAATCGATGCGCACTCGGGGAGTCAAAGAATCCGGATGTTAGACCATTTGGAGCACGGTGACGGGCAGCGACAAAATCATGACGGCGCCGCCTCCCTCACGTTCGGAAATCCGAGCCGAGCCGCCGTGCGCCTTGATAACCGCATCCACAAACGCTAATCCGAGGCCGTGGCCGGGGGAGTGTTCTCCCTTTACAAAGCGATCAAAAGCCCGGATCCCGATCTCCGACGGAAATCCTAAACCGTTGTCTTCAATCACGAGCTCTGCCGCGCCTTGATGGGAATGCAGTCGAATACTTACCCGGCAACCCTCCGGCAAGTGAGTCAACTCATTCTCAAGCAAGTTACTGACCACACGATTTAGAAGTGACGAGTCAGCGTCTACCATCACATGCTCCTCGAGATCAAGCGTCACCTGATGACGGCGCTCAGTCATAGCCGGCTGGTAAATATCAACCAGCTGTCTTACGACCTCGGAGAAGTCAAGTGGCTTGCGCTCCAGGTGAAGAGCACCGGCCTCCGCTTCAGCGAGATCCAATGTTGTGTTGAGCAACTGCAAGAGCTTATCGAGAGCTTCGATGGTTTCCCCAACCGGCTCGCGCCACTGATCATTTCCGTCATTGCATAATGCGGATTCGAGCGTCCCTCGGATCAAAGTCACTGGGCTTTTGAGGTCGTGGGCCACCGCGCCGGTCACAGTTCGAAGCTGATTCACCGAAGACTGGAGTCGATCCAACATATGATTAAAGGTCTTCGCCAGCCGGGAGATTTCATCCGAATTCACAGGTTCAGGCAATCGTTCCTCTAAACCCTCGGTGCCAATTCGCGCAACGGCTTCCGTGATGCGTTCGACACGTAACAGGGTGCGACGGGCGCTCCAATAGGAGATTACAAAGCCGAGCAAAAACATCCCGGCCCATCCCATCAGGAATCGATTGGCCAGAGTGCGTAACAAATGTTTGGCGCCCCGATCCGAGAGTCCCAAGTAAATTGTCCTTCCGTTTTGCACTTTCACAACGACTCGAAACGTCTGGGGCCAACCTCGCACCAAGATGGACTTGGGAGCGCCCAAAACGAGCTTTGCCTGCTGAATTGCCGTTACAAAAGCATCCTTGGGGCCGGGGCCCACCCACAATGGAGCCTCGCTGGTATTGGAATCTGTTGCCAGGAAGAAGACAGTATTCAGCCTTTCCCCGCGAGCATTGCGTTCGTCAGGGACTTCCTGGGTAGCAAGCTCGGCGACCTCTCGACCTATCCGCTTGTATATGTGGTCGCTCGGGGTATCAGCCGAAACCTGGGCGAGAACTTCGGCTTCGCCGGTAAGCCAGGTGTCACTGCGCTCGCGGACGCCCTGAGCAACAAGAACATAAACAATGAAGAAAGCTATGGCGGTCCCGAGCGCGAACGCTAGAGTCGTCCACATCGAGATCCGCCAAGCGGCGGTAGTGCGCAAATTCTTAAGCAGTCTTGAGAACATAGCCAACACCGCGAATTGTGTGGATCAGTGGTCGTGGCGTCTCATGATCTACCTTGCTGCGCAGACGATAGATGTGGACATCCACAACATTGGTTGCGGGATCAATCCGCATCCGCCAGACATGGTCCAGAATCATAGTACGAGTTACGACACGACCTTCGTTTCGGCACAGATATTCCAGGAGGGAAAACTCCTGTGGGGTCAATTGCAGCATCTGATCGCCCCGTCGCGCTTCCCTCCGCATCAGGTCAAGATGGAGGTCGGCAGCTTGCAGGCGGACAGATTCATTTGGTGGAACCGCCGACCTGCGTAGGAGATTTCTCAGCCTTGCCAGCAGTTCGGGGAGGGCGAAGGGCTTGGTGAGATAGTCGTCTCCGCCCTGCTCCAACCCTCGCACCCGCTCGTCCACGGAACGTCGCGCGGACAGGATTAAAACCGGCGCGGAATTGCCCTGAGCGCGGCAGCGAGCGATCAAGTCTAATCCATCCAAATCAGGAAGGCCAAGATCGATGATAAAGGCATCGTGAATGCCTTCTAGAGCCGCGCTTTCTCCAGCTTTCGCCGTGCAAGCTGTATCAACCTGATAACCGGTCTCGGTCAGCGCACGTTTGAGAAACTGCTGGATGGATAGATCATCCTCTACTAACAGCAATCGCATGGGTTCCCCCGCCAGTCCCAAACTTTACACCTCCTTCTAGGATGCGGGAAGTGAGAAACAGAAACGCGCTAATTCGGAAATGCCAACGCTCACTGGGGATGCCAGGTCATTTCCACGTGCACCGGAACTTCGTTCTTGACTGCCATCGTCAAGAGCGATGGCGGTTCAATTTTGAAGTCGGAAAGCTTGACTGGAATTGTGCCAGCGATGTGAGTCTCACCATCGTGTATTTCCACTTTAAAGGGGATTTGTTTGTATTGGGCGGTCTGGCCGGCAAACTGAACCTCCAGATCTACATTGATCGTCGCGGAAACGGCGGCCGATTCCGGTACCCGTGTACGCACGGTTACTAGCGGGAACTCCGCGCCGCGCGTGACCTGGAGCATGTGAAGATCACGGTTGCTGTCGCCGGAATCAAACGATTTTACCGGTACCGCGATCAGGAAGTCGCATTGACCTGCATGGCAAACGCCTTTCCCTTTCGCTCCGTGGCTGACTCCGTCGGTCTGATGCAGCGGGTGTGAAACATGATAAGTGAGAGTGCTCTCTCTGAGGAACCATAGGCTATCTGCTCCAGCAAAGATGGGGAAGGTGACGAACAAGAATGCGATCAGTATTCTCTTATTCATAAAGAGCGCCTAGAACTTCACCGAAACCGAGAGGACAGCAGCCCCAAACGCGCCGGCCGTTATGATGGCCACAGGTCCATGCGCGGAGGCGATACCATGAACTTTTTCTCCTTTGCTCTTTTGATCGAAAGCCATAATCCCGAGGATAGGCGTTAGGATCATCCCAGGACCATGTATCCAGGCCATGGCCTTATGAAAACGGATCGGACCGCGGGTTTCGGTTCCGGGCACTCTGGGTGCGCGAATTGCATAGTAAGCGGTGATGAAATACAAATCTCCAGTCACTCCGCCCAAAGCCGCATGTAGATCGCGGGAGGCCGTGCTGGTGTCCTTGCCTCCGGCGCCCATAGAGGCGATCACGGTCGCGATTAAGGGAACCGTTGTGATCAAGCCCATCCGTTGATGGATCTTTAGCATATGGGTTCGTTTGTCTAGTAATGCCTGCTCCTTCGCGTTTCCCTTAGTCTGTTCCGGGGTAAGGCCGAGGTCCGTAAGCGAGGGCGGATTCGTACTGCTGGAAGGCGCGTTCGGCAAATTGTCCTGTTGTCCGGATCCAGGCGTATCGGTGACCATGCCGCTCGATGTTCCCGGCGCCGGTATCTGAGCGATCAGCGCGGGCGCGAATCCAACGCAAAGACAAACCGGAAAAATTAAGCCAAGCATACTGCGGTGCGGGTTTCGAAAGATCTTCCTCAATCTTCTTCACCTCAACCTTTTCCGATTGGAGTTGTGACTTTGCGGAGTTAGAGGGCCAGCAAACTAGGATAGGCAGGCAAGATTAACGTGCCTTCTCCGCCAGATGACAATTTGTTCATCTGAACATTTCCGACGCAAGATTCGTCCCAACTGCAGCTATGATTTCGTTTATGCACCGCCGGATGAGGTGTGTGGATGCAATCCGTTCACGAACAAGAAGGGCGAGCCGATCGATCTAAAGGTCAGCAAGCTCTCGGTAGCTCAGACCACATGTTGATCGTGCAGGAATTCGCAAGATCAATGGCTGACCAAAACCCCGAACCCGACGAGTCAGCTCACGAAGATTGCAAAGTCTGGTGGGAGCTCGCGTATGGCTATGCGCGAAAGCGTAGCGCAATTGTCCCGAAGATTTACGCCAGGCGCGTCTCTGACGATTTATATGCAGTCTGGATGGAACATTGCGGTGCGCGTATCGCTCACTGCGTTACGGCATGCTGTACGACCCGCGCGAAAGCGGAATTCGTCGACACTTACCTGATCATCAGTGAAACTGAGCCGATCGAAATCAGCTGTTCCGTTGTTAGTTCCGGCCGCGAAGACGTTCGGGGGCACGGGGACACCAAAGCATTTCAAATGAAACGTCCGAGAAAATAGCTGACATCGCCCAGCTACCAGCTACGATCGGATTCTTGATCGGCGTCAGCCTGATGGAATTGATTGCGCTTCCGGTACGCCATCACCGTGATACCAACTGACATAAACATCGGAGGAAATACCAGGACCAAAATTCCGCTGCGCAACGCCGCGATGAAGCGCGCGCCCGAAGCAGACGCCTGGGTGTAGCAGAGGGCGCAACTCTGGGAAAATGCCGGAAGCGAGGCTAGAACCAGCAGCACCGCGACCAGGCTAAACCATCGAAACAATTTCGTAGTGTGCATTTTTCTTTCACATCCGGCCATTAGTGCGTAAAGGGCGCGCCGTGCGAAATCCGAAAGCTATCGGTCCAAATCATGTTCATCATGACCAATACGAAGATCGTGATCGGGAGGAGCGTCAAGTATAATCGACGCCGCTCCGTCCTCATATGCATGAAGAATGTTATCGCAAGGGCAGCTTGGATCACGGCAAAAACCATCATGACCACAAATTGTTGGAGTCCGGATGCGGTGTAGGCCAGGACCACCTGTAGTCCGGCGATAGCCAAAATGAAAACGTAAATCACCAGATATGTGGCGAATCCGCTGCCTTGTTTTTCAGCCGTATTCATGTCTTTCTCCAAATGCCTGTCCCTAGCGAGCAACGTTTAACAGATAAACCAGCGGTACAACGAACATCCACACCAAATCCACAAAGTGCCAGTACAGCCCCCAGATCTCCATATCATCGGCGTTATAGCGGCCACGCTTGTAGCGCAGCGTCACCACTGTGATGGCGACCACTCCTATGAGGACATGCAACAGGTGCATTCCAGTGATGCCAAAAAACGTCGCGCCAAAGAGGCTTGAGCCCCAAGGATTCTCCGAAGGCCGCAATCCTTCGCCAATCAGGTTCATCCACTGGCGAATATGCAGGACGGCAAACAGGATTCCGCCCGCGACCGTGATGAAGGCCCAGCGAATTGCTTTTGGTTTGTTCCCCGATTTCGCTGCGTCAACCCCGATCAGCATGGTCAAGCTGCTGCTGACCAGAACGAACGTCATGACCATCACGTTGATGATGCTGGGGCTGAAGCGGAAATAATGCGGCCAGTTCGGCGAGGCATGCCGAAGGTAGCCGTAGCCATACAGCAGGGCCCCGAACGTAATGGAGTCCGAGATGATGAACAGCCACATCACCAGTTTCTTGGAAGGAATCGCAAACGGAGACGCTTCCATCGTGCTCGTCGGATGTTCACCCATCGTCAAATCGGCCTGGCTCACCGTGCCTCCTACGGAATGCATACTCAGAATTTCGTCCAAAGATATTAAAGCAGGTACAGCCAAAGAATGCCCATGAAATGCCAGTAGTGCGAGGTCGCGTCCAGCGTGCTGCGGCGCAAAACCAGGTGCTTGAGCTTGCTGATGACAACCATCAACCCGCCCAGGCCTCCTAGCACATGCAAGACATGCACCGAGGTGAACACATAGAAAAAAGAACTGCTGGGATTGGTCGGTAGATACAATCCATGCGCTCTGAGTTGTAGCCACACCTCATATTGTCCCGCCACAAAGAGCAGGCCGAGGGCCAGCGTTGTATAAAGCCAGGCAAGCGGTACTGCGATGTTCGTCGCTCGGCCCCCCATTAAAGTAGCCACACGCGTCGCGCAGCTTCGAGCGTGATGCTGCTGGCAAACAGCGAGCACGGTATTGAGATAGAGAATGCGCGGGAGAGCGAAGTGCTGCCAGTCGGTTGAGCCCTGGCGAACCAGCAGAGCGCTGGTAAACGCGGCAAATGACATCGCAATCGCCGCCAGTCCCACCCAGATGCCAGTTCGGGAGGGTTCAGGAGAGTGATCAGAGGTCGTTCGAAAACTCCGGTCTGCCGGAACCAGACTTCGCCAGCCGCCTCCCGCTCCTGAGCCTACGCGCGGTGAATCCTGGCGGCCTTCGGGGGTTCATGCAGTGTCGTCGCCATGTCTTAAACTTTTCCCTCCGCAACTTCGCCAACAATCTTTTCGGGAGAATCCTGCATCACGAAATCGGCGCCCGCTCGCTTTTAACTCCGTACTGGTAGGGATCGTGATAAACCAAGGGATGTTTGCCGCCAAAGTTGTCCCAAGGAGGCGGAGACGGCATGCTCCATTCGAGTGAAGTGCCATTCCACGGATTTGCAGCGGGTATCCCACAGAAACGGCTGTGAAACAGGTTGTAAAGAAAAATAAGCTGAGCGGCACCGGTGCAAAGCGCGGCAATCGTAATGAATTTATGCACGGCATCAGCGGTGCCATGTAATCGTCGACAAACGAAGAATAGCGACGAACATTCCGGCCATGCCGTGATAATTGAAACGGCATAAAGATGGAGTAGTTGCGATGAACGTGAGCGCGAAATGCGTTTTCTTAGGCCCTCGTTCATCATTCGTCCCGTCATCTTGGGAAACCAGAAATAAGTTCCCGCGAACATTCCGAAGATTGCCGCTACGCCCATCACCATGTGGAATGCCCTACTACGAAATATGTGGCATCAAGGTAAACGTCGAGCGATGGCTGTCCAGGAAAAATCCGCTGACCCGCCGCTGACGAACATGGAAACGAATCCCAGGGCAAACAGCGACGCCGCCGTGATTTGTAATCTCGAACCATAAAGGTTGCCAATCCAGATGAGCGTCAAAATCGTGGCCGGGATTGTAATCACCAGGGTCGGAAACAGAACACCAGCGAGGGAACGGGTTCATCCCGCTGACAAACATGTGGTGGGCCCAAACCATGTAGCTGAGAAAGCCAATGGCGATCATGCAATGGATGACCACTTTATGGCTGAGCAGCGGCCACGATAGCTGTTCATCAAGACGTGAGAAACAATTCCTGCTGCCGGCAGAATGGCGATGTACACTTCGGGATGTCCGAAGAACCAGAACAGGTGCTGCCAGAGCAGGGGCGATCCACCTGAATGCGGTTGCAACTGATCGTTGACCACCAGTCCCCCCGGAATGAAAGAAGCTGGTTCCGGCGACGCGATCGAGAATAAGCAGAATGCAGGCTGGCAGCAGCACCGCGAAGGCCAACAACCCGATACAGGAAGTCTGACCCGACCAGGCCCAAGTCGATAGCGGCATGCGCATCAAAGTCATGCCTTTAGTGCGAAGATCAAGCGTGGTAGAGATGAAGTTTAAATAATGATAAGCAACTGGCCGATGCAGAATATGGCAATCGAAATCGCCCACAGAGTCTGCCCTGTTTCTTCCTCCAGGGCCGGTGATCTTGCCCATCGCGCTCAATGGAGCGTAGGTGGTCCAATCCAGCGAGGGGCGGTCACTTGGCTGACTAAAAACGCGGCGACCATAATGATAAAACTGGCAAATGTTACCCAAAACGACATCATGTTAAAGCGCGGAAACGCCATGTCTTCGGCGCCGATC